>JASHNT010000009.1 GCA_030041495.1 Bryobacteraceae bacterium | reverse complement strand
GATGGGAACCAACTCGGCCTCCGCGACATTCTACCTTTCGAGGCTGAACTCCGCACCCCATATGACCCCTGTCTACGCTTCAGACATCCCGTTGCCGGGACGCCTGCACGACTCAGTCCCGATCTGCCTGCTGTGGCTTTGACCGGACAGGACTTGCACCTGCAAGTTGCTCCTCAGTTTGACCAACGCACTCCCATCTTTAGTTGAATGTTGGTAGCGGCGGTGGCCCAATTCGCTAGAACCCGGTTGCCAAACCTCCTTTAAGGAACCGGTATACGATAAATGTTGCGATGGGTAGTCACACGCGGATAGGCGTAGATCGACGGGTCCGCCCCTCCGTAAGCCCGTTGCTGAGGGAAGGTCTTGGCACCGGGTAGATTCGCTGCGTCGGCTAGACGCGGCAACCCCGCCTTCGGGAGGGCGGGCAGCAACTGCCCTGGCGGAAGCGGCACCGCATAACTCTTGCGTGCTGTATCAGGGGCGTGCACGTAAAGAAACTTACCGTCCGGAGACCAGCTCACTAACGGAGGAGTCACGCCGCGCTGCTCCTCACCCGCGGTTCCGCAACCTTTGCAGATCAACGTTTGGGATTTGCCATCGTAGGAGTCTGCATATACATCCACGCCGACCCAAATGGCCACCGCCTGCCCGTTCGGTGACACGGCATAAAGATACAACACCGGCGTGGGCAAGAGTTTCCTTTGATCCGTACCATCTTCGTTGATGTGATACAGATAGGCGACCCCCTTCTCTCCGCCCACGAACAGAACCCCTCCGTGCGGGTCGAACAACGCACGAGGCGAGTACTCCTTCGTAGCAAGAAGGCGCGGCGCCGAACTCCCATCCAGAGGCGCTACCCGCAGTTGCGAGTGCCCGCCATCGTTGGTGAGGAACACAATGCGCTTTCCGTCGGCTGAAATGTTGTACTGCTCCATCAGAAAATCCGGCATGAGACGCATGGGATGTCCCGCATCCAAACTGACCGACCACAACTCGCCGTTGACGAAACCGCGGTTTGTATGAGATCGCACCAGGTAATAAAGAGTCTTGCCATCGGCGGAGAAAGTCGGCAGAAACGCATACCCTTCGGAGGTGATCTGACGGTCTCCCTTGGCTTCGTGCAACCAAAGTGTGCTTTCGCTTGCACCTACCGACGTAACAAAGGAGTGGCCATCCGGAGCGAACGAGATTCCCTGCTCCTGATTCGCTCCCAAAGTTACCTGCTCGGGCGTGCCGTTAGGAAAGCGCTGGCGCCAGATGTGATATCCGTCACCCGTATTCGCCGCCACATACATCCACCTTCCGTCCGGCGACCATGCCGCGTCGGTACACTGCGCGGGCTGCGGACCCACGCGCGTTCCCGCCGAGCTTCCATCGAATGGAACCACGCGGCAGGGGAGCCAACTGGCCAGATCCATTTCCACGATCAGCACGTTCCGGCGATCGGGTGACAAAAAGGAGCGATGCGCCATTCCCTCCACGGAAGCCGGCAGATAGATGGTGCGCAGTTCCGACCGGCTCTCGGTGGACTCGTAGACTCCCATATGGATTCCTTCGCCAGTCCCGTTTGAGAACATCACGCGTCGAACCCCAGGCGTCGGCTCGATCCAGCTCAAGGCCGAAGAATGAGCCAATAACGGTGCTGGTTCGCCGCCCAAGACCGGTGTTGTCCAGGTGCTGCCGCCGTTGCCTCCGCGGGTAAACGCGATCCTGCTGCCGTCCGTTGAAAAGACCACCGGCCCCTCCAGGTAGCTGTTGAGGTGGGTCAGTTGCACCGGGTTACCATCTGGAAGAAGCTTGACGTAGACCTCGCCCGGACCCTCGAAGGTGTCCTCACCTCGGATGAACGCCAACATCTTCCCGTCCGGGGAGAGCATCGGCGCGACGGCCGAGTCCGCAAAATTGGTGAGCTGCGTGTACTCTAGAGCAGTTGGAGTGCTTGACGCTCGGTCCCGTAACAATAGCCAAGCCGCACCCCCGTCGATCACGACCAGAGCCGCGACCGCGCCGATCCATTTCGCAGCGCCCCATTTCCAGATCGTGCCTCGCGCGCCCGCGGGCTTGGCTGGGACCGCGACTGGGTCCGGCGCAGTCTGGCGGGTGGCGCGCCTCAGGTCCACCACCAAATCGCGCATTGACTGATGCCGCTCGCCCGGCTCTTTCTCCAACGCCTTCTCGACGGCCATGCGCAAAGGCAGCGGCACTTCCTCGCCCAGAGGTTGCGGCGCGGCATGCAGAATCGCTTGCAACACCTGGAGGTCGGTATTCCCAGTGAAGGGCCGGCGCCCGCCAAGTAATTCATAGAGCACTACGCCGAAGGAAAAAATATCGCTGCGCGCGTCGACGGGCTTTCCGGAGGCCTGCTCCGGCGACATATACGGGATAGTTCCGATGACGACGCCGGGCCGGGTCCGGCCCTCCGTTAAAGTCCGCGTCACGTCGGTATCCGTACCCTCGGCCAACTTCGCCAACCCAAAGTCCGCCAACTTCGCGTAACCGCTCTTGGACACCAGGATGTTATCGGGCTTGATGTCGCGATGGAGAATGCCTGCCGTGTGCGCGGCGGCCAACCCGTCGGCAACGCCGGTCAACAGCTCGGCGATCTCGCGCCACGTGCGCTTCCGCTCACGAGCCCAAGCCTTGAGGGTGCCCCCATCCACAAACTCCGTAACCAGGTACTGCCGCCCTTCGAATTCGCCGGCATCGTACACCGCCACGATATGAGGATGATTCAGCGAGGATGCCGTCTGCGCTTCGCGCTGGAACCGGCGGCGCCCGGCTGCATCCGCTACATCGTCAGAAAGGAATTTGATCGCGACAAGCCGGCGGAGTTTCGTGTCCTGGGCTCGAAAAACCACGCCCATGCCGCCCGCTCCCAACTGCGCCTCGATCTCGTAGCGGCCCCAGCGCTCGCCGCCCTTCAGTGTGGGACCCGCGCTTTCCTCGATCTGCTCCCACGCCGGGCGGTCCAGCAGTGACCCGTCTTGCGTAAGCAGAAGCTCGACCTCGCGCCTTAGCTCTGGATCAGCCCGATCGAGCAGCCGCGATCGTTCCTCCCCACCGCACGCGAGCGCCGCATTGTAAAGATCCTCGATCTTATGCCAGCGATCGGCATCCATGGGAATCTATTCGACCATTGTTACATCCCGGCCGGCTACTTGCCCTGATGCACCCGGCGCTGCAGCTCGTCGAAGAAATTCAGCAACAGCACCACTTCGTGTTCGGGTTTGGGAGCGTCGGCCGCGTCCGGCTGCGCCAGGACCACCAGGCGCTTTCCGTCGGACGAGAGATCGGCAGCCACGCCCCCAACCTTGGCCGTCCACACGCGAGGCTTTTCCGCGACGAATTTGCCGCCGCTGGCCGAGTAGCTCACCGCCATCTCCAGGTCGCCCTCCTGATAGAGCAGGTCATGCCCGCCACGCGACCAAATCGGTTTTTGGCCGCCGTTGTTCGAGATCTTCCATAACCCGCCGTTGTCCGGAAACCCGCGAACGTAGATCTCAAACGTTCCGGTAGAGTTCGATTGATACGCCAGCCATTTACCATCGGGCGAAAACGCGGGCCACGAGTCGGAGAAGGCGCTCTTGAGGAATGGCTCCGGCGTTCCCGCTTTCAACTCGTCCCCGGAAACCTCCAGGGGAGCCGTAAGAATTTGGGTTTTCCCTCCGGGCGCTTCGATGAACGCCACGTGTTTAGCATCAGGCGCGATGGCAGGTTCTTGTTGTACTTCGTCTCCCACGAGTTGTTTCGGCTGGCTTGCCCCATCCGAGCGAGTCCAGAACAGCCCGTTGAAGGAACCAAAGACCAGAAATTGACCATCAGGACTCCAAGCTACGTCGAAAAAATCGCGTTCCAGGCTGGAAGACAAATTCGCCCAAGTTTCGCGCTTCAAATCGTAAACCTGGGTATCCACCCGCCCGGAACCGGTGGTCGTCGCCGCGAGGCGCTTTCCATCAGGCGACAAGTGTGGGTCGCTGATCTGCCCAGGCTGGCGAACGATGGTTATCTTCTTGCCGTCGGTACCCACCCACTGCAGCGTGGAGGTTTGGGTGTTCGCGCCAGCTTTCCGGTAAATCAGCGCGCCGGTGCGGGACAGATCGTATTGCGAGTCGAAATTCTCTGGGTGGTGCTCAACGTCGCTCAGCACCGGGACAGGGGCGCCGCGTGTCTCCAGGCGCTCCAGATCGAACGGGACAGCGAACAATGTCTCCCTGACGGCGTAAAGCAGGTACCCGCTCCCGCTGGAGGTAGCCACATAACGGGGTGAAGTGCCGCCCTGGTACACCACCTTGCGGCGATGGTCCGCCAACGTAAGCACTTCGATGCTTGTCTTTTCCGGTTGCACCAGGGGGCCGGTGGCTTCAAACAAGACCGCCTTCTCTCCGGACAGGACCTGGGCCGATGCAAATGCGACTTCTCCGTTAGCGAGATTTAGTACAGATGTCGCAGCCCCGCCACTGGACGGAATGCGCAGCATGCTCCTCCCCACGGACGGGTGGATTATATCGCCGTCCTCTCCCCAACTCGATCCCGTCGCAAGCGAAGTATCCGCCAACGGGATAGGCGTGCTGCCGTCGACGGAAATCTTATACAGTTTCCTGCCCTGGGTGAAGCCCAACCACTGGCTGTCCGGAGAGAAGAACGGCGAATACGCTCCCTCCGTACCCGGAAGTTCCGTGGCCGTGGGCTGGTCCAGTCTCCGGACAAACAGTTTGACCGGACCGCCTCGCAGGCTGGCGAGATAGGCCAGCCGGGTTCCGTCAGGTGAGATGCGGGTGTTAACGCCATAGTTCAACCCAAGGGCTACATCCTGGCCCAGGTCGACATCCAGCCGCACCAGTGGATGTTCGGTCGGCTGGATCGCCCTCCACCATCCGAAGCCTGCCGCGGCGGCTGTAAGGAGCAGAACGGAAGCCGCGATCCAGGCAATGTAAGCAGGGAAGCTCGAAGGTGCGGCTGCCTCCGGCGCGGGAAGCGCTTCCTCTTCCACCAAAGCCATCGCGTCGCCGATGTCGCGCAGGCGATTCTGGGGATCCTTCTCCAGGCAGGGGCGCAGGAGCTTTCTGATTTGCGGGGGAACTCTGCTTAGATCGGGCTCCTTGGTCAGCACCATGGCGAGCGCGTCCGAAGCGGTCTTGCCCTGGTAGAGGCGCTCGCCGGTCAGCAGTTCATAGAGGATGACGCCGAAGGCCCAGATGTCGGTGCGCTTGTCCACCGGCTCGCCACGAGCCTGCTCCGGCGACATGTAGGCCGCGGTGCCGAGAATCACGCCGGTCTGAGTGATTCCGGAAGTGGGCGAGCCTTCGGCGTTGGGCCCGGAGGAAGCAGGGGCCGTCTTCGCCAGGCCGAAATCGAGAATCTTAATTACCCCACCGGGAGTGACCTTGATGTTGCCTGGCTTGAGGTCCCGGTGGACGATTCCCTTCTCATGCGCGGCTTCCAGCCCTAGCGCTATCTGTGCGGCGTACTTCAAGACCGCGGCCAGCGGCAAGGGACCCTTGGGACTTTCACCGTCGATCAGCTCCATCACCAAGTAGCCGGAGCCGGAAGGCGAGGCCCCAGCGTCATAAATCTGGCAGATGTTCGGATGGTTCAACGCGGCGATCGCACGAGCCTCACGATCGAAGCGCTCGTTGAACTGGATCTTGGAAATTTTCAGCGCAACGGTCCGGTTGAGCCGCGTGTCGCGGGCGCGAAATACTTCGCCCATTCCGCCCGCGCCCAAACGTGCCTCGATTTCATAGCGCCCCAGGCGATGTCCGGCGGCAAGCATCGTGACCGTACTGTTTTGAAGATGTTCCCAAGCAGGCCGGTCGAGCAGAGATCCCTTTTGCGCCAGAAGAAGTTCGACTTCCCGTTTAACCTCCGGATCTGCTTGATCGAGCAGCGCAGTGCGCTCCTCCGCCGTGCGAGCAAGCACCGCATTATACAAGTTCTCGATCTGCTGCCAGCGTTGGGAGTCCATGCCGTTATGTTCTGCTCAACGAGCCTTTGTTTCCCGCTCCAGTAAAGCCCGCCAGTTCGCGATGATCGTGATACCCCTCGTATTCGCCCCTGCGCTAACCACGATGAACTTATTTCCGTCGGCCGTCACATCGTAGGTCCGGTACGGACTCGGGGCGGTATGAATGGGGAGACTCTGCGCAGCACCGATTTCAAGAGCAACACCCTTGTCCCGAACCTCCGCGGCCATCAATCTGTTCCCCGCGCCGACAAAGAAGAATTCCTTGCCGTCGCCCCGCCAGCGAGGTTGCCGGCCCCCGCCCTTTGAGACTTGCCACCTGCCGTCGGCATGCGGGAAGGGGACAACGTAGACCTCCCATTGTCCGGATTCATCGGAATCATAGGCGAGCCATTTCCCGTCGGGGGAAAAGGAAGGATCGTCTTTATTGGACGGGCTCTGGACAACAGGAAACGGCTTCCCGTCGCCAACCAGCGGCAAGACCCAGATATCCCAGCCGGGTTTCGCGCCCGAGTCCTGGCGTGAATAGGCGATATACTTCCCGTCCGATGACCATGCGTCCACATACTCGATTGCGTCGTCCTCAAGCAATGGTTCCCTGGTTCCCGAGCCGTCGGCTGACCTCGCATAGATATGGAACTTCTCCTTAGGATTTGAGGTGAAGGCCAGTCTGGTTCCATCGCGATTCCAGACCGGAAAAGCGTTGTGGAGTTGATCGAAGGTCAGCCGCGTTTCGCTATGCAGCGTCTGATCGAAAATCCAAATGTCGCGAGCGGGGCTGCCGGGAGGAGCAAGGCCCACGGCAAGCTTTCGACCGTCTGGCGAAAGTCGCGGAGCATAGTAGATCCCCGGTCTTCCAACTGCCCCTTCTGACTGGCCTGCACGGCTAAACCATTCCAGTTGCTCGTCTTCGCCGGTGGCCCCGGCAAGGAAAGCCAGTACCCCATTTTGAGAGGCGCTCAGAGACGAGGCTGCATCACCCGCTCCAGGCACCCGCGCAATCGCTACCGCGTCGCCGGACACTTCATAACGGTTTGGGTTTGGGTCGAAGCGCCGGGCCATGAGCGCTCCGTTCTGCATAAACAAGATGCGATCAGGCGGCGCAAACGCGGCGCTCGAAACGCCGCGAAGGAGGAGTTTAGGATCGCCGCCATCGAGCGATCCCACGTAGATCCCGCTGAACTCGGCGGAAGCGGATAGAGAATAATACAGAAAGTGCCGGTTATCGGGGAGGAACTGTGGAAAATATTGGCTGGCCTCTTCGTGGGCCGGGTTGAGAGATGTTACTTGAACAGGCTGCCCGCCGCTCGCGGGCACGCGAAATAGCGGGGAAGTGCTGTTCGGCGCAAACAAGATTGTCGCGTCCGCCGCCCAGCTTCCGCCGAACCCGAGCGAAGCATCCGACAGATCCACCGGCGGCCCGCCCGAGATCTCGATTCTCTTAAGCTTTCCCGCGGCGAAGAAACCGAGCGATCTCCCGTCCGACGACCAGAAAGGAAATGTTGCGCCGCTGGTGCCGGGCAAGGGCCGCGTCTCAGTCCCATCGAGGGCGCGAAGCCATAATTGGTTCTGGCCGTCTTCGCTCGCCGCCGAGAACGCCATGCGTGTCCCGTCCGGCGACAGGGACGCTGTCGAATAGGGACTGAACGACGTCTTATCCGGCGCCGGTATGGTCGTGGATATCGTACCTGTATCCGCCGGCGGCTTCCGGAAATAGGCCAAAGCCAGGGCAGCCAGCGCGATGATCGCGACCACGGTGGGAACCAGCCACAATCGGCCTTCTCGTGCCCGGCTCGGAGCGGGCGCGTCATCTCCCGGATCCTCGGCGGCCCAATCGAGTTCCATCTTCACGTCGCGAGCCGATTGCCATCGCTCCTCCGGATCCCGGGCCAGGCAACGCCGGACCACGTGCGCCAGTCTTTCCGGTAACGCCTTGCACTGCTCGCCCGATTGCGGACGTGCACCGGTGGCCATCTCGTGGATCACCAGGCCCAGCGCGTAAATGTCCGCACGCGCGTCGCACGGCTTGCCGTCACGTTGCTCGGGAGCCATGTAGGCCGGCGTGCCCATCACGGCGTCGACTGCCGTTAGCGTTTCGTCGCTCTGCGTCTTGGCGAGGCCGAAATCCAGCACTTTCACGCCCGCCTTGGACAGCATGATGTTGCCAGGCTTGAGATCCCGATGCACGATCCCCTTCTCATGCGCGGCGGCCAAGGCGTCCGCTATCTGCGCGCCGTAGCGAAGCACTTCCGGCATTGGCAAACCGTGCTTGGCGATGCGCGCGGATAGCGTCGTCCCCTCCACCAGTTCCATGACCAGGTAGTTGGGGCCTACGTCGAACAGGGTGCAGATGTGCGAGTGATTGAGCTGTGCAATCGCCCGCGCCTCGCGTTCGAAGCGCTCGCTGAACTGGATCTTGGAAATTTTTAGCGCGACGGTCCGGTTCAGCCGGGTATCTCGCGCGCGAAATACTTCGCCCATGCCGCCGGCGCCCAAACGTGCTTCGATTTCGTAGCGCCCCAGACGGTTCCCGGCTGCAAGCATCGTCGCGGTTTCCTCGTCAGCAAGCGCTTCCCAGGCGGGACGGTCCAGCAACGATCCCTTCTGCGCCAGAAGAAGTTCGACTTCCCGCTTCAGCTCCGGGTCTGCCTGATCCAGCAACGCAGAACGCTCCTCCGGTGCGCGAGCGAGCACAGCATCATACAAATCCTCGATCTGCTGCCAGCGTTGGGAGTCCATCGCCCTCCTGCGATTGTTTCATCGTACCTCCCTTGCAAGGCAACCAGACGGAGGAGTTCGCGGGAGAAGCTAAGCCCGGTCCCACAGCGTCTGGATTTCGAACGGCCGCCCTAAACTAAGGGCGGCAATATCCGATGCCATGGACGATCTGTTTGATCGGGCCTACGAGCAATTGGCCCGAGCAAGCGAGGGGGAAGACGTGGATAAGCGCAGATATCTGGTGTTTGGCGCGGTGCTATACGAGATGGTCGCCGGAAGCCACGTCTATGAAGGCTGGACAGTTCCCGGAGCGTAAGCGACCGGTTCGGCCCCGTCCCAAGGTGCATGCCTTTGTGGACCACCTTCAGCGCCGCTGGTCAGAAGGGTGTCGGAATGCCACGAAGCTGTTCCAGGAGATCCGCGAGCTGGGATCTCGTGGAGGACGCTCAAGAGTTGCGCAATTCGTTTCCGGTTGGCGGAAATCGGGAAAACCGGCGACGCCACGCCTGGCCCAGCGAGTCGTATCGAAACACGCCACCGTCCTCGTAACGAGGCCGACCGACCAACTCAGTGCTTCGCAACAGCATCTGCTGGATCGACTGGCGATCGAATGTCCTGACGCCGTTCGTATCCGCCGCATGAGCCTGGATTTTCGCGAGGCGCTCAGATGCGGTGATTCGCGACAACTCCGGCGATGGATCGAAGCCGTAAGGAGGTCCAAAATTGGCCCGATTATTCGTTTCGCCTGGGGTCTCACCAAGGATCTTTCAGCCGTCACGGCGGCGGTGGACACGGATTGGAGCAGTGCCAATTCGAAGGGTCAAATCAACCGGCTTAAAAGTTCAAACGCCAGATGTATGGACGGGCGGGCTTTAGTCTTTCGAGGGCCGCGTCCCTCCGTTCACTGCTGCCGCGCCGCTCTTTCGCACTCCATGAGTTGCACCAAAATACCGGCGCTGACAGAGTATACAATGACTCAGGTATGCAAGCTAAAGAGGGAGCTTGGCCCCGAGGTTAGGAGCGCGCACAATGAAGATCTTAGGAAGAATCGTAGGGGCCATCCTGGTCTGCCTGATTTTGGCGTTGGCCGTATTGCGTATCACCGGCCTTAACCCGATCGGGGATACACCCGGCCCTGGGAACTACCCTGGGTTGTGGCTGAGTGGAGAGGTTGTAACTACGCCCATCACCGACTGGTCGTTCGTCAACCAATATAAGACAGACAAGCTGCAGACGCGAACCTGGTACCTGATTCCGCATTCGGTAACGACAGGCCACATCGTTCACAATGGCCAGCTCTACATTACATCCTTCTTTCCGGCGGGCATGCCTTTTCCTCAAGGCAAGAGCTGGGTTAAGAATGTCATGCGTGATCCGCATGTTCGCTTGAAGTTCGGAAACAATTTATATGATTGTGTTTTATCTCATGTAACGGATCCGGACGAGAGAGCAGCCGTGCTCGGCCCGGCGGCAATCCAAAATCCTCAGCTTTTGGCCTCTAGCGCCAATGGCCCAGTAATGCATCTATTTCACGTCTTGCCGCAGTGAGATCAAGTCTTCGCCCGGATGAGCACTACGCAGGATTCACGCGAAAGACAGTGGCTGCCGAGACCGATGGCACCTTCCATTGGGGATATTTTTTCCCCTTCGCCTGGAGCACGGCCGCTTTTTCTTCCGGATCGTTGACAACGGACAAGGTACGATCGAACACTTGGTCCGCTATCTTCAGGCGCACGCGAGGGTCACGGATGATATCTTCAACCCATTGTCTGCCGCGATACGAAGTCACATACAGATTGCCGTTGTACACGGCGCACCAGATCACCACCGAATGAGGCAGCAGATACGGGGTCTGTGTCTGAATCTTGATCTGTGGGATCTTGTCCGTGAAAGACCAGTCGCTGACTGGGGTAGTGACGGGTTTCCCCTTTATCCAGAGCCCCGGTATTTTGCACGACAGGGATCTATCGGCGGGCGGGCAGTCCTTGGGCTCGAAACCAGTGAAGCTCATGATCAGCAGAACGGCGAACAAGCCAATGATCGCTGCACCAACAATCTTTGCTAGTTTTCTCATCCTGGGTTCCTCCACAATGTGCCTATCGGAAATTCTACACCCAACCGTTCTTCGCCGGTGCCGGCTGACTCGAGTTCTCGCGCGGGAGACCCGATCCGATGGCCGACATCTCGGGGTCGCCCATTTCCCTGGCGTGATCTGCGATGCTTAGTGCCAGTGGTCGCGGGAATAGGACATGAGAATCGTCATCACTGGCGCCAATAGCGCCACCGGTCAAGCTATTCTGCGATGCGCATCGGAGGATGGTGCTGCGCTATACGAGCTGGTCGCCGCGGTCCGCTCTGAGCAAGCCGCGGACCGGATTCGGACGCTGCTTGGCGAAAGGAGTAGAACAGTCAGGATTTTGTACGACGATCCCGCCAGTTTAGACTCAGCATTTCAGGGGGCAGAGGCGATTGTCCACCTCGCGGGAATTCTAGTCGAGCGGCCGGGCTCAACCTATCAGCAGGCGAATGTCGAACCGGCTCGCAGCGTCGTGGACGCGGCAAAGCGGTGCGCCGTCCAGAAATTCGTTCTGGTCAGCGCCACGGGAGCGGATGATAGGTCTTCCAACGGCTACTACCGTTCCAAGGGACAGGTGGAAGCTGTGGTGCGTTCCTCCGGCCTGTGCTACACGATCCTTCGCGCTCCGCTCCTGCTGGGCCCCGCAACAGGAGGCGCCGCCGGGCTTGTGCGGCATGCGAGCAGACCCAAAGCCAAGCTGATCGGCGGCGGACGCAATTTCCAGCAGCCTCTCTATGTGGACGACTTGGCGCGGGCGGCAATTGTTGCAGCACAGCCTTCTGTCGCGCGTAATCACACTCTTGATCTGGTTGGTCCCGTCTCGCTGACAGAGCGAGAACTCGTCGAGCGCTTTGCTCGCCTTCTCGGCCGCCAGGTGCGGGTTACATCGATCCCCAAGGGGTTACTTTCGTTTGCGCTAAGGCTCCGTCAGTGCATCTCTGGTCCCGGATTTTCGGCGGATGTAGTCGAAGTGGTCACCGCCGACACGCATCTGGATCCTGGGCCTGTTGCGCGTGAATTGGGAATCCAGCTAACCGGCATCGACGAGATGATCAACAACAGTCTAGGCCACAAGAGAGAAAAATGAGCGGGACCAGCCAGCCTACCACCATTCGCTCCGCCGCGGGCGCCGGAAAAGCCAAGCCTTGGCAGCGTCTTTTGCCGCTGCTGATCACGGCAGCCTGCTTCGCCTATCTCTACAACCGCCTCGATCACGCGGCCGCGGCTGAGGGCAGCCGGCTGTTCCCTTATTTGGCAAGAAGCTTTGAAAACGTGAACTGGTATGAATGGCTGGCTCTGATGATTCCGTATTGTGTTTTTTTTCTGATCTTCGACAGTCTGGTGGTGTGGAAAGTAATCAACTGGTTCAACGCCAAGATCAGCTACGCCGATATCTTGCCCATTCGCGCCAGCGCGTACATCCTCTCCCTGGTGAACGAGCAGGTCAGTAAGGGGGCCATCGCCGTCTATCTGAATCGCCGGGATGGAGTGCCCGGCTGGGAAGTCGGGTCTAGCATGCTTCTGCTCATGTTCTGCGAAATCTACAGTCTGATCCTTTGGGCTACGGTCGGCGTGCTGTTGCGCTGGAATAGTTTCCAGTCAGCGTTCCACGTCATTCCATGGATTGCCTTGGGTGCTGCTGTGTTCTTCGCGCTTTTCCACTTGTTCTTCAGCGGAAGAATCGGCCCTGGGATAGCGTTACGCGACCGGCCGATTTTCCGGGCATTCCGAATGGCCAAAGTGTGGCACTACCTAGCGGTGCTCGCGTTGCGCGCACCGCCCGTACTTGCCGGCGTGGTGGTATATACGTTGGCCTTGAGACTGTTTGGAGGATCGGTAGGTTTTGGGGAGATGCTGGGGTACTTGCCCGTGATCTTCTTCGGCGCGGCGATGCCCGGACCGATGCACTCAGTCGCGATTCTCTTTTGGGTGTTGCTCTTCCCGGATCGACCAGGTCAGATGACCGCCTTCGGATTCGTCATGCACAATTTCTTCATCTTCTTTAACGCCGGGGTGGGCCTGCTATTTCTCCGGCGGGCGACTCGAGAGCTGTTCGGGTAGTCTCCTGAGCGTCAACCGCTGGATCATCGATACCAGCGTGGTCAGTACCAGCAACCAGACCAAGACCCGAAGCAAGGGCTGCAGAAAGTTCAGCCCTATCCGGATGAGGATGTCCATGATGGATGGAACGAAGTAAAGGATTCCATTGTAGCGGCCGAGCGTGCTTGGGCGAAGTTTTGTGTGGCGATGAATCCAGTAGGAATCGGTGACGTACTGGGCAAACGCCGCTGTGATCAGGAAAGGCAGCATCCAAGGGAATGCCCCGCGCAGGGCTCCCGCATACAATCCGGAGACCACGAAGAGGAAATCGCTGGTGTGATCGAACGTTCCGCTGAACGCGGTCACGGTTCCTCTGCGGCGGGCAACGGGACCGTCCAGAAAATCGGTAATCAGCGCCACCACCCACGCGACCAGAGCAAAAATCGCGGAACCCCGGTCTGCTCTTGCCATGAAATACGCAAACGGAAGCACCAGAAGCAGACGAATCGCTGTCAGCGCGTTAGCCATTGCTCCCGACCTCGGGTTCGTTGACGCCACATCAACATAACGCCAAGCATACATCGGCGACGCCCTGGGGTTAAAATTGGCACAGGCGTCATGATGGCTGAAATAGCGACCCCTTGCCGCGTGGACACCGCCCTTGAACGTGGAAGGGAGGAACGCGGTCTGTCGCGTGCGGATGCGCTTTGCCTGATGGAGGCCGGCCCGCTGGATGCGTTGATCGAAGCGGCGGCTGCTGTCCGGAACAGGGTTAAGGGCCGTTCGGTCAGTTATTCCAAGAAAGTCTTTATTCCTCTCACCCACCTCTGCCGTGATTATTGCGGCTACTGCACTTTCCGGGCCGATCCTCAAGCTGGAGTGCAGCCGTACATGCTGCCGGATGAAGTTCTTCGAGTGGCAGAAGCAGGCCGCCGTGCGGGATGCAAAGAAGCTCTGTTCAGCCTGGGCGACCAGCCCGAGCGAGTCTTCCCAGAGGCGAGGGAGTTTCTGAGAAAGTTGGGCTTCGACCGCACGCTCGAATACCTGGCAGCGATGTGTGAATTGGTGCTTGACAGGACCGGCCTGTTGCCGCATTCCAATCCTGGTCTGATGGGCGCGGACGATCTTCGCCGCTTGCAAGAGACGAACGTCAGCGCGGGCTTAATGCTTGAAAGCTCCAGCGCGCGCCTGCTTCGCGCCGGGGGCCCGCATTGGAAGGCGCCGGATAAAGTGCCGTCTCTTCGCATTCGGACCATCGAGACCGCGGGGCGGTTGTCGATGGCCTTCACCACCGGCATGCTGATCGGAATTGGCGAGACTCCAGAGGAACGTGTGGACACGCTCCTGACGATTCAAGCTATCCACGAGCAGTACGGCCACGTGCAAGAATTAATCGTCCAACCGTTCCGCGCCAAGCCGGACATTCGCATGGCGCAGGCGCCGGAGCCATCCACCGAGGAATTGGAGCGAACCATCGCAGTCGCCCGATTGATTTTCGGTGGGGAGATGAATATTCAGTCTCCGCCCAATTTGCTGGCGAAAGACTATCCCGACTTGCTCAAGGCCGGGATCAACGATTGGGGCGGAATCTCTCCGGTTACGAAGGATTTCATCAATCCGGAAGCCGCCTGGCCGCAAATCTCTGCACTGTCCGCAAGGTCCGCCGGCCAGGGATTTGTTTTGCGTGAACGGCTGGCAATCTATCCGGAATTTTCCACCAGGCCGCAGTTCGTAAACGCCCGCCTTCAACCGCACGTGCGAAGACTCCAGGGCAACGATGGTTATGCTCGTGAGAGGTGTGAAACATGTTGAAACCGGCAAATCTTGGATGGAGAGAGATTCCCTGGGACCAAGCTCTTCGGGCGGCACATCCTGACGTCGCAAACGCGCTGGAGAAGGCGCTCGCCGGACAGGATCTTGGATTCGAAGAGGGCCTGATTCTGGCAAACGTTGAAGGGGATGACCTCTTGGCGCTGGTAAGGGTTGCCGACGAGATCCGGCGCCGCGTCGTCGGAGACCGTATTACCTATGTCGTGAATAGAAATTTGAATTTCACCAACATCTGCATTGTGGGCTGTGCGTTTTGCGGCTTCAGTCGAGGGCCGGATGCCCCGGACGCTTATTTTCATTCCACGGATACCCTGGTGGCCAAGTCGGTGGAGGCTGTTAAGCTTGGCGCCACTGAAGTCTGCATCCAGGGCGGCTTGCCGAAAAATCTGGACGGCTATTATTACGCACAGCTTCTCCAAGCCATCAAGAAACGTTTGCCCGGCCTTCACGTGCACGCCTTCTCCCCGATGGAGATCACCTACGGCGTGGAGAAGACACGCCTCGAATTGCGCGAGTACCTGCTGATGTTGAAAGACACGGGCTTGAACAGCATTCCCGGGACGGCTGCAGAAATTCTCGACGATCAGGTCCGCAGGTCTTTGAGTCCCAACAAGCTGAAAGTGCGCCAGTGGATTGAAGTCATCCGGACGGCTCATAGCCTCGGGATTCCCTCGACATCCACGATGATGTACGGCCACACCGAGCTTCCCGAACACTGGGTAAGGCATCTGCTGTTGCTCCGCGATATTCAGAAAGACACGGGAGGATTTACCGAGTTTGTTCCACTAGGATTCATTCATTCCCGGACTAAGCTTTTCCACAGCGGACGCGCGCGCGCTGGTCGTTCGGTCCACGAGGATCTGATTGTTCATGCGCTCTCGCGCGTTCTACTTAACAACTATATCCACAACATTCAAGTCTCTTGGGTCAAACTTGGGTTTGAAGAATCGCTCACCTGTCTGGAAGCAGGCGCAAATGATTTCGGCGGCACCCTGATGGAAGAGAGCATCTCCAAAGCAGCGGGCGCAAATTTCGGCGAGTACGTTTCTCCAGGGGAATTCCGTGCCATGATCCGAACCATCGGGCGCATCCCAGCGGAGCGTGCCACGTCCTATGAAATTCGCAAAGTCTTCCCGCTGCCGGACACAGAAGAACACCTGCCCCTTGAAGGATTACCAGTATTTGACGACGCGAGGCACGCCCCGATGTCGGCGACGGGCTACTGAGCCACAGTCTCTTAAGCCGACCTTGCGTATGTCGCTGAAGTGGGCGAAGCGTTCAGAACGTAGTACGACCGCCTTGGGTAGTGTCCTAAATCTGCGTATTTGGGATCTGCTCGCGGATCTCCTCCCACGCCCCTTCAAACGGGTCGGCCCGAGTGCGCCAGTTCCGCTCCGGCTTGACCCCGCTCGGCAAGCGCCCGTCGGCCAGATATTTCCGTGCCATCTTTATGTCCATGCCCGCCTTGGCGGCGGCCAAATCCTTCGTTTCCGTTTTCGACAACCTCTTCAACCTCCTGACTCGCCCCAGGCGCGAACTTCGATGGTTGTTGCTGACAGGGAATTTAAATTGTCGTCGGCAGGGCGTTCTAATTGTCGCCGATCAGCAGGAGCCGTATGCGGTACTCTGCATATACGGATCTGTGCGGGGGCGGTCTGCAATGGCCGTTCCTACCGCGACCGGTTTACCTTTCGCCGCTCAGGCGGCGCCGCGTGGTCTATTATTGCTCCGCCGTTTATACGTTGGACGCCGAAGCCGGTTCACAGAATTCCTCGTAGTCTAAGTCGCAACCGAGGCGTTTCAGCTCCCTGGCAAAATGCGCGTCCATTGCCACCTGTTTCTCAAGATCGAGCAGTTCCGCGGGACCGCCGTGAGGTCCCCTTCGGACTAGGGGCGGGGCCGAACGCCAGGGAATCATCCTCCAGACGGCGAACTTGTTCTCAGCGCGCTTCATGTATTCGAAACAGGACTTGCTACAGACTTCTCGAATCACGTGGTCTGTGGCGCGGACATCCAGAAACGTGGCCACTCTCCGCACCGTTCCCGCCAAGTCACGCTTCAGCGTCTTGAAAGAAACGATAAGAACATTCTCGCGGTCCCGTTGCGCCCAATAGCCGGCAGTGCTCTCGGCCCAGGAGCCGCCTACCGGAAAGTCCGGGGAACAAAACAGCCTGTACCAAGTATCCAGAGTCGGGAGCGGAAAGGCGACACCAAAGAAGAAATAACTCGACACGAATACTTCCTTTGGATCGCGGATCACAATAATGTACCGCGCTCGTCTTGAGTACGGGAGATCGTTCCAGTGGAAATGAGTCTTGATCACTCGTTTGTTCTCGGGCGACGCCTTCCATACCGAATCATCGTCCAAGGGAGTTGCGTAATCGCCTTTGGGCGCGGAATAGCCGGCTGCCGGCCAGGCCACGACCTGATGAATATGTTCGTATTCGGCCGTCGCATGGTTCAACAGTTGGTGAACGATCTGCATCATCCAGTTCGTCCCGCTCTTGACATAGGTTGCGACAAACACGTCATGTTCCGTTGGCGTGTAGCCGTCAAACGGATTCGACTGGGACAGTTCCGCGATCTGCCGCTTTCGGATAGCCCGAAAGACGCGATCGGCTCGCCCCAGTTTTTCCATCGTTCGGATAAGCGGCCGCATTGCACCGTCCACCCAAATCCCGTAGGCGATACGGGCGGCCAACGACGGCGGGACCCGGTGGAACTTTGAATGGATCATCGGGTGATTACGGATGTCGTTCATCTTTGGATACTAAAGAAAATGTTGACCATTGCTCACCCGGATACAGACTAGGGATTCGTTGCGCACGATAAATCGACGTTTCTGTCTCCATTTGCCAAACGACCTTGGGCGGCGCATCAGGTGTTAGCTCCAGCACTCGTGATCCAGGTTTGCCGTCATTGATCTGAGAGCTCAGGGTCGCCTCAATTCGTCCATCCGGCAGCACGACCGTGCCACCGCCCCAATTGGAATACTCGTCTGGCGGAAGAACCTTGCGAGCAAGGATCTTCGCCGTCATGGCCTTCTCATCGATTTCAAAGATAGGAATCGTCGTATAGCACGGGGCCCCCGACGTGCCCGCACCTGGTTCCACGCAGCGGCTGCCGTCCTCATGAAGGCGGGCGTCGCCATTGTCGACCATCGTCAGCCGGAATACGCCAGCGCTCCGGGGTCCCAAAATGGCGGGCAGGTGCTGTGCGTATTGCCAATCCTCCGGGTCTCGGCCGTTAAGCAGCCGAAAATCGCCGCCGGCGCCCAACCTCCACATCACCTTGCCGCTTCCCGTCCCATCGCGGTAGTCGATCTTGATGATCCAGCTCTGATGCCGCATCGAGAGCAGGAGATTGTGGTCGTCGGGCGTGTAGACGACGGCATTCGAATGCGTCCAATCCGGAAACCACATGGGGTGGCGGTTTACGTCGAGATGATCAAAACTGCTCCAGGTCCACACCGGGTTCAGGTCCGCGTCCAGGTCGATCAGAACGTCTCCGAAAACGTCGGTCTCGCCCTGATCCGGATCGCTGCCCGGTCGAAACTGGTTTGCGATTAAAATCCAATGGCCGTTGGGAAGCACCTCTACGTCGTGATGAAAATTCTGTAACTGCAGGTCCTGATGGCCTCGGTCGTGAAGCTTTCGGTTTAGCTGCTGAACCGTGATTTGGCGAATTGTGTCTCCGGCGAGGTCGATCTCTCGCAGAATGGAAAAGGTGCCTTTCGGCGACGGTCCCGATAGGAGCGACTGGGAAGACAGTCCAAACAACAGGAGAAAATCACCGTTGGGAAGTGGCTTGACTGGTGTGATGATGCCCAGGTCGGAAGCTGAAGCGACGCGGGTCATCATGGCCGTGCGGGCTTCCCGTTGCGCTGTCGCGGCCAAGATATCCTTCGGAGGACCCGAATGCAGCGGCCAGCCGAACCAATCCGCTATGCGGCTTAGGCTATGTGCTCTTTCCCTTAGGGACACAATTTCCTTGGTGGTCTGGCGTTCGGGCATCTCGTACCACCACAAGATTCTGCCGCTAAGATCAGCGATGACGATTTGTGATTTGATGCCGGTGCTCGAATCCAAGAGTTCCAGTCCGGGCTCAATGCTCTCCGGTCCGCGCGAGTAAGTCCGGATTTGCCAGTCGCGCATTCGCTCGGGTAGAGGTCCCGTGTGAAATACGTGGTCAACGTCGCGTAGAGTGCTACCGTCCGGGAAACGGATCGTGGCCCTCATGTGATAGGTCGCGCTGGCGGCCATGCCCGCAACGAGAATGCTAACCGGGGTATGGCCGTCGGCCTCACGAGCCCAGGTTTGTAGTCCGTAGTTCGTATCCGGACCGAACTGAATCCTTACCTTAGCCGGGGATCGCGGCGTGATCGAGTAAAGTGCCACCTGCGGATTTCGCGTAGTCCCCACGAATCCTTCATTCATTCGATGTGGACCCACTCCAATTACGGGAAGATACGTGCAGCCGCTGACTGCCAGCAGTTCGAGGATGACCGCTGAAGCTTTGACTCGGCCCAGTAAGCGCGACGCCAAGGATACTCCCGCGAAAGACATAAGCGACTTGAGTGACTCTGAAGCTTCTATTCGAGCTTGACGCCGAAGCTATCGGGGAAGATTACGATTGAGGATCGCGCCAAAAGTCAAATAATTTCACCTGTCCGTGAGCAAGAGCGCACCGCCACGCGTATGCTCTTTTTCGCTTATTGAAGAATGTCTCTGGCCCTCGCCTGATGGCCGGTGGCTGGCTCGCCGAGCCGTGCGCCTTTCGGCAAGCGCCGGGAGGCGAGTGGATCTGTTTGACTACCACCTAAGCGATTCTCTATCTGAGGCGGACGCTGTGTCCGCGGTGGCGACGCTACGCAACAGACTTTGACCGCATGCGGCGCCGATTGAGGCAGGGGAAGGTTACCGGTGGCTCTGGCAGGCCAAGGAAAGGACAGAGTTTGTTCCAACCATCCCCTTCCGCCAGGTTCATTTCTAGAAGATCCCCCGGTCTGGTTTGAAAATAGCGGCGGACATCTTCGAGGTGGCGATGATATGCGTGAATCAGCTTATCGCGATCAAAATTCACGGTCTCATAAAGTAACATGCGCCGCAGAATCGGCAGATCCCATTCACGCGATTGCACGGGTGAGAGATCCATGATGTACTTCATCGATTCAAGCCAAGGATCAAGATCGCGCAGCGTGAGAATAAATTTTGAGCCAGGGTATTTGTAGTCGAGGTATTTGTAAAAGACTGTGACTCCTATATCTGATCCTGCTTCAAGGCTCTTCAATTCGTCGAACTCCGGATTATGTGCGGCCTTGTAGCCCAAGACACGAAGGGCGGCGAATATGGTGGTTGTGCCGGTGCGGCTTAATCCTACGCACCAACATTTCGGGCGGTCGATGAGCATGCAGGCGAGTAGAGAGGTTTCTCTTATGGACGCTACTGCCGCCCTTTGGGTGACGAGCTTGGCCCGATGGTAAAGGCGCGCTGCTGTACGATACGCTGCTCGGCAGGGAAGATCCAGGGTCATGCCGCAACACGTTTTGTCCCATTGACTCCGTAGTTTATGACGGACCGGTCCGGCTAATTCGTGCAAGTCGAGTTTCGGAGGTAGGGGTTACCTACAAACGCTGCTTCCGGCTCGGGCCGTTTAATCCGACAGAGGGAAATTGCTCGACGCGGCCTTGAACAACTTACCCGATTTTGTGAGCACGGACCTCATCGAGGTGGATAACAACGCAGCCAAGCGAGCGTTGCGCGCCGTCGCTTTGGTGCGTAAGAACCATGGCGTGATACGTCCACAATCCCTCCTCATCCGGTTTCCTTGCGATAAAATCGACTGAACGCAATGCCCGTCCCTGCCGGAACTCGCTTGGGTCCGATGCTGTCACGCAGACGTTTCGCCCAATTGCTGGCCACCACTCCCCTGCTACAGGCACAGCGGACAGACTCGCCTAAGCAGGAATCCTTCGATGGAGTCGAACGACTCATCGCTATCGGAGATGTCCACGGGGACTACGAGGTCTTCGTCACACTGCTTAGAACCACAAAACTGATTGGCGCGAACGGAACATCGTGGACCGGCGGAAAGGCGCACCTGGTGTTGCCTGGAGATTTCATCGATCGCGGTAACGCCTCGCGCAAGGTGATGGATCTGCTGATGTCGCTTGAGGAACGTGCGGCCTCGGCAGGCGGACAAGTGCACGCTCTGCTCGGCAACCACGAGACCATGAACGTGTTTGGCGACTGGCGTTATGTGGTCAGAGCGGATTACGAAGCGTTTAGGGGTGTGGATTCCGAGGATTTGCGTCAGCAAGCTCTGGAGGCAGCCTGGGCCGAGGCTCGGCGCGGTACGGTAGTTTTGCGCAAAGCGGAGTTCCAAAAGAAGTTCGAGGCGGAGCATCCGCTGGGATGGGTAGAGCGGCAAAGAGCTTTCTCCGCAGAAGGAAAGTATGGCAAGTGGCTGCGGCAGAAGAATGCGGTCATCAAGGTCAACGATCTGGTGTTCTTGCATGGCGGAATCAGCCCCAAATACGCCACTGCCGACATGAATTCGATTAACCAAGGCATTCGGGAGGAGTTGGCGGATCCCAGCAAAGCCGGGGGCGGAATCGCGTTGGATCCGGACGGTCCGCTCTGGTATCGAGGTCTGGTCGAGTTGCCGGAGAGCGATCGCGCGCCGGCGGACGCCGCTGGGCTGTTCCTGAAAAATCACGATGCACGGCACATGGTGGTTGGCCACACTCCAGTGCTGGCAATCGTGCCAAGGTTCCAGGGCAAGGTGTTCGCCATCGACGTCGGATTGTCGGCGGCCTTCGGTGGTCCTCCTGCCTGCCTGCTAGTGGAGAGCGGAAGGTATTACGCGATGCATCGCGGCCGGAAAGTGGATTTTCCGGTGGACGGCGCACATGTGGCAGACTATTTACGCACGGTGGCGACGCTGGAGCCGCCGGATTCCAAATTGCGGCGGAGTTTGAACGAGAGCCAGCGGTAGAGCGCCAGGGCTTAGCGTGGCGGCCGGTCGTAGAGGGCGCTCTCACCTTTTGACTCAATCGTTTTGACGATTAAATCGCGCCGGGCCAAGAGGCCCTGGATTTCGTTCTTATTGAGGTAATCCCCCATGGTCTTTTGCAGAGTGGGCACATCCAGAGCCTTCATTTTTGCCAGCAGGTTGCGATCGCAGCTCGTGATCATCTTCGGATCGAGCAGAGTCTTCTGCATGCGGAAGGCGCGCGTATGGTCGATGAACCAGAGGCGCCACTGCTTGTCGATGAGCAAGTTGGTGGCGTTAGAATCCGTGTTGTACATCAACTGATCGTAGATGTGCATTACCTGGATCTCCCGGTTGAAGTGCTCCTGGTCTGGTGGACTGATTTTCTTGGTTAATCGTTCGGCCTCGTCCATTTGAACGTCGTCGATCCACCAGGTAAAGGACCCTTTCGCTCCTTGGTAGCTGCGTTCCACAGATGGGGGCACCATGTCGGCAATGCCGAGCAACTCAGCCAGTCTCCAGCCCGTGATATTGAACACATAGGTGTCCTTGAAATTGAGCTCCGTGGTGCCGTTCTGACCCTGAAAGACGGCTTCATGGTCGTCGATGCGCTGAACGCTGGCATCGTGAGTTATGTTGCCGTCGCTCATGGTGACGCGAACCGTGCCGGTAGTGCCCTTTTTCGACGCCTTCGCGCTGACGATTTTGGCGGTCTTGAGGAACTGTTCCTGCTGCTCATAGGTTAAGGTATCGGCGGCGTGGAGCTGAAAGGAAACCAGAGCTGCCAAGCCAAGAAATGCTGCTTTCATGGGGCCTCCCTCACTGCTGCTTGAATGCCGGAAGTATAACACTTTGATAAAATGACCGGCAATTTATGGAAAACGGCCGGGTACGGAGCGCTTCGCTGGTTCCCCAGGCCCTAGCCGCGGCGGCCATCATGATGGCATGGCAGTGGGCCGGCAAGACCACACGCGATAGCCTGTTTCTCTCGGAGTTCCCCAGTTCGGCGCTGCCGGCGATGATGGGAGGTGCGGCTCTGTGCTCGCTGCTTACCGCAACGTTAAATGCGGCACTGCTTCGGCGTTTTGGCCCGGCTCGCATCATCCCCGTGGGTTACGCTGCGGGAACGGCACTGCATCTAATCGAATGGGCTCTACTGCCAAAGTTTCCCCACCTTATTGCCGTTATCGTATATCTGCATATCGTCGCTCTAGGATCGGTTCTTCTGTCCGGCTTTTGGGCTCTGGCGAATGAGCGGTTCGATCCACGGCAGGCCCGGCGTCACTTCGGGCAGATCGCTGCTGCCGGAACTCTAGGAACTCTGGCGGGAGGTGTGATGGCAGAACGTGTCGCCGCGCTCGCATCCTTACAAAGCCTTCTCTTGCTTTTGGGCGTGCTGCAATTGCTATGCGCCATCGCGTTATTCCGATTTGCACCGGCTCGCGAAGCGGCAAAGCACGCGCAGGCCCCGTCTTTTCCTGAAGTGATCTCCGGCGCGCCGTACTTGATGGGGTTGGCCGGACTGGTGGTGCTGGCGGCGATGAGCGCGTCCACGCTGGATTATCTGTTTAAGGCCTCAGCCGCGGCACACTTCGAAAAGGGAGCTCCCCTCACACGATTCTTCGCCATCTTCAACACCACGACTGCGCTGATCGCATTCGCCGTCCAGATGGGCATCAACCGAAGATGGCTGGGACGGTTTGGTCCCGGCCCTACGGTCGCCACATTGCCGATGGCCGTGACCGGAGCCAGCGTCCTCACGATCTTCGCGCCTGGGTTAGCCGCCCTGACTTTTAGCCGGGCGCTGGAGATTCTGCTGCGGGGCTCACTGTACCGATCCGGCTACGAGTTGTTCTACACACCGATGCCGGAGGCAGAAAAGCGGTCGATCAAATCGGTCATCGACATCGGCGCCGAGCGATTAGGCGACGGATTGGCCGGCGCCAGCGTACAGTTGTTACTGACTCTGCCGTCCCAGGCTGCTGTTACGGCAATCCTCGGGCTCACTGGCGCGCTGGCGGCGGCGGGCGCGTGGATCGCCCTGCGACTGGACCGGGTCTACGTCAAGGTCCTAGAGAGGGGACTCGCGCATCACGCAGACAATGTCATGCCGGCGGCCACGGGAAAGCTCGAGGAACTGGACAGTCAAGCCCTTGCGCTCAGCATGGCCTCAACCACCGGAACATTTTTGGGTCCTGGAGAAGTCATACGCACGGCCGTTGACGCTGCGCTGCCCGTGACTGACCCAGCGATCCAGACCCTGGTGGAGCTACGCTCCGACAGCGCCTCGCGAATTCGAGCGGCGCTGCAGCGGCCGGAAGCGCTCTCACCAGTTGTTACTCCGCAGGTTATTCGGTTGCTAGACCGGGACGATGTCGCGCAAGCTGCCTTTGATACATTGTGCAGATGCGGGGATGGTATCGCTGGGCAGCTAGTGGACGGACTGCTGGATCCAACCAACAGCTTCAACATCCGCAAGCGCATTCCCAAGGTGTTGAGCTCGTTCCGAAGCCGTCTGGCCTGGGACGGTCTGAGCGCGAACTTACTGGACGCCCGGTTTGAAGTGCGGACACGCTGCGCCAAGGCGCTCGAGAGGATCGCTGCGCGCCAGACTAGTTTTGCGCTCGAACAGAGCTTCGTCTTCGATGTGGTGCGGCATGAACTGGCTCACACCCGAAAACTGGTCCCTGGAACGAGTACTGGTGCAAGCGGTATGAGGACAGCCCTGATGGAGCGCAAGGCCAAGACGGTGGCTCACATCTTTACTCTGCTGGGGTTGGTGCTGCCACGGAGGCCCGTCCGGCAGGCCTTTCGCGCGCTTCAAGCCGACGGAACCAGGGTTAAGGGTGTGGCTCTGGAATACTTGGACAGCATTCTACCCAAAGACCTTCGCAAGGAGTTGACGGCCTACTTGGAAGGATTGCTACCTCCACCCAGCAACGTCCCAAGCGAGGAGGCCGTGGCGCAGCTTCTGGACGAGAACCCTTCGATTATGCACCGGTTGGAATATTGGGTGGCGACGACAAAGGCCCGGGAGGAAACGGGGCACAGTAACGCGACGCAAAATAAAGAGAAGCCGAAAGATGCGTAAGCGTGGCAGAACTCGAAATCGGCGTGTTCAGCCCAAGAGCCCCAATCATGCGTCCCCACAGAAAACGATCCAGGTCTTTGAGCGGCAGTCACTTTGGTGCGTAAGAACCATATGTTCGGGGGATTGGACGCAGGCGGCGAACGCGGAGCAGGAATCTAGCCTACTGAGATCAGCGAAGCTAAACAGGATCGACCCCGAGGCGTATTTGAGATGTGCGGCGATCAAAGAGGGGCCCGAGTATTGATGCGGACCACCAAGGACCTGCGAAATAAACGCGTACTGATGTGCTTGTAGGCGGGCTAGTTCGACATTTTCCAGGAACGGTTGGAGCAAGGGATCAGCCAAAGCCCGCGTGTAGAGGCCGTCCAGCGGCGCGGCAACCTCTGGCTCACCGCCAAGTTTGTCATACAAACTCAATTGCCGTGGCTCCCGGTCGTAGAGCCAAGGGATGTGCAGAACGTTTCGCGATTTGTACTGGCGCTCGTGAGTAAGGCCTGATCGCCCCAGCTGTCAAGGCGTTAGCGGCGGCCCCCTTAGAAAGCCATAATGTGAATTAACGCGCTGGCTCGATGAGATCTTGGCGTCGGGGCTCGAATGCCGTGGGCGTCACCTTTTCGTTCGCCCCTGCGGAGGCGCATGGCAACGGTTGATTACATTTCTACCAGCAGCGACGCACGACGCATCCTTTCGAGCTTCCTGATGATGGAGGATGCGGCCACGGCCGCGCCACTTGAGGGAGAGATCTGAAGAACGGCAAACTCTCCATCGGCAAAGCGACTGAATATGGCGCGCGGATTGCCGACGCGCCGGCGGTTGGCGAGTTGGGCCCCCTTTTTATATACCCGGCCAAAACGCGGGTGCTACACGCACCTTTTAATGATCAGTCAGTTCGATGAACATATGCAAAGGGGCCTAATTCCAGGAGGGGAAAGACGGTTTCGTGCTCTGTGGATCGCGCAAACTAATCTGGATCGAGCACAGATCCCGCTCTTAGCGGGTTGCGTCGTTCTAAATGGCGGAAATATGATTGAGTAACAATCGGTGAGCACCGAATGACTCCCGAACGCTGGCGTCAAATCGAGGATTTGTACAACCTTGCCCGCGATCACGGGGATTGGGCCCTTGAGGGTGCCGATCCCGACAAGCGGCGGGAGTCCAGCAGATGCTGGCGCAAAAGTCCGGCCGGATAATACTCGATCAAGCAGCATTCGAGCTGACGATGGATTCCACCCAGACTCAGGTAATGGCCGGATCGAGCTTGGGCCCTTACAGGATTGAAGCCCTGCTCGGCCAGGGAGGCACGGGGCAGGTGTTCCGCTTCCACCACGCGTCGCAGCCGCTCCTCTGCTTCTGCCGCCCGCCCCAGCGCGGTTACATACATCGCATAGATCACGCAGGTCAAGGTTGGAATCGTACTGGCGTTTAGGTATGCGTTTTGCGGCCCACTCCACGGCAGAAAGATTCGTACCCAAGTTACGCCAGCTCTTTGACACCTTCACAACGAGACCCTCGCCGTTTGTGGACCGATGGCCTCCGCGCGGGGCAACTTCCTGCCTTGAGAATTGCCCCGGGGAGGCCATCCACTTTGCGGTTACGGCGTGGTTTGGTCCACCGTGAACCGCGTCCCGGTGATTGTGCCGGTCAACTGGTCCACCTGCACATTCGTGGTCGGATTGAAAACGGTGATGGTGACCGTGCCGGTGATAATGTTGCCGCCAGGGTCCAGCGTGATGCTCTCATGAATGATTGACTTCGAGTTGAGTTGGCCGGAGGTCGCATCGTAGCCCAGAGCGATGTGGTTCAGTTCATACGTGAAAAATCCGGATCGCACCCAGACGCCCAGGCAAAAATTCTCCGTCGCTGGAGCGCGGCCGCCGGAGTTGAAAATCTCCGTCCCATCACTGTGCCACTCGGTGTATCCGAAGTCGAGCAAAGCGCCATCCGGAATCGAAGGGTTGTTGTTTGCGTTCCCCTGCGAAATGAGTTGGATGCTCCACAATCCGACGATGCTCGCGGTGTTGAATGTCGCCGCCCCGGAATTCATCGCTGCCGCCGCGACGGCCGCCCTTTGAACTAACGCCTGGGCGTTCGCTGTAGTCTGGGACGTACCCTGAGATGCCGGGAACACTAACGGGGCTTGCATCTGGCTGACGTCCCCGCAACCGGCGCTCGCCGCCGGAGCAAGCACGGCCAGCAGCGCCGGCAGCGCGATCGTCGCGAATCGAAGTTGGCTTTTCATGATGTCCTCTTTTCTGTCGCAGGCCATATATCGAATTTGTCTCCCGCGTACACCTCTAAAGCGAAATCGGGGAGCGAAAACTGGAACCGCCTCTGAAATTCTTATCCAGCCGAAGTCGTATACTCTGACGAAAGGGCGTATGGCCGATTCGCATATATCGAAGACCACCGAATTGTTACAGGCCTGTGCCGACGGCGACCAAGACGCCTTGCGCGCTCTGATTCCAAGGGTTTACCGGGAACTCCGGCGAGTTGCCGGACGATGCCTGCGAGATGAAGGAGCGGCAGAAACTCTGCAAGTTACGGATCTGGTCCACGAGGCGTATTTGAGGCTAGCCGACATGTCCAAGCTGGATTGGCAGCATCGCAATCACTTCTTTGCCGTTTCCGCGACCCTGATGCGCAGAATCCTGGTGGATCGGGCACGCCGGCGATTGACCGCCAAACACGGGCACCGGACAACCGGAATCGGCGTGGAACAGGCCATCGCCTTAACCGCGAATCGGCCCGCCGAAATCGTCGCTCTCGACGATGCGCTGAATACCTTGGCTCAGGTGGCTCCCAGGAAAGCGCGCATTGTCGAGCTACGTTTTTTCGCCGGGCTTGAGGTCGGCGAAACCGCCCAGGTGTTGGGAGTCTCGCCCGATACGGTGATGCGCGATTGGCGACTGGCTAGGGCGTGGCTCCTGAAAGAACTTACCGCCACCTAAGGAGCGACCGGTGCAGCCCATGGACTCTCAACGCTGGCACAGATCGAAGACCTATATGATGGGGTCTTTGCCTGAGCGCCTGCCGAGCGGGCCCGCTTGCTCAATCGAGCCGATCCGGAGATCAAGCGCGAGGTGGAACAGATGCTGATCCAGCGTGGCTCCCTGCTGGACCGGCCGGCGTGGGAAGCACTCCCGGAGGAAACCGTAACGATCCTCGCCACTGGGACTCGCCTAGGACGCTGCGAAGTCGAAGCGCGCATGGGAGCTGGCGGCATCGGCGAAGTATATCGCGCCCGCGATACGCGGCTGAACCACAACTCAATCAGTCGCACATATGCACTCTCTACGACGTCGGGCCCAACTACCCGGTCATGGAACTGGCGGAGGCCACGACGCTCTCGCCGCGCATCGCCAGTGGCGCTCCGATGGCGGCGGCGCTTCGCTTTGGCGCTCAGATCGCGGAAGCCTTGGCTGCAGCTCATAAGAAAGGGATCGTCGATCGCGATCTCAAGCCTAGCAACATCTTGCTCGCCAAGGCGGGCGTGAAAGTGCCGGACTTCGGTCTGGCCAACACACAGGACGACGAAACCTTGACAGCAGTCGACGCCGTGATGGGCACGCCAGTCTACATCGCCACAGGAGTCAGAGACCGCCAAGAGGGCACCCGCGAATTTCGCTCCACGATCTTATCCCACCTATCCGTCGCCAACTTTAGGCATTTCGGTTGGCGGACCGCGCATCCAACGCGACCCTCACATCGAACCGATTGGAGCGCCGCGGCTCGCCGACGAGGTTCAGCGGCAACACGATCTCGTGATCCGCTTGGGCGCATCGGCGGGGTCCGGCCGCGCCAGGACGGCCAGGCGGTTCCGTCAAATTTGCGCAAAACGCAAACTCCTCAGAAACACTATCCTCTGTCCCAGACCGTTTGGATTTCAAACTGGCGCAACTGAGAGTCGAAGCCTGACGTGGTTGCCGTCATCGTTTTTCCGTTTTCGGAGACTGCGTAGACGCCCCTGCCCACAATCGTGCCATCCTCGCGCCTGGCTTCCGCTTCTAGAGTGTTTTCATTCGGGCTGCGGCAGACCGAGCTGAGCCCGGGAAAGCCGCCCAGAGGACGAGTGATCCCGTCGCGCACGAACGTCTGCGGACGCTCGGTGACCTTTGCGCCGCTTTCGGCAGTACCCTCTGCGGGTCATCAAAAGATTGTCTTCCGGGTCGAGCTCGAATCGCATGCTTCCCCCAGTAGGCCGATGATTCGCATCGAATTGCGACTTACTCACATTCAGAATCCAGGTACCGATAAATGGACTTGCCATGACTCGAACCTCCCTGCAGCTACAGGGCCGAAGGCGGTGGCGAGTCCTTTCGAATTTGCTAAGATTCGCTTAAGTTTTGTTGCCCTCCCCCGAAAAGTACGTGTTCGGCGAGTTCACGTTCGACGCGGCTGGAAGAGAGCTTCGCCGCGACGGCCAAGCGTTGGCGCTGGCGCCTAAGGCTCACGACGTGTTAGCAACGTTGGTGAGGAATGCAGGACGCCTGGTAACCAAGCGTGAATTACTCGACCAGGTTTGGGGGGATTCGTTCGTGGAGGAAGGTGTCCTCGCCGTTCATATTTCTGGAATCCGAAAGGCGCTAGGAGACGGCGGCCGGTGGTACATCGAGACTGTGTCCAAGGCGGGTTACCGGTTCCGTGCGCGCGTGGAAGCCGCACCTGAGTGGAGGTTCGGGATTCTTCCGGCCAACAGTGAGGTCTACGAACTTGTTGGCCGAGGCCGAGCTTGCTTACTGACGGCGTCCCTCTGGGAAGTGCCGAAGGCGATCGAGGCTTTCCAGCGCGCTATCGCATTGGACCCAAGCTGGTCCGCGGCGCATTCGGGCCTTGCTTTGGCCTATTGCGCTCAAGCGCAGTTCCGGCTTTCGCTTACGCAGCAGGCGTATGAACAGGCCCGCGCGGCTGCCTTGCGGGCGCTGGCGATGGACCAGGCGTCCGCTGACGCTCAAGTCGCTTTGGCCACGGTACTTTTCTTGAGCGACTGGAATTGGACGGGCGCGGAGCGAAGCCTCGATCGCGCGCTGGACTTGGCTCCCGATCATACGCAGGCGCAGCTATTGTACGGGCAACTGCTCGAATCCTTAGGCCGGCTTGAGGAAGGCCTACGAATCAAACAGCGCTGCTTGCAGAACCAACCTCATTCTGCCGCGGTGCATCTGGGACTCGTGCAATCCTATTGGAACCTACGGAACTTTGAGGACTCGATCCGCTGGGCCAATAGAGCTCTGGATCTTGATCCGAACCAACTGCTGGCTCGCGAGTTCCTTGCCGGCGTGTATTGGAAGACGGGCGATTTGACGCGCATCTGCGCGAGGTCATCCGGCACGCCGAATGTTACGGTGTTCCCGCCGCGGCGCTCGATCCCATGAAAAATGCCTACGCCGGAGGCGGGCGGTCAGCCGTTGTCCGGCTCGGCGCAGCCGCGATTCCAGCGTTTCAACGGGCGCTTTTGCACGCTGAAGCCGGCGAACTGGATGCTGCGTTCGAACACCTGGATCAGGCTATCGCTGGCCGCGATCCTGGCCTGGTGCATCTCGGCGTGGGACCCCAGTTCGACAAGCTGAGGGAAGACGCCCGGTTTCCCGCGCGGCTTGCGCAAGTAGGCTTGCTTCGAGCTGTTTGACTTCGGGCACGCGGTGCCGTAGCTCATCGAAGAAATTCAGCAGCAGCACCACCTCGTTTTCGGCCTTCGGCGTGTCTACCGGGTCTGGCTGCGCCAGGATGGCCAGGCGCTTGCCGTCGGGGGAGATCCCCGAAGTCCTCGAGACCTGGGCCAGCCAAACACGGGGTTTTTGCGCAACGAATTTGCCGCCGGCGACAGAGTAGCTCACGGCCATCTCGCGATCACCATCCTAGCACAGGAGGCGACGATATTACGACATAACAAGCAGCGAACTCGCCCGCGCTATGCGACCGTAGTCACACGACTCGTCCTCCGCGCCTCACGTGCTTCTGAAATGGGGGACAACGAGACAAGTGGGGTGCGGCATCGGCACACCCGCCCTTGAACCGTTCCGTCATAAACTACGGAGTCAGGGGTTCATGAGGATCAAGCTCTTCGGGAATTTGCAGATCAGCTTCGAAGGACGTCCGCTCACGGCCCTTAACACTAGCCGACTCCAATCCCTGGCTTCTTATTTGATTCTCCATGGCGAGGGGGCTCAGCCTCGCGAGCACCTCGCATTCCTATTTTGGCCCGCTTCCAGCGAATCGCAAGCCCGCACAAACCTGCGTCAGTTGATTCATAATTTGAAGCGCGCGTTGCCGCCTGCATGCGACCTGTTAGAGATCACTCATTTCGCCGTTCGGTGGCGAATTGGTGAAAACTGCACCGTCGACGCCGCGGAATTCCAGAAGGCTGTCCAGAACGCCGCGCGAGCGCGAGCCGATAGTAACTTGGCCGGTGAACTTCAGTCACTCACAACGGCTGCACAGATTTACGAAGACGATTTGCTGCCTGCTCTTTACGATGATTGGCTCATGCCCATTCGCGAAGAGTACCGGCAGCGCTTATGCGACGTACTACAGAGGCTCGCGGCGCTCTGCGAGGGGCGGGCGCAGTTCGAATCGGCTATTCCGTTGGCCGAGCGCCTCGTGGCGCTCGATCCGTTCTCTGAGTCGCACTATCAGCTCCTAATCCGGCTATATGTTGCGAACCGGGACCGCGCGAGCGCCATTCGCGCGTATCATCGGTGCCAACGCGCCCTCCGGCGTGAAATGGGCGTGAATCCAGGACCTGCTACCGTGGAACTCTTTGAACGCCTCCTAAGAACCAGTCCAGAACGGGAAGCGGCGACGGGACAGCCTCCAGGACCGGTCATGGCGAAGACGGGAGTGCGATTAGAGAAAGCTCGGGCTCTGATCGGGCGGACCGAGGAATGGAAGGGATTGGCGTCAGCTTGGGATTACGCGGCCGCAGGAGGTACTCGCGTGGTGGTGATCTCCGGCGAGCCCGGCATCGGAAAGACCAGGCTCGCCGACGAGCTATATCAGACATGCCTGCGGCAGGGACATGCGGCCGTTCGAAGCCGGTGTTTTGCAGGCGCGGGGCAGGTTTCTTATGCGCCCGTGGCGGAGTGTCTTCGTTCAGATCCGATTCGCGCGGGATGGGTAAGCCTGACGACCGCCCAGGTGGGAGAGTTGGCTCGGTTGGTGCCGGAGATTCGTGAGCAGTGTGGTGCCAAGATACCAGCCGGGGCCGCAGAACCCAGCCCACTCGCCGAAAGCTGGCAGCGACTTCGTTTCTACGAATCGATCAGCGCTGCCATTGCAAAAGCCCGCAAGCCACTTCTCCTCTATCTGGATGACTTGCAGTGGTGCGATGCCGAGTCTTTCGAGTGTCTAAGCATGCTATTGACTTGGCCGGGGTTGGCGCGCGTTCTGGTGCTGGGAACCGTGCGCGCCGAAGAAACCGGCCGCGAACATCCCTTTACGATGTTTATCTCTACTTTGCGGCAGTTTGGGATGGTAGTCGAAATTCCGCTGGAGCCACTGGACGCCGAGCGGACGGCCGAGCTGGCCCGTGCCGAGTCCCCCAGCCCGCTACAGGCCAATCGGCTGCAAGAGATCTTCCGGACGACCCGAGGTAATCCCTTATTCGTGCTGGAGACCATCCGAGCCGGAATCGAAAGTGCACAGGTGCATGCCGTCATCGCGGCGCGCCTCGGGCAGCTCTCGCCCGCTTCGTGCGAACTCGCCGGCACCGCCAGTGTCATCGGAAGGCCGTTCTCATTCGAATTGCTGCAGAAGGCAACCGACTGGGACGAGGCGAGTGTTTCGCAGGCGCTCGACGAGCTCTGGCGCCGAAGGATCATTGAAAGCCGCGGTGCCGCTGAGTATGACTTTACTCATGATCGTCTAAGGGAGGTGACCTGCGGGGAACTTAGCCTGGTTCGCCGGCGGTACCTGCATCGCCGCGTGGCTCGGGCACTGGGGGAAGTGTACGGAAGCGATATCGAAAGCTGGAATGGACAGATTGCTTCACACTTCGAGCAGGCGGGGATGGCGGAGGAAGCAATCGCATATTACGAGCGGGCGGCGGCCTATGCACGGCAGCGGTACGCGGACACGGAGGCGGCGGACCTGCTGAGGCGAGCGTTGGCGCAATGCCGGCAATTCTCCGAATCCGACCGGCGACTCATGCAAGAACTCCACTTGCTTGCCACCCTCGGTCCTGCCCTCGTGGCGACCGAGGGATATTCCGCGGCGGAAGTGGGCGCAACGTACAATCGCGCGCTGGAGCTTTCCCGCCGTTTCCAGAACCAGCACATTTTCGCAATTTTGAGTGGGGCGTGGGTCTTTCATGAGGTCCGGGGCGATCTGGAGAAGGCGCGGCAGTTCAGCCTCGATTTTCTCGAAGCTGGGAGACAGGACCCGGCGCCGGGATTGAGAATGGCGGGCGACTTTCTTCTGGGTACCAGTCTATTTCACTTAGGCCGCCTGGAGGAGTCGCTGGAGCGTTTGACTTTGGCGAACGCGGCGCATGATGATTCGGGAAGATCCGTGTTGACTTTATTCGCGGGGCCGGACCTGGGTGTATTTTGCCGCGCCTATTTGGCCCATATCGCCTGGCACCGTGGGGACGAGAAGCGCGCGGTTCTTTACGCCTCGGAAGCGGTGGCTGCGGCAAACCGCATACGCGATCCCTTCAGCCAAGCAATCGCGCTTAGCTACGTCGCCCTGCTGAATGCCTTCCGGGGAGAGAGCGGTCCAGCTCTGGAACGCGGGCGGGAAGCCTTGGCGGTGTGCAGCCGGTATGGCTTTACTTACTACCTTGCCATGGCGAACATTGTCACCGGCTGGGCAGCAGCCGCGGAGGGAGATGTTGAACCGGGGCTGGGGCAAGTTCGCCAGGGACTCGAAGCACTGCGTGGGTTGGATGCTGAGCTTCGCCTGCCTTACTACTTCGGACTGCTGGCGGAGACGCTCGGACGCGCCGGACGACAAAGCGAGGCACTGGCCAGCTTATCGAACGGGTTCGCGTTTGCAGCCAAGAATGGCGAACAGTGGCCAATTGCGGACCTACACCGCATACAGGGGGAGTTGCTTACCGCCCAGGGAAGCGCCATGGCGGCGCGCGAAAGCTTCCAGCGGGGTCTTGAGGCTGCGCGACGCTCAGGTTCTCTTGGCTTTGAAAGAAAATTACTGGTTCTGATGGGCAGAACGGTCGCATCGACATCCACCGAACGCTCTTAGAACGCTCTCTGCGGGACAGTGGGATCATAACGGTGCGGAAATGACTTCCGCATCCTCCCAGAGGAGGCAAGGGATGCTGGTTCAACAAACGATTACCGAATTTCGCGGCCAGTTCCGTGGGACCGTGTTTGTACCCGGAGATGCTGGCTATGAGGACGCGCGGAAAGTATATAACGCGATGATTGATCGCAAGCCCGCGTTGATCGCTCAGTGTAACGATGCCGCCGATGTGATCGCCGCCGTCAGAATGGCGAAAGCCAACACCCTGCGGGTTTCGATTCGCGGAGGTGGCCATAACGCCGCCGGTCTTGGCGTCTGCGATGACGGTTTGGTCATCGATCTGTCACCGATCCGATATGTAAGAGTAGAGCCCTCATCGCGCACGGTTCGGGTTGGCGCAGGTTGCAGGTGGAGCGACGTGGACCATGCAACTCACGCTTTCGGTTTGGCAGTCCCCTCAGGCATCATCTCTTCGACCGGTGTTGCAGGTTTGACTCTCGGCGGCGGGATGGGGCACCTGACGCGAAAGTATGGCCTTACGATCGACAGCTTGCTCGCAGTCGACATGGTCCTGGCGGACGGAAGCTTCGTTGTTGCCAGTATGGAGCAGAACGAGGACCTGTTCTGGGCAGTGCGCGGCGGAGGCGGAAATTTCGGGGTCGTCACCTCTTTCTTGTTCGAGGCGCACCCGGTCCATACAGTGTGCGCGGGACCGATGCTATGGAACCTGGAGGACGCGGGGGTCGTGATGAAGTGGTACCGGGAGTTCATCACGCAAGCGCCTGAGGAAATGAACGGCTTCTTCGCGATGATGACCGTGCCCCCGGGCCCGCCGTTTCCCGAGGAGTTACGTCTCCGGAAAATGTGCGCCATTGTATGGTGTTATCAAGGCTCGACCGAGGAGGCGAATGCCATCCTCCGATCGATTCGCACTTACCGTCCGCCAGCATTCGAGCACGTTGGCTCGATGCCGTTCCCGATGCTGCAAGGCATGTTCGATGGGATCTATCCCACGGGTCTGCATTGGTACTGGAAGGCAGATTTCTTCAATGAGCTCAGTGACGGCGCAATTGCGAAGCATCTGGAGCATGCGTCCCGCCTTCCGACATGGCATTCGACCATGCATCTTTATCCGATGAATGGGAAGGTTCACCGAGTGAGCGAAAGCGAAACAGCGTTCAGCTATCGCGATGCCGTCTGGAGCGAGGTGATTGTGGGAGTAGACTCCGATCCAGCGAACCGCGAAAAAATCATCCAGTGGGCTCGGGCATATTATGACGCGCTGCATCCGTTCGGCGCGGGCGGTGCGTATGTCAACTTCATGATGGAAGAAGGTGAGGATCGGGTTCGCGCTACCTACCGCGGCCACTACGCGCGATTGGCAGCCATCAAAGCAAAGTACGATCCCGAGAATTTCTTCCGAGTGAATCAGAACGTCCGGCCGGCCGCATTGGGCGACGACGATCTGCACGTGGCACCGCATTGAGCGGCTTCGCCCGGCGCCCGAATACGGTGAAAGATCACCGGATGTGAATTGTGCTTTAGGCTGCGTTGGCCAAATTTAGTCCGATCGACAATGCACGATCGTACTCGAACTTCAACATACATTGTCGCGCCGGAGTGGCCAGCGGCGGAATGTGCGACTGGCACCTGAACACGCTGCCATGTGTCGTGTGGCCTACAACGGACTGCCGGAGCTGACCAATGGTGACCGGGTCGTCTTGCCAGACAAACCGGGTCTGGGATTCGAACTTAAACGTGACGCACCGCGGGAGTTCGCAG
>JASHNT010000111.1 GCA_030041495.1 Bryobacteraceae bacterium | reverse complement strand
CCGCGGGCGACACCTGGAAGCTCTGACTCGCCGGCGGAGCTGCGTTGTAGGTTGCGTTCCCTCCTTGGCTCGCCGTGATCGTGCAATAACCCGAACTCACCAGAGTGACCGTGTTCCCCGAAAGGCTACACACAGCCGGCGTCGCCGAAATGAACGTTACAGGAAGCCCCGAGCTCGCCGTTGCACTCACCGTAAACGTGCCCGTTCCCAAAGTGCGCCCGGTTAGCGGACCGAAGGTGATGGTCTGCGACTGAAGAGATACGGAAATAACCGCGAACGTCTGTGTGAGCGAAGGGGCCGCTGCGTAGGTCGAGTTTCCGCTTTGCGATGCCGTAATCGAGCAGGTTCCCAGCGCGATCAGGTTCACCATAGTTCCCGAGACCGTGCACACCCCAGGCGTGTTCGACACAAACGTCACAGCGAGAAAGGAGGTCGCAAGGGCATTCAGCGCGAAGCTCCCTCCCACCATCTGCTGCGTTGGGAGCGTCGGGAACGTAATGCTCTGCGCCGCCAAGGTCACGGTAAACGTCTCGGTCACCGGCGCGGCCGCTAGGTAATCGACGTTGCCGGGCTGCGACGCCGTCACCGAGCAGGTCCCCGCTCCTACAATCGCCAGCGTGAGGCCAGAAACCGCGCAGACCGAAGATGGCTGCGCCGTATAGGTGATCGGCAGCCCCGAACTCACCGACGCGACGGGGGTGACTGGCGGAGTGCCCATCGTCTGATTCGGGATTTGATTGAAGGTGATGCTCTCCGTCGCCTGCTGCACGGTGAAGCTTTGGGTCACCGCGGGAGCAGGGCTGTACTGCTGATTCCCGGGTTGCACCGCCTGAATCGAGCACGTGCCAGCCGATAGAATCGTGACTATATCTCCTACCACCTCACACACCCCGGGTGTCGTCTCGGTGAACTCCACCGGCAAGCCCGAGCTCGCCGTCGCCGAGATCGTGAAGGGCGGTGCCGAGTATGTCACCGTGGTCAGGGGTGCAAACTGGATCGTCTGCGGCTGCAACTGCGGCCCAAGGGACCCGGTATTCAGCAAAATCACCACGTTTGAGCCTGTGTCCACCGCAAGGTCCGGCTTGTCGTCATTGTTGAAATCGCCTACCGCCAGCGCAACCGGCGTGCCCGACACCGTAAACGGACTACCGGTCGCGGGCGCAAAGTTTCCCGTGCCATCGCCGAGAGCAACCATGATCCCGCCGGTGTAGAGACCACCGTCGTTGACGACGCCGGCCAAGTCCAGCTTCCCGTCTCCATCGAAATCGCCCACCGTGACAAAGGTGAGGCCAGCGCTTATAGGTGAAGTGACCGCGGTGAAGGCTGTATCCGGACTGGAAAGGTTGCCAGTCCACGATAAGACTGCAGACTCTCCTACGGCGGCCTGAGATCCGAAAGTAACAATGTTGGCTATCCCGTTTCCATCGAAGTCGCCGGCCGCATCAACCGGGTATGCCCCCTGCGGGACATCGACCGACAACGAATAGCTGAAGTTCAAGCGAGCGAATCCGCCGCTTCCATCACCGAGGTAAACCTCAAGGTTGCCAGGCTGGATGTCGAGTAGAGCCAAATCAAGAATCCCGTCTCCATTGAAGTCGCCCACGGCGGCGTCAAAAATCGGCGCCGCGCTGGAGACCTCTAACGGCGAACCGAGTCCTCCCATGCCGTCCCCCAAACAAACCAGCAACTCCGTAACCCCTTCTATGAGCACATCCAGCTTTCCGTCCCCGTTGAAGTCGCCGACCCTCAGGATGGAACCGCCGACGGAGGAGCTGGCGGGAAGCCCCGCCCCTTGCGTAAACCCGCCCCTCCCGTCGCCAAGAAGGATCTCGGTCGTGGCAGTGGAGGAGCCGGTGACCACCAAATCCGCGTTACCGTCACCGTTGAAATCACCCGTTGCAATCGCATTGATGACGTCGCCCATCACCGCGATGGGGCTCGCCGGGGCAGGAGTGAAGTTTCCCTTACCGTCTCCGAGCAACAAGGTTACGGTCCCCACGCTTTCGTCCGCGTGGGCGATGTCAAGGTTTCCGTCGCGATTAAAATCCGCGATCGCCAGCAGCGGCGCGGGCGTGTGATATCCAGGGTCCGCTCCCACTGGGAAAGTGCCCCCGATGGTAAACAACCCCGATTGCCCGAGCGCGGCGACACAAGAAGCCAGCGGCAGGACAATTTTAAAGGTTTCCCGCACAAGGCGGAATCATACCACAATTTCAGTGCAGAAAAGCGAAACGCCGCCCCCGATTCCTCGGGAGCGGCGCTCTTAATTCACTCGATATTTTTATGTTACTTCGTATCCTCGACGATGCCGCCTGGGCCAGTGTTGTTGGCTTTGGCGGCGTTGGCTTTCTTGGTTTCGATGGCTTTATTCAGCAGTTGCGTCGCTGTGTCGACGTCCTTGTCGTAGTCCCCGCGATTGTCGTCCAGATAAGCGCGCTCGCGAATTAAAAGCTGTTCAAAGGCCATCGCGTCGGAGTAATCCTTGTCGATTTCCAGAGCTTTCTGCAAGTTCTTGATCCCCTCATCGAGCGAAGTGCCGTATTGCGCCCTGAGCTTGTCCTTGACCTTCTGATCCTTGAAGGGACCGGGATCGTCCGGCTTCATGTGCTGATCGAGCTCCGCCAGCATCAGCGCCGGGTGCCACTTGTAGTAAGCGATCACGCCCAGCGTGTAGTAGGCCTGCTTGTTGTTGGGATCGGCTTCAATGACTTTGCGGTTCCACTCCGCCGCTTCGTCGTACTTGGCCTGCTTCTGGTCCTCCGGAAGCGGTTGCGCCTCGCTGTAGGACATGGAAGCCAGATACTGGAGCGTGGTCACATCCTTGGGATCCTGGTCCAGGACCTTCTTGAACTCCTCGCGCGCCCGCACCGCAAACTCTTCGTTCTGCGGCGATGTGGCGCCGGGGATCCACTGCTGGAAATAGGAGGTCGCCAGATAGGAGCGGTTTACCGGATCGCTGGGATCCAGTTCCACCGCCTTGGTAAAGTGCTCGATGGCGTCCGAATATTTGGCGTTCTCGAAGTCGTGGACGCCCTGGTTTCTCTGGTCGCGGGCGCGAAGCTTGTTGCACCCGGCCAGCGTCAGCATCGCCGCGGCGCCTGCCACGACAATGCTTAAACGGAAGAGCATGCGCATAGTCACTGGCCCGCCTCGATCTTTGGCGTCATGATGCCGATCTTGTCGATACCCGCGCCTTTGGCGATATCGATAGCCTGCGCCACCGGCTCAAATTCCAGATCCTTGTCGCCGCGGATGAACACAACCCGTTCGGCGCGAGTGCTGAAGATCTGCTCCAGCCGCGCTTGCAGGTTGGCCACGTCGATCGGATCCTGGTTGATCTTGATGCTCCGGTCTTTGTCAATCTGAATCACCACGGTGGGGTCCTGATTGGGGGGCGGAGGGGGTTGATTGGGCGGAGGAGGCTGGGGCGCGATCGCTTCCAATCCATACGGCGTCAAAGGCGTGATCACCATGAAGATGATCAGCAGCACCAGCAGCACGTCGATCAGCGGCGTCACGTTCATGTCGCACTTGGAAGTGCCGGCGCTGCCAACATTCATTGCCATAATTCGCTCTCCTTAAACTCTCAATTCTCTCTGCCAGCAAGGGGTCGCGGCGAGGCTCGCCGCGGCTTTAGTTCACCTTGGTGGCGCTGGGACGGTTTTGCTGCTCGCCCTTGGGGATTTCTTCGGTCAGCAGACCCAGGTCGCTGACGCCGGCCGCGCGCAGGTTGTCGATTACGTCCTCGACCCCCTCATACTTGGCCCGCTTGTCGGCCTTGATATACACGGTCTTGTCCAGCCGGTTGGTCAGCAAGTCGCGGACCTGGTCCGGCAGGTCGCCCACCTCCACTTGCTTGTTGCCGGGGCTCAAGAAGATCTGGCCGTTGCGCGTGATGGCCACCATGATCGCGTCTTCCTTGTCGGCGGCCTGCATGGCGATCGCGTTCTTGGCTTTCACCTTGTCCACTTGCGCGCCCTTGGTCAACATGGGAGTGATGACCATAAAGATGATCAGCAGCACCAGCATCACGTCCACCATCGGGGTGACGTTGATGTCGGCCACCACCGGCGGGGCTTTTTTCTTCTCCATAAACCGCTCCTGTTTCTTTAGTCCGCCACGGACGCCTGGGCGTTGCCGGCCCAGGCGTCCGTAGCCTTTCAACTCGCTTCAGGACAACTTACTTGCCCGCGCCCACCTTCTGGGTGCGCTTGAGGAAGTAATCGATCAACTCAGAACTGGAGTTACCCATCTCGACGTCGAAAGCTTCCACGCGATTGGTGAAGTAGTTGTACATCCACACGGCAGGAATCGCGACGAACAAGCCGATAGCGGTGGTCACCAGCGCTTCGGAAATACCGCCGGCAACCGCGCCCAGACCGGTCGACTTCTCGGTCGAAATTCCTTCGAACGCGTGGATGATGCCGACGACGGTGCCGAACAGACCCACAAACGGTCCAGTGGAGCCGATGGTCGCCAGTGTGGAAATTCCGCGCTTCAGCTCGGCGTGCACGATGGCTTCGGCGCGTTCCAGGGCTCGCTTGGAGGCCTGAATCTCCTCGCCCGATATATCCGCGCTCATCTGGTGCGCCCGGAACTCCTGCAAACCTGCCACCACCACTTTTGCCAGGTGGCTCTTGCTAAACCGGTCGGCAATCTTGATCGCTTCATCCAGCTTGCCTTCACGCAGCGCTCCGGCCACGGCCGGCGCGAACTGGCGGCTCTGTTGCCGCGCGCCGTTAAACGCGATCACGCGGTCGATCATCACGCCGATGGACCACGCCGACATGATGAACAGAACGATCACGACGATTCTGGCCAGCCAGCCCATCTGTCCCCACATAGCGCGCGGGTCGAAGCTGACTGCCGCCTGGCCGGACGCCTCCTGAAGAAACATCATCGCCCAAACTTGCAATTGTAGAACCATGTTTTTCTCCTGCGAGTTGAATTATAGACGGCGGGGCCTCTTGGCTCCGCCCCGGACTTACTGCAACGTAAAATTCACTGTTATCTCGGTGATCACTTCCACCGGCTCGGTGTTCAAGATGGTGGGGATGTACTGCCACCTCTTCACCGCGTCCATGGCGGCGGGCGTCAGCAGCGGATTCGACGAAGACACCACCGTCAGCTTCTGCACTGTTCCATCCTTGGCGATGATCGCCTGCAACACTACCGCGCCTTGAATGCGCGCCTGTTTGGCGATCGGCGGGTACTGCGGCTTGGGGCAATTGATGCACTTGGCGGCTTGCACGCCGCTCGACTGCCGCACCGGGCCTTCCTGCTTCGGCTTGACCGGTTCAACCTTGGGAGGCGGAGGCGGAGGCGGAGCCACGCCGATATTCGCGATACTGGCCCCTCCCAGTCCACCCGGAATTCCGCCTTCCACGCCGCCCACTACTCCGGCCCCGGAGTTCAGCGGCGCCAATTGGTCTTCGGTAATCATCGCGACGGTCTTGGGAATCTCGCGCGGCGCCTGCAACGTTTGCCCATTGAACTGGCGCGGAACCACCCGCTGCACTTTCACCACTTGCTGCGGCGGCGGGGGCGGAGGAGGAGGCGGCGGTGGCGCCGGAGCCGTCAACATATTCACCAGCGAGGCCTTCGGCAGCACGTCCGTCCAAATCAGCGGAATCAGAATCATCACGCCGATGACAACGAACTCCAGCCCGAACGACAGCGTGACGGTCCAACTTTTGTTAGTCTTTCCGACGCCGTCCACGAAGGTTTGATCAAACATCGTATTCTCCCCTCTTGCTATACCTAACCAACGCGGCCTGCGCTCACCCGCGCGCCGCTTTCTTCGGTCCTGCACCCTTCACGTTTTTCCCTGCCCCCGGCACGTTCTTCCCGGTGCCCGGCGCGCTCTTCGCTACCGGACGGGCCGCCCCCGGCGTAGCGGTTTGCGGCCCCGCGGCCACGGAACCTGCCGGACGTCCCTTGGAAGCCGGAGCCTCGGCTACCGGCAAAGCTGCCCCCCGGCGCGTCGCGATATTCTGAGCCAACAACAAAATCGGGCTGGCGATGAACACCGAGGAGTAGGTTCCGAAAATGATACCCCAGACCAGCGCGAACGAGAATCCGTTCAGCACGGCGCCCCCGAAAATCCACAACGACAACGCCGTGAGTAGCGTGAGGCCGCTGGTGAGCACCGTCCGGCTCAACGTTTGATTGACGCTGATGTTGATCAGATGCTCCAGTTTCTCGCGCCGCAGAATCTTCAGATTCTCGCGAATGCGGTCGAAGGTCACGATGGTGTCGTTCATGGAATAGCCGACCAGAGTCAGCAGCGCCGCCACGACGTTGAGCGTGATCTCTTTGTTGGTCAGAGAAAACAACCCGATGGTGATCAGCGTGTCGTGGAACACAGCCACCACCGCCGCCAATCCGTAAATCCACTCGAACCGGAACCAGATGTACACCAGCATCCCGGCCAGCGCGTACAAGGTCGCCTCGATCGCCTGCCTCTGCAAGTCCGCGCCGATCTTCGGCCCCACCACGTCCGCCGAACGGATGGTGAACGGCCCCAGGACACATGATTTCTTTAACGCGTCGATGATCTGCGGAGTTACACCCTTGACCGAAGAAAGCTCGTCGAAGCTGGTGAGCAGGCCGCTCCGTTGCTGATTGCGGAAGTTCTCGATATTCTGCACCACTTCCTGCAACTGCATCTCGGAAAGCGCCACGCCGGCATCCAGCAGCGGCTGCCGCAACGCCTCCGACAAGCTCTCTACCGAGGAGTTGTTCACGTCCAGCTTGCCGCTGGAATCCGCAAACATCCCCCGCAACGTCGCCTCGATCGCCTGCCGGCTGGCGTTGAGCTCCTTTTCGTTTTTGATCGGGGTGACCACTTCGACTTCCTGAGCGCCGGTGAGCTGCTGCAAGGAGGCTCCCGGAACCTTCTCGTCCAGGGCCTTGCGGATCCGGTCCATAGGCGGTTCCTGGTTGAACCGCAGCCGCATCTCCGCTCCGCCGCGAAAGTCGATGCCGTAATGCAAGCCGCCCTTGGCGATCCAACTGACGAATCCCGCCGCGGTGACCACCAGCGACGCTGTGATGAAGGGCCACTTCCATCTTAAGAAGTCGAAGTCTGTATTTTTAAATAATTCCATCGAGCCCGTACTGCCGGCGTGCCGTTGGCTCTCATCGCGCAGATTCTACCTGCACAGATTCGACACCAGCCGAGGCCGGAAAGTTCCTTACCCTCCGCCGCGCCCGGCACGCGCGGAGTCAACCACGTTATCACAAAACGCCGGGACCAGCAAAACCCTCAAATACTGAGCGTTAGCACTTGTCTCTGCCCGCCCAGCTCGACCATGAAGATGGTTCGGGAAACGAACACTGCCGTAAACAAATTCGCCAACAAACCGATGACCAAGGTAACCGCGAAACCTTGGACCGGGCCGGTTCCGAACAGGAACAGCATCGCGCAGGATACTACGGTAGTCACGTGCGTGTCGATAATGGTCAGGAAGGCTTTGGCGAAGCCCGCCTCTACCGCCGCCGGCACCGCTTTGCCGGCCCGCAGCTCCTCCCGGATGCGCTCGAAGATCAGAACGTTGGAGTCCACCGCCATGCCCACGGTCAGGACCACGCCGGCGATACCCGGCAACGTCAGCACCGCATTGAAGTAACTCAGGCACGCCAGCAGAATTACCGCGTTCAGGATCAGGGCCAGCACGGCATTGATGCCGCTGCGCTTGTAATAAATCAACATCAACAAAATCACCACGCTGACCCCGGCCAAGCCGCTGCGAATCCCCTCTTTAATCGAGTCGCTACCCAGCGATGCGCCCACTTGGCGCTGGTCCAGATACTCCACGCTGGCCGGCAGCGAGCCGGCCTTCAGGTTCAGCGCCAAATCGACCGCTTCATCCTGACCCGACAACCCCTCAATCACGCCGTTGTCGCTGATCTTGCTCTTGATACTCGGGGCGCTGAGCACCCGCTTATCCAGCACGATCGCCAACTCCTTGCCGATATGCGATTCGGTAAATCGCCCAAAATTTTTGGCGGATTCCTGCGACAGAACGAAGGCCGTCTCCCATCCGTTGGTCTGCGGGTCCTGCTGCGGCCGCGCATCCCGAATATCCTGGCCGCGCACTTCCGGACGCTTCGCCACCAGCCACCACTCCGGCGCCGCGCCAGCCTTGGTCTCGCTCTCGAACAGCGTCGAGTTCAAGGGCAACACCCCGCCCTTGTCCTGCCGGGCTTGATCCTGCGACCCATACGGCCCGCCCAGGACCTCATACAATCCCAGCACAGCCTGGGTCTGGAGGAACTGCATCACCCGCCCCGGATCGTCCAGGCCCGGCAACTGCACCATGATCTCGTCTGGCGCGTTAGTGCCGCTGCGCTTTTGGACGCTGGTTTCCGAAAGGCCCAGACTGTTCACCTTCTTGCTAATGATATTGATGGCGGAGGTGAGCGTATCGTCCTTGAGCTTGAGCGCCGAGCTCGGCTTCATGGTCAGGTAGTAATCCATGGCGCCGACCGGCGTCAGATTCCAGTCATCCGCGAAGTTGTCCTGGAACGCCTGCCGGAAACTTCCGGACTTTATCGCGGGAACTCCTTTGACCGTGACCTGGATCGAGTCCGCGGCTTCGATCGTCTGGGGATCGTTGCGGTCGATATCGGTGTACTCGATCGCGGCAGTGCGCATCAAGTCCTTCAACTTGTCGATGACCGCGTCGGCGTTCGCCTTGAAGGCGTCCTGTACGTTGACCTGCAGAATCAGCTCGCTGCCGCCGCGCAGATCCAGGCCGAGGCGAATGTTCTTGTTCCAGTTGTCGAGGATATCGGCCTTCGACTTCGGCACCCCGATGATGAAGAACAGGCACACCAGCGTCACCGCGACGATCGCCAGAATCCGGAATTTGAGATTGTTGTCCATGGTTTACTTCACAACGCCTACTTCACGACTTCGTTTCCGCGCTCTTTTCGGCGCCGACCATGCCCGAAACGGCGCTACGGGTGATCTGCAGTTTGATGTTGTCCGGCTTCACCCGGATCACCAGCAGGTCCCCGGAAATATTCACTACCGTCCCTACGATACCGCCAGTGGTGACCACCTCGCTACCCGTCTGCAAACTGGCCAGCATCTGCGCCTGTTGTTTCTTCTGGCGCTGCATCGGCATGAACACCAGGAAGTAAAAGATCGCCCCAATCAGGATCACCGGAAGCAACTGCAGGGCGGGATTGGAAGCGCTTGGCGCGGCAGTTTGCTGCAGTAAGAATAAGGACAGGGGATGCATCAGGGGGTATTCTGGCGCTGCGCTTTCAGATATTCGGGAAACTTCCCAAGTAGTATAGCCTGCCTGATGTCCAGCATGATGTCAAGGTACCGCTGCAGGTTATGGATGGTCGCCAAAGTGGAAAATGTCATCTCGCGTGCTAGAAACAGATGGCGCAAGTAGGCGCGAGAGAAGCTGCGGCAGGTGTAGCAGGAGCACCCCTCCTCGACCGGCCTTGGATCCTCGCGGTACTGGGCTTGTTTGATCACGATGTGGCCCTCGGCGGCGGTTGCCTGTTTGACAAAGAAATAACCGTTGCGGGCGTTGCGCGAGGGTAGCACGCAATCCATCATGTCGATGCCCCGCGCGACGTATTCCGGTAGCTCCGCCGGCATCCCCACTCCCATCACGTAACGAGGCTTCTCCTTGGGAAGCAACTCGGCGCTGTTTTCCGCCATCTCCAGGCTAAGCTCTCTCGGCTCACCCACCGACAGGCCGCCGATCGCGTAGCCCTCCGCGTCCAACTCCAGCAGTCGCTCCGCACAGTCCTTCCTCAGATCCGCAAACATCGATCCCTGCACGATCGGAAAGCACGCCCGCTGACCGCCAGCGCCGGTTTTCTTGTAATGCCTGTACGCCGCGCGGGCCCAGCGTAACGTTCGTTCAGTGGACACTCGCGCTGCCTCGTGGCTGGCAGGATACGCTAGGCATTCGTCCAGCACCATCATAATGTCGCTGCCGAAGGCCATCTGCACGTCGATGGTCAACTGCGGCGTGAACATGTGCGGATCGCCGTTGAGATGGGAGCGAAACAGCACCCCTTCTTCGGTCACCTTGGTCAAGCTGTCGAGGCTGAACACCTGGAAGCCGCCGGAATCGGTAAGGATCGCGCGCGGCCAACCCATAAAGCGATGCAAACCGCCGAGCTTGCGGATGGTCTCGTGCCCCGGCCGCAGGAACAGATGATAGGTGTTGGAAAGGATGATTTTCGTATCCAGCTCACCGGCCAGGTCGCGATTCAGAACCCCCTTGACGGCGGCTTGCGTGCCGACCGGCATGAATACCGGGGTCTCAACGTCGCCGTGCGCCGTGTGCAGGACTCCGGCCCGTGCGCCGGTCTCAGGACAGACAGCCTGAAGCTCGAAATGGAACACTTCCCGCTACTGTATCAGGCGCTGGGCTTCGGCCTCTGAGTAACCGCCCGCAAAACGTAGTGCGCGGGCAACTTAACCATCTAGAAATAAGGACACCCAGCCACCCTTTGCGGGCTGAGTGTGACAATGCAGTTATCCATTTCGATCAACTTGGCCATGATCTCGCTATGATGCGTCTCGATTAGAGTGCGGATTTCCGGGTTCTCCGCGTGACGGTCCGCACGCTCTGCCTGGATCTCCGCGCGCAGGACCTCCTTAACAACAAGGATTCGATTGTTCACATCATTGAGCCGGGTGTTATTGAGCAACACTCCCAGCGTGACGCCGAAGAACGGTACGACCGCCGCAACGGCGAGCGTCAGAATCTGGATGTCATTCATCCTGCGAACAACTGTAGCGGACGCTCGCGCGCCGCTTTGACGGGCCGTGCGGTCCCCGCGATACCATAAGAAGAACTCTCGCTATGGCTCTGCGGTTCTACAATACCCTCACGCAACAGAAGGAGCTTTTCACGCCGCTTCAGGACAAGGTCGTGCGCATGTACACGTGCGGCCCGACGGTCTACAACTATGTCCACATCGGCAATCTGCGGACCTTCACCTTTCAGGACATCCTGCGCCGGGTGCTCGCGGCGCGAGGCTATACGCTGGACCACGTCATGAACATTACCGACGTGGAGGATAAGATCATCCGCGACGCCGCGGCCGCGCATCAGACCATTTTCGAGTTCACCGAGACGTACACCAAAGGTTTTTTGGAAGACTGCGCCACGCTTCGCCTCCAGCGGCCGGAAAAACTGGTGAAGGCCACCGATCACATCGACGACATGGCCCACGCCATTCAACAGTTGGAGGAAAAAGGATTCACCTACACCAGCGAAGGCTCCGTTTACTTCCGCATCGCCAGTTTCCCCGGCTACGGCAAACTTTCGCACAACGATTTCAGCGGTATCCGCGCCGGAGCACGCGTGGACGTCGACGAATACGATAAAGACAACGCCCGTGACTTTGTCCTCTGGAAGGCGCAAAAAGACGGCGAGCCCGCCTGGGACGAGCCGATCGGCAAGGGCCGCCCCGGCTGGCATATCGAATGTTCGGTGATGGCGATGAAGTATCTGGGCGACACTCTGGACATTCACACCGGCGGCGTGGATCTCACCTTTCCGCATCATGAGAACGAAATTGCGCAGGCCGAAGCGTTGAGCGGCAAACCGTTCGCTCGCTACTGGCTGCACGCCGAACATTTGAGCGTCGATGGCCAGAAAATGTCGAAATCGCTCGGCAATTTTTATACAATTCGCGATCTTGTCGCCAAGGGTTATTCGCCCGAATCGGTGCGATACCTGCTCGCTTCCGCGCCGTATCGCACCAAGCTCAACTTCACCTTCAAAGGCTTGACCGATTCCGCCGCTAACATCGAGCGCCTGCGCAACTTCAAGCTGCGCGTGGAAACGGACAAGTTCGCAGACGGCGTCAATCCCGCTCTCGATGCCCGAGCCCAAGCCGCGGTCACCGCTTTCGACGAGGCCCTGGACGACGATCTCAATACCGCCGAGGCGCTTGGCGCGATGTTCGAATACGTGCGCGATACCAACGTCGCCATGGACGCGGGCGAATTCCTGGCGGACAATCGCCGGGCGGCGCTGGATTTTCTCAATCGCTTCGACGCCATCTTCGATGTGTTGAAACCCACTCCGCACGCCGCACGCGGTCCGTCCGATAGCGAGATTGAAGCGCTGATCGCGGAACGAACGGCCGCCAAAAAGGCTCGCGGCTTTGCCCGCGCGGATGAAATTCGAGCGCAGCTCGCCTCGCAGGGCATCGTTCTCGAAGACACCAAGGAAGGAGTGCGCTGGAAGAGGCAGTGAGTCCACGCTCATGAAACGCGAATCCAAAGCTGTTCACTGGGGCGACCGGCGCCGCATCTCCGGCTCGTTCACGCCCGTCACGACGCCGATTTACACGGCCACCAGTTATTCCTACGACTCGATGGAGACGCTCGACCGCGTCCTGGGGCGCGAGATCGAGGGTCCTTCCTACACGCGCTATGGCAACCCCACTATTGACGCCCTTGAGGAGTTGATTCGCGAACTCGAAGGCGGAGCTTTTTGCGCGGCGTGTTCCTCCGGAATGGCTGCTCTGCATCTGGCTCTCCTGGGAGCGCTTCTGGACCGGCCGCGGCGAGTGTTGTGCGCCGACGCCATCTACGGCTCGACCGCCAACATGCTAATGACCATTTTGGGGCCCATCGGCGTTGAAACCAGCTTCGTCGATATTTGCGATCTGGCGGCGGTCGAAGCCGCCGTGCAAGAATCCAAGCCTGGCGTTATTCTAATGGAGACCATCTCCAATCCCTTGCTCCGCGTGGGCGAGATGGACAAGATCGCGGCGATCGCGCGCGAGGCCGGAGCGGTTCTGGTAGTCGATAGCACCTTCGCCACGCCTCTGCTGCTACGGCCGCTTGAGCTCGCCGCGGGAATCGTGATTCACAGCGCCACCAAGTATCTTGCAGGCCACGGAGATGTTCTCGGCGGGGCGGTGATTTCCAGCGCCGAGCATGCCGATACTCTCCGCTCACTGGCGCACACGCTGGGGCCGGTAATGAGTCCCTTCGAGTGTTATCTCACCATGCGCGGCATGAAGACCTTGGCCGTTCGCGTCGAGCGCCAGTGCGCCAACGCTTGCAAGGTCGCTTCCTGGCTGAGCGCGCAGCCGCGCGTGGAGCGGGTGTACTTCACCGGCGATCCCTCACATCCCGACTTCACCACGATTGCCCGGCTGTTCCCGAAAAATCAAACCGGAGCGATGGTCTCCTTCGAGTTGAAGGACGCCAGCCGCGAGGAAGTTTTTCACTTCATGGACAAACTCCAGATGGTCGTGCGCGGTACCTCGCTCGGCGACGTGCAAACATTGGCCTCACATCCGGCGATTTCTTCGCACCGCGAGCTCACGCCGAAGCACCGTGAGCGCCTGGGCATTCGCGACAACCTGATTCGTTTGTCAATCGGCATCGAAGCCGCTGAGGACATCATCGACGATCTCCGCCAAGCCCTCGGCTAAGCGCGGCTTCACCATAGGGAATTTTTACGCGGCCGGCACTGCGGGACTTCGCCCTGCTCAGAAATTCAGCTCAATCGTTCTCTTCATGGCCGCTCTGTCTCTCATGCGTGTTCAGGCGGTAGGGTTGTGGTGCTGCCAGGTACAGTCTCCGCGTCGAGCCCTGCGCCTGCGCCTCCCTCGTCGCGAGCAGTCATGACGACAATTCCAGCGACTCCGCCGCCACCGGCAGAAACTGCGGTCCCGGCGAGTCCGGGGCCAGCTTCGTGTGGGTCGCCGGCTACTACAATTGGGTCGGCGATCACGTGGGTCGAAGCTTCGCGCTCTGGCGCCATCTGGGTACCGGCACAATGGCAACCGAATGGTGCGGATAGACCTGAGTGCCAGGATACTGGCAGTAGCGGCGTTATCTAGGTGGCCCTGGCGCAAATGAAGCCGGCGATTGCTGGCGAATTTGCGCCAGAATGTCGCGCACCTTTTGGATGCCGGGCCGGATCCGTAGGGCGGCTTGAAAATGAGACACTGCCTCCGGCATCCGCCCCGGCATCTTCATCAACGCGACTCCTAGATTCGCGTGAGCTTCCGCCAGATCCGGATTGAGCCGCAGCGCTTCCTCGAATTCCTGCATGGCCTCTTGCGGCCGGCCGAGGCCCGATAGCGCACTGCCGATATTGTTGTGAGCTTCCGCGTAATTCGGATCGATTCGCAAGGCAGCTTGGTATTCGGCCATGGCCTCCGGGACCCGTTTGGGATCGTCAGCCAGCAAGCTGCCCAGATCGTTGTGCGCCTCGGCATAGTTGGGGCGAAGCCGCAGAGCCTCGCGAAATTCCTTTTCGGCCTTCACCTGCTGGCCAGGAATGTCGGAGAGCAGCAGGCCGACGTTGTTATGTGCCTCAGCCAGGTCCGGATCGATCCGTAGAGCGCTCTCAAGCTCGACCATCGCTTCGGACGGTCTGCCCTTCTGCATCAGGACACTTCCTAGATTGCTGTGAGCCATCCAGCTTTCCGGATTCCGCGCGACCGTCGCGCGATAGAGGGTCTCGGCGTCGCTGTATAA
>JASHNT010000008.1 GCA_030041495.1 Bryobacteraceae bacterium | reverse complement strand
ACAAGGCTTTGGAAAAAATCGCTTTCTTGCCCTTTGGCCTGATGATCGACGAATGGCGCTGGAAAGTTTTTTCCGGCGAAGTCACGCCGGAAAATTACAACAAGGCCTGGTGGGATTTGCGCCTCAAATACGAGGGCATCGCGCCGCCGGTCGAGCGCACCGAAGCCGATTTCGATCCCGGCGCAAAATATCACGTCCCGGCCAATGTGCCCTACATGCGCTATTTCCTCGCCGATATTCTGCAATTCCAGTTTCATCGCGCTCTCGCTCAGGCGGCCGGCTGCCCCGCCCCCGGCAGCAACACGCCTCTGAACCGTTGCTCCATTTACGAAAGCAAAGCTGCGGGCGCCAAGCTCAACACGATGCTCGAAATGGGAACCAGCAAGCCGTGGCAGGACGCTCTCCAGGAAATCGCCGGAACGCGACAAATGGACGCGACGGCAATCCTCGACTATTTCGCGCCGTTACAGAAATGGCTGGATGAGCAGAATAAAGGCAAGCCGGTCGGGTGGTAGAAGTGTTGTACCAACATTGTTGGTACAATTTGACCATGGAAGAGATCGCGGCTTCAAAATTCAAGATCAACTGCTTGTCCGTTGTGGAACAGGTCCGCAAGACGCGGAAACCCGTGACCATTACGAGGTACGGGAAACCGGTAGCCGAGCTCCGGCCCACGAGGGAGCGGAAGGCTCGTAAGGGCTGGCTCGGCAGCATGGCTGGCACGATGGAAATTATCGGAGACATCGTCGCTCCGGCTTTCGACGAAGACGAATGGGACATGCTGCGCGATGAACCTACTTTTGGATACGCACATCCTGATCTGGAGCCAAAACGAACCCAAGCGGCTGTCAGGCCGCGTGGCAAGGTCGCTCGCCGACTTGCGAAATGAGCGTTGGATCTCTCCGGTAAGTTTGTTGGAGATATTGACGCTCTATCGTAAAGGGCGCGTTCGGCTTCACAGCAGCGCGAGCGCGTGGCTTGCGGAAATCTCTGCACGAACGCCGGCGCATGAAGCTCCGTTCACCCATGAGGTCGCGATGGCCCTGGATACCTTCGCATTGCCCCACTCCGATCCCATTGACACCATCCTGGTGGCCACAGCCAAGGCTTATGGCCTCACGCTCGTCACCTCGGATCGCAACCTGATCGCCGCGAAAGCGTGCCCGATGCTCTCGAATCTCTAGTCCGCCGTGCCACAATAAAGCAATAGGCCTCCATGACCGGGTCACAGGTACGCCAGAGGTTTCTCGACTATTTCTCCGCCCACGGCCATCGCGTGGTGCGCAGCTCCTCGCTGGTTCCGGCCAAGGACCCGACGCTGCTGTTCACCAACGCCGGCATGAACCAGTTCAAGGAAACCTTCCTCGGCCTGGAAAAGCGCGACTACACCCGAGCCACCACCTCGCAAAAATGCGTCCGCGCCGGCGGCAAGCACAATGACCTGGACAATGTCGGCTATACGCGCCGCCATCACACGTTCTTTGAGATGCTGGGCAATTTTTCCTTCGGCGATTACTTCAAGCGCGACGCCATCGCCTACGCCTGGGAGCTGATCACCAAGGATTACGGCCTCGCCAAGGACAAGCTCTACGTCACCGTCTTCCGCGAGGACGATGAGGCCGAGGAGTTGTGGCAGCACGTCGCTGGAGTGCCCAAGGACCGCATCTTCCGCCTCGGCGAAAAAGACAATTTCTGGCAGATGGGCGAGACCGGCCCGTGCGGCCCTTGCTCAGAGATCCATTACGATTTCGGCCCCGAAGCCGGTCCCGGCACTTTCCCCGACGATCCCGGCGAGCGCTTCGTCGAAATCTGGAACCTGGTCTTCATGCAGTTCGATCGCGATTCTTCCGGCAAGATGACGCCTCTGCCCAAGCCCTCCATCGACACTGGCATGGGCCTGGAGCGCATCGCCGCCGTGATGCAGGGAGTCATTTCGAATTACGACACCGACCTGCTCAAGCCCATCATCAACAAGGCCGGCGAACTGTTCCGCAAATCCTACGGCGAGGATTCGCGCATCGACACCGCTCTGCGCATCAACGCCGATCACGCCCGCGCCACGGCGTTCCTGATTAACGACGGCGTGCTCCCGTCGAACGACGGCCGCGGCTACGTCCTGCGCAAGATCATGCGCCGGGCCATGCGCAACGCCCGCATGTCCGGCGTCACCGATCCGTACCTTTATCAGCTCACCGGATTCGTCGCTGAACTGATGAGCGACGCCTATCCCGAAATGCTCGAAAGCATCCAGCGCGTCGCTCGCGTGGTCAAGGATGAGGAGCACCGCTACGCAACGACGTTCCAGGTAGCCGAGAAATTCTTCCAGGAGGCGGCATATAACGCCGGGCAGTATCGGGCCACTCAACCTGGCGTAGATCCAACGGTGCAAATTCAACGTCCTCCGGTTCGGATTCTCCCCGGTGACGTCTCGTTCAAGCTCTACGACACCTACGGCCTCGCTCTCGATGAGCAGGAGGAGATGGCTCGCGAAGCCGGTTTGACCATCGACCGCCAGGGCTTCGAAGAGGAGATGCACAAGCAGCGCACCCGCGCGCGCGCAAGCTGGAAGGGCGCGGAAAAGGCCGCGATCAATCCGATCTATCAATCCCTGCCGCGCGCCGAATTCGTCGGCCGCGATACCCTGGAGACTCCGGTCGAAGTCGTGTCGATACTTGACGGCGAGATTGCCCTGAGCCCCACTCCCTTTTACGCCGAGGCTGGAGGCCAGGTGGGCGACAACGGTGTGCTCGTCTCGCCATCCACCGGCGAGCCCGTCGCGATTATCGAAACCACTTACGCTCCGGCTCCCGGCAAGAGCGTGAGCAAGATCAAAATCGTCGGCCCGCTGAAACACGGCGACACCGTCATCGCCCGCGTCGACACCTCCGCGCGCCGGTCCACCATGCGCAATCACACCGGTACGCATCTGCTTCACGCTGCCCTGCGCAGCGTTCTCGGCACGCACGTCAAGCAAGCCGGCAGCGTGGTCGAGCCCTCGCGCCTGCGTTTCGACTTCACCCATTACACCGCCATGGACGCCGATGAGCTCGCCGAAGTCGAGCGCCTGATGAACGAGGAAATCCTGCGCAACGTCGAGGTCCACACCGATGTCATGGACCTCGACCGCGCTCTTGAAACCGGCGCGATGGCTCTGTTCGGCGAAAAGTACGGCGATAAGGTCCGAGTCGTCTCCATCGACACCTTCAGCAAGGAGCTGTGCGGAGGCACGCACGTTTCGCGCACCGGCGATATCGGCATCTGCAAGGTCGTCTACGAAGGCTCCATCTCCGCCGGCGTCCGCCGCATCGAAGCCATTACCGGCGAAGGCGCTCTGCGCCGCTTCCAGGAGACTCAAACGCTCGCGGCCAAGTTCGCGGGCGTCGATCTGGAGCGGATCCAAGCGCACGAAAAAGCCCTGGAGCATGAACTGGCACAGTACAAGACCAAAGCCGCCCAGGCCGAGGCCGGCCAGCTCGAAAACCAGGTGCGCGAAATCAAGGGCGTCAAAGTACTCGCCGCCCAGGTCAGCGGCTTCGATCGCGCACAGCTTCGTACCCTCGCCGATTCGCTTCGCAACAAATTGAAATCGGCCGTCGTCGTCCTCGCTACCGGCGAAGATTCCACCGTCGCCATCGTCGCCGGAGTTACCAAGGATCTGACCGGGAAAGTTCACGCCGGCAAGCTCGCCGGAGCCGTGGCGCAAGCCGTCGGAGGCAAGGGCGGAGGACGCCCCGATATGGCCGAAGCCGGCGGCAAGGATCCCTCCGCGCTTCCCGGCGCGCTCGCCCAGGTTTACACAAGCGTCGAAGGGATGCTCTAAGGTGCAGTCGTTCGATGCGGTCATCGTCGGCGCAGGACCAACGGGCCTAGCCTGCGGCATCGAGCTTAAGCGCCGGGGCTTGAGCGCCGTCCTTATCGACAAGGGCTGCGTGGTGAACTCGCTCTATCACTACCCCACCAATATGGTGTTCTTCACCACGCCGGAGTTGCTCGAAATCGGCGAGATCCCCATGACCTCGCTGAATGAAAAGCCGGTGCGCCCCGAAGCGCTCAAATACTATCGCCGCGTGGCCGAGCATTACGGGCTCGACATCCGCCAGTACCAGCGCGTCGACCGCATCTCCGGCGACGATGGAGCCTTCGTCACCTACGCAACCGACGCGCACGGCTGTCCCCATCAGTACGCGTCGAAAAAAGCGATTCTCGCCACCGGCTATTACGACGTTCCCAACTTGCTGAACGTCCCCGGCGAAGATCTGCCCAAGGTCATCCACTATTACAAAGAGGCCCACCCTTACTACAATCACGACGTCTTGGTGATCGGAGCGAAGAACTCCGCCTGCATCGCGGCGCTGGAGCTGTGGTGGACCGGGGCTCGCGTGACGATGGTCATCCGCGGCAGCCAGATTCACCGCCAGGTCAAATATTGGATCAAGCCCAATATCGAAAATCGCATCAAAAACCGCGAAATTCCCGCCTATTTTAATTCACATGTGGTGGAGATTGGGGAACAATCCGTGCGCATCGCAACGCCCGAAGGCGAGCGCGAATTGAAAAACGATTACGTCTTCGCTATGACGGGCTACCGCCCTGACATCGCCTTCCTGGCCGCGCACGGCATTCAGTTCGATCCGGAAACCAAGCGCCCCTACACCAATCCCGATACGCTTGAAAGCGATCGCAAGGGCATGTTCCTCGCCGGAGTGCTGGTGGCCGGGATGCACACCAACGAAATCTTCATTGAAAACGGCCGCTTCCACGGTAAAATCATCGCGGAAGCTATCGCGCGGCAACTCGCGTAGCCGCCGGTTACTTCTTCGCGCTTGCCACCGTCGCCGCCGGAGTCCGAACCGCGCCCGTAGCGCGTTCAGCCAGCAGTTTTTCGATCAGACCGCGCAGATGAGCCTCATTCTGCAGCGGCTGCGCAATCATCTCGGTGGTGGTCTGCTCGCGAATCTGGCCCTTGCGGTCGATCACCGCAATCTGCGGAAACCCGGGCCGCTCCATGATGGAGAAACCCATGAAGGTGTAAACCTGGTCATGATCCAGCGGACCCACAGGGAAGTCGGGCGCATACTTCGCCTGATACTCCTTGGCCATCTCCGGTGTCGCCTCGTTCACCGCCGCGCCCAGCGCCTGGAATCCACGCGGGCCATACTGGGTCTGCAGCTTGGTCAGGATTTGCGAAAACGCCTGGCAGTGTGGACAAGTGGTGAGCAGGAACTGCACCACCACGACCTTTCCCTTGTAGCTGGAAAGCATGTGCTTGCCGGCGCCATCGGTGACCTCCAACTGCGGAGCCGGCCGGGGAATCGGCCCAGCGGCATAAACGGTCGCGCCCAGAGCGGCCAACGCGGAACAAAGAATCAGAGATCGCATGGATGTTTTCTCCCCCTACCTCGCAGACAGCGGCTTCTTCACTGAGCCGGAGCTCTTCGATGCCCCGCTGCTCTTCGACGTCGAAGCACCCTCCGCCAGCAGCTTCTCGATCGACTGGCGCAGGTGCTGCTCATTCTGGAGCGGCGGCGGTGCACTCGGGTTGGCTTCGGACTCCTCGCGGATCACACCCTTGCGGTCGATCAGGGCGATCTGCGGAACCACCAGGCGATCCATCAGCGAGAAACCCATGAAGTTGGTTACTGTTTCGCGCTGCATCACACCCACGGGAAAACCCACGTGATACTGGTTCACGTAGTTGGTCACCATGTTGTTGTCGGCTTCGTTGAACGCGCCACCCAGAGCCTGAAATCCGCGCGGACCGTACTCGCCCTGCAGCCTAGTCAGCTCCTGCGAGTACGCCTGGCAGTGCGGGCAGGTGGTGAACAGAAACTGCACAACCACGACCTTGCCCCGGAAACTGCTCAGCAGCAGGTGCTTCCCGTTGGGCTGATCGATTTCCAGCTCCTTGGCTTGTCGAGGAACCTGGGGCGCGGCCAGAGCGCCAACTCCAAGAGCGGTAAACGCGGCGAGGGTTGTGAGGAGTCGCATGCCTTTAGTCTATCGCAAGTTTTCGCAACCGGCAGCGTGGGGATTCGCCTACGGCATGCCCTCGACGCAGGCGACACTGGTGCCCATCAAGCGGATCAGGAACCGTCCATCATCGCCCGATCCAGCCAGCTCAGAGGACGTCTGCGTGCCGATGTCCAGCCGTTTCCACTTACCCTTCAGCACCTGACGGTACATCGCCAGATACGTGCTGGCCGCTTCCGGGGTATCCAGGTCCACGATGTAGGTCAGCACCGGGTGCTTATCGCGTTTGTTTTCGTACAGTTTGTAGGACCCGCCGCGGAAATGGCTCGCTTCCACCGCGCCGCTTTCGGTATTGGCCACGTACTGCCGGAGCATCGCGGAGACATCGAATTCGCCCAGCACTCCGTCCGTCAACTCCCGGTACTGCCTGGCCTTTTGCTTGCCGAGCGGCCCTTCCAGCGTCGGAGCATCGGTCATCGTAGGCTCCAGCTTGCTGAAATAATCCTCCGGATGCAGGATCTGCTGCGTGCTGGCCGGCGGATGCATGAAGACTTCGTCGAACGACGCGCGCCCCAGCTTCCGGAACACCGCGTCGATAAACTGAATTCCCTGGTTGTACGGAAACACTAGCGACTCCCTGATGTACAGCGGAGCGCTGGAATACACCGGACCCTCCGCACCGGCCGCCTTGGCCAGCTCTTCCAACTGGTCTTTGGGGATCTCCGGCCGCCCGTTGCGCATCCAGAAAAAGTAAGCCCAGCTCAACCACGTCGCCTGCCCCTCCATCACCGCCTGCCGGGCGGTGGCCGCATCGTCGTCCGGATCGCCTTCCCGCATGTACTTGCCCAGATTGTGATGCTGGTCCGCGAGCGCGTGCGCCAGTTCATGCACCAGCGCCAGCCGAGCCTCATCCCCGTCCGGCGTGGTATCCAGAACAAACAGCCGCTTCTTGTTGTAGTCGTAGAACGCCGCGGCCTGTTCGCTGAGCAGATCGACCGTCTCGCCGGCCAGATTGAAATCCGGCGGCACCAGCCCGAACATCTTGAGCGTCAGTTCCTCCGCATGAATCTCCTTGTTGCTGGAATCCTTCATGTGATCCTGCATCATCTTCTTGAAATCGGACGCATGCAGAATCTCCGCGGGCACCTTGCGCTCCACCTTCCAGCCGGTGATCTGCGCGAGGCCGTCCAGCATCGGGCCCACTTGTTCGAACAACTTGCTCTGCGGCGCAGCCAGCGACACGGAGGCGCACAGGATCAGCGGAAGGATGCGGTGTACTGGAAACCAACTTCGAGGCATGAAAACGTCTAGCGTAGCACGCGCTACAATAAAAGCTCACTTATGGCAGACGACAAGCTCTATCAAGCCGAAGCCCAGGGCAGCGGCACCTTCCTTATCAGCAAGCCCAAGCGCAAGAAGCACAAACAGCGCCAGACCGCCCTCAAGAACCCCAAGCGCGGCTCGCGGAAGTAGTGTCACCGCTGCACCGGCAGCACTTTTAGATAGTGCTTCCTGCCGTAGTCGATCAGCTTCCTGTCCGCGGTGACCAGCGTCATATTCTCGACGCGAGCCGTGGCCAGAAGGATACGGTCAATCGGATCGCCCACCGGCGCATCCGGCAGGTGACTGCTCAGCACGGCGATCTCCGGCGTAAGGGGTACAAGCGCGCGGCCAGGCGTGCCGAGAGACCGCCGTATCCAGGTCAGCGCGTCGGGGAGGGCTACAATACGGCGCTTGCTATTCAGCATCCCGATCTCCCACGCCGACATTGCCGAAATCCGAATCAGGGAGCCGCGCTCCGCTGCTTCAATGTGGCGTCTCACCGCCGCTGAGAGCTCGCCCGGCATTCCGTTTTCCCACCACCACCAAACATGAGTGTCAATCAGCAGCGGGCTCATCGGACTCAGCGTCCCAGACCTCCCCAGTGGAAAAGAGTTCTTCATCCGAGCAGAGCTGGATACCCATGCCCTTCATGTGCCCGAACGTCGACTTGTAGGGCCTTTTCTCCTCCACCGGCACAACACGGGCAACCGGTTTCCCGCGCTTGGTCACGATGATCTCCGTGTGCGAATCGTGCACATCGTCAAGCAGCGCCAGGCACTGCGCCTTGAATACTCCGGCTGGGATTTTCCGCTGCATGTGACTATGGTCATAATACCATGGTCACGAACCGCGCGAGAGCAGGTGGCTTCGCGATCGGGAGGCTTCCGCCCCTCGACGGTTTCGGGCTTTACCTCGTGCGCGCCTCGGCGCAGATTAGTGAGCCATAACGTTCTTTATGTGCGGCTATCCAGGGAAGCACGGTGGGCCTCTCGACGCTCTTTCGACCGCTGAGCGGCTTTCGCGATGCGTTATTTGAGTTTCTTCCGGCCCAGCAGAAGCAGGACGCCGACGCCAGGCGCGATGAGAAGCAGCGTCCCGGGCTCAGGCGTGGAACTGGTAGCCGGGTTCAAGTCCAGGGTTCCGGAACCGGGGACGGTCACGGTGTAGGCAGCAGAGCTGAGGGTGTAGAGGTCGATAAGGTAGTCGCTCGCTTCTCCACCTGCGGTGACATTAATCGAACCGGTTCCGGAAACGGTGTCTCCTGTTGTTGTCGTGGTCCCGGTCTGCACAAAAGAATAGGTGTCGCCCCCGACGGTTATCTGGAACTGAACAGACCAGTAGAGATTAGGGAGGGTGGCATTACTCAGGGTAAAGTTCCAGGCAACGGGGATGGTTCCAGCAGAAAGATAGGCACCGTTGGAGTCAGTGAAGGTGGTGAATTCGAGGTAGTAGTTGTCGGGCCCGCTGATATACGTGGCAGTGCCACTGCCGGCCATTGCTACCCAATTCACCCCCGGGTTGCCGCCCGTCGAGGACTCTTGAACTGTGGAGCAAGTGCCGCTGCCCAAAGCGGCATCGCAGTCTGAGCCCCCGTAGCCCAGTATCACCCCGGCGTTGGCGAGTGGGGTCGAGACTGCTAGTGTTGCAAAAGCAAGGACAGCCAGTGCGAGGCGGGTAGCCTGTTTCGCAAGAAAACGCTCCGAGCGCTCAGGCGAGCTCATATCTCCTCCGAAGAATAACCTCTCCCGGCCCGACCCTCCGAACGTGCGCCGCTCCCCCCTACAGCCCCATCTTCTCCAGCTTCCGGTACAGAGTCTTCCGCTCGATCCCCAATATCTTCGCGGCCCGGCTCTTGTTGCCGTTGGTCGCCGCCAGCACCCGGCGGATCTGTTCGGCTTCGGTATCGGCCAACGTCTCGCTCGAGCTGTCGCGCGAATCCATCTGCTCGATCGCCGCGCGCACGGCGTCCCCGTCGATCCTTCCGCCCGGAGCCAGAATCGCCAGCCTCTCCACCATGTGCTGAAGCTGCCGGATATTGCCCGGCCAGCTATACTCCTCCATCGCCTTCAGCCCGGAATCGATCAGCTTGGTCTCGAACTTGTACCGCTCGTTGTAGCGCTTCAGGAAATAATGCACCAGCAGCGGAATGTCGCTGGGCCGCTCGCACAGCGGAGGCACCGTCAGACGCACCACGTTAAGCCGGTACCACAAATCCTCGCGGAACTTACCCTCGTCCACCAGCTTCTGCACGTCCTTGTTCGTCGCCGCCACCACGCGCACATCCACTTTCTTGGGCCGCGACGACCCCAGCGGACGCACCTCGCGCTCCTGCAAGAATCGCAGCAGCTTCAACTGGAACCCCAGGTCGATATCGCCGATCTCGTCCAAAAACACAGTCCCGCCCGCCGCCGCTTCGAACACGCCCATGCGATCCCGATCCGCCCCGGTGTACGCGCCCTTCAGCGTGCCGAACAGCTCGCTTTCGAGCAGCGAAGGCGCAATCGAGCCGCAATCCACCGGCACGAACGGTTGCGCCGCGCGCCGGCTGTTGCGATGAATCATCCGTGCGATCAGTTCCTTGCCCGTGCCCGTCTCGCCCTCGATCAGCACCGTCGCATCCGTCGGAGCCACCAGCGAAATGGTCTTGTAAATCTCGACCATCTTCGGCGAGCTGCCCACCATCTCCGTATCCGGAATATCGTCGATTGCCGGAGCCTCGTCGTCGGCCGCCACATCCAGCGATTTTTCCGCGCGCTTGATCGTGTCGATCATGTGCGCCATCTCGAAGGGCTTGGCCAGGTACTCGAACGCACCGCCCTCGGTCGCGGCCATCACGGTTTCCATGCTGCCGCGGCCCGTCATCAAAATCACCGCGCAATCCGGATTCTGCCGCCGCGCCGTGCGCAATACGTCAATTCCCGTCCGCTCGTCCAAATAAATATCGGAAATGACGATCGGGTAGCTTTGCTTTTCCAGACGGTCGAGGGCCTCGTGCGTGGAGGACACGGCCTCCACCGAATAACCCTCCAGCTCAAGGCACGTGACCATCGTGGTCCGTACCGACTGATCATCCTCCACAATCAGCAGCTTCTGCATTGCTCGATCTTGCACCAGCTCAGGCGGATGCATGCGCCCTCATCACTATGGTAAAGCATGAGCCTTTGCCCGGCTCGCTGGCAACCTCGATGCGTCCTCCGTGGTGCGTCACAATCTGTTCGACGATGGATAGCCCGATTCCGGTTCCAACTTCTCCCGAGGCTTCCGCGCGTTTGGTGCGGTAAAACTTCTTGAAAATGCTCTTCAGCTCCTTGGAATCCATCCCCATGCCTTGGTCTTTCACCGAAAGCCTCAGCTCCTCGCCGTGCGAATCCGCGAACACCCGCACACGCGTTTGCGCCGGCGAATATTTCACCGCATTGGTGAGCAAATTGTAAAATGCATACTCCATTAATTCCCGATCGCCCAGCAGCGTGCCTTCGACTTCGCTTTCCAGCGTCATCCGGATCTGCTTTCGCTCCGCCAGCGGCCTCACTCGCTTGAGACACGACTCCACGATCTCCGCCGCCTCGAACGGCTCGCGCTTCAGCTCCATCTCGCCTTCGGCCAGCCTCTCCACGTCCAGGAAGGTTTGAATGATGCGCGCCAGCCGCTTCGATTCGGAGTTGATCATCTCGCTCAACTCTTTGCCCTTCTCTTCCGGCAGCTTGTAGCGGCTCATGATCTCGCTCGAGCCTTGAATCGCCGTCAGCGGAGTTCTCATCTCATGCGCCGCCCAGTGAATCGCTTTCTGATACCGCGACCTCTCGGATTCCGTCCGCTCCAGTTGCCGCCTCACGAACAGCGCTTGATACGCCGCCGCACCTATGGAACATAACCATGCGACGGCCACAGGCGGCGTGTATGCGAACACGATCCCTCGATGAAACAGGAACACCGGCAGGTAGCTCGCGAACGCAAGCAAAACCGCGTCCAGCACATATGCCGGCCATCCCGCGAAGAATCCGAAAATCAGTCCCGCAGCCACGGCGATACCCAACGAAGCCAGAAAAACCGAATAATCCCGCGCATCGGTCAGGAAATCGCCATGCGCCAGAGTCTCGAACGCCTGCGCGTGCGCCTCCACTCCGGAAAGGTAGTCGCCGTAAGGATTCTGCAAGCGATCGCGCGCGGCGGTCTGCGCGGTCTCGCCCAGAAACACCACTTTCCCCCGGATCGAATCGCGCTTGCTCGCAATGTCCAGCACGGAGATTACCGGAATCACTCCCCGCAGGTAGCGTATTCGCAGCGGCCGTCCCTGGACGTCTCTGGGCACCGGAATCGTCAGGCCGCCGACGTAAATGTTGCTCGAATCGCTTTCGGTCACGATCGGCTGCCCGGTTGCGACGCTCAACGCCACCAGCGACAAAGCCCAGCGCCGTTGATGCTGAGCGATCTGCTCCAGCGGAATCTGCCGCGTGACGTTGTCCAGCCGGTCCGTGGCCCATTCCACGTGGCCGATGCGCCGCGGGTCGCCTGGAGCGAACCTCGGCAACGGATCCTCCCATGTTTCGTTCGGCAGAAGATCGCACGGCATCACCAGATTCGGCGTCGCCCGCAAAGCGTCTTCCAAGCGCTGATCTTCTTCCGCGTGCAGACTGGGGTCGTGCAGGATCACGTCCAGAGCCACCAGCTTCGGTTGCGCCGCTCGCAAATCTTCCAGCGCCTGCGCCAGAATCAAGCGCCGCGCCTCCGGACCGCCAAATTTTTCGAAAGTCTTTTCGTCGATGCCCACCACCACCGACTGCGGCGCCCAGGCAGCCTGCGACCGCGCGGTCATGACATCGTAAGCGTAATTGTTCAGCCTTCCGCCGAGCTGCGCAAGCCCGAACGCCATGGCGAAGCACGCCGCGACCACGCCCGCGTAGCGCCACGCCGCGCTCTTCGATTCTCCAGGTTGCGACTTACTTGCCAATCCGCTTCTCGATTTCGCCCGGCTCCCGCGGCAACGCGCCGCTGAGCAGCTTCGCCCCGTTCGGCGTCACAAGGATCGTGTCCTCGATCCGGATGCCGATGTTCTCCTCCGGAATGTACACGCCCGGCTCGATGGTGATCACCATCCCCGCTTCCAGCGGCCAAGTCAAATCCCCTGGATCGTGCACGTCCAGCCCCACGTAATGCCCCAATCCGTGAGTAAAGTATTTGCCTAACGTATCGCCGTGCAGATCCTTGCCATGCGAGTTGATGTAGTCGTACGCAATCTGTTGCAGCGAATTCTTCTCCCCGCGCATCCGCGCCCCCGGCTTCACCGCCGCTATCGCCGCCTTCTGCGCGCCCAATACCACCTCATAAAGCTCGCGCTGCCGAGACGTAAATTTTCCGTTCACCGGCACCGTGCGCGTCACATCCGTCGCGTAATCCGAGCATTCCGCGCCCACGTCCATCAGCACCACCTCGCCCGCGTCCATGCGCCGATGATTCGTCATGTAATGCAGGATCACGCTATCCGGCCCCGCGCCGACAATCGGAGCGTACGCGCTACGCTCACAGCCGTGCTGGAAATACACGTTGGTCATGGTCGCGGCGATCTGGTATTCGTACATCCCCGCCTTGATCGCCTTCCACGCCGCCAGGTGCGCGGCCACGGTGATGTCCGTGGATTCGGTGATCTGCTCGATCTCCGCCTCGGATTTGATCACGCGCAGGCGGGAAATTTCCTTCGCGGCGTCACGCTGCTCATGCAGAGGAGCCAGCGCCAGCAGCTTTTGCGCGCGCAGGTCGCCGGGAACCGAGTAAATATCGCGCGATTTTTCGGCCAAGCGCTGATACGCCGATTCGACCGCGGAGAGCGGCAGCACTTTGTCGAAACCGCTTCTCTCGGCCGCGTCCGCATCGTCCGCCGCGGTCTTGGGCCCGTTGAAAATTTCCATCTGCCGGTCATGCGGGGGAAGAAACAGAATCTCTTCGTCGCGGGTGAGCATCATCACCGCGCCCGGCTCCCGCCAGCCGGAAAGATACAGGAAATTGGTCTCCTGGAAAAATGAGGTGTGCAGATCCTCCGGCTCATCCGCACCAAACAGGACCATTACTCCGTCGAGCGTCTTGCGCAGCTCCGCGCGCCTCTGCTTGTACTCCGAAGGCGCAATTCCCGCGCCGAACACCGGCACAAGCGCCAGCCACAGACACACCACCCGCCGGACCATGATGAAAGTATAACTTCCCCGCCGGCAGCCCCCTATTGGCAGCCGTTAATTCCAGTCGTCAGACACCGCGAGCTTTTCGGCGGAGGCGGCACCGGGATGCCCTTCGCTTCCATCAGCTTTACCAGCAGCTTTTCGGCGTCGGGATGCGCAATCGCCGATTGCACCCCCACGCGCACCAATCCCCGAGCCCAATCCAGCGGAATGAAGGTCTCATCCACTAGCGCTCCGTTGATCGTGTCGCGGCTGCCCCCATCGTGCATGTCGAGCTTCGCTCCGTGGTCCGCCAGCAACTGGATCACCTTGGGATCGCCCTTGTGCGCGGCTCCGTGCAGCGCCGCGCGCCCTTCATCGTCCTGAATATTAGGATCGATCCCGAGGTCCAGACACATTTTTACCGCTTCCAGAGTCTCCGCCTCGGACCATTCATACGTCACGCCTTCCACCCATCCGATTCCCGACGCCACCGCCAGGGGCGTGACGTTGTGTGCGGTATAAATATGCGGATCCGCTCCGTGATCCAGCAGCAGCTTCATCAACTCCACATTGCCCGATTGCGCCGCGCGCAGGAACGGCGTCGCGCCCTCTTCAAACAGCCACTGCATAGTGAAATTGGTGCGCGTTTCGGTGGAATCACCCACGCAATTTTTCGCCGTCGATGCCGGCCCGCAGACCCGCTGATTCACGTTCGCACCCTTGGCGATCAGCAGCTTGATGTAATCCATGTGATCCATATCCGGCGTGCGCACCGGATAATCGCCGGCCTCGATGTCGCGATTGTCCGTCGCCAGATACAGCGGCGACCATCCGCCGGTGTTCACCAGATTCGGATTCGCTCCGTGGTCCAGCAGATACGCGGCCAGCTTGTAATGCCGGTTCTGCGTCACCGTCAACAGCGCGGTCCACCCATAATTCGTCTTCTGGTTCACATCCGCGCCTGCGCCAAGCAGCAGCTCCACGCAATCCAGGCAATCCTCGCGAGCGGCCAGCACCAGCGCCGTCAACCCTCCGCCGTCTTCAACCGGCTTGCCGAAGCCGAATTGCGAAAGCTGCTTGATCAGCGTCTCTACCGTCAGCCCCGGCGGCAAATTGCCCAGGTCGAGCCCGAACCCCGTGAGCAGCGTCGGGTCGACACCCGCGTCCGTCAGCTCCGCCTCCACCTCCGCCGCGCTCTTCTTCGGTCCAGCCGGCACAGCGGCCACTGGAGCCCCGCCCTTCTTCGCCGCCGCGGGATTTCCCCCGAAGAACGACTGCTCTCGCTGCGTCTTCGGATTCGCCAGATTGTTGCGCGGCTTGCCGCCCGCGTCCGGAGCCGACTTCACGCTCACGTCCGCTCCATGCTCAATCAATAGCTTCGCCGCTTCGGGATGTGATTGCTCCGTCGCCCACATCAGCGCCGTGGTTCCGCGCAGCTTCTCGACGGCATTGACTTGCGCCTTGTGCTCCAGCAGCACCCGGATCGAATCCAGATTCCCGCTGCGCGCAGCCAGCATCAGTGGCGTATCGCCGTGCTGATTGGTTTCATTCACGTCCGCGCCGGCCGCGAGCAATTTCTCGATCATCTTCGCGCTGCCTTGTAGCGAAGCCAGATACAGCGGCGTCGCGCCGTCGCGGTTCGCAACCTTGGGGTTGGCTCCAGCGGCGATCAAAACCTCCGCCAGCGTTAGATCGTTATGATACGCCGCCCACTGAAGCGCGGTCGCGCCATCGGCCTGCGGGGCGTTCACGTCGGCCTTCTTCGCAATCAGCGCCCGCACCTGAGCCAAATCGCCGTTCATAGCCGCGTCGGCCACCAGGCTCGGCGCAGCGCCGAATACCGGCAAGGCTAACAGGATCGCCGCAGCCGCAAGCAAGCTCCGTTGAGCTTTCATCTCCCCTTTTACCTCTATTCAAATCGTAGAGCAAACCAGGTGCGGATGGAAAGCCGCTTCCGGCACCGGGTGACGAACTGGACGACTGGTATGCCGCAGCCGGACTGGCTCCGGCTCAGATCAGCGTGGAATGAAAGTTCGCTCCATCACTCTATCCAGCTCACAGGTCTCGTCACTGCTGTGCCGTTCGACTCCTAGGTCCGCGTTACTTGCAAGTGGTTTGCTGATTTCTGTTGACTTGTTCGACGCCGTTGCTTAACATGGACCAAAGAGGTCCTAGATTGGCGGTGAAGCTATCTTCTTACGAATCAAGCGCACGACGGATTGGGCAAGATTCTTCTGCGCTTTACGCGTTATTGATTGCGACCCAGTCGCAACTAGCCCGGGGGCGGCCATGACACCCGCCTTGGATCGCCGGCACCTCCTCGAAGAGGCATCTTCCAAAGGTGTTCGGATGACCGCGCAACGCCGGGCCGTGATCGAAGTCATTCAAACTGCAAACGAGCATCTGGATGCCGCGGCGCTGCTTGATTTGGCGCGCAACCGGGAGCCCGGCATCGATCGAGCGACCGTCTATCGCACGATCGAACTTCTGAAGCGCTTGCGCTTGATCGATGAGCTCGACCTGATGCACCTGCAGGGCGAAAAACATTATTACGAAGTCAAAACGCGGCGGGATCACGTGCACCTGGCGTGCTTCCGCTGCGGCCGGATTGAAGAGTATTCGTCTCCGCTTTTCGAGCAGTTGAAAGCGGAAATTACAGAACAGGCCGGATTTGAAATCCGGGTTACCCGATTGGAGGTGGGCGGAAATTGTCACGCTTGCGCAGAGGCCGAAAAGAAAGCCCAGCGCGAGGCGTCAGCGAAACCTAGATGAGTTGAGAGAGAAAAACAGTTCGGGTCTCCGCGGCAGTCTTTTGGCGAAGCACCGTGGAGACCCGTGATTCGACAACCTGAACGGCTGACGACTCCCTCATTATAGGGCAGTCCGCCCGCCTTTCCGTAACGGCAACCATTCAGCTTGCGTGCACGGCGCCGCTGCGCCTTGTGCCGCGACAGACATTTTCAAAAAGAGGGATTCATGCGGATTTTCAGTATCGCCGCGGCGGCGCTATTGCCGTTCGCGGTATTGGTAGACATTGCCTCGGCAAACGACGGCGGGAGTATCTCGGGGACGATCACCGACCCGCACGGAGCCGCCGTTTCAGGCGCGACGGTCGCGGCCTCGGAGACCGCCACAGGAAGCAAACAGACACGGTTGACGGATTCCCAGGGCTTTTATTCGTTCCAGACTCTGCCGGTCGGCCGTTACGACATCGAGATCCAGGCTCCGGGATTCCGCCCGCTCAAGCGGAATGGGATCGTGATCGACGTAGAGAGCAAAATCGCCATCGATGCGGCTCTCACGCTTGGAGAGAGGTCTGAGACCGTCACGGTCTCGGAATCGCCCACGCATGTCGAAACCATCGATACCCAGATGGGCCAGGTCATTACCGGCAAGCAGATGGCGGCCGCTCCGCTCAATGGCCGCAGTTACACGGACCTGCTCAACTTGCAATCGGGTGTGGCGCCGGTGTCCTCGTTAACGTCGGATACCATGCAGGACGTTGGCGTCAGCGCCTTTTCGCCCTCGGGCGATTTGAATCCGGGCACCATCTCCATCAACGGGCAGCGCGAGTTCGCCAACAGCTTTGTGCTGAACGGAAGCGATGTTGAGGAAGACGTCAACATGGGCGCGGCCATCATTCCCAACCTGGATTCGATCGCCGAGTTCCGCATCCTCACCAGTAGCTTCGACGCGGAGCATGGCGAATTCAGCGGCGGGCAGATCAGCGTGGTAACCAAGTCCGGAACCAATTCCTTCCACGGCGGGCTATTTGAGTTCGCGCGCAACACCAATCTCGACGCACGCAATTATTTTTCACCCACGCGCGGCACGTTCAACCAGAATCAGTTCGGCGGAACTCTCGGCGGACCCCTTCGCAAGAACAGGCTGTTCTTCTTCGCGGACTATCAAGGCACTCGGCTGACACAAGGCATCGATACCGGCGAGATTCCGGTTCCCTCGCTGCAGGACCGTCAGGGTAATCTCGCTGACCTGGCCAGCGCCTTCACCACCGTCAACGCTGCCGGACAAACCGTCCCGACCACGGTCAGCGGTCCCTACTGGGCCGGCCAGCTTTCGCAACGGTTAGGTTATGCCGTCGCCGCAGGGGAGCCGTATTATTTTGCCGGCTGCACCAATCCCGCGCAATGCGTCCTGCCGAACGCAATCATTCCGCAGAGGGCCTGGTCTTCACCGGCAATCAATCTCCTGAAATACATCCCGGAGCCCAACAGTCCCAACGGCACATTTTCGACCTCCGCGTACAACGAAACCTTGGGCGACGATAAAGGCGCCTACCGCCTGGACAGCACAAGCCGCTGGGGCATGCTCTTTGCGTATTACTTCATCGACGGATGGTCGCAAAACAATCCGTATCCCGTGGCGCAAGGCGGCGCGAGCGTCCCTGGATTCAACGCGCTGAATCTCGGGCAGTCGCAGTTACTCGCTCTGGGCGACACCAAAACCTTCGGCTCGGCCGCGGTGAACGAGTTTCATCTAAGCTTCATGCGCGATACCACGGACCTTGGCCAGCCGGTAGGAGGACTGGGAACGAGTCTGGCGTCGCAAGGCTTCACGGTAGGCGCGGGGACGTCAGGCATCGTCGCCCTATCGCCCAAAACCGAGGGCGTCGAAAGCGTCAACTTTAATAACTTCTCCATCGGAACGAATTCCAATCACTTGAATCAGGTCAACAACACATACCAGCTACGGGACGGCTTCTCGAAGGTGCTGGGCACTCACACCCTCAAAATCGGCATGGACTTTCATTACGACCAAGTCAACACCAACCCGAACGCCCAGTTGAACGGCAATTTCATTTTTTACGGCAGCGAAACCGGCGTTGATTTTGCCGATTTTCTGTTGGGCGTTCCCAGCCAGTACAACCAAAGCCAGCTCCAGCCTTTCTATAGCCGGAATCGCTACGCCGGCCTCTACGCACAGGACAGTTGGCGCGTGACCAAGAGCCTCACCTTGAACTACGGCCTGCGCTGGGACCGCATCGAGCCGTGGTACGAAAAATACAACCAGATCGCGACGTTCGCGCCGGGCCGTCAATCGAACGTTTTTCCTGGCGCGCCGACGGGTATCTTGTTTCCCGGCGATCCCGGAGTCCCGCGCACCATTGCTCCTCCCGGAAACCTCGACTTCGCTCCGCGCGCCGGCTTGGCGTACTCGCCCGATGGCGGAAAGACCAGCATTCGCGCCAGTTACGGAATGTTCTATACAGCCATTGAAGCCTTGTCCATCGGCATCTCCAGCGCGAACGCTCCCTACGGCACAACCTACACCAGCCCCGCGCCGCCCCTGTTTGCGACTCCCTTTATCACCGCGGCGAACGGGCAAAACCTGGGCCAGTATTTCCCGGTGGATCTCGCCCCATTGAACACCAGCGCCAATCATCCCGACGCAGCACTCAATTGGTCGCAGTTCGAGCCGATCACAGGCATGCCGGCCTACGCGATGAACAACCGCATTCCATACACCGAAGACTACACGCTCTCCCTCGAGCGCGGCTTGGGCCAGAACACTCTGCTCGATGTCAGCTACGTCGGCAACCAGTCGCATCACCTGCTGGTGCTGGAAGAGGCGAATCCTGGCAACCCCGCGCTCTGCCTCCAACTCAGCGATCCGGCCGATCTGGCGCCCGGGCAAACGCCGTGTGGCCCTTTCGCTGAGAGCAACGTGTACGTCACCGCATCCGGCCAAACGATCAACGGTACGCGCGGAAACCTGGGAGCTTCCTTCGGTAGTGACACACGAGAAACCACCATCGGCAATTCCAATTACAACTCCCTGCAAGTCACGCTGCGCCACGCCAGCGGACCGCTGCAGCTTCTGGCGGCTTACACCTATGCTAAGTCCATCGACCAATCCTCAAATCTGGGCGAGGAGGTCAATCCGCTGAACCCTTCGCTCAGCCGCGCTCTCTCGGCGTTCGATATCCGGCACAACTTCGTCGTCAGTTACACCTACCAGTTGCCGTTCGAGCGCACTTTGCGCATCAAAAATCGGGCAACCGAGGGTTGGGAACTCTCCGGCATCACCCGCATCAGTAGTGGTCTTCCGGTCACGCTGGTCAACTACGGCGACAACTCGTTGTTGGGAGCTGAGCCGAACGGCATCAACAACTATGGCATCGATGAACCGGACATCGCCTCAGGCCCGCTCGACCTCAATCACAACCCGCGCAACGGGCAAGCGTACTTCAACACGGCGCTATTCAGCGAGAATGCGCTGGGCACTCCGGGGGACGCCTCGCGCCGCTCTTTCTCCGGTCCTGGAACGATCAACTTCGACGCGGCGCTGGCCAAACGCCTGCGCCTGACGGAATCGAAGTCAGTTCAAATCCGGCTGGAAGCCTTCAACGTTTTCAACCATGCAAATTTTTTCGGCCCTCAAGCCGTGGACGGCAACATCAGCAGCGCGGCCTTCGGGCAGGTGGTGAGCGCGGCCGCTCCACGTTTGGTCCAAGCCGGAGTCAAATTTGTTTTTTAAGGAACCGAAGGTAGTTCTGCCGCGGCCAAGCTCGAGTTTGAGCTTAGTCCACGTCAGCATGCTGTAAGTTCACTATTCCTTGGTGTAGCTGAACTTGTTGGGCCCGCCGCGGCCGCGGCCACCTCCCTTTGCGCCTGCTTTTCCACTCTCTTTTCCCCCGCGGCCGCCTTGCGCCGCACCCGGGGCGGGAGTGCTCGACATTTCATCGGTGTAGTGCTTGCCGTCTTCCGAGATGGTCCAGACGTCGTGCCATTTCGTGCCATTCGCCTGGGTAGTGTCCACAGTGAGGACATTCCCCTCCATCTTTCCGGTGGCTGTCGCGCCGGCCCAAAAACCTTGGTCCATCGAAACGGTACTGCCGTCGGTGGGGTATTTGCGAATCATGATGGTTTCAGGACCGCCGTTGCGACCCGGTATATGCTCGGTCATCACGACCACTTTGCCATCGAGCGCCAGATCACGAGTCATAGTCGGGGTGCCGGGATCGCTTTTCCATGAGCCCACGAAGCCTTCCGGGCCCTCGGCCAATAGGATTCCTGCGGTAGCCAGCCACAAGGCCGGATAAATCAGTTTCTTCATACCGTCTCCTTCAGGTCGGGTCAGTCAATTTGGTCCATCGGCCTATAGCTGCACGGACAACTTCATCGTTACGCCCTAAACGCACGCATCCAGGCCACAGCCTTATCGTATATCACAGCGCACTGGATCGAGAGAAAAACAGCCCAGAGGCTGCCGGAGTGATCTCGCGCGGGCTGGATCGAACGAGGAATCCTCCGGAAAAGGCAGATCGAGATCAGCGAATCACTCGCTACGCCATCGGGCTCGCCGAGATGTATTGGACGAATGCGCGGGAGCGTCGCCCGGTTTGGTGCTGCTAGTTCATCGACACGTTGCCGAATGCCAACACGTCTTCCAGCACGTCGGTCCGGCTACCGTAAAACGCGTACTTCACGGGCGAGCCGCCTATGTTAATCCCCGTGTAGCCCTTCTGCGGAAATCACCGGTGAGAGAGCCTCCTGCTGCTGATAGCTATAGCTGGTGACGTAGTTCGAGCCGCCAGAAGGATTCGGCTCCGTAACCTGCGCCAGATTGCCATAGCCATCGGTGGTGAAGGTCTTCCACTTGCCGGCCGGGTCCGTGACCGTGACGGTATTGCCCTGGTAGGAATACGTGGTCGTGCCTTGCGTCTCTGAGCCTACCATGGCCTTGCTCAACGTCCGGCCGACGCCGTCGTAGCCGTAAGTGGTCGCCGCCGTGGTGCTGATAGAAGTTCCGGCGACGTGTGGCATCGCCGTTTCGACCAACTTGCCCAATGGCGAGCACCCGCAGGGGCCGTAAATGGATTCGGCTTGGCTAACGCTGGCGCCCTGGCCGCAGGTCGAGCCGTAGCCCGTCAGCACCAGAATCGGGCGGCCCAGGCCGTCGAGGTTGGTTTGGGTCCAGCGGCCATCCACCATGGGCAGGTATTGGGCGGCGACGCGGTGTCGTTGTAGATCGTGCTTGTCATCGCGCCGAAGGGTGACGTGCTGAAGGTCGGCCGCGCATTAGCGTCGTAGCCCAGGCTCACGCTGGTTCCATTGGGTCCGGTTTCGTTCGTCAGACCGAGGAAGGAAGTGTAGCTGAGATCCGCCGTCAGCGTGCCGCCCACGGTGATCTCCGATGGCGCGGCGTAATTGGTCGTGCTGGTGTTGGAAACCGTCGTGGTAACGCCACCCGACCTTATTGCTGGCGTTGTAAGTCTGGGTGTAGGATTCGACTGCCTGTCAGCGATTCTTCTGACTCCGTCCGCCGCCGCAATCAGGGATCGCGGCGACATCATCCACGGATTTGATGATCAATTGGCCGGGTGCCTCGCTCAGGTGGCCGAAGCCCATGAACTTGGTCGTTCCGTCGGAATAGACAGCCTTGGATTCAGACCAGTTGGTACGGGTTTCAAAAAGGCCCGTGTAGGTCCACACGATACATCGGCCTGGAACCTGAGTCTTCAGTTCCCCATACCTTGCGTTGGCCCGGCGCTCAGACTCAGCGTCGAGCTGAAAGTCGATTGGGTGGAGGTGGTGGAGCCGGGGATTCGGCGACTCAAGCGCAATCTCGCTCGGCCAGATGTGCTGGGCCGTAACTAGTGCCCTCGGGCACTCTCGTCCGATGAGCCACACGCCCTCGTCCGTCCCCGTCAGCCTACTACGAATTGTCACCATCGTTCCATTGAACTGCAGCGGCTTGGACAGGACGTCGCAGACGGTCACGATTTTAGGTGCCGCCTCCGGTCGAACGGCCTGCGCCGTGGCTCGGATGCAGCTAAGTTCAAGCAGCAAAATCACGAGGATTTTTATCATAGTATTTAGAAGCACGTCTGAGTTACCAGGTTTGTGTTGTACATACTATTCAGTATGCCCGCCTTGTTGTTAGAACCGTCAGGCCTGATGCCAGATGTTCTTGGCCCAAAGACTTCGTTCATCGCATGCCCAGTTCATGGAGAAGCAGAATCGCCTGTTGTTGCGGAGTCCCGGTCGACCAGACAGTGTTTGCTGCAGTGCTGAGGGTGATATCTGCAGTGTTGTACGTCGTACCGTCGTGAACTAAAACGCCGCCCTGGGTGGTGGCGCTGCTAGTCGATCCGGGGTTTTGCTGAACAGTGCCAAAGCCGATCGAACCAAACGTGGGGTTAAGGTTGTAGAGCAGCGTTAGAACCTGGCTGGCAGTGTACGTGGTGCCATTTTCCGTTCCCGTGCCGAGCAGCTTAGCGCATTTTGGGTTGGTGGCGAGGGCATTCAGCGCTAGACCGATAGCATTTTGTAACTGAGTTTGGAGTGCCGGCGTCGCGTCCGGGGTGTTGGGCGTGGCGAACGAGTTCCCTTGTGGACTGCCGCCGGCTCCTCCACCCCCTCCGGCGCTGGGAACGAAGCCATTGCAATAGGTGCCAAACAACGCAAGCGCTACAGGATCGCCTGCTTCGGCAGCTTCAAAGAGGTTTTCGCATGTGTCAACGGAAACCGAACCGGGGTCGAGAGGGGAGCTCGATCCAGAGCCACCCACACAGTTCGGGTCGAACGGATCACATAGGCCAGACGGGTCAGTCCGGTTGCCACCGACGTAAGCGTATCGGTTCCAGCTTCCGGGGTCGCTCGAATCGGCGCTGCTCGGCAGGGGGTCCGTCGTCAAAAACCTCCCCGTCCCCGGCGACTCATAGCGATTCACGGCGTAGTCGTTGCCCGCTTCCGAATCCCGGAAGTAGCCGGTAAATTTCTCGGTGCTGTTCGTGGTCGCGTACGGGCGCTCGGCGCCGTAGGGATAAAACTTGCTGATGGAGCTGAGCGCTATTCCAGGTTGAGCACGTTCGAAAGGGCCGACACGTCGATCAACTGCTGCTCCTTGAGGTTGCCTTGGCTAAAGACAAAGATCATGTATCTTCCTGGTGGGATGCCTTCGAACGCGAACGCACCGTGCTCGTCAACTTCCGCTACCCGATTTGCCCCGGTGTATAGGCCAACCAGGCGAATCCAGAGCGGAGCTGCACCGCCCGTGTACTTCCCTCCAAGCGTACCCGATACCTTTGTGGTCGGGGCACCGTGCCCTTCGATCGGTGCCAGAACTAGCGTCAGCGGCGCGAAGAGTGGTTCCGCTCCGACGGTGATAGTCTGGGGCGTTCTCTGGAACCCTCTGGCGTCCACGAGCACGCTGTAATCGCCCTTTGCTAAGCGCGTCCTCCGGACGCTCGGGTACTCAACGACCGCCGCCGGTTTCTGCCCTCCAACAGGGGAGACGGTGATCTTAATGTCACCGGACACCGGGTTGCCCCAGCCGTCTACCACGAAGAATTCGACGTTTGTATCCTGCGCAATCAGGTCGCTCAGCGCAGACGGAAACAGCGAGAAGGCCGCCGAAAACGCAGCTAGCATCAGTTTTGATCTCATGGGCATTTGTTATTCGCGAGTAGCTGGTCCAGAGACAGGCCGAACTTGGCCATTATGTCGTCATCGGTTAGGCCCGTCACGTTATGAATGAGTTCGTGCATTACCGTGGTAAGGTCCGCGCTGGCGCCGCCGCCCCAGAAGGAAGCGTTTATGTAGACCGCGTTCCCGCTGAGCTGTGCTACGGCCTTGTCTCCCGCCCACACCGACGGCTGGCCCGGCGCTCCCGGGGCCACGCTGACGGAGGCCGCCATGACAGACATGATGGTCTCGGGACCGTAGAGTGCTTCAGCGCTGGCGAGAAGCGGGGTGTTCGCGTACAGGTGTCAAAAACCTCCCCGTCCCCGGCGACTCGTAGCGATTCACGGCGTAGTCGTTGCCGGTTTCCGAATCCCGGAAATAGCCGGTGACCCCGTTGGCCGGACCATAACTGGCCCGCGCTACGAATCGGGTCACTGGGCGG
>JASHNT010000110.1 GCA_030041495.1 Bryobacteraceae bacterium | reverse complement strand
TGAAGCGGAGGCAGGCTCTGCGGGAGCGCAACCTGCCGAGGAATAGCCAGCCGGAAACTCATCCAGACGATGAGCGGGGGCGTTGGCCTGCGAGGTGAGCGCCCCCATCGGAGGATAGATTTCCCGATGCCTCGAAAAACTCATAAAGAAAGCAGCCGCGTAGCGGCATCCTTAAGACTTTGTTCGAACTCGGCCGGTTAGCTACTCCTGACGCTGGTCTGTCCGTTTTGCCCGGAACGGAGATACGCTACCCTGCCGTCAAATCCAGGATCATCGATTCCATGACGATCCGGTCGTCCGGCCGCGCGTCGCGCAGGTCGCGGTCGGCTTCAAACAATTTGGCGACCGCGCGTTCCAGGCTGGCCTTGGGGAAAGCCTGCATGGTCTGGCCGATTTCGCGAGCCCTTTCCGGCCAGATCCGCGCGCCCAGCTTGCTGAAGTGCGCCTGGATCTCGCCCGCGCTGCGCAACCCGGCTTCGCGAGCCGCCAAAGCCATGCGAAACTGCGTGGCCAGAAACGTCAACGCCAGAGGCATGTACTCGCCCGAGCGGGACAGAGTGTCCAAGGTCTCCAAAGCTCTTCCCCGGTCGCCCCGTCCCAGCGCCGCGACCAGCGCGAAAATGGTGGCTGCTTGCGCGTCCGGCACCAGCGCCGCGATATCGTCCGCCGTCACTTTGCGATCCCCGGCCAGCAATTTCAATTTCTCGATTTCGACCGCGATCCGCGAAGCTTCGCCGCCCGTGGCTTCGAGCAACAGCGCCAGTTCCGCGAGTCCGAGCTGCAATCCAGCGGCGCGCGCCAGCGATTGTGCCAGCGCTCGTGAAGCCTCCGGGGAAAACGGCCGGAACTCGGCTTGCGCGGCGATCCCCGCGTAAAACTTCTGCACCCGCTCGATCCGCGCCCGGTCCTCGCCTTCAAACTCGAATCGAGCGCAGTCGAACACCACCACGGTTCCCGGGGTCGGCTCGCGCAGATACGAAGCCAATGCTTCGGCATTTCCGGCAGGCGCGGTTTCTTCTTCGCTCTCGGCCGCCGATCGTCCCCGGGGCAGTGCCGCCTCCGCCCGCGCCATCCAGATCACACGGCGCGTGGCGAACAACGACAGCGAGCGTGCATCGTCAAGAGCCGAGTGGAGCGGAACCTGATCCAGATCGTGCCGCGTGATCGCGCTCTCGCGCTCCTCTTCGCTTACCCCCGCCAGAGCCGCGTCGACCAGCGCCTTGCGGCAGCGCTCGCGATTGTACGTCTCGGGCCCGAGAAACAGATACACGCTCTCCGGGCCTTTCTTGGAAACACGATCGAGAAATTGCTCCGGAGTCATCTAGAAATTATTCAGAATCGCCGAGACGATCTGCTGCGCCACGCGCTGGCTGACGCGCTTCAGCGCAGTGTCGCTCTCGTCGAAGTATTGCGTCTCCTGCTGCGGAATTTCGTAGTTATCCACCACCTCCATGCGCGGCCGCGAAAACAGCACCTTGCCCGTCGCGCGTTCCACCAGGCTCACCTGCAGGACCAGGTGAATCTCCACGCTGGTCGCCAGAGCGGTTCTGGGATCGAACAGCACGGCGTTCGACGAGTAGGAAAGCACGCCGCCGTGCAGCACCACGTCAGCTTTGTCGGCATTCACCACGCGGTAGCGCGAGCGCGCGATGAACTCCCGCGCAACGGCCTCCGGCAGCCAATCCGTGATCTTGTAACGCGTGGTCGGGTTCGCGAAGGCGGGAACGGCCACGGTGGAAATTGTTTTGGGCAGCAGGTCGGCATGGCCCGCGGTATGATAGCCGCATGAAACGAGCCCGAACAAACCCAGCCCGAGGAAGCCGAGCGCGGCCGGAAGCCGGTTCACAGAACCTCCACCCCGGCGGCCACTGCGTTTTCCGCGGCCAAGCGCAGATTATCCGCCACCAGCCAAAACCAGCATGCGCGCGCGTGATTGCGATCCGTCCAGATTCCGCCCACGCTGATGCCGCCTTGTCCGGCGATGGCTGCGTTGGTGGGAGGTTCATCCGGGCGCACATCCATTCCTTGCGCCGCAAGCGCCGCGGCGATCGCTTCGGCGTCGGCGTTCTCGTCGAACTCCGCCCACACTGAAAAACTGTGGCCGTGAAACACCGGCGCTTGAATCATCCGCAAAGACGGCATGGGCACGCCCGGCCAAGCCGCCAGCAGCGAGGCCAGATGCCGCTCCGCCCGCTGCTCGATCAGGTCGAGCCCTTCCAGAGCCTCCTCGCCGTAGCGCGCCAACAGATTGAACGCGAGTTGCGCGTCGAACACCTCGGTCTTCAGCTTCTGAAAACTCATCAATGCGCGATTCTGCTGCTGCAGCTCTTCGATGCCGCGCTGGCCGCGCTCGCTGGCCGGCTCAAAAATGTGAATCACGCTGCGTCGCACCGGCTTCACCTTCATGAGCGTGGTGAGAAACATCGCGATCGCAATCGCGGCCGGATGCGCGATCACCTGGATCGCGGCCGGGCCGGGCTCTGCTCCAGGCGGAGGCTCCGCCGTGGGAGCTCGCAGCCGGGCCTGCGGTTGATCTTCGAGAGCCCCGGTGAGATCGATCAGCACCGGACCGCCCTTGGGATTGATCTTCGCCGCGCGGCGGCTAGCCGCGGGAGTCGCCGCTAGGAACGCGGCCTTGCTTCCTTCCAGGCTCTCCGCGTTCATCGGCGTCATCACCAGAGCTTCCTCTTCTTCCTGCGCCAGAACCGTCGAACCATCGGCAGTTGCCGCCAATAATTGGACGCGCGGTTTGGGAGCGGATTCGCCCAGCAATTCGCGGATCTCGCGGCCCAGCAGCGTGTCGCCGCCCACGATCCCCACCAGCGGACGCTCTGCGGTCTTAGCCAAGTTGCTGCTCCGCTTCGTGCTCGCGCCGCGCCCGGAAGTGCCTGCGCACAGCCCCGCCGATCCGGATGACGATCCCCGTTGCAAGATACGCCGCGCTCAGCGCCAGCAGGGTGGGCTGCGAGAAGAACAGGATCAGATAGATCGCGCTGCCCAGCAGGATCACCACCAGGAAGGACCTCGGCCGCATCAGGTTGATGTCCTTGAAACTCGGGTAGCGCCACGTGCTCACCATCAGAAATCCAAGCAAAGCCAGCAGCGCCAGCCACGCCGCGGAAAACACCCACCAGCGCAGCGGCTCTCCGTTGCAGGCGTACACCACGGAGGCCACCACCGCCGCACCCGCCGGAATCGGCAGGCCGACGAAGTATTTCCGGTCCGGTTTCCCGGGGTTTTTGGGAATCGGGTTCTTGGTGATGTTGAACCGCGCCAGCCGCGCCGCCCCGCACAACAGGAAGATGAAAGAGAAAAAGTATCCGGCGTGGCGTAGCGTGTCGAGCGTAAACAAATCCGTCGGCGGCGTAACGAACTGAATCCCCCACACCACGCCCAGCACTGCGGGAGCGATGCCGAACGTGATGCAATCCGCCAGCGAATCCATCTCACGGCCGAAATCGCTGGTGGTGTTGGTCATGCGCGCGATGCGCCCGTCCAGCCCGTCCAGGAACACCGCGACTCCGATAGCGATCGCCGCGGTTTGAAAATACAGGTGCGCGCTCGCCGCGTTTTGCAACATGGCCAAGGCGCCTTGAATGATCTGGACGATGGCGTAAAAACCCAGGAAAACGTTGCCCGCCGTGAACAGCGTCGGCAGCGCGTAGGCCGCGCGGCGTGGCCGCCGGTCGATGGATTTCGGGTCCACCAGCCGGTCTCTGAGACTCATGGTTCTCATAACGCCTGCTCCTCGCTTGTGAGGGGTTCCGCGATGCGCGCAATCACGCTCGATCCTGCCGCGACGTGGTCTCCCGGTTTTACCGCGATGTTCCACTCCGGCCCGAACAACACGTCCACGCGCGAGCCGAATTTGATTAATCCGATGCGTTCGGCCGGGTCCAGCACATCTCCGACGCGCTTGTAGCAAATGATGCGCCGCGCGATCAGGCCGGCGATCTGTTTGAACACCACCTGCGTGCGCCGTCCTCCCACCGTGCCCTCCACCGTGAGGATGTTCTGCTCGTTCGCGTCGCTGGCCGCTTCTTTATTGGCGGCCAGGAAATTGCCCTTTTTGTATTTTGCGCAGATCACTTTGCCGGGGATGGGCGTGCGATTCACATGCACGTTGAAGACGTTCAGAAAGATGCTCAGGCGATGCGCGCCGCCTTCCCGGGCCACCACGGCGACTACTTTGCCGTCGGCCGGCGAAACCGCCACCGGACCGGGAGGCGCGTGACGCTCCGGATCGCGGAAGAAGTTCAAACAAAACGCAGCCAAAATGTACAAGGGCAGCGCCCACGGCCAGCTCGCCAGGTACGTGACTACCGCGCCGCCCGCGACCAGAGCCGCAGCGTAGGTGTAGCCATAAATCACCATTCGTCACTATTGTCGCATCGGGAGGGTTACGTTTGCGTGAAGGAGGGGTGCGTCCGCCGCCGGCTTCGGAGGGGGGACGGTATAGAGCGGGCGAGTCGGAATGAATGGATTGCTGAGCTCGTTTCGCGGAAAACGATTTAGCCCCGAATCGACGCGAACGCACCGGGAATTAAAAACGCAAGTGGTTGGAGGGGGGAGGGGTTGGCTGGTGCAACGTTCGGTGACGGTTTTAGCGTTGTGGATGGCGCCGGTCGGTGGCGGTTAGGGAGGGAAGAGCGGGCGATACTTCGCGTGAGATGGCATTGTCGGCACATGCCGGACAGAGAGGCTCTTGCCGCTGTATTATTTGAGCAACGGTAAGGAGGTGTCGGCTCCATGCGGCGAAGGAACGTGATTCTCGGCCTGTTAGGCTCCTTGCTTGCGGCTCCCTACGCTGGTATCGGTCAGGTTACGCGGAAGCTCGAATTCGAGGTAGCCTCGGTGAAGCCGAGCTTGGCTACGGGTCCCGGAACCTCAATGCGAGGTCTCCACCGGAGGTCGCTATAGCGTAACTAATGCCACTCTGAAGATGATCATGATCGCGGCCTTCGGTGTGCGCGACTACCAGATCTTAGGTGGCCCCAAGTGGATGGAGAGCGACAGATGGGATATTGAAGCCAAGGCGGCAGCGGATACTGTTCCAGCCACGGCGGGCCCCCGCGGCCCCTCGGTTCCAGACCGGGGATTGCTGATGGTGCGATCCTTACTCGAAGATCGTTTCCGGCTGAAGATCCATCGGGAGGTGAAAGACGCGCCGATATATGAACTCGTCATCGCGAAATCGGGCCTCAAGCTTAAGTCGTCGGTCGATCAGGCCCCTGTCGTGAACACACCCGATATACCCCCAGACGGCGGGACCCCTCACGGATTGATGCGGCTAAACCCGAGAGGAAATCTTGAAGGGAATGCAGTGCCGCTTTCACAGCTTGCGCCGGTGCTTTCGGACCTTTCCGGCCGATTGGTCGTCGATAAAACAGGACTGGCCGGCCTTTACGACTTTAAGCTTGAATGGGCGCCTGATCTGGGCCCCACTGCACCTGGTGTTTCCGAACCGGCGCCTTCTGCAGACCCCCGGGCCTCTCTCTTTACGGCCATTCAGGAGCGACTTGGTCTGAAATTGGAACCTGCAAGGGGTCCGCTGGAATTCATCGTTGTGGACAGCGTTGACAGGCCGTCAGACAATTGAATCTTCGCTCCTGCGGGTAGCGCGACACACCACAGAAGGCCAACTTCTTCCGCTCCATTGACAGTTGCGATAATGTGTAACCTAATCGACGCCGGGTCCGACCAAAAGTTCCGATCTCCAGCCGGGCATCCGCTCCCTCACGCCTGCCCGTTCCGGGGTCGCGGCTATTTTTTCAGTGCCAGCACGTCGCGGCCGGCCGGAATCGACACCTTCAGCGGCGCTTCCTTGAGCGTTGCGGAGAACGTCGCGCCTTCGTTCGAGGTCTGAACCCAGATCACGCGTGGAGCGCCCTTGGCGAACTGAACCTCCACCGGCGCTTGGATGGAGAAATCGTCGTCGACGCCGCTTTGTGCCACGTTTCCCGAAATCCTGACCGCCGGCGCGGCGCCTTTTAAGGTGTAATCGAGCTTCAGTTCCGGAATGCCTGTGGAATACACCCAATTATCGAAAAAGTCATCGACGTTCAAGGCCGGCGCTGCAGGCGTGCGCGCCGGGGCGAACTCCTTCACCAGCGCCTGGAACTGCGCCGTCGACAACCTGCGCGAATCATAGCGCCGCCGCAACTCCGCCAGCATCTTCAGAAACGGGCCGTCTCCCATTCGCCGCCGCAACATGTGCAGCACCCACGCGCCCTTGCCATAAGTAATGTCATCGCGCGCGGATGGATTGCCGCTGGCCTCCAGGCGGAAGCCCCAGGTGATCGGTCCGGCTGAATCGATGGTAGCGCCCTTGTCATCCTTCTTGGCCAGCGTGTCGCGAAAATCCTCCAGCACGTCCTCCATCGCCTTCGTGCCCTTTTTCTTTTCCAGATACAGCAGCGCCGAATAATCCGCCATGCCTTCCGAGAGCCACTCGTCCTGATATCCGGCCGGCATGACCAGGTTGCCCCACCATTGATGAGCCACCTCGTGCGCCGTGATCAGATCCGAGAAGAAGAGTTGCGTACGCTCGTCCCGGTCGCCCGCCGGGCGTTGGCTGGGATCCAAATAAGAAAGCGTGGAAAGATACACCAAGCCCGGAAAGCCCTGTCCGAAGTTCCCCGGGATCGGCGAGACGGTAAGATTTTTCAGCGCCGGCGGTCCGAACAAACCCGAATAAAACCGCATCGCGGAAGAAACGTCGGCGGCCACGGCCTGCAGGCGAGCCAGTGGATTGGGCGGAGGCGGTGGACCTGCTGGCGGATTTGGCGGCTTGGGAATGCCTCTGCGAGGAAGATGCGTCACGTCCGCTGGACGCTCCACGGGCGTGCTCGCCGGCTGCAGAGCGAACTCCAGCCGCCGGTTGCCGTAGACTTCCACGTGCACCCCCGAGGGGTTCCCGGATTCTTCCACTCCTTCCGCCTGGACATAATCGCCGAGATTGAACCCCGCAATACGAATCGGCGTGGGGGTCACCCAGCGGGTGACGCGAAAATCGCCGTCCGTGCGATCCTCCGTCATCGCCCCGGTGCTCACCAGCGTCAGCCGCTTGGGATAGCGGAACGTGAGATCGTAGGTTGCCAGTCCCCTCCCGGCGCGAGGATACCAACTGGCGCGCGCCGCTACGAAATACACGTCGTTTCCGGCGGGCGAGATCACCGATCCGTGCTCTTCGAACTCGACCTGGTGCCTGATTCCCGGATCGAGTTCACTCGACGGAATCACCAGGAACGGCCCGTTCTCCGCGTCTCCGGCGGGGCCCCGCGCCGCATCTCCAAAAAGCAGCTCCGCCGGTTGTCCGTCCACGCGCGCGGAATCGATTTGAATCGCGTGCGCCACTTCAAACGCGAGCGTGCGTTGCGGCTGGCCGGTCTTGAGTGTCTCATGCGCCGTGGCTTTCAAAGCTAGGTCCGCATCCAGCGCCGCGTCGATTTGAAACCCTTCTTCCGCGACCGGCGGAGCCGGCTCTTTCATGCTGCCGGTGCGGCTTCGACGAGAGGGAAAGCTGGTCCAGATCTCGTAAGGCCCCCGGCCTCTGGATTCCGATTCCCGGCCAACCATGATCTGGTTCGCGCTCCGCGAATCGTAGGAAACCTCAAAATTGCCCAGCGTCTTTCCGGCCAGCGCGCCGAATACCAGGCCCGGCCGTTGGACTTGCGGCGTCAATAGATCCTCCACCAGCCGCAAAGCGAAGCCTCCCTCAATATTGGCCACCGTCGGCGACCATTGCTCGGCCAACAAGGGCCCCAGCTCAGGAACCTTCTTTCCCGCGCCCCGCGTGATCGCGTTCAAAAGCGTCTGCGCGGAGCCGTCGGTGAACACCAGCACGGCGGCACGCAGGTGCTCGTCCAGATTTGGCGATTTCGTGAAGCGTGCCAAAGACGCGCGTTCGCCTCGATACGGAGGCAGCAGCAAAACCTCTCCATCGCCGCCTTCCACGTCCGCGCTGAATACCGCCGACACCCGCTCGCCGTTCACCGGCTTCGAAAAAATCAGGTAGCCTTCGGTGAAGTACAGCTTGAGGTCTTCTTTGACCAGCGAGAGGTCGCGAACCCGGTAGCACTGTTCCGGATCGAGCGATGCGGAACGGACCTGGCGGACGATGTCGTCCGCGGGAGTTGCGGCGGCCAGAGGTGTGAGCGCTCCCGGGAGCGCGAGTGCAATACGAAGGAACCAATACCGCCCGGTCACTTCAAATGAACATCTCTTCGTCCGCGGTTACCGTGTCCGGCGTCGGCCGGCCTCCGCGCATGAAGTAATGCAGCGCGGCTCGAATACCGGCCGCGACCCCGTTAATTTCCCGGATGGGTTTGATGATGCCGCCATGCACCATCGCCACGGTCTCCTGGGCGCGGGTCATCGCGTCGTCCACCACCATCTCGGCCCGGTCGAACTGGACCCGCACGCGGTCCGTCACGTCTTCCAGCACCTGGTCCACCCGGTTAAGCTGGCGCTGCGTGGTGTCCAGGATCTCTTTCGTCCGGGCGGTAATCTCCGCCATGTTCGCGCGTCCTTCGTCGATGGCCGCGCGCGAGCTTTCGGCCAGCGACTCCACCTTCGGCGCGAGCTTGGCCACGCGCTCCTCCACGGCGCGCGCCGATTTCGAGACGCCCCACAACATCACGGCTTGAAACACCATGGCGACGGCCGCGACGGCGACGAACACCGTCATGACAACCAGCAGCGCTTGTTGATCCATTCGTGGAAGCCTCGCCCGGTGCTCAATCGGCGGTCGGGTTGTTCACGGCGTCGCGATACGCCTGTTTTCCGGCATCCATCGCCGCGCTCAGGCTGTCCTTTTGACGCCGCAACGCTTCTTTGCTGCGATCGATGGTGTCAGCCGCGGAACTCCGGAATTCGTCGCCGCGCTGCTTTACGAAGTCGACCCCCTCGCCGGCCTTGGCGCGAATAAATTCGCGGGTTTCCGCTCCCGACTTCGGCGCGAATAAAACGCCTACCGCTACACCTAGCCCTAATCCGAGGAAAAAATACGACAGTCTGTTGTCATCGTCCATAGCCGTTCCTCCTTACGAAAGCGGCCAACCCGCTCCCGGCTTTGCCGTTCCCTTCACAGGATACGCTATTCTGGCTTCAGGAATCATGTCCATCGGCTCGCGGTCTTATGCGCGGTCTTACGGCTTCGGCGGCGGCCTTCCCCGCGGCGTGCAGACCCTGCTGATTGCGAATGCGGTTCTGTTTCTGTTGCTGTTCTTTGGCCAGCGCAGCCTGGCCCCTCTGTTCTCATTGCTGGCTCTGACTCCGGCCGATGTAGTGCGGTCTTTCTACGTCTGGCAACTTGGCACGTTCCTGTTTCTCAACGTCGGCATTCTGGGATTCCTGTTCAACATGCTTGCGTTGTGGATGTTCGGCAAGGATCTCGAAGAATCCTGGGGAACCCAGCGCTTCATCCGCTTCTATTTTTTGTGTGGCAGCGGCGCGGGAGTCTTGGTGGTTCTGGCGCAGTACGCCTTTGGCAATCCCGCGGCCTCCGTCATCAGCGCGACGCCGGCCATCTACGGAATCCTCGCCGCCTACGCAGCTCTTTGGCCGGAGCGTGAAGTCATCTTCTTCTTTTTCCCGATGAAGGTGAAGTATTTCGTCATCCTCATCGCGGCCGTCGATTTCTTGCTCTCTTATCAGGCCGGTATTGGCCAGATCGTCTTACTCACCGGACTCATCTTCGGCTACTTCTACGTGAAATCGCCGGGCCGGAGGGGCGGCTACCACCCCATGGCATCGCTCGAACGCAGCTACAAGGATTGGAAGCTGCGCCGCGCCAAGCGCAAGTTCCAGGTCTACCTTCGCAAGCACGGTTCGGATCGCGACCGCTTCGTCAACTAAGGAGAATAGAAGAACCTTGACCGTACTCCTTTACAGCATGAGCGAGCAACAATACCTTTCCATCGCGCTAACCACTTTTCCGATCATGATCACGGTCCTGATCGGGATCCTGATCAACGACGCCCGTCTGAGCGACCTCCGTTCCGGCATGGACCAGCGCTTCGACCAGATCGATCGCCGCTTCGACGAAGTCAAGGAACTTTGGCGCTCGGAACTGCATCGCGTCGAAGAAATCCTGGACGCCCGCCTCAAGCACCTCGAAGATCGCTAGTCCTTACCTCTTCATCCTTTCGAGTTCCGCTGTCATCTCCTTCTTTAAGCCCTCCGGCGCCTTCGCCGCTACCTCTTCCAGAGCCTGCTCGAACGCCTCGCGCGTCCCCTCCCGGATCACGTTCCGCTCGCTTGATCCCGCCATTTCGCGGTACAGATCCACGGCCTTCTGCAGCTTCGGAACCGCCGCATCCATCGCGTTGGTCGCTGCCAGAACCTCGCCCATTTCGAAATTGCAGGCCGCGCGGTCGGAGCTTTCCGGCAGCGCCTCGGCGAGGCTGCACGCGCGCGTGAAACTGGTGAGAGCCGCCGTTAGTTCTCCGGCCGAATACTGCACGAACCCCAACCTTCGGACCGCCAGCATCAAGTCCTTCTGCAAGGCCGCGTCCGAAGGATTGCTCTTCGCAAACTGTTCGAACTGCGCCACCGCATCGGCGTACAGCGGGGGTGCTTCGCGCGGCTCCAAGTCCCCCAGGTTCATTTCCGCCCACGCCAAATCCCTCCGCAGTTCGATCCTTTCCGGATGAGCTAGGAGGAATTCGCGCGCCGTTTCCACGGCCTGCCGGTACTCGGCCGACGCGTGGCTTGCGTCGCTTGCCTGATACAGATCGCCGAGCCGGTCATAAGCTCGAATGAGCGCCGGTTCCAGCGCGAGCTCCCGTTCGCGCGCTGCCGCCACTTGCCGCTGCGCCCGCCGAGCCGTCAGCCCAAGCCACGCAACGCTCGCCAGCAGCAGTGCCAGTACAATCCCTGTTGCCGCCACGGCCGCGCGATTGCGCTGCACGAACTTCATCGCGCGATAACCCAGCGAGTCGCCGCGAGCCTTTACCGGTTTTCCCTCCAGATACCGGCGCACGTCTTCCGAAAATTGTTCGGCGGAAACGTACCGCCGCGCCGGATCCTTGCGCAGCGCTTTCACAATGATCACGTCCAGATCGCCCGCGAGCTTCCGCTGCAGCCTGCGGCGAGCCTTATCGCGGCTCTCCTCTTGCGCGACTTCGATCTTCTGCGTGGCTTGGGGAATGGAGGAATCGCCGCCGGAAAGCACCACGCTGCTGGGCCGCGGCGGCTCTTTCTCGCAAATGGCTTGTTGCATCGCCATCCGCGACCGCATGTCCGCGCCGGCAAATGGAAACCGCCCGGTGAGCAGACGGTACAACAGTACGCCCAGCGAATATACGTCGCTGGCCGTCGTGATCGGTTCGCCGCGCACCTGTTCCGGACTAGCGTACTCTAGCGTCATCGGCCGCATCTCCGGCCGCGTATCGGCCGCCATCGATGGCGACAAGTCCGTGTCCATCAGCTTGGCGATTCCAAAGTCCAGCAGTTTGGGCACTCCTTCCGCCGTCACCAGAATATTGCCGGCCTTGATGTCGCGATGCACCACTAAATTCGAATGCGCGTATTGCACCGCCGCGCACACGCTGCGAAACAGGTTCAGGCGCTCGCTGACGGTGCTCTGAAGGGTCTCGCAATACTGGTCGATGGGCGTGCCTTCGATGTACTCCATCACCAGATAGGGCAGCCCGTCGGCGGTCGAGCCTCCGTCGATCAGTCGCGCGATGTTGGGATGTTCCAGCCGTGCCAGCACCTGCCGCTCCATCCGGAAACGCCGCAGGATCTCGGCCGAATCCATGCCGCGCTTCACCATCTTTACCGCGACCTTCTTCTGATACGCTTGGTCCGTGCGCGAGGCCAGCCATACCGAGCCCATGCCTCCGCGCCCGATGCGTTTTTCCAGTTGATAAGGCCCCACTCGCGGCACGCGCGGCACCGCCGCCGAACTCACGTCCAGCGCCAGGAAATTCAAGTCCGCCGCGGGAGTGCTCAGGAAGTCTTCTGACTCCTGGTGGCTGGCCATTAGGCTTTCGACTTCGCGAAGAAGGTGCTCGTCTCCCGCGCACATGACGCGCAAGTACGCCTCGCGGTCCTGCTGCTTGCGCTCCAGAGCGCCGTCAAAGATCTGACGAATCTGCGCCCATCGCTCCGGCGTCAAGGGCCCCTCCGGAAATTTCGCGATGCAGGAATGCGCGCGCGGAGCTCCAACTGCGCTTGACCGTGGCGGGCGAGCAGCTCATCACCTCCGCGGTCTGCTCCACCGAAAGCCCTCCGAAGAAACGCAGCTCCACGATGCGCGCCTGTTCGGCGTCCAACTCGGCCAGCCGCGTCAGCGCCGTGTCCAGCGCGATCATGTCCACCGGATTCTGTTCGCTGATGGCCATGGTGTCTTCGAGGATCACTTTCTGGCCCGCCCCTCCCCGCCGCGCCGCTCGATGCTTGCGCGCATAATCCAGCAGAATCCGTCGCATCTGTGTCGCCGCCACTGCCAGGAAATGCCCCCGGCTCTGTAGCGGAGCTTTTTGATCCACCAACCGGATGTAGGCCTCGTTCACCAGCGCCGTGGCTTGCAAGGTGTGCTCGCCGCGCTCGCGCCGGAAGTAGGAGCGTGCCAGGCGATGCAGTTCATCGTAGACCAGCGGCAGAAGCTGGTTCATCGCCTCCTTCTGCCCCCGCCCGATCTCGCCCAGCAGCCTGGTTACTTCGCCGGTCTCGTCCATCGGCTCTCTCTGCGGATTATATCGCTTCAAAAGCCGATAGCGTCGCTCGACTGCGCCGGCGCGGATGGGCCGGTGCGGGCGCGTTCAGCGCGGCCATGCGCGGGACCCGTCAGTTAGGCGCCCCGCCTCAGCTCCGAAATCCCGGCTCTGCGCGCCGCGTTGAAGGACCGGTGCAGAGTTCCCGCGACGCTTCCAATCGTCTTGGATGCGCCGTGCAGTTTGGTGTTGATGCCGTCCGCCCGATGTTCCAGCAGCCGGGCACCCCAGGAGAGAGCCGCCGGTGCCATCAGGGCCGCGCCCAAAATTCCCAGCCCGACAGCGGCAACCACAAAACCCGAGCCCACGATCGCCAGCTTCTCAGTGCTCTCCATAATCGGCCTCCTTCACCTCCATTTCACCAAAACTCCTGGACCGTTAAAATCGTGTAAACTCGGTACGATCAGGTGGTCAAGCCGCAGTTCCTGCCTCAAACTTCAGGAGGGCTACAGGTGGAGCAGATGCGCGTGTTGAGGTCGATCAAGCAGGCACTTTTAGCGGGGTTGCTGTTCGCTGCGAGCCTCGCGCCTGCAGCGGCGCAGGTCACCGCTGCTATTTCCGGCAGAATCGTCGATAACAGCGGCAACCCCGTCGCCGGCGCCACAATCACCGTTAAGAGCGTTGAGACCGGCGCGACGCGGAGTGGCGAAAGCGGCGAGAACGGCTACTACCGGCTGGTCGAGCTCCCGCTTGGGGCCCAGCACATCGACGTCGCCAAGGCCTCCTTTACCGCATATTCTGAGGATTTGGCCGCGCTGACGGTGGGCCAGGACGCGGTCGTGAATGTGGTGCTGACCTCCGGCGGGCAAAGCGTTACCGTCACCAGCGAATCGCCCATCGTCAATACCACCACCTCCACGGATTCCGGCCTGGTCGGCGAACAGCAGATCAAGGATCTCCCGCTCAATGGCCGCAGTTGGGACGATCTCATCACTCTCAACCCCGGAGCCATCAATTACGAGCTGAAGAGTGCCAACACCAGCACCAGTAACGGCAATACCTTTGCTGTCGACGGCCGGCGCCCCGCGGATAACCTGGTGTTGTTGAATGGCGTCGAATACACCGGATCCAGCCAGCTCGCCATCACCCCCGGCGGCGCAAGCGGCTACATGCTCGGCGTCGAAGCCGTGCGCGAATTTAACGTCCTCACCGACACCTACAACGCCGAATACGGCAAACGCTCCGGTGCGCAGGTCACCGTGGTCACGCAGTCCGGAACCAACGTGCTGCACGGCTCGGTGTATGAATTCCTCCGCAATAGCGATTTGGACGCTAAGAACTATTTCGCCCAGAACTTCATTCCGCCGTTCCGTCAGAACCAATTCGGCGCCGCCTTGGGAGGTCCGCTCAAGAAAGACAAGCTGTTTCTGTTCGGTAATTATGAGGGATTCCGTCAGGCTCTCACGCAGAGCAATGTGAGCGTGGTTCCGGACGACCAGGTCCGCCAGGGATTCTTCCCGAACTCCAGTGGCGTCTACACCAAAGTGGCGAACCTCAATGCCGCCATGTTGCCCTATTTCGCCTATTGGCCGAATCCCAACGGTGCCGAGCTTCTAACGAACGGCCTGCCCAGTGGCACGGCATTCTCCTACAACTACCCCGACCAGCACATTCACGAAGACTTCGGAACCCTGCGTTCCGACTACATCATCGGCAATCGCGACACCTTTTCCACGTCCTACACTAACGACACCGGCTACAGCGTGATCCCGCTGGCCGACCCGTTGTTCGCCTCCACTACAAATTTGGGCATGCAAGTGGGCACCGCCGAGGAAACCCACGTTTTCTCGCCTGACATGCTGAATACCTTCCGTGCCGGATTCTCCCGCGCCGCCTATGCGCTCGCTTCCACGCCGCTCGCCAGCTTTCCCTCCGGCCTGGACTTCGTTCAAGGATTGGGGCCCGGAGGCATTGTGGTCAATGGCGGCGTCACCACCACCGGCCTCTCGGGAATCACTTCAGCCGGTCCCAACAACGCGGCCGGCGCTTGGAATCGCCGCAATCTCTATACCTTCACCGACGGCGTTCACTGGAACAAAGGCATCCACCAGATCACCTTCGGAGGCTGGGCGCAGCGCGTGCAGGATAACGAGGATTCGGCTTCCCGGCAACTCGGTCAAGCTACTTTCGCCACTCTGACCACGTTTCTGCAAGGCACCACCACCACGTTCCAGGCCGTGCCAGTCGCGGCCGAGGTCGGCTGGCGAAGCTGGTTTGGCGCACTCTACCTCGACGATACGATGAAGCTGCGCCCGAACCTCACCTTCGAAGCGGGACTGCGCGTCGAGTTTACCGACGGTTGGAACGCGATTGACGGGAAGGCATCCAACTACCTCCCTTCCAATCAGATTCTGGAGACCAACCCCATGGTCGGCAGCTCGGTTTTCACGCAGAACAACGCCAGGCATCTGATGGGGCCGCGAGCTGGGCTCGCCTGGGACCCCTTCAAGGATGGCAAAACCGCGATTCGCGCCGGTTACGGCATGTTTTATTCGCTAATCGACGATCTCAGCTTCTTGCTGAACTCCGCGCCGCCCTATAACGGGACCGTCAGTTACTCCGGCAACCTGTTCGGCTTCACGCCGATTGTCCCAGGTGTTCCGGTAGCCCCGCAGTGCACCACATCGCTCACCGGTTGCACCACCTACGCTCCTTACGGCGTCCAGTCCAACGCGCAGACTCCGACGGTTCAGGAATGGAGGCTCGACATCGAACGCGAGTTGACCCAGAGCACCGTGCTACGCGTCTCTTACAACGGTTCTCACGGCTACTACGGGCTGGTCAGCATCGATCCCAACACGATTCCGGCTCAAATCTGCGAAAGCGCCACTTGTTCCGCGGGTGGCGACGCTACCGCCGCGAGCCTTGCCACCACTCCGCATACCGTTACGCAGGGCCAGCAATACATTCCCGGTCCTGGCGCAACTCGTCCCAATCCCTTCTTAGGAGCCGGTTTCTTCTATTACACCGAGGGCAACTCCAGCTACAACGCGCTCCAAATCGACGTAAGCAAGCGCGTCACTCACGGTCTCGCCTTCCGCGCCAATTACACCTGGTCCAAGAGCCTGGACATGAACTCTGCGCCAACCGGAGCTCAGGCTAGCAACCAGTCGCAGATGATCATGGATCGCTACGATCTTTCGCGGGACTGGGGTCCGTCCGCGCTAAACTCACCCCAGCAGGTGAGCCTCACCACCACCTACGATCTTCCCTTCGGCAAAGGTAAGCTGTTTGGCGATAACTTGACCGGCGTCGCGCAAAAGCTCGCCGGCGGATGGCAGTTGAACCAGATCACCACTCTATTGGCCGGCTTCCCGTTTACCCCCGTCATCGGCGCCAATCGCTCCGGCGACGGAGATACACGCAATCCAGACCGCCCCTCGCTGAACCCCAACTTCACCGGCCCGGTCGTCACCGGCAATCCGTATCAATGGTTCAATCCGAACGCATTCATTTTGCCCACGGCAGGCACCTATGGCGACCTCGGCCGCGGAGTCTACAGCGGTCCCGGCCTCGCAGATTTGGATGTTTCGCTTACGAAATTAACCGCGCTGACCGAACGAATGAGGCTTCAGTTCCGTGCCGAATTCTTCAATATTCTGAACCACCCGAACTTTGCCACGCCTAACACTACGGTATTTTCGGGTACCTCTTATAACGCCTCAGCCGGACTCATCACCAGCACGGCGACCAACTCCCGGCAGATTCAATTCGCCCTGAAGTTGATGTTCTGAATATGGCGCGGCGTGTCCGCTCCTTCAGGTGAAACCAATATATAGTTGACCGGCGTCAAAGGCGCATGGCCGTTTTCAGGCGAACTGTGGTCGTGATGCTGTGCGTTGCGGCAGTAATTTGCGGCGCGCCCGCGTCGAAATTCGACGTCGCGTCCATTAGGCTGTGCAGTCCATCGGATAACGGCCCCGCGGTTCCCGGTGGCAGAAGCGGCGGCGGAAACCTCAGCACCACTCCCGGGAGGCTGCATGTTCACTGCATGAGCTTGGAAGCCCTCGTCAAGCTGGCTTACACCGTGGATGACCCGCTCATCAATACGAACGGAACGGCCGACACGCGGCCAGTCCGGGGAGGCCCTTCCTGGGCCCATTCGGATTTCTACACCATTGAAGCGAAAACAGACGATACCGTGGCGAATGCACCGGCCGCGACTGCATCTTCCGCCAGAAAGCTGATGACCGGCGCGATGCTACGAGCGCTTCTGGAAGACAGGTTTCGGCTGAAGGTTCATCGCGAGGCCGCCGACGTCCCGATGTACGCCCTGACCGTGGCGAAGAGTGGTCTCAAACTGACACCAATGGAACAAGGTTGTACGCCACCCGACTTCACAAAGCATGTGTCGCTTTCGGATCTGGCACTTCCGAAACCCCCTTGCAACACCACAATGGGTAAACGAAACGGGCCGAATCGAGTGACCGATCTGGTTGGCACTCTAAGATGGTTGGCGCAGGCGCTTTCCAGTAGCATGGATCGTCACGTAATCGATAAGACGGGCGTCGCGGATGTGTTTCGAATCCATCTGGAATACCTGCCTGACGAGAATACGCCCCAGCGGCTCCTGAACGGCAGCTCAGCAGCCGACGCCGCGTCTGACATTCCACCGGGCCCATCGATCTTTACGGCGCTTGAGCAATTGGGATTGAAGCTTGTTCCGACAAAGGCGCCGCAAGGATACATACTTATAGACAGCGTAGAGCGGCCATCCGGCAACTGATATGGGGGCGGCGCCGGCCATCGCTGGAATCCGGGACTCCCGCGGCCGCGTCCAGCGCATCTAAGCGGCGCGCTGCCGGGTGGAGTTTACAAGTTCGTTCGTTCCTTGGGGTTCGATGATGAATGATACGGAGGATCGCATGTATTTCAGCCGCTCCTTGGCTTTGATTCTGGGGTGCACCGTGGGCGCGCTGGCGCAAACTCCGCCGGCCAATTACTTCACCACCACGGCAGCCGGATTTGTCCCGCCTTCTTTCAACCCGATTGCGCTCAAGCAGTACGTGAGCCCCAATTGGGTTGCCTATGACCCGGCCGGGCGCCTCTATTACGAAAGTGGAGATCAGGTTTGGCGGCTGAACGCCGACGGCACGGACACGCTGTATGCCGGAACACCCAACTCCACTGAGAACACGGGTGACGGAGGTCCGGCCCCAGAAGCCGGCATTCATGCCATTTCAGGTATGGGAATCGATGGAGCGGGGAATCTGTTCATCCTCACACAGAACATTTCCACAAGTACAGGCTACCCCACCGTTCGCAAGATCTCAGCGGCGACGCAGACCATTTCCACGCTCCTGATCATCAATGGCTACGGAAGCGACATCGAAGTCAGCGGCTTCACAGTGGATACCGCCGGAAACTTCTACTTCGCGGCCCGTTCGAAGTCCCTGGCTGCAATGTCGGGCTTTAGCGATAACGGCTACCTTTTCGTTGGCTCCCCCACCGGAGACGTTTCGATCGTGACGCCGCAGGTGAGCGGCGAAAGCATGGCCTCGGGTGGAACGTACCTTTACTATCTCGACAATGACCTCGGCCTGTACCAAATCAATCTGGAGAGCGCTGGTAGCCAACCGGTGCTGCTGCTCGACCAAACGGTCGCGCAGAATTTCGCATACTTGGCGGTGGCCCCGGATGGGACGGTTTACCTTACGACGGCGAGCCAAATCTATCTGCTTCCGCCGTCGGGTGGAACTCCCGAAGCGATCGCGGGTACCGCCATTGAGGGTTATGCGGGCGACGGGGGGCTTGCCAGTCAGGCTCAGATTACCGCGAACTACTTGGCAGTGAATCCGGTCACGGGCGACTACGCGATGAGCGGAAAAGGCGTCGTCCGTGTGGTCGCGCGGGCGAGTGGATCCATCCAGACCGTGGCCGGTCTGCCGCATTCCGCGGGCGACAACGGTCCGGCCGTGCTGGCGCAATTCGGCGACGGTGTGTTGCCCGGCACCCACTCGCAGGCGCTTGCGACTGACGCCGCCGGGAATATGTATCTCTTCGACACGATTGGCCAACAGGTCCGTAAGATCACGCCCCAGGGCATCATCACCACCATCGCCGGCAACGGAGTGGTCGGCGATTCGGGCGACGGAGCAAAGGCCGTCGACGCCGCGATTTGGAGCACGAATAGCAGCTTGGCGGCTGATCCTCACGGCAACTTGTACTTCGCCAATTCCAGTGTCACCACCAGCTCTGCCGGAATCGCCGCCTTTTACACCGTTCGCAGGGTCGACGCAGCGACCGGCAATATCGACGTGGTAGCCGGCGGAGGCGCCATGCCGGTTTCCACCGGGGTTCCGGCGACTAGCGTCGCCCTGAACGCCCCTATCACGAATCTGGCAGCCGACTCGTTGGGTGACGTGTACTTCTGTTATAACTACCAGATTCTCGAAGTGGACACCGGCGGCAACCTGATGGTGGCCGCGGGCACGGGGACCTCGGGATTCACCGCAGACGGACAGACGGCTTCCGTCTCCCGGATCCGGAACTGCGCAGGGATCATCGTCGATTCCGCGGGCGATATTTTCTACAACGATGGCCAGCAGCTTCGCGAGATCAAGGTAGGGGGACTGCTGCACACCGTTGCCGGGGTTGAAATGGACGACGCGTTCTATACCAACGCCCTTCCGTCCGGACCGACAGCGGCGTTGACTTACTTCCTCGGCGATGAGGGCGCCGTCGATCCTTTGGTCGATGCGGCGGGTAACATCTACTTTGCGACCGGCGACCTGCAGATCGGAATGGTGGATACATCCGGATACATTTGGCACCTCGCGGGCGTCTCGAACCTCAACTCGCCCTCCGCCGGCGATGGCGGAGACGCTACGCTAGCCACGTTTTCCGCCATTGACGGGATGGCTCTCGGTCCGTTGGTGAACGGCGCCCCTACCATCTACGTTTACGACGGTATCTACGTTCGCCAGTTAACGCCGTACGATCCGGCGAGCCCGCCGCCGTATATCTCCTCGGGCGGCGTAGTCGGCGCTGGAGGCAGCCTTCCCGCTGTTGCCGCGGCAGCTCCCGGAGGACTCGAAAGTATTTTTGGGGGCAACTTCGTTGCTCCTGCGAACCAGCACACTGTAGGTCCCTCGGACCTGGTCAACGGTCAGGTGCCGACTACCCTGGCCGGCGTCTGCGTCAGCTTCGGCGGCGTGCCTGCGGCGATGTTCGGCGTCTACCCATCCCAGCTAAACGTGCAGACGCCTTCTGTTTCGCCCGGCCCCGTCACCGTGCAGGTGACCACCAATTGCGGGAAATCGAACGCGGTCACCAGCAACTTCGGGGCGGTCGCGGTTCAGGCCGCTTCACCCGAGTTTTTCTCCTTCAAGCCCGATCCCGTCGCCGGACAGAATCCTGTGGCGGCGATAAACGCTGTGACCTATGCCGACGTGGGCGCTCCGGGTTTGCTCCAAGGCGTGACGTTCATCCCGGCCACCGGAGGCGAAGTTATTGAGGCCTATGGTACGGGCTGGGGCGCGACTAATCCCGCGTTTGGAACCGGGGTTATTCCCGGCGTCGCGGGGCCTCTGGCCCCGCCGTACACGGTGATCTTCGGCGGCGTGACTTTGCCGCAATCGGCGATCATCTACGCGGGCGCCTCACCGTGCTGCGCCGGTCTCTACCAACTCGATTTCACTGTGCCCTCCACCACTCCGTCCGGAAACCAGACGCTGGTAATCGACGTCAATGGCGAATCGTCGCCGCCGGGCGCATTCATCGACGTTCAGTAGGTTCTAGGAGGTAATCTTTTCCGGCCCGCGGTGCTGCTCTAACAGCCCGTGCCTAAACCGGGCGTTTTCGGCCAGCCGAGAAATGCAAGTGGGGTCGATCTGAACGGCGGGAAAATCGAAGCTTGCGATAAAGAGTTGGCCGCGGGGCTGTGAAAGTGCCTTCGACGGCCTTCAGGACAGCCAAAATCGTCAAAATCGCGTCCACGACCTTGTCATGAGCCGCCCGGGGCTTG
>JASHNT010000109.1 GCA_030041495.1 Bryobacteraceae bacterium | reverse complement strand
CATGCGGTGCGAGGAGTACGAGCGCCTGGTCAGGGAGCATCTGCGGCTAATCGCAGACTGGAAGAAAAGCTTTGACAGCCGCCGTGCCTGGAATAGGGTGCTAAAGGCCGAACAGACGCTTGCCGCTCATGCTGAAGTGCATTCCTGCCGTGAGCCCGCATATCGCACGCTACAGCCCCATCCAGAAACTCCGCTCGATCAACGCCTCGACAACAGTGGGTCGGTCAACTCCGCCTAAATCTTCAAACTGACCCACTACCTACCAAGTTGACATAATATACGTTATCGGCAACTCAGCGAGTGCGGCAATAACACCCCTGTCGTTGCAGACTGCTCTCCGTGGACGCTTGGTAACCTGCTCCCGTATCTTCAATACTGAACCGGTCAGGGAGCGGGCGTCGTCAGCGGCTTCCGGATCAAGCCAATACCCTTACATCTGCGGTGTGTCGTTTTCTGCAATTCCAGACTTATACCAATCTTTCTTTTGACTGCCTTGACTCGCCCTATCGTCTTGTGTGAAATGCGGGCTAGCCCTCAAGCCTCCCTCCTCATGGCCCTACCGTAACCAGCACGCCGGATTGCGTGGCCAGATTGCCGTAAGTGGCCGAGAGGGCGTTGTCCCCGGCGGGCGTGGATGCGGGCACCACCACGTTGAATTGAAACAGGCCGGGTGAAATCAAACCGGCGAATTGCACCGTTGCCGGATTTCCGCCGATGGAAACCGCGGGCAGCGGATTCAAACTCCCCGATTGCATCTCCGAGCCGCTCACCACTGGCGTCAAAGTCGCTCCAAATCCGTTGGCGTACAGCACAATTGTAGGAGTCTACTGAGGCTGAATCGGGATGACGATCTGCTCCGGCGGGCTGGTATTGATGGTCGTGGGCGAAGAAACTCCGGCGAGCTGGACGGAGATCGGGTACGATCCCGCCGGCTGATTGGCGAACGACTGCGGGATCGTGAAATTAATCTGGAATTCCCCGGCGGCGACCAGTCCCGCGAAATCCGCCGGGATAACGGTCGAGCCGATAGTCACGGTCACTCCGTTCAGCGTCTGTTGGCTCGGGATCACTCCCGCGGGGCTTGACGCGAGTCCCGTCGCATAAAGCTGGATCACGTCGCCCGGCTTGGCGTTACGGAATCCCTGGATCGATGGATCGCCCACAAATTCCCCGTCCAGGAAGACTCCTGCCGGATAATTCACGCCGTTCTCGATCACCGGAAAAATTCCCGGCGAGCTGGTGGACGCCGACGCCGTTAACGAGTTGCTCGTCACGCCGTTGTTGATCACCCCGACACTCGCGTTTCCGCTCACGCCTGAAGGCACCTGAAAACTAATTTGCCCTGGACTGATGTAGTAGACCGGAGCGGCAATGTTGTTGACCATCACCTGGATGCCGCTCAGATTCGTCGGCAGATTGTTGCCGAGACCCGCAAAATCCGCCGCGTCCCAGATACGAGTGACGCTGCTTAGGTCCGTTCCCTTCACTTGCGCCCACGATCCCGGAACCAGTCCCCCCGAAATATAGGTTGCGCCATTGGCCGCCGTCCCTGGAGCAGCAGTGGGCTCCACGGGAGAGATGGTCAGTTTGAAGACGGTCCCGCCTTTAAAAGTGACCGGGTTATTCGCGCCCCCGGCCAAGCTCGTACCGTAGAAATTGCCGTCGAATCCTTGTATCATTGCCATCGGAGCGTTGGCGTCCGTGCAGTCGATCCCGCCTTGCGGACAGAAGTTGTAAAGCACGGTAACGGCGCCGGAGGAAGTGATCTCGTACGCGAAGCCGCCGCCGGTGTTCCCAGCCGCGCCGGTTCCACCGGTGACCGATGTCCCGTAGAAGTTCCCATCGCTCCCTTCGACTAATCCATACGGCGATGCGCCCCCCGCACATCCGGCGGTGCTCTGGCTACAAAAGCTGTAGAGCGTGGTCAGGACGCCCGCCGGCGAGATTCTGAAGATCGTGCCGTCGCCTCCTTTTCCTCCGCTACTCGTAGTGCCGTAATAGTTGCCATCGGAGCCCTGGATGACCCCATAGCCGGGATTGGCTCCGTCCACGCAAGTCCCACCCGCGCTGCAAAACGCGTAGAGAGTTGTCAGCGCACCGGACGGAGTGATCCTGAAGACCGTTCCACTATTATTCGTACCGCCTACAATTGTCGTGCCATAGAAGTTGCCATCACTTCCCAGCACGAGATTAGCGGGCGACGAACCGTCTGTGCACACCGTGCCGCCTAGGCTGCAGAAGCTGTAGATCGTCGAAAGTGACCCCGTCACCGAGATCTTAAACGCGGTTCCGCTTCCATTCATCCCTCCGGCGGTAGTTGTGCCGTACAGGTTCCCGTCGCTGCCCTCCGCAAGAACGCCCCCCGGGTTAAAACCGTCTGTGCAGATAGCGCCGCCCTGGATGCAAAAACTGTAAAGCGTGGTCAGGACTCCTTGAGGCGTAATTTTGAAGACAGTTCCGCAGCTTGATGTGAGTAGGTCGAGAGTGCAGTTCGCGGCATCCCCCGTTCCCCCGCCCCCGGTAACACCGTAAAAGTTGCCATCGCTCCCCTGAGCAAGGCTGCCCGGGAGAAATCCATCCGCGCAATTCCCCCCCTGCGCGCAGAAGCTGTAGAGCGTCGTAAACTGGCCGGAAGGGCTGATCTTGAAGACCGTGCCGCAATAGGCCGTGCAAGCTCTCGAAGGGCCAGTTCCACCGCCACTGGATGTGCCATAAAAATTTCCGTCGCTGGCCTGAAGCAAACTCCAAGGCGCGTCCCCATCGGTGCACGCCAACCCGCCTTGGCTACAGAAGCTGTAGAGCACGGACTCGCTGTAGGTCTCGGTTTGCGCCCACGCACAAGACGTCGCCATTAACACAACTGCCGCGATGTGCCATCTCACGTTCGTTCTGATCTCCTTAAATTTTTAGAACTGGTAACCGGTGTTGATCCTCAAAGCCGGCCAAACTCGGCTCTGGATGGCCGCGCGCGTGTTCCCTACGCTGCCGGTTACGCCCAACTGCGGCAAGGACCCCTGGTCCGGAACTCCCCGGGCAAGACACTCCGGAAGCAGGCATCCACCCTTGCCCTCCTCGACGTAGCCGATCTCATCTTCGGGATGGGTGTGGTGCCCGGCGCTTGCTCCAGGAGCAATCTCGACGTGAGCGACGAATGCTTGACGGGCCAGGTACCCAAAAACTTGGTTTCATCTCAAATTCGATCTTGCCGTCACACCATCTCCGGCGTCATCTCGACGACTTCAACAATCTGGGTGAAAGGGATGCGAGCGCGTTGGTTGGCCTCTTCGACCGCAGCCTTCGAAGCAGCCTCGAAATAACAATGGGTCTGCGAGGTCTCCGGCAGATAGAAGCTGCGTATCCAGCGGACCGGGTGGCCTTCACCGGTCATTTCCGCGCAGCACGATTTTGCGCGGATTCCCGCGCTTTTAAGAACCTCCGGCGTCACGCCCGGCAAATCACGCTTCACCACATAGAACGACATCGTCATGTCTCCTTTCTATCCCCTCCAAGGGGTTCTAGAACTCTTGCCAGGTCCGAACGCAGAATCCGGATCGCCCGCTCACCCGCCAGCCGGAACGCCGGCAGCCTTTCGCTGCGAATATAGGCTCGCATCGTTTGCACGTGGATACCCAGTGCCTCGGCCGCCTCGTCCGGGGTCAAGTATTCGCGCAGAACCTTCGGCTCGGCCGTCAGGCGAACCCCTTCGGCCGGGCTCGACTCATTCCATCCGATCTGCGCAATAGCCGCCCGCCACGATGCGCTGGTGATCCCGTGCATTCGCTTGAGGGTACCCATCAACCCTCCCTCCTCGTTCGCAAAGGCTGCTAACAAATGACTGACGTTGAGCTTACTCTGACCCATGGAATTGGAGATGCCGGCAGCGCGATCAAACAACTCGACCGACTCCTGCGAATAGGCGACTTTTGGCGGGGGGCTGTCGGGTTGACGGACCCAATCCACACCGAGCGCCTCGAGATCAACGCTCCAAGCCCCAAGGGTCACCACGCCAAAGCGAGAAATCGCACGCAGACATCCTAGTAGGAGGTGATCCGGACTGACTTCCTGGCTGGCGGATTGCTTTGCCGCAAAAATCGCGAAGGCAGTCGCAACCTCTAGCTCGATCATAAATTATTTTAAAGTATCTTACGCTATCTTGAAGTCTTAAATCAAGTGAAGTCGGTGTGACTTCGAACAGCGTCCCTGCTCGGGCTTCCCGAACCGCTAGCACCGCATCGCCGAGTAGCTCACCGTCATGATCGGATCTCCGGCTCGGCAAAACAACTCGCTGCTACTCGGGGACCAGACGGTTTTTGGAAATCGGCACGCGCAACGATCCTGACTCGCCGGTTGAGCTATCCTGCGCCAGGATGTGAACTGAGTCCGCTCTCATGTCGGCCGGGAGCGGGAGGTCGAAGCTGAGACCGGTGCCGGCGGGACGGTGCGTCCAAGGATCGCCTTCAGACGGCGCACCTCGTCCCTCAGCCGCCGGCTTTCTTCCAAGGCTCCTTCAAGTCTGGCTCGGAGATCACGCTCGTTCTGCAAGAAATCATCTGACCCTACGAGCACAGGGTTTGATTCAGGAGATTTTCAGAAATGTTCCGGGTTGACAACCGAGAACGCCTCGGCGCTTGCGATTTGATCGGCGGCGGACGTGCCAAGCTCGCGGTGGTAAAGCTTCACCAGCGCGCCGGAGTCGAAGAAGTACCCTGGCAAAGATCAACGGTCCCCGCGCTCGGCAACAATTTCGGCAGCCATAGACCCGGGAATTTTAGCGAGGCGGCCGACATACTTCATCGAGCTCGGGGCCCGGTTCGACGGGGTTGCTGCCAAAAATCTCGATTTGCAGAGCCGTAGGTCTCGGTCGTAGGGAGCTCGATCCCGCCCGTCAATTTAGCGACAATCGGGGCTATTGGCCGATCGGGATGACTATCCCGCTCTGGGTGGGGGAGCCAGCGACATTGAGCTGCACTGTGCAGTTTCCAGGTGGAACCGACGGCAGGGTCACGTTGATCTGATCTAATCCGGAACCGACCAGCCCGGCGAAGCCGACGGCCGCCGCCTGTCCGCAGATGGTCGCCGTGACCGTATTGACAAGAGGCGCGACGCTGACCAACTGGTTGGCGGGCTGGTGCGGATCTGTGTCGCCGAATCCAGTCCCGTACAACTCCAACGTTTCTCCGGATTTCGCCGTTCGTGTTCCGGGAAGCGAGGTGGGGCCGATGATCGACCCATCCAGCCCCACAGCGGCGGCGTATGTAGTTCCTCCTACAACCACCGGAAATAGGGCTGGCGTAAGCGGCTGTAAGCTGACGGTTCCGGCCGCGATTCCCGAAGGCCCGATTGCCTGAATCTGCACCTTGCCCGAATACGAGTCGTCCGGCGCCAGAACGTTCACCTGGCCAGGACTGATGAACTCCACGGCAGCCGGCTGCCCATTGATCAGCACGCTGGTTCCATTTAAGGAGGTGGGGAGCAGGTTGCCGTTGAAGTTTGCCGCGCTCCAGACGACCCCGGAGGGCGGCGCGTTTGCCAGATTCTGGCCGGAGAGCGTCACCCAACTACCCGGCGAGATCGGAGCGGCAAAACTAGCTGCGTTCACAATCGATGAAATCGAGACAGCCGGAGGGTTCGGCGCAATTGCCGGCGGATTGCTCGGCGCGGAAACCCAGGCCAGACCGGCAAGAAATATAGGAGCGTTCGGAGAATTCGAGGAGCAGCAGATGTAGACGTCGTCGTAGGCCGCGGCGTCGCTCACGACGAAAACTCGCCCACTGCCGTACTGCGTCGATGCAATCACAGTGAAGGGTCCATTGGGATCTCCCGGTTGCTGCGTCGGCTGCCCGGAGACGCTCCTCCACACCGTCGCATCCGTCCGGATCAGGGACACCGCGGGCGGGGAGATGTTCAGGCTCGCTGCATCGGCCGTCAAAAAGCTTGCATCTGGAGGCAGAAGGGGATTTCCGGGGCTGGCCGACGCGAAAAAGTACGAACCCAGTACGGGCGCGAGAAGCAGGGGGCTGTCGATATTGATCCCCCACGGCCCCAGCAGGAAGTTGATAGACGTGTCGGAGCCGGCTTGAGTCATAAAGATCAGCCCTCCGCCGTTTTGCACGAAGTTTGTGATTGCGAGTTGTTCCGCCGAGCTTAAGGGGACGTTAGGCGCCGGCAGCACCAGCGCGGAGACGCCGCTCAAGATTTGCGATGTGATCGACCCGCTGGTCAGCCGGGACGTTGTGTACGTTGGCTGCAACGCCTGAGCGAGGTCCGCATAGGAAGCGAACTCCGGCTGCCCCGGGTAAATCATACCCGCAGTCGCCAGGTTGATCGAATAGGCCTCCCCGTGGGTTTCATCGAACAGGACTGTGGGCGGGCCGCTGGCCTTTACGTTGACCGTCCAACTGGTCTCCGTGACTCGCGCTCCATCGCTAACGGATACCGTGATCGTGTACAGTCCGCTTGCGGTTATCGGTAGCTGAACCGTGTAGGACGGCGTGAGGACATTCGCCACCACCTGGCCGTTTACGCTCCACGTATAGATCAGGGGATTGCCATCGGCACCGGAGGCTTGCGCGTTGAATGTTAGGGAATCTCCGGCCACGGCGCCCAGCGTGGCCACAGGAGTCGTTGAGCTGATGACCGGCGCGAGCGTGCTGGTCTCGAAATAGAGTATGTCCCACGCGTAGATCTGCGGGACCGTCACCGTAACCGTGCTCCCGTTCTTGGTGAATGGCAGGGATTGGGGCCCAGCAATATCGGGGCTGCGCAAGACCACCGCGTTCACCGGCTGGGAGCCCACCTGCACCTGAATCTGAATGTTGTTTTTCGTGACGAACTGATCGGTGCTGTCGTTGTAATCGTAGTTCACCAAGTGAACCAGCGCGTGGCCGTTGGCATCGTGATAATAGAATGCGCCCACACCGGGTTGGTGAATCTGCGGCAGCGGCTGGGTCACCGCCACGGTGGGCGAAATATAGGGCGCAAGAAAGGAGACGAACGCCGCCTGGATGCTCGCCTGCACGCTAATCGCGTTGCTCGCAAATTGGTTGTTTTCATATTGAATGCCGTACTCGGCGTTGGTTACGACAATCGTGCCCGACCCGTACGGCTGCGCACCCTGGGTTGCAAGAATCGCCTGCACGTTCGGACGGTTAGCCGGCGTCCCGTCGGGTTGGCTGTTGGCGAAGTCTCCATCGATAATCAGCGTCCCACCCTGCTGCGCGTATCCGAGCAGAACGGATACCTGGTTGTCGTCCAGCGACCAGCTATAGGGCGCGATCACCACCTTGTACGGCGTCAATGCTGCCAGAGTGAGCGGCGGCAGCTGGGAATAGCTGGTGTCCGGCACGAAGAGCGAGTCGTAATTAATCCCAGTGTCGAGCAGCAATCGGCCGGTTCCGATGTAGTCGGTGTTGCCATCCCACCCGATTGTTTCAGCCTGGGCGGCGAGAGCTCCGAACATGCTGGGCGCACTCTGCAACAGTAGTGTCTGCGCATTCGTGGTTGTCTGCGTCATCAACTGCGGGTTGTTTAGAACGAAATTCGCGTATAGGTTCACCACGGAAAGGTCAACCGGCTCCGGTGTGCCATCGTCGAGATTCTCCTGGATCGACGAGGCTCTTACCCCGCCAGCGGCATAGATATCCGCCATCAGGACCCGTTCTAGGTTTACTGTCGGTCCCGATAAGTACGGAGCCGCGGAGGACCCCCAGGAAGCCGCCATCGCCGACGGATAAACTATGTTAGGGCTTTTCTACCCCTTCCACGCTTTGGTGTCCACCCCGCGGAAGGGATGATCCCCTCCCCGGATATACGGCGACTCGTCGAACTCAAAGTCCATGACGTCGTTCAGGAAATACGCGTCGGGACTGTCGTTACCGTTGAAGTCGAAAAGAAATGTGCGCCCATATTTTTGTTGTGCGTATTGCTTGGTTGTGGAGATCATCGTGCGCAGGAAGGTCAACTCTTCCTCTCGCTTGAAAAGATAGAACTGGCGGGCCAACCCGGTCAGCGGCTGCTGATTCCAGGTTTGGGTGAGATTGTTCGCGGTAATGTAAGTGGCGTAGTTGAACGTGGCGATGTTGGAGATCCCGAATTGGGACAGCAATTGGCTCGCCGTAAAGTTCTCTTGCAGATACGCCTGAAAGGCCGCCATGGTCACCGAGTCGAAAGAACCCGCTTGATCCTGCGTGGCTGGTCCATCTGCCTCCCCAAGGATGATGTCCATTTGTCCGGTGGTATCGTCAAAAGTCATGCCATCCGCACCCAGATCGACCGCCTCCATCGCTCCCGCCAGAAGCGCCTGCTGAAATACCGGGCTTGAGAGGGAATACAACGGCGTGGCTTGTGACGCGTAAAATCCGCCCAGATTGATGTACGCTCCCGCCAGGTTGCGCATGCGGAAGGAATCCCAGTCCGCGGGCATAGAACCGTCGTTTCGTGCGTAGAGATCTTCGACGAAAAAGTAAGGGAGGCCCTGGCTATGCCAGGAATCCACGACTTTTTGAAGCTGAGAATCGGGATTGGTATTCGTAAGAATATACACTCCCCAGATTTGCCCGGTGAATGGAAGCGAGGACAGCGGAGACTGGAAGGAAAAGTTGTAACCGTAACCGAGCGCTACAAATTGCGGCTGATTGAGCCACGCGGGATTCGTCTGCTGCCCTTGGGCCCAGCAAGCCAAGGGCAGAGTTAGCCACAGTCCGAAAGCTACTTGACCACTCCAGCGCAACTGACCCCTCATTCTTTAGGCTATTATGCGATACACCTCGGGCGGCCGGCAAGAGCCCTCGAAACAGCCGCCGAAGAGTTTGGAGAAGATCGGAGCCGGCGCGGAGTATGGCGCCCAGGCGGGTCCCTCGGCGGAAAGCAGTTCTTTGCCCATGTCGTGGAGCGTGGGGAATCGCCGCCCCAGGAGTCTCCGAGATCAATCGTCTTTCGCGGGACGGCGAAACCCCGCTGCCGGCCGCGTTTCCTCCCTCGCATGGGGGCGGCTCATCGCTTCGCTGGATGATCTACCAAACGTGCCCACGCTTAGTGCAGACGTCCCTGCTGGACCCGCGGCTGCTGCGCCAACAGGGCGCTGCGGCGGTTTCCTACCGCGGCGCATCTGGCCAGCTATGCCGGCTTGGTCCCGCGGGTACGTTCGAGTGGCGGGCGGACCCGCATGGGCCAGGTGTGCGGTGACGTAAATCGGAACCTGAAACGGGCGTTTGTAGAAATTGGCAACTTGATCGTGATCAACCAGCGCCTGCTTCACCCAATCCCCGCGCCGGCCTTCCGTCTTTTCCCCAGCGCCTGCCGCCCGAGCACTTCCGATGAATGCTACCCCATTCTCGGCCTTCAGTCACCAGGGCCGCGCCTCCTTGCGTCGGTTCCCTGGGTTCAACGCGGCTATAATTAATTCCAATTGGAGATTTGTATACCTTTTCGATTTGCGTTGATGCTGCTGCCCATCTCCACCCAAACCTCCGATGTCTCTGTCGGGGTTCAGAAGAGCATCCGGCACCTCATTCTGCGGGAAACTGTCCGGCGGTTATTTTAGGCTGAGCCGTCTGATTTCCTAAAACGGGAGGTCTTCATGCGAGTGACTCGTTCGATGCCTGAATTCATGCTGGCAGGCGCGCTGCTGGCCGTTTTCGCTGTCGGAGTTGAAGCGCAGACCGGCCCGCCAGTCGCGCCAGTCCGCCCGGTGTTCCGGTTCAGCGTGAAATGGAATCCGAGCGTTTTCCGTTAGTGTAAATTCCGCCCTTCGGGCGGGGATTTTTAAGGCATTGGGGTCTACCGATCCGATGTGTTTTTGGGGGAGCGCGGAAGCGGAACCTCCGCGCTCCGATC
>JASHNT010000108.1 GCA_030041495.1 Bryobacteraceae bacterium | reverse complement strand
GCAAGCCCCGGGCGGCTCATGACAAGGTCGTGGACGCGATTTTGACGATTTTGGCTGTCCTGAAGGCCGTCGAAGGCACTTTCACAGCCCCGCGGCCAACTCTTTATCGCAAGCTTCGATTTTCCCGCCGTTCAGATCGACCCCACTTGCATTTCTCGGCTGGCCGAAAACGCCCGGTTTAGGCACGGGCTGCTAGCCCCTTGGGTTTAGCTTGCACCAGTTGGACGGACGTTTGCCCGCATTGCGACTGCTCCAACCTCAATTCAAACCATTGCCGGAGGCCATCGTGATAGATGAGCCGGCCTTCCAGCGTCCGGACTTGCGATTTAGCACCCAAGACTGTTGGTGGGCATTGCCCAAACGCGGGCACGGCCGCGCCGGCGGCAAGAGCTATCGCAGCGAAAAAACCATCCACGAATTGTTTCTAACACAAACCACAGCGGATACCGCTAGGACGGTGTGCCTGATTGCCGGACTGCATGATGTTCACCGGCTTCTCGTGCGCTGGTACCTTGGACACTTGGCGCGGAAGACAGGTTAGATCCCGGGTCGACCGTAATGCGATAATAATGCTGTGGGCAATATAGCCTTGCCTGGGACCATCGCAAGGCTCGATTAAATCTCGTTAAACACGGTGTCTCGTTCGACAAAGCAACATCCGTCTTTCTCGACGAGACTGCTCGCCTGATCGACGATCCTGACCACACCGGAGAAGAGGACCGGTTCCTCCTGCTCGGATACAGTTTCAGGCTCGCTGCCTGATCGTGAGCCACTGCTGCCGGGAATCCGATTCGGTGATTCGACTGATATCCGCGCGGCGCGCAACCAGGTAAGAAGAGACAACATATTGGAGTTTCAAATGAGAAAACAATACGATTTTTCCAAGTCACGCAAGAATCCGTACGCTAAACAGCTCAAGCGTCAGGTCACAATTCGGATCGACACGATGGCTGTGGCCTATTTCAAGCAGATGGCGGCCGAATTGGGGATGCCGTACCAGAACCTAATCAATTTGTTCTTGAGAGAGTGCGCCCTACAGAAGCGGCGGCCCACCATTAGCTGGCCGGAGGCAGGGACCGGGAAGTCCGTGCAGTGACGGTGGCTCCGAGAGAGCTGTTTGACCCCTCAAATTCCGGAGCCTTCACTCCGGAGAGGCCCTTCTGTTCTCGGGCGCGTAAATTGTGATCACTATCTCTGCGCCGAGAGCGGAAACGGCTCGAACGGTTTCCGGGCGGATTGCGAAGTCACGGGAGGACGGCCGGGAGCCTGCCTGGATGCCAATACTGAAGCTACGGACGGCCGCGGCGTTCCAAAGGGTCCTCTCCGGCTTGGGAAGCTGTTCAATGAGCTCGCAAAAGGCGCGTATTGTGGAATCCGCATTCAGGGCCCTCTTAGCGACCTCCAGATGGGCAGAGAATTTTCCGCGCTCGCGTCCTGCGTAGAGCACCAAGGCCCTACGCCCAAGGCACTTCACGAGTGGCTGCAGATCGTGCTTTGAGTAAATGTCGAGATCGACGTTCGGGAACTGGGTAGTCGGCGACATGGCTGGCTACTCCATCCCAAGCTTGCGGAGAATGGGGACAAGATCGGCGTGGGGGAGGAGACTGACTTCGGCATTCTTCGATTCGCCTTCGGCCAGGTGAATGTCCACCCCGGATGACGAGACTTCTTTCATGAACGCCGTGTCCTCCCATGCGCCGTCCGGGACGCCTTCGAAAGCGTAGAGCTGATAGTCACCGGGAGCGATGGAGTCTTTGAAGGAGAAGCTTCCAGTTTGGTCAAAGATGGCGAGTTCCGGAGCGTCAGCGTCCTTCGGGAGCAGGACGACTTGCGGTGGAAACGCCGGATCGGCGGGAGCATCTGCTGCGCGCTTTAGAGTTCCAGAAAGATGCGCGCCGCGAGCACTGAGAAGCAATGTTAGGTTGCCCTCGGCCGGGAGAGCGATGGTTCCATCGGTGGAAATGGTGTCGCCCAGGCGGATTTGCTTGAGATAATAACCGGCGACGGAGACGAGAACGCGATAGCGGCCGATGCCGACAGGCGGAATTTCGAAGGTGCCGTCCGCATTCGACCTGGCGTCGGGTTCGCCCCCACCTCCGAGAGGCTCGAGCGCGACCCTAATGCCGGAGGGCTGGATGCCTCCAGTTTCGGCGATTTGAATCACTCCTTTGACCGCACGCGGCGCGGTCAGTTGAATGGCAACGTTTTCTACGTCGCGATCGTCGACGCGTATCTGGGCGCTTCCCAATAGCGTTGGCGGGAATCCGCCAGAGACTGCGATCTCATACCCTCCAGGCGGAACAGCGCTAATCTCGAAAGAGCCGTCGGGGCGAATCGCACCATTGCGGCCGATGCCGCCTTCGCCATCAGGATTGTTTGCGCCGATAAACGGGCCGCTAAACAGACCTGACCCGAGGGCTGGGATGGACGAGAGATTCGGCAGGGTTCCGGAGACGCGATGCTGGCTGCCGCGGCGGAGCCGGATGACCAGCCCCGAAAGCTGATCTCCCGGGCCAACTGTAACGGAGCTCGCGCCACTGCGATCCGGCGAACTGAGATACCAGGTCGGCTGATGCGGCTCCAGCGCATTGGGGCCTTTACGCGTATTCTGCGTCTCCCAGTTTAGGTCTGGCTCGACAATGAGGTAGTAGAGCCCCGGCTTGAGTTCTGCGATCCGAAATTCACCTTGATCATCCACGTCTTTGCTGCCCTCGGTGTTGACCAGTTGCCTGCGACCTTTCTTCCAAACAGAGCGCAGCAGAGTTACGTAGGCGCGGGGCCAGGGGTCGCCGTCTTCATCGACCACGCGCCCGGAGATGACGCCCTGCGGCGTCAGTTTCACTTCGAGGCCTGTAAGCGAATCGCCCGGTGCGAGCTTAAGCTGGAAAGGTGAGCCAAAGGTGTTGGTGAGCTCGCCATCGATGAAGCCCTGATGCTCGGCTTCCAGCGTGTAGGAGCCGGGCTCGACTTGATCGATGCTGAAATTGCCCTGATCGTCAGTGACGGCCGGGTATCGCTTAGTGCCGTCGAGATGGACGTAGGCCTTGCGAAGCGGCTCTTTGGTGATGGCGTTGGTGACGCTCCCTTGCACGGAGCCCGTTTGGGCAATGGCAAGGCTTGAAGCTAACAGAAAAAGCGCTGCCTTCACGAGCCGCCTCCTTGCTCGAAAAAACTCGCCTACTTGCCGGATTGGGTGATCTTCACCAGGTTCTGGTGCTCCGGCACTTCCGTGCGGAGAGTCTGCTTGCCGCGGAAGAAGTCGAAGTAACTCACCATGTGGACGCAGCTCACGGTGCAATAGGGCGCACAGGATTTCTCGGTGAGGTACTCGCGGCGGATATCCGCCTTGGTGTACTCTTCGAGCGGCTTGCCGGGGTAGCCGCGCTGTTGCGAGCAGTAGTGCACCAGGCCGTCCTCGCAGATGTACATGTAGCGGGCGCCGGCGCGGCAGCGCCAGTTGTTGGGTTTGCCCTGCGCGATGGCGTCCTGGAAATAATTGAAGCGCGCGTAGTGGCGCTTCTCCATCGCCTTCATCTCGTGGTAAACCTGGCGTTCGCGCTCGCCCAACGGACGAAGCTGGCCGTCGCCATCGTGAATAATGCCGACCGTTGCCGAAAACCCGAGCTCAATCGCGCGGCGGCCCACCACCAGCGCATCATCGGGATTGCGGATGCCTCCGCCGACCACGGAGTTGATGTTGACGTGAAAATCGGCATGCTCGGCCAGAACCTGGAGTTTCTTGTCTAGAACCTTGAGGCTTTTCTTCGAAACCTCATCGGGCATGACGTTATCGATGGAGATTTGCAAGTGATCCAGGCCGGCGCGATTCAGTCTGTGCACGCGGTCCGGCGTCAGCAGATATCCGTTCGTGATCATCCCGGCGATGATGCCGCGTTTGCGGATGGCGCGGATAATGTCGTCGAGTTCGGGATGCAGCAGCGGCTCGCCGCCCGATAGCGTCAGAATGCCCGTGCCCAGGTCGGCCAAGCGATTGATCCGTTGTACCATTACTCCCGTAGGGATGGGTTTGGAGACATCGTCGAATTCGTTACAGTAAGCGCAGGAAAGATTGCAACGCCGGATGGGAATGATGTGCGCCATCAGGGGATGGCTGGTGGAGACGACCCCTTTGGCGACCCACATCCGTTCGCGGACAGCGCGGGTAAAACCCTTCCATTTGCGCTGGAATCGGACAGAACTGTCGGGCATCAAGTTTCTTTCATTTAAGCACAGGCAAGGGCCGCAACGAAACCTCTGGGCGCATGCCTGGTTGGTATTGCCTTCGCTTTCTCTGTCCCTCTTAGAGGATGATTGCGCCAACATCTGAATGCGCGATCGCCAAACGAAGTGCACGCCATGTTCCATGACGCGGCCTTCATTCATCGCCGGTGCACTGAGAGTATTTCCCCGCGTCCCGCACTTAGCTCATGTGTTGCGGCGCGGCATACTCCTCTCGCTCATTTTGCTGTCTGTTCGTGGCCATCTGCCTGCAGCCGATCCGGCGGGCCTGCAAATCCGAATCGAAGAAGGCGACGGAGCCACGTATCCAACCGGCTCGCGGGCAACCCGCGGCATCACCGTAGTCGTGACGGATCAAGCGGGAAATCCGGTCTCCGGCGCGAGCGTTAATTTCTTATTGCCAGAAAACGGCCCTGGCGGCGTTTTCGCGGACGGGTCCAAAATGCAGCTTCTGCTGACCCGCGCCGATGGCCGAGCCACAGTGTGGGGGATGCGCTGGAACCGGCAAGCCGGCTCCTTCAGCGTTCGCATCGTAGCGGGCAAGGGAGCGGCACGCGCCGGGACCGAGGCTTCGCTGACGCTGTCTGAAAGTCACGGGCCGGCGGTTTCGGTGGGCGGATCCAGCCACAAATGGTTGTGGATCGGGCTGGCCGCGGCCGGGGCTGCGGGAGTTGCGATTGCGGTGGCATCGCGGAGCGGATCGCCCAGCAACTGCTCCTCGACGGTGATTCTTGCTGCGAATCCCTGCCAATCCTCGCCCGACACTTTGGGTGTAACCGTGATCGGCTCACCGACGATCAACGTGGGGCATCCATGAGATTCGCAATTCTCCCGGTCTTTGCGATGTGCACGTGGGCGCAGAGTGCCCTCTTGCGGCCATTCCTCGGGCAGATGATCGATCAGCAACGGAACCTGCGGCCTGTGTATGCGGTCGGCGGCACGTTCAAGACGGACGCTCCGATAGCTGAACGCGTGTTCGCCTCCGCGTGCTCGGCGAGTTTGTGCCTGGCGAAGACGGAATCCGCGTTGGTTTCGGGAAGCATTGTGACTCCGGCTCCGCCCGGCGGCGCCGTCATTGGCCTCGACTCGACTGGCGCGACCGTGTACTTCGCACTGACGCGGCAGTTCGCCAGATGGCAGAATGGGTCGCTCACGAACCTCAGCCTGAGCGTGCAAGGAGCCGTGTTGTCGATAGCCTCGCGCGGGACGGGACTCGCCATTGCAGTGGAGCGAGACGGAATCATCTGGATCATCGGCGCGGACGGATCGATTCTGGATTCTTTGCCGTATGACGCCTGCGCGGTACTGCTGTTGCCGACGTTGACGGTTTACGCGACGTCCGACGCCGTGGTGCTGCGCAAGACCGACGCGAGCGAGTTGCGCTTGGATACCCCCGGCATCCAATCGCTAACCGCGCTCGGCGGTAGTTACGTCGAAGCGGGCGCCAACGGAGTGCTGTACGCGTTGCGCACCGCTCCCGGACAGGAGCACCTATACGCGCTTCCGGAAGGGCCGGAGCGATGATCCCTGGCTTAGTCTTACTGTTGCTCGCGCCGCTGGCCGCGCAGGCGCAGATTCAACTGACCCTGGTGGCCGGCGGCCAGCAGAAACAGCTCAGTCCCGGCGACACCTATCTCTTAGGATCGGTCGCGGCCGGAGCGTCGTACAGCTTCGTAGTTCAAGTGCAGAATCAAGGCTCCGCTCCGGTAGCGTGCAGCGTTGCCGGCGCAGGTGCGGGGTACTCCATCAATAGCCCGTGCGCCAGCACACAGACCACACTCGCGCCTGGGGCAAGCGTGAACGTTTACTTCACGTTCCAGTCCGGCACCGCAGGCTCCTTCAGCACCAGTTTCAGTTTCGGCTCGACTGGTCCGGTCTACTTCGTGATCACGGTGGTTGCCGCGGCCACTCTCACCGCGTCTTCGCCGTGCACCGGACCGGACTCCAACTCGACCATCAGCTTTGGTGAGACCGCCGCTGGGCAGACGGTGATTTGCAAACTGCAACTGACCGACCAGAGCTCGCAAACGATCACGGTTTCGAGCGTGACGATCGCGGGGGCTGGATTCCTCTTGTCACAGCCGCCCGCGACACCCCTCACGCTAACACCGGGTCAGTCCGCAGCGTTCACCATCACGTTTTCCCCCAACAGCGCATCGGTCGATACCGGTTCGCTCACGGTCGGCTCGCAGACGTATCCGCTCACGGGGGTTGGTCTAAACCCTCCTCTGCCCACGCCTGCCATCGGATTCGACACCAAGAGTCCGCAAAGTGGCCAGCAGGTGACTCTAAGCCTGACTCTCCCTGCGCCCTCGCCCATCACCGCATCCGGCTACGTGACTATGGCATTCCAGCCCGATCCCAGCGTCGCGGGAGCGCAGCCCGACGGCGGAATCCAGTTTACCGGCAACAGCGCGATGTCGGAAGGATTTACGATTCAGCAAGACTCCGCCCAGGCAGTGTTCGAGAGCCCGCAGCCAGGTATTTTTCAAACCGGCACCACCACCGGCACGATCACGTTTACGGTGACTCTCGATTCTGGGGCGCAATTCAGCGGCCCCGCGCCAACCGCGACCATTTCTCTTGCGCCGCTTCCCGTCTACCTGGATTCGGATTCGGCCTCAGCCGTCGCCGTTGCGGGAGCGCTGCGGATCTCCCTGAGCGGGTTTGACAACACCTACTCCGCCGGGCCGATGTCATTTACGTTTTACGATAATGTGGGCAACGCCATCGGCGCCGGTCCGGTTACAGCCGACTTTACCTCAAACTTTCATTCGTATTTCTTCGACCAGTCGGTTGACGGAGGGATGTTCGCAATACTGTTGATTTTCCCGGTCACGGGAAATGCCGGTGAAGTCGGTTCAGTGGACATCCAACTCACGAACTCGGCGGGTACAACGACCGTCACCAACCTTACTTTCATCAACGACACCGGAAGCTGTGTTCTGGTGGGCAACGCGTTGTCCTGTCCCGGCGCGCCCACCGAGTAAACTGATATCGAGTGGCGTGTCCGCTCCATGGTGGCAATGGAGCGGCGTGTCCGCTCCATGGTGAATAAGTTCGTGACTACCCCCGTTGCGCTCTCCATCGCCGGCTCCGATCCGAGTGGAGGAGCAGGTCTGCAAGCGGACCTCAAAACATTCCATCAGATGGGGGTTTATGGCGAGGCGGTCGTGACTCTGGTCACCGTGCAGAATACTCGCGGATTGCATCGCGTGGAAATGCTCGCCGCCGATTTGGTGGCGGAACAGGTTCACGCCGTGGTAACCGACATTCCCCCGAAGGCTGCAAAAACCGGAGCCCTGGGGACCCGCGCTGTGATGGAGGGAGTCGCGGCAGCCGCTGCGGGCTTCGACTTCCCTCTGGTCGTCGACCCGGTGATGCTCAGCAAAAACCGCGCTCCGCTGATGGATGACGCGGCGCAGCGAGCTTTCACCACAACCTTGCTGCCTCTGGCGTTCTTGTTGACTCCGAACTTGGATGAGGCCACGGCGTTGACCGGGATTGCCGTGAACAACTTGGAATCGATGAGAGACGCGGCCCATAAACTCATCGCGATGGGCGCGGCCAACGTGTTGGTAAAGGGTGGTCACCTGGAAGGTGACGCGATCGACCTGCTGATGATGAGCAACGGCGAGCAGCACGAGTTTTGTGCCGCCCGCGTAGCCACACCGCACACTCACGGCACCGGCTGCACCTACTCGGCCGCGATCACAGCAGGATTGGCCAAGGGTCATTCGCTGCTCGAATCGATTCGCATCGCCAAAGCGTTCGTCACCGCAGCCCTGCGCTCGAATCCCGGGCTAGGGGTGGGCAACGGGCCGTTGAATCACTTCGCGGGCCTCTGAATCATTTCGTGAGAGAGCAGCAACTCGCGGCCGTCGACGGTTCCGGCGAAAGCATGTATGCCGCCGTCCTGCACGGCCCACCCGGCTGGGACAAAAAAATCGGCCTCAGGATGCGAGCGAACGAGCTCTTGGCTCTGCTCAACGCTGTTCGCGATGATCACGCTCGCGATCGCGTCGCCGTTTGGCAAGCCCCACGCGCGGAAGCGCCTCAGGAGCTCCGGCTCAAGCCGGGCGGCTTGGGCGAAATCCGAAGCCGTCACGGTCACGCCCAGGTACCCGAAATCGAGCGAGTTAGGAGACGCCGGTGGCGCGGAGCGATAGCTTGGATCGATGTACAAATACCGGACCTTCGGTAAATCCAGGCAGGCAGAGTAAAATTCATCGTCAGGATCGCCCAGGATAAATTCGTTTCCGCGATGAAGCGCCGCATAGCGGTCGAGCATAGGCTCCGATGGCATGGGCGCTTCCTGCCTGAAGGGAAGGCCCCAGGTCTCCGCAGGTTCGGCGATTTTGCCGGCGAATAACAGCGTCGCGATGCCCAGCACCCAAGGCGCGAACTTCTTCGGCAGCACGCCACCTATCAGTAACGCCAGCGCGGGAAAAATCGGCAGTATGTACGACGTATTGCGGTAGTCGAACGCCATCGCCGCGGCGACCACTACCGCAATCCACGCCAGCAGCACTCGCGTGCTGGTCCGCTTCAGCTTGAGAACCAGCGCCGCCAAAGCCGCGATCGCCAGCGGCGCGTCCAAGAAGATCAGCCGCTTCGCGTAATAGGCCAAGTGCGCTTCGTGCGTGGATTGCGTGGGTGACGAAAGGCTATTGGTGACGATCTCGCCCATCACGTATTGAGCCACAAACCAGCGCGTGTGCCGCCAGAGTTCGTAGAGGTGCCAGGGCGCCGCGATCAAGGCGGAAATCGTGGCGGCTTCGAGCAGCCTCCTCCACTCCGGCCGCTGCTTCGAGATCACGGAGAACACGCCGAGCGCAAGCAAAGGGAACAACCCCGCGATGCCTTTGGTCATGATCGCGGCTCCGGAGGCAAGGCCGAAAGTCCACTGCATGGAGCGTGACCTGAGCGCCGTATCGCGTGCCAGGGCGAACATCGCGAGCGCGGTCCAGAAAGTCAGCAGAGCGTCGGTGAGGCCCACGCGGCTAAGGACGAAGAAAAGGTGACTCGACAGCAATAGGACTGCGCCCGTTAAAGCCGCGGCCCATCCCGTACCCTCTCCGGCCAGCCAGGCGAAGACCAATGCGACCGTGGCCGCACCAGCCAGGATGGACGGCGCCCGCATAGCCGCGCGGCCTCGCCCGATTAGCTTCATCCCGGCCGCCTCCAGCCAGTACAGCAGCGGCGGTTTCACGAGCTCGAAACGTCCCACAAACACAGGGGTCATCCAATCGCCGGACTCCTCCATACGCAGCGAAATGGAGCCGTAGAGCGCTTCGTCCTGATCCTGGATCTTCGCCACCGGATCGACGTAGGCGCTGGCGACACCCGGAGCCGCGGCATTCCACGCCAGGATCACAAGAGCGCCCAAAAAGACGGCCACGACCATCCAACGCCGCTGCACGGGTGAGATTGTCGCACAGATCCGGTCACTACATAACAGTGAGTATTCACGTTCCGAACTGGCTGGCCGGTCTCGACGCCGCGATCCTGTGGCTGCTGGCGCCGCTGGCATGGGCGATCTTGTTGAGCGGTCTGGACGATCTGGCCGTGGATGCGATCTGGGCCTTCGCGTGGCTAAAGGCGAAGTTGCGGCCGGCCGCGCGTCTGTACCCGCCGGGCGAGCGGCAACTCGACTCGGCTCCCGTCCGCCGCATCGCGATCCTCGTGCCGCTGTGGAACGAACACGCCGTCATCGGCGCCATGCTGGAGCATAACTTCGCTTCCATTCGCTACAGCGACTACACCATCTTCGCCGGCTGCTATCCCAATGACCTGTTGACTCAAGCCGCGGTGCGCGCGGCGGCGGCGCGCTTTCCCAACATCCACTTGGCCTTGTGCCCGCATGATGGGCCGACCTCCAAGGCGGATTGCTTGAACTGGGTGTTCCAGCACCTGCTGCTGGAAGAAGAGAACGGCGGGCGGCCGTTCGATGTCATCGTGACGCACGACGCCGAGGATCTCATTCACCCGGAAGAGTTGCGCTGGATCAACTATTACTCCGGCCGATTCGATTTCGTTCAGACCCCCGTCCTCCCATTGCCGACCCCGCTGCGCAAACTCACGCACGGCATCTATTGCGACGAGTTCGCCGAATATCACACACGCGACATGCGAGTACGCGCGATCTCCGGTGGCTTCGTGCCCAGTTCGGGCGTGGGCACCGGCTACCGGCGCGACGCGCTGGAGAGACTGGCACGAGTGCGCAGCAATCGCATCTTTGAGCCGGAAGCTCTCACCGAGGATTACGTCAATGGCCTGCGCCTGTTCCGCCTGGGTTGCACACAGACCTTCGTCCCGCTGGCGCGCGGAAACAATCCGCCGGACTTCGTCGCCACGCGCGAATATTTTCCGCAAACCTGGCGCACGGCTTTGCGCCAACGCACGCGCTGGGTCACCGGGATCGCGCTCCAGGGCTGGGAGCAGTTCGGATGGAAAGGAACTGCGGGTGAGGTCTACTGGTTGTGGCGCGATCGCAAAGGCTTGATCGGGAATCCGCTCAGCGTCTTGGCCAACGTTATCTTCGTGTACGGCCTGGCGACCTCGCTGTGGACTCGCATCAGCCCGGCCACCGCACGCCTGGCCACCGTCACGTTGGTTCTGCAATTGTTGCGAATCATTGTGAGAATGAGCTGCTGCGCCCGGATCTACGGCTTGGTGTTCGCCCTTGGCGTTCCGGTGCGCGCGGTATATGCCAACGCACTGAACTCCGCCGCGACCTTTCAGGCTCTTGCCAGATTCGCGCTCGCGCGTTTGCGAGGTCAGCCCCTCAAGTGGCTCAAGACCGAACACGCCTATCCCTCGCGAGCCACTCTGCTCGCGCACAAGCGCCGGGTGGGCGAGATTCTGATCGCATCGGGATACTTGACGCCGTCCTCGCTGGCCGCGGCGCTTGAATCGCGGCCGGCATCCGTGCGGTTGGGCCAGCATTTGATCGACACGGGCCAGATCACGCCGGAAGCACTGTGCGAAACGTTGAGCCTGCAGCAGGGGTTGCCGGTCGCGCAAGTGGAATCGTCGTCAGTGCCCGAAGCTGTCGCGCATGCGCTGCCCGAGAAAGTCGCGCGCGACTGGAAAGTGCTGCCGTTCCGCGTCCTCGAAGGCAACCTGTTCCTGGCGAGCCCGGAGATCCCCACTCCGGAGGCGGCGCTGGCCTTGCGCGCCTTCACGGCGCTTGATCTGCGGTTCCATCTGGTCACGCAGGCGGCGTTTCAATCGTTAGCCGACGCGTTACTCTAAGGAGGTGTCTGCCGACCTTGCTGCTGCCGCACTCGCCGCGCGCGAGCACGCGTACGCGCCGTTTTCCGGCTTCCGTGTCGGCGCCGCGCTCGAAGACTCCTCCGGGCGTGTTTACACCGGCTGTAACATCGAAAACGCGACCTACGGCCTGACCCTCTGCGCTGAGCGAGTGGCGGTTTTCAAGGCAGTTTCCGAAGGCGCGCGCGAGTTCCGGCGCATCGCCATTGCCGCCGACTCCGAAACACTCACACCTCCCTGCGGAGCTTGCCGGCAAATCCTGTGGGAATTTTGCGGCGACATCGAAGTATTATTGGCCAACCCGCGCGGCAAACGCGAAACTCTGCGCTTGAAAGATTTGTTTCCGAGGGCCTTCGATGCTTCCTACTTTTAGAAAGCTCTTGCTGGTCGCCGCAGCGATCATGCTCGCGGCCTGCGGCTCCCATGGCACGGCAGTCGACACCATCTGGACCGCGCGCTACGTGGTCACCATGGATCCACAGCGCACGGTCATCGAAGATGGAGCGCTTGCGATCTCTGGCGACCACATCGTCGAAGCCGGGCCGCGCGCGACGATCGACGCGAAATACACCGCCGCCCAGCGCCTGGACGCAGGCGACGCCATCATCACGCCCGGCCTGATCAATACGCACACCCACGCGGCGATGTCTCTGTTTCGCGGGATCGCCGATGACCTGAAGTTGCAGGAGTGGCTCGATAAATACATCTTTCCAGCAGAGGCCAAGAACGTCGATCGCGAGTTCGTCCGCTGGGGTACGAGGCTCGCCGTGCTGGAAATGGCTCTTTCGGGCACGACTACCTACACCGACATGTACTACTTCGAGGACACCGTCGCCGAGGAGACTAAGCGCGCAGGATTACGCGGGGTCCTGGGAGAGACCATCATCGGCATGCCTTCCCCGGATTATAAGACTCCGCAGGCCGCGCTCGCCGGCACGGAAGCTTTCCTCAGAACTTATGGGAACGATCCCTTGATCGTGCCCGCCGTCGCGCCGCATTCCATTTACACCAATTCCGATGAGACTCTGGTTGCGTGCCGCCGCCTGGCGAATCAGTATCAGAAGCCTCTGCTGATTCATCTTTCGGAGACCAAGAAAGAGAATGACGATGCGCTCAGCGCGCGCAAGAAAACTCCGACGGCAGCGCTCGACTCCCTCGGGGTACTGAATGGATGGACGGTCGCGGCGCACGGAGTTTGGCTCGACGACGCCGATCTTGCGATTCTGAAGGCGCGCGGCACGGGGCTCGCGCATTGCCCTTCGAGCAACATGATGCTGGCCAGCGGAGTCGCGCCGGTGGTCAAGATGCTGATGCTGGATATTCCTGTCGGCCTCGGAACGGACGGCGTGGCCGGATCGAACAACGACCACAACATGATGGAAGAGATGGACCTCGCCGCTAAGCTCCAAAAAGTTTCGACCGGTGACCCGCAAGCTCTCACTGCTAAAGAGGCTTTCGCCATGGCGACCATCGGCGGCGCGAAGGCTCTGCGCCTCGACAAGCTGATCGGCTCGATCGAGCCGGGCAAGCGCGCGGACCTGATCGCCATTCGCCTGGATCAGCCCAATGCCGTGCCGCTGTACAACGTCTATTCGCAGTTGGTCTACGCGCTCAAAGGCGCGGACGTCTCCGATGTGATGGTCAACGGCAAGCTGATCGTACGCGAGCGGAAAATGCTGACGTTGAATCAGCCGGAGATTCTGGCGCGGGCCGAGGAGTACCGCAAGAGCATCGCGGCGCCGCTCACACGCAAGACGCTCGCATCGAAGACGCCTTAGTGGCCGTGAGTGCGGAAATGAAGCATTGTGCAACACTGAGAATTGGTTCAGGATCTTCGCGCCATCCTCGATGCGGCCCATTTCGCGGCGCTCAAGCATGCCGGACAGAAGCGCAAAGGCGCGGCCGGCGAACCGTACATCAATCATCTGCTGGAGGTCGCTGAGCTGGTTTCCTGGGCACTGACCAGCCCGGATCCAAACCTGGTGATCGCGGCTTTGCTGCATGATTCCGTGGAAGACGCGGGAGTCACGGCGGACGAGCTGGCTCAGCGCTTCAGCCAGGACGTGGCGGATCTGGTGATGGAGGTGACCGACGACAAGTCGCTGCCGAAGGCCGAGCGCAAGCGCCAGCAAATTCTGAACGCGCCGAAGAAATCCGTGCGAGCCCAGGTCATCAAACTGGCGGACAAAATCTCGAACCTGCGCAGTATCCTGCACAGCCCACCGGTGGACTGGGATGAGGCGCGCAAGCGTCAGTACTTCGAGTGGTCCAAGCAGGTCATTGCCGCTCTCACTCAGCCCAATCCGGCACTCCTGGCCGAGTTCGAGCGGACGTGCCGGCGCGCCGAAGAGATTCACCTTTAGGGGGTCTGGGTACCTTATGGGTAACCTTGCAGTCTTGGTTGCCCATGCTTCCATGGCGGAGGCAACCCGAATCCTTTCTCATTCGGCATCTTCACCTTCGGCAGGGTTTCCTGGTCCAGAATCTCGTCCTCTTTGATGACGCCATTCTTGTACAGAATGTAGGCCGTGAGCGCGTACACCTCATTGGGCTCAAGCGATCCTTCCTCCCCCAATGGCATGCCGCGATTGATGTAGTCCCAAATCACAGTGGCAAAGGGGGAGTGAATCGCCATGGCGTTCGAGTCATTCACGCAAGGCGCGAGACACGTGGTTGCCGCGGTCGAATGGACCCCATCACTCCGGATCAACGTCGGAGCATGTCCCCCGTTACCGGAAGCTCCATGGCACCCGCCACAACCCTTGTTGGCGAACACCGCCGCGCCCTCCTTGGCGGTGCCGTGTCCCTTGGGGAGCTCTTTTCCTGTCGGGCTGATGGTGATGTCCCAGGCGCGAATTTCTTCCGCCGTCGGCGTCCTTCCCACGCCGTAGGTGGGCGATTGCGCCCAGGTGCCTTGGCAAACCGCCAAGGCCGCGGTAGCCAACGTGAGTCTAAGCCAAGCCATTGTGCACGCTCCCGTCGGCCGCCACTTTCCACGGTTGAACGCTGTTATCCGCGCCCGGCACGCGGAAATCGGCAGTTAGAGGTTGGTTCCAGAATTTCGCGACCTCGGCTCGCGTAGGTTGCACGGTGCCTAATTCGTCCGTGCAGCGCGACATCAGCGTGCACTCCTTGCCGTCCCATTTCCAATCGAACCCGAATCGAGTGTGCGCCATGCGGAAGGCGGGCGAACGGAATTCCGCGGTCTTCCAACTCCGGCCTCCGTCCGTTGACACCTCCACGCTTTTGATTGCGCCTGTGCCGGACCATGCCAGGCCGGTGATCTCGTAGAACCCGGGGCCGGAAAGCTGCTGCCCGCCGGAGGGGGACGTGATGACCGATTTCGGGCCGATCATGTGAGTCAAAGCCGCAACCTTCGGATCCGGATTAATGTGTCCGTAATCGTCATAAGTCATGTAATATCGGTCCACGACCTTGATGCGCCGCAGATATTTGATCTGGTAAATGCCTTCGAACCCCGGAACCATGAGCCGTAGCGGAAAGCCTTGCTGGGGGCGGAGCGGCTCGCCGTTCATGGCGTAGCACATTATGCAATCGTCCAACGCTTTGGTGAGCGGAATGCTCGATGCGCCCTTCACCTCTTCCGCGCCCTCTGCCACGATCCACGACGCCCCGTTTTGCACGCCCGCTTCCTTGAGCAGTAGCGGCAGCGGCACACCGGTCCATTCCGCGCAGCTCGTCAATCCATGGGTTTCCTGAACCGTCTTATGCGTCGGTCTGGCGCGGTTTCCCAAGCACTCGATGAAGTGGATGCGCGACACGTACGGGAGCCGCTTGAGCTCATCCATGGTGAAAATCAGCGGCCGGTCCACCATACCGTGGATCATGAACCGATGCTCTTTGGGGTCGATGTCGGGAACATAGGAGCCGCGGTGGGTCGCCGTGTAGAACAGCGACGAGGGCGTGATGATTCCGAATTGGTCTTGCAGCGGGGTCAGAACGTGAAATGTCAGCCCGAATTCGTCCGGTGAATGCCTTTCAGCCACCGGTACTCGGATGGAGGTGACGAAACGCGAGCGGTCCCCGTAGGCGACCAGCTCGTCGATCTTCTTTTCGGGCATTCCCTGGGTCTGGCTCTTCGCAACCTGTGCACCGCCCGCCAGACCAGCCAGTGCCGCGCTACCCTTCAGGAATCCCCGCCGGTTCGGTTTCTTCGAATCCATGGTCCGCTCCTTTGACAAACGAAGTCTTGGGATCTTTCGGCCTTCCGGTCGATAAAAGTATATACCGATTTCCGGCTCGCGGCGCTGCAGGAGAGGTCTTGCAGAGTTCCCAGCGCAATGTCAGCTTTGCGGCTAGGTCTTCGGCGCCGGTTCCACGCGCAGCTTGAGGCCCTCGACGGAGACCACTCGGACATTTGCACCCGGCTCGATGGGAGTGGTGGAAATTGCGTCCCAGTATTCGCCCTTGATGAAAACGGTTCCCGAAGGCGAAAGCGCGGTTCGCGCCTGACCGAGCTGATTGAGCAAGCCCCCATCGCTCATCATGGTCTTGTTACGGCGAGCCTGCACCACCAGGCTAACCAGAAACAGAGTGATCAGCGCGAACGGGATGGTCACGGCGAGCGCAGTCGAGAGGTGAATGCGCACTTCCGGCGGGCCATTCACCAATAGCAGCGCGCCGAGCACAAGAGCCACCGTGCCGCCGATGCCCAGCACGCCGTGCGAGGTGAACTTCACCTCCAGGATCAGCAGCACCCCGCCCAGCAGCAGCAGGGCCGCGCCGATCCAGTTGATCGGCAGTACGGAAAGCGAGGACAGGCCCAGCAGGAACATAATACCGCCGGCGACGCCGGGTAGAATCAGGCCGGGTGAAGAGAACTCGACGTACACGCCCAGAGCGCCAATGGCCAGCAGAATAAAGCCGACGTTGGGATCGGAGACCGAGCTCATGATGCGCTCCCGCGCGGTGAGGTTGTAATCGACAATCTCAGCGCCCGCGGTGTGCAGAATTTCGGCCCGTCCGTCGAAGCGCTTGATGGTGCGGCCGTCGAGTTCGTCGAACAGATGGGGTTCGTCAGGCGCGACGATGTCAATCAGATGATCGTCCAGCGCTTCTTTTTCGGTGAACGCCTTGGCTTCACGGATGGTGGTCTCGGCGAGATCCGCGTTGTGGCCGCGCTTAGCGACCACGCTACGCAGCCAGGCCGAAGCGTCGTTTTCCACCTTCTTGCGCTCGGTTTCAGTGAGATCGCCGGTGAGCAGAACGGGGGAAGAAGCGCCGGTATTGGTACCGGGGGCCATCGCGGCAACGTCGGCGGCCTGGAGCAGAAAGAAGCCGGCGCTGGCCGCCCGGCCTCCGCTGGGCGTGACGTAAGCGATCACCGGAACGCGCGAGGCGACAATCTTTTCGTCGATCTCGCGGCTGGAGTCCATCAAGCCGCCGGGTGTGTTGAGGCGAAGCAGCACGGCCGCTGCATCGGCATTCGAAGCTTGATCGATCGCGTGCGCGACGATTTCGGCGGTCACCGGCGCGATGATTCCGTCCACGTTGACGGCGATGACCTTCGGCGCAGCAAGAGCCGTAGCGCTAACCGCAACCAGCGAAAGGACCGTTACTCTAGATAGTAGTGACGTACAACTCGATTTTAGTCCGCGCAACCAATTGGGTGGGGGACGCGGTCATGTCCCTGCCGGCTTTGCGCGCGCTGCGCGAGCGGTTTCCGGCGGCGAAGATTTCCATTCTGGCCAAGCCCTGGGTGGGCGATCTCTACGCGCGGGAGCCGCTCTGCGACGAGGCGATACCGTACACGGCAACGGGGATCGGCGCGAAAATCCGCGCCGCTCGCGAGTTAACTTCACGCCGGTTCGATTGCGCGATCCTGTTCCAGAACGCCTTCGATGCGGCCGCGATCACCTGGATCGCGCGGATTCCGGAGCGCATCGGCTACGCGCGGGACGGGCGGAGTCCGCTGCTGACGCATGCGGTCACGGTGCCGAAGCCCGGGGAAATCCCGGTGCATGAGCGGTTCTACTATTTGGAATTACTGCGGAGGTCGGGCATCATCGATGACCTTCCGGCGTGCGATGCGATTCGTTTAGAAGGCGCTGCGGCGGCGCGCGAGGCCGGCGGCGCACGCTTCGGAAACCTGGGAATGCATGGAGCGGTGATTGGAGTGAGCCCGGGCGCGGCGTATGGATCGGCGAAACGCTGGTTGCCGGAGCGTTTCGCGGAAGCAGCCACGCGCGTAGCCAACGAATTGGGCGCGACGGTGGCGATTTTCGGCGCGGGAGCCGAGCGAGAGGTGTGCTCGCAGGTCGCGGCCGCGGTTAGAGCGCCGGTCCGTAACTTCGCTGGCGAAACCACGCTGGCCGAATTCATTGAACTGGCCGCGGCCTGCCGGGTGTATCTCACCAACGACTCCGGTCCAATGCACATCGCCTCCGCGCTCGGCGTTCCCACCGTCGCGGTATTCGGCGCCACTAATCATCTCACCACCGGACCCACCGGGCCGTTGGCTCGCGTGGTGCGGCAGGCAGTAGAATGCAGCCCGTGCCTGCGCCGCGAATGCCCCATCGACCATCGCTGCATGACGCGCGTGGAAGCGTCGCAAGTGGCGGAGGCGGCGCTGGAACTGCTCAAATAGTGAGGTTACCTGAAAAGATGGACACCCGGACCAAGATTGTCCCGCCCAGGGAAGCCATGCGCATCGCCGCAGCGGGCGCGATCGTCGTCAGCGGATATTTCGATCCGTTAATTGCCGGGCATGCCGACCGGCTTCGCGAGCTGAAGCGGGAAGGCAGAGCGCTGATCGTGGCGATTTCCGAGCCGGAGAATCCGATTTTCCCGGCGCGCGCGCGCGCCGAATTGCTGGCCGGTTTGGCCGTGGTAGATCACGTGGTTGAATCTACGGAAGAGCTGAAGATTGACGTGCGCCTGGAACAGGAAGACGCGGCCCGCCTGGACGCGCTGATTGAACACGTGCACGCGCGGAATTCCAGCGGCGGCAAGAAGCACTAGCGCGAATGGGGAAACGATAGCGCTCCATGGAAAAGATGCGCATCCTGATGATTAAGCTCAGCGCCATGGGCGATGTGATTCACGCCCTGCCGGCTGCGGCCAGCCTCAAGCACAGCTTCCCGCACAGCGTTATCGCGTGGGTGATCCGGCCCCAGTTTGCGCCGCTGCTAGAAGGCAATCCGTTCGTGGATGAAATAGTGGAACTGGACCGCTCAGCCGAGGGCGCGATACGGGCCGCTGGACGTTTGCGCCGGGAGCGGTTTGACGTGGTCGTGGATTTTCAAGGCTTGGTCCAATCGGCGTTGGTCGCCGCGTGGGTCAAAGCGAACAAGAAAATCGGGCTGCACCGTTCGCAGGCTCGCGAGCGCTTGGCGGCGCTGTTCTATTCCACTGCCGTGCTGACGCGGTCGGTGCATCGCGTGGACAGGAATCTGGAACTGGCCGCGGCAGCCGGAGCCACCAGTCTGCTGCGCGTGTTCCCGTTACCGGAAGGAAAGCCGGAAGGCATGTTGCCGGAGGGCAAGTTCGTGCTGGCTTCGCCGGCGGCGGGCTGGGGATCGAAGCAGTGGCCGCTGGAGTATTACGAGGACGTCGCGCAGGGCTTGAACATGCCCTTGGTTGTGAATGGTCCACCGAACGCTGCGGGACTGCTGGCCGGGATTCCCAGTGCGCAAATTCATCTTTCGGGCGTGGAAGGGTTGATCGACGCGACGCGGCGCGCGTATGCTGTGATCGGCGTGGACAGCGGGCCGATGCATCTGGCGGCGGTTTTAGGAAAACCCGGTGTGGCGATTTTCGGGCCGACCGACCCGGCCTCGCACGGTCCTTACGGCGGCTTGCTGCGCGTGCTGCGGTCGCCCGATGCGGTGACCACGTACAAACGCCGCGAAGAAATTGACGAGAGTATGTGCGCGGTCACGCCGGAGATGGCCCTCGCCGCGCTGGAGGAGTCCGTGAACGCAGCGCCGTCCCCCAAGGCAACCTCGTCGACCCGGGCCGGAGCGGAGTCCGGCGCGTGAGTTTTCCCAAGCCGTACGCAGATTTTGTCGCTCGTCTGCGAGTGTTGTTCGGGTTTGTAATGGCCGCGGCATTCCTTTGGTTTTCCGCTCCGGACGGCGTTTCTCTGGCTGTGGGCTTGCCGGTTTCGTTCGCGGGGCTAGCTCTGCGCGCGTGGGCGGCGGGGCATCTCGAAAAAGATCGCGAACTGGCCCACAGCGGTCCTTACGCGCACTTGCGCAATCCGCTGTATCTGGGCACGCTGACCGTGGCTATGGGATTGGCGATCGCCTCGCGGCGGTGGGAACTCGCGCTGCTCTTTGCGGCTGTGTTCGGACTGGTCTACCTGCCGGCGGTCGAGCTGGAGGAGCAGCATCTGCGAACGCTTTTCCCGGGATTCGGAGAATATGCCCGGCGAGTCCCGCGTCTGGTCCCGCGGCTCGAAGGCGGCAAAGGGGCCGGAAAGCCCTTCAAATGGCCGCTGTATCGCTTCAATCGCGAGTATGAAGCTCTGGTGGGTTGGATCGCCGGGGTCGCCGTGCTGGTCTGGAAGGTCGTACGGGCGGCCTAAGTTTTTCCGTGGCCTGTTAACTCCGGCGAGTCTTCCCTCGTCTGCACCCCCGAATGCGACCCGTTGCAAGCCCGTGGCCGGTCGCCACGAGCAATGGAAGACTCACTCACGGAGCTGGCGGATTTCGATGCCGTGATGCGGCAGTATTGCCGCGCGTGTTTCGCTTCGGGATCGCGATGCCGCGCAGACCGCCGACTTTCGAAGTCGCATCGGTAAAGCGCGGCAAGGCGGACCGGAGGCCGGCGTGCGCGGAGGCTGCCATGGCATCGACTCGAATACACTTCGAATCAAATATTCGATGAAGGAACTGGCCTACACTCTCACCGCGCAATCAATGAGACCGACGGGCTGGCGTTGACCACCGCGGTGCAAGAACAGGCTCGGGCTGAAAACTGGGGCCAAACAAAGTCCTGGTTTCATTATTCATTGTCGATTCGGCGGAAAAACCGGGCGAAGACTGAATTACTGTCCGATTTCGACGTCCGCCCGCAGGTTCTGCCACTCCGAGGCCGGCTGCACGATCTTGTCGATCGACGAAGCCATTTCCTTCGATTCGTAGGGCGCCAGGGACGGGGAGCGGAACGAGAAGTGATACAGCGGCAGCTTGGACGATGAAGAGTGGATGGTCACGTAGACCGTCACTGAACCGAGCTCTGCAGGGGAGTGGTTTACCACCAGGTAACGCACTTCGGGTTTCTTATCGCCGACAAAGCGCAGGCCGGTGACCTCGACCGCCTTAGAGAGTGGAAACGAAGCCGAAGTAGAGGCGACCGCCGGAGCGGGAGGCCCCGGTGCGGAAGGCGCCGGAGCGGAGGAGGCCGCGGGCGGACGCTGCGTCTCGACCGGCGGCGGGTTGACGCTGGCATCGCTACGCGGAGCGTTGTAGAGATCCAGGCCGACGAGGCAGCCTACGAGAGCAACCGCAGCCAGCGCGCCGGTGACCCACGCGCGCGACCCACTCTTCACCTGCCGGGGCCGATCCACTAGTATTTTCGAAATTCCAGCGTCTTCAAGGGAGTTCAGAGCCTTGGGAAGCGCGGGGCCGGGGAGAGTGATACGAGGGCCGGGCTCGGCGCGCATGATCCTGAGCGACGGGTGAGCGGGGCGAATCCGGTTGCCGATCGCCGTGGAATCCTGAAGCGGTGCGAGCGTCAGCGCTGGCCGGGCCGGCTCTATGGGTTTTACCGAGGGCGGTTCCAGCGTAGCCGTGGGCAAGGCTGCGGGCTCTTCCGGTGTTTTTGCCGGAGGAGCCGCCGCGGAGAACGAAGGCTCTGGGGTGCGAACGCGGCCTGCCGATGCGGGATCGACCGGCTCCGGGGCCGTAGCTGGCTTCGGCGGCGGCTCGGGGGGCGGTGCCGGCTTGGGCGGCGGTGCAACGGTCTCTGGGATGGGCGCGAGTGCGGCGAACTCGGGAAGCTCGATCTGCGGCTGGATGGCAACGGGCTCCTCAACCGGCGCCAGGAGGGCGACTGCGGTTAGTGGAGCAGCCAGCAACAGAGTCGACGGCGGGAGCACGGCCAACGGCGGCGCCAGACTTTCCACTACGGGAACGGCGTGCGCATGATTTTCGACCGCGGCGACCGAAACCAGCTCGAGTTGAGGCTCCGGCAGAGGCTCCGCTTGCGGCTCGGGCGCGGGTTCAGGCGGTGGTGGAGGAGCCGGTTCCAGCACCAACGCCGGCTTCAAAGCAGACGCGAGTTCGGGTAGGGGCGGAGGCTCGTGCGCGGATGGCCGGGTGTCCAAAGCCGCGGCTGTTTCCTGGCTGCTCCGCTGGACTTCGTTTTGCTGTAGTCCGCGTAACGCCTCGCGCTGCGCGTCGCGCAGTTTCTGAGCCAGACCCAGTAAGACGTCGCCCTGATCGGGAAGAAGGTGCAGTGGTATGGGCGGAGGCGCGGGCGGGGGGGGCGTCGCAACGGCGAGGGCCGCTTGCTCGGCGTCAACGGACTGCCCGGGTTCAACCGGCCTTGCGGTTTCATGCGCGGGTTGCGCAGTTTCAGCGGCGGCTTGCAGTGCTTGAGAGGCGAGGGGAGCAGCTTCAGCCGCAGCCGGAACGCCTTCAGCGACCGGAGCTTCAGCTTCCGCGATGGGGTGGGTTTCAGGGAGAGGTTGGACTTCAGGAAGAGGTTCGCCCTCAGCGAGAAGCGGGGCTTCAGCGACGGCCTGAGCCACCGCCACGGGAACGAGTTCGGGCTCAGCTTGGGGCGGCGGAGGAGGGGCAGCTTGCGGATCGCAGTTGGAGCATTGCTTGACGGACGGAGGGATTTCCCGGCCACACTCCGGGCAGATCCAGTGGAACATGGCTCTAATTTACAACCATCCTCTCTTTAAGCCTGTCGGGCACACACCCTATGGTGGAAACCGAGCAACCTTAAAGAGGGATCGGGATTCAATCCCAGGAACTTTAGTAGGGTCTGATGCGGACGCCGCGACTCGTGCCGGGCCTTAGTCCTTGGCCGAAAGGCCTGCGGAAGCTGCCGCACGGCGGTGCAAGAAATGGCGAAGAATTAGAGCGGCACCCACGGCTACCAACAGCGCCAGCGACGCGAAGCCCACGTCACGGTGCACCATTTCCGCGATCGTGCGCCACTTCTCGCCCAACGTGTAGCCCAAAATGACGAACGTCGCCACCCACACGGCTCCGCCGGACCAGGCGTAGGCCGCGAAGGACCGGAACTCCAGCTTCGACATTCCCGCGACGATCGCCGTAAGGTGCCGCAGGCCGGCGATGAAGTAGCCGATCGCCAGTGCCCAGTGACCCGCGCGGTCAAACCAGCGATGCACCTGCGCCAGCCGCTCCTCAGTCAGGTGGAGGCCACGGCCATAGCGGGAAACGGCACCGGCTCCGAGGGCTCGGCCAATGGTGTAGCTGACGCTGATGCCGCACCAACTGCCCGCCAGCGCCGTTAGAAATGCCGGAACCGGGCGCAGAGTGCCTTTGAAGATCAAGTAGCCGCAAAAAACCAGCAGAGTCTCATCCGGTACGGGCAAGCCCACGATTCCTAACAGGAGCAGAACAAATATGGCGCCGTAGCCGTAGGTCGAGACCCACTGCAAGACCTGGTCCATCCCCTCTAAGATACCCGCTTAAGGGGGGTTCACCGCTGAAGCGCGGGTGAAGAGGAGACGGCGAACTGCTCCAGGAACTTTTTCTTGCCGCGTTCGGGCGCTTTCGCTTCGACCAGGATGCCCGCCAACTGTGTGATTTGTTTGCCGAGATCCGACTTCGCTTCCACGAACGTTCCGCTGGCGGTGGCCGCATTGATGCCCGCGTAGTCATTCGGGACCGAAGCGACCACAGGCACGCCAACGATCTCCGCCACTTGAGCCTGCGTGAACAGCGGCTTCTTGGACATGCGGTTCAAGACAACGGAGACCCGCTGATGCAAATCGACCGAGCGCAGGAATTGCAGCTTTTCCCGGGCCAGGTGCAGCGAAGGAATCTCCGGCGTGCAGACCAGCATCACGCGCTTGGATTCCTGCATAAGTTCGAGCGAATAGCGTTCCAGGTTGCCGGATAGATCGAAACACAAGGCGGTGTAATTGCGGCGCATGAACTGCACCAGGTTGCGAATCTGCGTGGGCTCGACGCGCAGACTGGGGTTGATCTGCCCGGCGTGAAGCACGTCCAAGTTGCCGAGGGTGGTCACCAGTTGCGGCCATAAATGCTCATCCATGGCGGCCGAATGCTCCACCGCATCGATCACGGAATACGAATTTTGCAGCTTCAGCAGGAAGCGCATCATTCCCGAATTGAGGTCGAAATCGGTGAGCAGGACATGCGCTTTCGGGTCACGCGCCAAAGCCGCCGCGACATTCAGAACCAAAGTCGAAGTACCCACACCTGCTTTGGAAGGGAGGAACGAGAAAATCTGCGAAGTGGCTTCGTAACCAGCAGGCCGATTGCCCATCAGGGCTACGGTGTGCTGCAAGCTTTCAACCAGAGCCTGTCTCTCAAAAGGGAAAGAGACGAACTCGCGGACGCCCAGGCGCATCATGGTGCGCAGCACCATAGGATCGTTAGCGCGGTGGACGCCGATCACCTGCGCGTCCTCGGACTCCTTTTCCAGGTGTTTGACCGTTTCCTCGGCCTTGTCGACCGATTCAAAGCTGAGGAAGATCACGTCTGGCGCGTGGGCTCGGAGGGTGCGGATCAGATCTGTGACCGTGGGGTAGTGGGACAGGGTCCGGTATACGCTCACCTCCAGCGAGGCCAGAGCTTCCTCGAGCTGCGCGGATAGCTCAGGATCTGGGCAGATGATGATGCTCCGTAACAAGTCTCGTCGACCTCCTTTTCCAATCTAAGGGGCTTATCGGCTAGTAACAATCGTTCAACCTCCCGATTGTCGGTGAGCATAGAACTTAGAGCTACCGAGATAGCTCTTAGGGGAACACCGGGTATACACCCTAGTACTCACCCCGGTACATGGCCCACCTCGGACAGAAGACGGGAAGGTGGACGAATCGGAGGAAATTGTGGCTCGCGTGCGCTTGCGATATCATGGGCCGCTGAGAGACTTCTTCATGCGATACCAAGCCGTCCAGCGACTCCTTGCAATTTGCCTCTTTGCCGCTCCAGCAGCCTACTCGCAATGGCTGCATTACCCGACTGCCGGAATTCCCCGCACGCCGGACGGCAAGCCCAATCTATCGGCTCGGGCGCCGAAACTGGCCGATGGCACGCCCGATCTTTCGGGGATCTGGCTGGTCCCGGGGCTTAAGTATCTGATCAACATCGCCGCGGATTTGAAGCCTGACGAGGTTCCCTTTCAGCCGTGGGCGAAGGCCGAATATGACAAGCGCCGCGAGAATCAGGGCAAGGACGATCCGAACAATTTCTGCCTCCCCTCCATGATCCCGGAGAAGGACGCGGTCACTTCGCCCTGGAAAATCATTCAGCAGCCCGGGCTGATCGTGATTTTATATGAGTCGCGCACCATTTTCCGGCAGATTTTCACCGATGGCCGCAGCCTTCCTCAAGATCCTAACCCCACATGGCAGGGATATTCGGTCGGGCATTGGGATGGCGACATGCTGGTGGTGGAAACAACCGGTCAGAACGGGAAGGGTTGGCTCGATACCAACGGCCATCCGGTCACCGACAAGTTGAAGGTGACCGAGCGCTACCATCGCAAAGATTTCGGCCACATGGACCTGGCGATCACCATTGACGATCCGGGAGCCTACACCAAGCCGTGGACGGTTCACGAGAATCCGACCTTGCAGCCGGACGACGAGCTGATCGAATACATCTGCGAAGAAAACAATCGCGACGTCGGACATTTTGTAGGCAAATAGTCAGGATGTCTATCGCAACGCTTCCCAAGAATTTGCTCCAGCGCCTCGCGATTCGCGAGATCATCGAGAACTGGGTGCTATATCGCGATGCAGGCGACTGGGAGCGCTTTCGCACCGTCTGGCACGAGGACGGCTATATGATGGCCACCTGGTTCCAAGGCACGCACGAAGAGTTCGCCGCCATCAGCAAAGCCGGCATGGAAAAGGGAGTCAACATCCTACACTTTCTGGGCGGCTGCACCATCGATATCGCCCGCAACCGCGCCATCGCCCAAACCAACCGCGCCATCGCCCAAACAAAGATGAGTATTGCGCAACGCGCTCCCGTAGACGGCGTGCTGTGCGACGTGTTGTGCGTGGGCCGTTTTTACGACTTCCTGGAGAAGCGCAAGGGCAGATGGGGAATCGTGCTGCGGCGCTTGTTCTATGAGAAGGACCGCATTGACCCGGTCGATCCCTCGCAGACCTTGAAGCTCAACCCGGAGATCCTGAAGCGGTACCCGGTCGGCTACCAGCACCTGGCGTACCTGCAAGCCGGACTCGGATTTCCGGTGAAGACCAACATGCCCGGCTTGCGCGGGGCCGACGCCGATCGTCTTTACGCGTTGGGCCGGGCCTGGCTCGATCAGAAGCCAATGGATGAGAGCTTCCGGAAATAAATCACACACCAAAGGATGCGCCATGCGATTTTATTCGATTGCGGCTGCGCTCGCGGCCGCCGCGGCGTTGGCCGCTCAAACCAAAGGGCCGGCGTGCGGCCGCCCTTGCCTGGAATCCTTCGTGGATCGCTACCTCGACGCGGTGATCGCGCACGATCCTTCCAAGGCGCCGATTGCCAAAAGCGCGAAGTTCACCGAGAACGGCCAGCGCCTGGACCTCGGCGACGGCTTGTGGAACACGATGGATGGTAAAGGGACCTATCGCCTGTTTGTGACCGATGTTGAAGCGCAGGAGGTCGCATTTCTCGGGAGCATTAGTGAGGAGAAGGCGCCGGCGATGATCGCGCTGCGTCTGAAAATCGCGAACCGCCAGATTGCCGAAATCGAGACCTTCATCCAGCGCAGTCCCAGCTCCGCGCAAGGCTTCGAGCGCATCGGCTACAAGTGGACCGATGAAGTTCCGCCGGCCGAGCGCATGTCGCGCGAGGACCTGGTCAAGGTCGCGAATATGTACTTCTCCGGTATGCAGAAAAACGACGGCAAAGGGGTGTATCCGTTCGCCGACGATTGCAATCGCATCGAAAACGGCAGCAACTCCACCAACCAGCCGACTCCGCTGGGGCAAAAGCGCCCCGATCCCAAAACCGCCAACATGTATTCGGGCCAGTGGAGTTGCCGCGAGCAGTTCGAATCCGGCCTGATCCACTTCGTCACCCGCATTCGCGACCGGCGTTACGTGGCCGTGGATCCCGAGCGCGGCTTGGTCTTCGCCTTCGGATTTTTCGATCACTCGGCCGGTAATACACGAACGTTCAAAACTCCCGACGGCCGCACGGTCACCGCCGGCCCGGATCAGCTTTGGACCTGGGAGATCGCCGAGCTGTTCCAGATCCGCAAGGGCCTGATCCACCAGATCGAGGCGACGATGGAGCGGGTTCCCTACGGCATGCCTTCGGGCTGGAGCAATTGGGAAGACGGTCTTTCGGATCGCGCGCAGGATATCTCGAACAAATGAAACCCGCAATTATGCTCATGATGGCGGCCTTCGCGGCGGCCACTTCCGCGCAATCCAAATCCGCGCCTTGCGACCGGGCGTGCCTGGAATCCTTCGCCGATCAGTATATGGACGCGCTGATCGCGCACGATCCGAAGCGGCTCCCGCTTTCGCCGCGCTTGAAGAACACGGAGAACGGCCAGCGGCTCGATCCGGGCGACGGCTTCTGGCGCAGCGCCACCGGCAAGGGCAAATACCGCCTGTTTGTCGATGATGTACAAGCCCGCGAGGTCGCGCTGCTCACCACCATGACCGAAGCCACGCATCCGGTCAGCGTGGCGTTTCGTCTGAAGATCGACAACCGCCAGATCAGCGAAATCGAGCTGTTCGTCGTGCGCACCGGCTTGAACGGAACCAATGGCGCGGCAGAGATGGAGAAGCTCGGGAGTCCGAATCCGGTGTTCCTGAGCATGATTCCGCCGGCGGAGCGCGTTTCGCGGATGGATCTGACCAAGACCGCGAATCTTTACTTCAGCGCGCTGCAGAACAACGATGGCAAGGGCGACTATAGCTTCTTCGCCGACGATTGCGATCGTCTGGAGGACGGTCTCGAGACAACCAACAATCCCAATTTCCGCGTGTCCGGCTCGGCTGCCGGGCAAGCGGAGCCGGGCGGGCGCGGCGCAAGAGGCGGCGCGCCGAAACAAGCCGCACCTCCGCCGGACCCGAACGCCTTCAACCCCGCGGCCCTCGGATGCAGGGCGCAGTTCGCCTCCGGCTATTTCCACTTCGTCACTCGTATCCGTGACCGGCGGTTTGTCGCTGTGGATCCCGAGCGCGGGCTGGTGTTCAGCTTCGCCTTCTTCGACCACCCGTCCGGCAAGTACCGGACCTACAAAATGTCCGGCGGCAAGCAGGTTTCAAACGGTCCCGTCCGGCCGTGGACCTGGGAAATCGCCGAACTGTTCAAGATCCAGGGCGGTAAGATCCATCGCGTGGAGGCGCTGCTGGAGCAGGTGCCCTACGGCATGCTCTCCGGCTGGAGTACGTGGGAAGAGGGGATGTCCACGAAGGCGCGATGAAGGCCTAGTTTTCCTTCGCGACCTTAACGCCCTTGGGCGCGTTCAACTCGAACTCTGAAGCGGGGATCGAAGGGTTGACCTTCAGATCCGAAAAGGTTGCCAGGTGGTAGTTGCCGCCCGGCTCGGTGCCTTTCTGGCGGATAGCGTGGCCGTTAGCGTCGATCCAAAGGTCGATGGTCTTGACGTATTTTAGGGCTTCAGACGACTTCGGCGTCAGCGCGATGTGCGTGGTTTCCGCGCCATTCACGGTTTCCGCTCCCACCAGCTTTACATCATAGTCGCGCTTGATTTCGTCGCGCGTCACGGCGAATCCCAGCAGCAGCATTTGATCCATCGTGGCCGCCGATTTCTTTGCGTTGTACTGCTCAATGGTATTGGCCTTCGGGAGATAGCGCTCCACGATGGGCCCGTCAAAATGCGTGATGGTATGGTCGGGGCCTGCGGTAATGTCCATGATTCCGACTACGCCGTTTTTGGCACGCTTCAGGCGTATGAAGCCGGCCGAATCGTCGTAGGAATCGACCACCTTGACGTAATCGACCCGCTTCACGCTCGCCGAATAGGATTGGAACTGTTTGGCAGCGGCGTCCATGCGGGCCAGCACGTCGTCTAGCGAATCGGCGCGAGCGGCGGAGCAAAACCACACTGCACCGGTAAGAGCAATCGCGATGCGGCGCCTCATAGCTGGGTGTGAATCATGGCTGAGTGTAGGCGATGTAGCCGGTGATGGTTTCTTCGGTGTCGCGCAACGGCTCCACGCGAGTGACGGCCTTGTGCGTCTTGTAGCGTTGGTTGACCAGCCGGGTAGCCCGGGCGACCTGATCGGCGGCGGGCGCATCGCCAGGCAGGTCCTCCGGAGCGATCCAGAACATCCCGGCGCCCTGACCGGCGGGTAGCATCACGACGTTGGCCGCGCGAGGCTGATCGCGGAAGAGGTCGCGCGGCGTAAGGAAAATGAACGCCAGGATCAGTCCGCACATCACGTCGTACTGCCAACTGGCGCGCGGAAAATCCCACAGCAGAAAGCGGCCCAAAGTGCCCATGCGCTTTTAGTTTACCGAAACGCGCGGCGGCAATTCGAAGCGGGGACCGCGCTCACACAGGGCGCGCAGCCAGCGCCAGGAATTCGTCGCGAGTGGCTTTATTGGAGCGGAATTGGCCGAGCATGGTGCTGGTGACGGTGCCCGAATGCTGTTTTTCCACGCCGCGCATCATCATGCAAAAGTGCCGCGCCTCAGCCATCACGGCCACCCCACGCGGGGAGATCGCCGTCTCCACGGCTTCGGCCACCTGCTGCGTCAACCTTTCCTGCAATTGCAAGCGCCGGGCGAACATGTTCACGATGCGCGGAATTTTGCTCAAGCCGATGACGCGGTCCTGGGGCAGATACGCCACGTGAATTTTGCCGAAGAACGGCAGCAGATGATGCTCGCACATGCTGAAGAATTCGATGTCCTTCACGATCACCATCTCATCGCAAGTGACATGGTACAGCGCGCCGTTGACAATCTCATCCAGCTTTTCGGTGTAGCCGCGCGTCAGGAAGCGCATCGCTTTCTCGTAGCGCTCCGGCGTGTGGATCAATCCTTCGCGCGAGATGTCTTCGCCCAGCAGCTCCAGCACGTCCTTCATCCGCGAGGCCACGCTCGGCCCCGGAGGCGCCATCACCTTTACCACCGCTTTGCTTTTCACCCGTTAACCTCCAGCTCGAACGTGTTTCGAGCCGTCTCAATGATCCTGATACGCGCCAGGCGAGGCCGCAGATTCCAGCCCTCACACAAGCGCTTCTTTATGAAAGACGCCAGATTTTCCGTGGTGGGAACAGCACCCTCCATCTCCGGAACGTCCAGATTTAAATTTTTGTGATCCACCAGCGTCAGAACCCGGAGATCGACCAGCTCGTCCAGTTCCGCGCGATTCACGATCTGTCCCGCGGCGTCTTGCGGACCCTCCACCGAAACCTCCAGAGTGTAGTCGTGCCCGTGGCCGTGCGGATAGTTGCATTTGCCGTACAGGCGTCGATTTTCCTCTTCGCTCAAGGCGGGCGAGACCAGGCGATGCGAGGCCGCGAAATGATAACGGCGCGTCAGGCGTGGCACCGGTCAGCCTCCGTAATCCACGTAAAGATCCGGCGTCTCATACAGGCGAACGTTGCGCAGCCTGGCGTTGGTGCGCACCACGCGGCCCTCCAGCCGTTTCCAGATTTCGGCGGCGATATTTTCCGTGGTCGGGATCACGCGGTCAAAGGGCGGAACTTCCCTGTTGAGGAAGCGATGATCCATCGGATCGACCACTTCCTGGTTCAGGATTTCTTTCAGTTCGCGTAGGTCGAACACCATCCCGGTGACAGGGTCGGGAACCCCCTCCAAGGTTACTTCCAGAACGTAGTTGTGGCCGTGGCCGTTGGGATTCGAGTTGTTGCCGTAGACACGCAGATTCTCCGCCGGGCTCCAGGCCGGATTCGAGCAAACGTGAGAGGCGGAAAACTCCACCTTGCGGGTCAATAACATATAATCTGGTCTGGGCATTGGATGCTCGCCAGCGGGCTCCGGATCTTCTAAAATAATAGCGTGAAGCGCACGGATACGATTCTGGCCGGCGGCGTGGCGGTTCTGGCTGGGCTGCTGGTGTGGGTGGTCTCCGGGACGTTGACGACTCCCGTCGTCAACGCCGGCGATAAAGCTCCCAAGTTCAAGGTGGTGACGGAAGACGGTAAAACCCTCACGCCCACCGATTTCGGCGGCAAACTGCTGGTGGTCAACTTCTGGGCGAGCTGGTGCGAGCCCTGCATTCTGGAGACGCCCTCGCTCGAGGAGTTCAGCCGGCAGTTCAGCGGCAAGGGTGTTGTCGTGCTGGGCATCAGCGGCGATAGCAACGAGAAGCGCTACAAGGATTTCCTCAGCCGGTACAAGGTCAACTTCGAAACCTCGCGCGACCCTGACTCCGGCATCGCCTACAGTTACGGAACCACCCAGTTCCCCGATTCCTACATCATCGATCCATCCGGGAAAGTTGTCGAGAAGATCGTCAACGCGCAGAACTGGATGGACCCGCAGTTCCTCGACCGTCTGCAGAAGATGTTGTGACGGCGACCGCACCAACCCTTCGGGACGGCGTTCAGAGCATCGTCGGACCGCGCGGCTACCTCTACAAGCCGGAAGACCTCGCTAATTACGAATACGACGGCAGCGTCGACAAGGCTCGGCCGGACTTGGTTGCGTTTCCACAAACCACTGAAGCAGTGGTCGGCTTGGTGAAATTGGCTCACGCTCTTGGCGTGGTCGTCACCGGCCGCGGAGCCGGAACCGGACTTAGCGGAGGAGCGATCGCTCGGGCCGGCGGCTTGATGATCTCCTTCGCGCGGATGAACCGGATCCTGGAAATCGACCTGGCGAATGAGCGCGCGGTGGTGCAGCCGGGTTTGGTGAATCTCGACTTGACGCTGGCGGTGGAAGCCGACGGCTATTTCTATGCTCCCGATCCCTCCAGCCAGCGAGCCTGCACCATCGGCGGGAACGTCAGCGAGAACTCGGGCGGACCACACACCTTGGCTTACGGAGTCACCACCAATCACGTAATCGAGCTGGAGGCAGTGTTGCCCGATGGCCGCGTGATCCACACCGCGCGGCCGGATGCGCCGGGTTACGATCTCACCGGGCTGCTGGTGGGCTCGGAAGGGACCATGGCGCTGGTGACGAGAATCACCGTGCGGCTGATGCGCAAGCCGGAAGCGGTCAAGACGATTCTGGCGGTGTTCGATTCCACCGATGACGCCGGCAACACAGTGGCTGAAATCACCGCGCGCGCGATCACGCCAGTCGCCGTGGAGATGCTGGACGGAGTGCTGCTGCGGATGGTGGAAGAGGCGACGCACGCCGGCTATCCCTTGGACGCCGCGGCGGTGCTGCTGATCGAACTCGAAGGATTGAAGGAAGCGGTCGAGGAGCAGACCGAAGAGATTCGCGCGGCCTGCGCGGCGTGCCATTCGCGCGAGTTCCGCGTCGCGCGCGATCAAATCGAGCGCGATCTGTTATGGAAGGGCCGCAAGAACGCCTTCGGCGCTGTGGGCCGTTGCTCGCCGGATTACTACACGCAGGACGGAGTGGTGCCGCGCACCCAGACCGCGGCCACGCTACGCTTTATCGAAGGCGTGAGCCGGCGCTACGGGCTGGTGATCAGCAACATCTTTCACGCCGGTGACGGCAATCTGCACCCGCTGATCCTGTTCGACCACCGCATTCCCGGGCAACTCGAAAAGGTGAAGCAGGCCAGCGACGAGATTCTCCAGTTCTGCATCTCCGTGGGCGGATCGATCACCGGCGAACATGGCGTCGGAATGGAGAAGAACGAGATGATGGCGCACCAGTTCTCGTCCGATTCGCTGGAAATGATCGCGCGCTTCAAGAAACTGTTTGACCCCGAATGCCGTCTTAACCCAGGAAAGGTTTTGCCCACCGGGCGTGGCTGTATGGAAATTCGCCAGAAACCAGGAGATCTCAGCTTATGAAACTCGTTCCCATCCTGCTCTACGGCTTGATTTGCGCAGGCGCTGCCTTGGCGGGCGAACCGAAGCAGCTACCCAACCAGGCGGGTAACGACGAGCTCGACCTATCCGGTACGGTGCTGCTGACGCCCGCCGAGATTCGCGACGCCCTGGGCGGCAACGACCTGGCCGGTCCGAATGTCGATCCCAGCGTGATCGTGGTGCACCTGAAGGTGACGCCGAAGGCGGCCAAACCCCCGCGGGTTGGCCCCGACGACTTCACGCTGCTTTCGCGCAAAAACGGCGAGCGCTGCCCCGCGCTGGCGCCGAACCAGGTGGCTGGCGGAGGCTCCGTGCTAGTGCTGAAGCCGGCGGCCCAGCAACCCGGCGGCGATGGCACCACCGCCGGAGGCATCGTATGGGGCGGCGTCACCAAGAAGAAGACATCGTCATCCGGGCAAGACAGTGCGCCTGAGGTGAAGCGCGGCGACTCGAGCGATTCGCCCATTATGCCGGTGCTCGCCAAGTATCTGCTGCCGGATAAGGAAGTAAAAGCTCCCGAAGAGGGTTTGCTGTATTTCTCGATCAGCGGCAAACTCAAGCCCAAGGATCTTTCGCTGATCTACGACGGCGAGGCAGGGAAGCTGGTCATCGATTTCAAGTAAGTTCAGTGCCGAGAATCATAGCGGGCGTTCTGCTCGGAATCGCGATCCTCTACGCGTGCCTATGCGCTGTGCTGTTCCTCTTTCAACGTTCGCTGATCTATTATCCGCAGCCTGGCTCGGATGCAGGAGACCCGCTGGTGACGCGGTTGAAAACCGACGCTGGAGACGTCCTGGTCACAACTCGACCCGCGGATGGCCCGGGGGCGTTGGTGTATTTCGGTGGAAACGCCGAAGACGTTGCGCTGAGTCTCCCGGATTTGGAGCGCGCTTTTCCCGGGCGCTCTCTGTATCTGCTTCACTATCGCGGCTACGGCGGGAGCGCGGGCAGTCCCTCGGAGACGGCGCTGCTTTCCGACGCGCAGACGCTTCTCCGGAGGGTTCATTCGATGCACAAGGACGTCATCGTGATGGGGCGCAGCCTGGGAAGCGGGATTGCCGTGCGGCTGGCGGCCTTGAACCAAGTAGAGCTGTTAATCCTGGTGACGCCGTTCGACAGCATGGTAAAGGTTGCTGCGGCCCACTTTCCCTTCGTGCCCGTGGGGTTACTCCTGCGCGACAGGTATGACTCGTTCAAGTATGCGCCCGCGGTGACGGCACCGACCCTTCTACTGGCGGCCGGGGAGGACGAAATTATTCCGCGAGACAGCACGGAACGCCTGCGGAGTTCCTTTGGCCGGGCGCGAGTTCGCTACGTCGTCGTTCCCGGGATGGGCCACAACACGATTTCCACATCCCCGGAATACACAAATCTATTGCGCGATGACGTCCCGTAGGTCGAGCACCTGGCCTTGGCCGCTATACTGGGCCTGTGGCTGGTTACGACTTCAGCCGCGTCTCGCCGACGGCTTTCTTTCCTGTCATGGCGCGCGGTGAATTTACCGACATTCCCTTCGCGCGCGAAATGCTAGAGCATTTGAAGCCGCAGTTGCCCTCGACGGAGGGTCTGCCGTCCGGAGGGCTGCGCTCCTACACCCCCTTTTTCGAGGCTCGCTACAAATCGGTTTCGCGAATCCTGATCGAGCAGGGGGCGAAGCAGATTCTGGAACTCGCTGCCGGCTTTTCTTCACGTGGCATGGAGTGGAGCCGGCGCGCGGATTTCCAGGACGGTGTGTATGTGGAAACTGATCTTCCCGACATGATCGAAAACAAGCGCAGCATTGTCACAGCCATTCTGGGCTCGATTCCGGCGAACCTAAACCTATGCTGCGCAAGTGTGTTGAACCGGAGTGAGCTGGAACATGCGTGTTCGTCGTTTCAAAAAGCGCGAGTGGCCGTGACCACGGAAGGGTTGTTGCGCTATCTCACATTTCCCGAAAAGGAACAGCTCGCGGCGAACGTCGCCGCGATTCTACGCCAATTCGGCGGCACCTGGATCACGCCTGACATCCACCTCCGGCAATGGATGAAAGAGCGCACAGGCACGCGTTTGCATCAACGGCTGGCGAATGACCTCGGCCGCGACGTTGAGCCGAACTATTTCGACGACCTCGCGCACGCGCGATCCTTCTTTGAAAGATGCGGGTTTACGGTCGAAGAACGGCCGCTGATGGAAGGGATCGAAGTGGGGACGCTGGCGGACGCTTCGGCGGACATGCTCAAACAATTGGAAGAACGCCGGACGTTTGTGCTGCGGGTTTAGCAGCCCGTGTCTAAACCCCAAAAACGGCTGGACCTGAAAATGTTTTGACTTTAAACTTTGGGTATGGCGATGGGGACGCGGAAGATGCGGGAGCGGCAAGAGGGCTTGTGGTACGGCGGCGAGTTGGCCACGGCGCCGGGTCACCCTTTCTATAAACGGCTCAATGAAGTTCTGGACGACGCCAAGTTCGACC
>JASHNT010000107.1 GCA_030041495.1 Bryobacteraceae bacterium | reverse complement strand
GACCAACATCGGCACCGGCACGCTGATCCGCGCTCCCAGAAATCTGCGCCAGGACGGCTGTGCACGCCGGATCATCGGAAATTCGGCCCGGTATGCATCCGCGACCCGTTCGTCGAACTCCCGCCCCGGTTCCGGCGCTTTCCATTCCTGGAGCAACTCGCCCATTGGATCATCCCGTTCACTCATGAACAACTCCTTTCGTCTCGCGAGCGGAACGCTCAGTTCCTGCATCTCGAAATAGCACCGGCTCCAGGCGCCTCCGCAACGATTCCCGAGCCCGGCTCAGCCGAGCCTTAACCGCGCCCACTTCCGCTCCCGCGATGGCTGCGATCGCCTCCAGCGGCAATCCTTCGTACTCGAACAAAACGATCGCCTCCCGTTGCAGGGACGGCAGACTGGCGATCGCCTCCCGCACCATTTCGGATCGCTCCGCAGCCAGCATCTCGCCAAGCACATCCACAGGCCCGGCTGCTTCGGCTGCTTCCGCCACTTCCTCCGCCTCGCGCTCATTGATCCGCAAATACCGGAATACCAAGTGCCGCGCCATGCCGAACAGGTAGGTTTGCAATCGGCCCCGGCCGGCGTCGAAACCCGAGCCGCGGACCAAAGCCAGAAAACATTCCTGCGTGACGTCTTCCGCAGCGTGCACAGACCCGGTCATTCGCCAGGCGAAGCGGAACAGCGGCGTGCGATGCCGCGCGTATAGCTCGAGAAACGCCTCTTGGTTCCCGCGCCGGGCCTGGCTTACGAGGCTGCTTTCGTCGTCCCGCATGTTCTAAACGTATATTGCGCCGCCGCGGCCAAAGGAAACGCTCAAAACGCCAAATTTATGGGGAGCGTTACAATAAAACCTACATGCAGCTTTGCGATATCCTCCTCCGCCTGGGTGAGGAGAACTTCCAGCAACTGGTTCGCTCCATTTCTCTCGGCCGCCTCAAGACCTTCCAGCTCTTCGACCGCGTCAAAACCCGGCTGTACCTGACCAAGCTGAACTCGGAAACCCTGCGGAAGGCAGAGCCGCGGATGTGGACCCGCATTGGCGAACATGACGACGACTTCGCGACGGATATCAGCCAGGCCATCCTGATCTCGCACATGGACATGATCCGCGCCGTGCTGGATCACCTCGGCATTCCACACGAGGACGGCTTCTTCGCCAAGGATGCGGATATTTCGAAATACCTGACCGGCGGCTGGCAGCAGAAGGCCTGGGAACAGTTTCATACCGTTTACTCCGCGCCGGCGCTGCTATTCTATATCAATCACCTCGCCTGGGAAATCGCCAAGGCCGAGGACGTGTTTCAACCCGCCGCCTGATGCCGGCTGAAACGAATCCGATGCCGGATGCAACAAATCTGATGAACGCCCTCTACGAAGCGGCCCGCTCCGGAGACCGCGCGGGCGCTTGGACCATCGTCGACGCCGATCCCACGCTGGCCATTTTCGCCGCCGCCATGCAGGGCGACACCGGGCGGCTGGAGGAGTTGCTCGACGGCAATCGCTCGCTGATTTCCGCCGTTAGTCCCGATGGCTGGACGCCTCTACACCTCGCCGCGTTTTTCGGGCACCTGGAAGCCGTCCGCACGCTGCTGAACAAAGGAGCTTCACCCAGCGTGCGCTCCACCAATACGATGCAGAATCTCCCGCTGCACGCTGCCGCCGCCGGCCGGCACAAACAGGTGGTCAAGCTTCTGCTCGATCACGGAGCTCCGGTCGATGCCCGGCAGCACGGGGGCTGGACCGCGCTTCACGCCGCCGCTCTGCACGGCGACTGCCAGCTCGCCGAAATCCTCATCACCGCCGGAGCTGAAGTCGGCGCCCGAGCCGACAACAACCAGTGCGCTCTGGATCTCGCGCTCACCAAGGGCCAGCAGGCCATGGTGGAACTTCTGGAAAAGCACGGGGCCAGCCTGTGACCGGTTTTTTGGAACTGCACTCCGCCGCTGTCGCTCAACTTGAAGCTGCGGCGACGCTCGAAGCCATCGAAGCCGTTCGCGTCGAATTCTGGGGCCGCAAGGGAAAGCTCGCGCTGGCAAGCAAGGAGTTCGGCAAGCTCACTCCGGAGGAGCGAGCGCGCTCGGGCAAACTCCTGAACGAATACAAGCAAGCCTTCGAACAGCTCTATGAATTCCGCAAGGCGCGTCTGGACGCCGCCGCGCTCGACGCACGCTTGGAGTCGGAGTGGCTGGATCTCACGGCACCGGCGCCGGGCGTGCGCCCGGGCTCACTGCATCCGGTCACGCAGGTGCAAAAGGAGCTGGAGGATCTGTTCGTCTCTCTCGGCTTCGCCATCATGGATGGTCCCGAAGTCGAGACCGAGCACTACAATTTCGACGCGCTTAATATCCCTTCCCACCATCCGGCTCGCGACATGCAGGATACCTTCTGGCTCCGCGACGGCCGCCTGCTGCGCACGCATACTTCGCCGGTGCAGGTGCGGGCTCTGGAGAAATTCGGGCCGCCGCTCAAAATGATCGCCCCCGGGCGCGTCTTCCGCAACGAAGAAGTCGACGCCTCGCACGAGCATACGTTTTATCAGCTCGAAGGCATGATGGTCGACCGCGATGTCTCCGTCGCGCACCTGATCTATTTCATGAAGACGTTGCTGTCCGCGGTCTTTCATCGCGACGTGACCATACGCCTGCGTCCCGGCTACTTCCCTTTCGTCGAACCTGGATTCGAGCTCGATATTCAATGCCTGATCTGCGGAGGCTCCGGTTGCCCCGTGTGCAAGCATTCCGGCTGGGTGGAGCTTCTGCCCTGCGGCCTGGTGAATCCCGAAGTCCTGCGCTACAGCGGAGTCGATCCGAAAGAGTGGAACGGCTTTGCCTTCGGGCTCGGCCTCACGCGCCTGGTGATGATGCGCTACGCCATTGACGACATCCGGTTGCTGATGAGCGGCGATCTCCGTTTTTTGAACCAATTCTGAATCATGAAGTTTTCCTACCAATGGCTGCGCGAGCTGGTCGAGGATCTCAGCGCCTCTCCCGCCGAAGCCGCACGCATGATCACGCTCAAGACCGCGGAATCGGAGGGCGTGGAAGCGCACGGCTCGGATTCGATCATCGAAGTCGACAACAAATCGCTTACCCACCGCCCCGATTTGTGGGGACATTCCGGCATGGCCCGCGAACTGGCCGCGATCTTCGGCAAGAAACTGCTCGACCCGGTCAAGCCGCGCCAACTAACGGGCAATTCGCCCATTCACGTCGACATTGAAGACTACACGCTGTGCCCGCGTTACTCCGCTCTGTTGCTCGAGAACGTGACGGTGAAGCCATCGCCGGCGTGGCTCGCCCAGCGCCTGGAATCGGTAGGGCTGAACGCGATCAACAACGTGGTCGACGTGACCAACTTCGTGATGGCGGAGATCGCGCAGCCCATGCACGCCTTCGACTCCACCAAACTGCACGCTGATACGATTTTCGTCCGCTCTGCCAGGGATGGCGAGGAATTCGTCTCGCTGAGCGAGGAACGCTTCACGCTCGACCCGTCCAATCTGGTGATCGCCGACGCGCAGGGAGCCATTGCACTGGCCGGAGTGAAGGGCGGCGCGTCCAGCGGAATTTCCGAATCGACCACGCGGATCGTGCTCGAAAGCGCCAATTTCAATGCCGCCAACGTGCGCAGAACCTCCTCGCGGCTTAAGCTCCGCACCGACGCCTCCATGCGCTTCGAAAAGTCGCAGGACCCGGTGAACACGGTGCGCGGCCTGTATCGTGCGCTGGAGCTGCTCGAGCAGGTTTCTCCCGGAATCCGCGTCGTTGGCGGCATCGCCGACGCCCATCGCCTGCCGCCCGCCCCGGCGCCCGTGGCACTCCCGGTAAAGTGGCTGGAGCGAAAACTGGGCCGCCCGATTTCCACCGCGGAGGTTCGTGCCATCCTCGAGTCGCTCGAATTCAGAGTTGAGGAGCTCGACGAGGAAACGCTTTCCGTCTTTGTGCCTTCGTGGCGAGCCACCAAGGACATTTCCATCAGAGAGGACCTGGTGGAGGAAGTCGGCCGGATGGTGGGCTACGATTCCATCACCCCCACGGCCCCTCTGGCGCCCGCGCGGGTTCCGCCGGCCAGCCCCGCGCGCCTGTTCCACCACCGTATGCGTGAAATGGCGGCCGCGCAAGGGTTCACCGAAGTTTACAATTACTCGTTCTTGAGCGATGAGCAAGCGCGCGAGTTCGGCTTCGATCCGGCGGCGCTGGTGCAGGTGGCCAACCCGATCGCAGCCGGCCAGAATCTGTTGCGGCCAAGCCTGCTCCCGCTCATCGCCAAGAACCTCGCCGACAATGCGCGCCACTTCGATTCCTTTCGCTTCTGCGAAATCGGCCGGGAGATTCACCCGGACCGCGAAATCGCGCACTTTGCAGCGGCGATTTATTCCAAGGGCGACGGCGCGGCGGCCCTGTCGGAATTGAAGCGGCTCGCCGAGTGCCTGTCTTCGGGGATCGACTTCCTCCCGGTGAGTGAGACGCGATCCTATGAGCACCCTCATCGAACCGCAGAGGTGTTGTGCCATCGAACGCCCATCGGACGCTTGTTCGAGCTTCATCCGAGCATGATTGAAGGCGGACGAGGGTCGGTTTTAGATCTCGATTTGGAGCTTCTCGAAAAGCTTCAGCCCCTCTCCCTGCGTTACCAGCCCTTGCGCCGCTTCCCGGTCAGCGCATTCGACCTATCGGTGGTTGCGCCTGCCCGAGCGCTCATCGGAAAGGTACAAACACAACTGGCGGGGCTAGCAGGTGCCGATCTGGTCTCGATTTCCTTTTTGCGCGATTTTGGGCTGCCCGGCGGCGAGCGCAGCTTGTCTTACCGGCTCACGGTCGGAGCATCGGAGAGGACGCTATCGTCTGACGAAGTAGCCGCGATCCGCAACCGCATCATCGAAGGCATGCGAGCGCATGGCTACGAGCTGAAAGTGTAATCTTTACTCCGCCCTCAGTCCGTATTCGGCCAACAATTCCGAAGACGGCGTATACAGCCTCACCCAGTAAGTTCCCTTAGTCAGGCGCTTACCGATATGCGCCTTCAGCCCGCCACCGTTTACGTCAACCATGCCGCTCCAGACCGGTTCACCCCAGCTTGTCACCACTTCCACTCGGTAACGGCCAGAGGGCGGCACGTCGCCCGCCGAGATCGAAAGGTCCAACGGATGCCCGGCTGGCGCATGACTCATCGCAGCCGCGCTACCGGCCCGAAGCGACTGAAGTTCAACCGACACGGCCACGGCCTTGGGAGTAGACATCCACTGAGAGCCTTGGGGGGCGAGCCAAACCAGCGCGGCCACGCACGCTGCGGCGACGGTACCCGCCGAGACGAGCCTTCCGGCGGGGGCACCTGTAACGAAGGGCAGCACTTTCTGCCAACGGCTCGCGGCGTGAGCCTCTGGAAACCTGGCCGTTGCGTACTTCATGAACCGCCGGTACTCGTCCGCGTAGGCAAGAATGCCCTGGCAGTGCTCGCAGAGGAGCAGGTGTTCATCCGCAGCGTCTAACTCGTCACCGCTGAGGCGGCCAAAGGCGTACTCTTCCCATACGTCGTCGTTGGGATGCTCTTGGAAAACAAGACTGATTTCCACAGGGGTCTCCAGGAAGTCGCGCCTCTGATCTAGGCGCTTTGTTCCGAACCGGTACTACGTTAACTACTGTTCCTTAGTGGAACAAACCGGCGGATGTTCTCAAAAAAACTGCCTGGAGGCTCTTCTGCGATATTTTTTTCTTACCCAGCTCTCCAAAACGAGCTTTGGCGCGTGATTTCAGAAGCCGAAACTGCGTCTCGGTGAGTGACATCTCAGAGCAAATCTGCTCCTGGCTCTGCTCGTGAAGATAGAAGCGGGTCAGAATCTCCCGATCCCGTTCGTTCAGCTCACTCAGGACTCTGTGAATCAGCTCAGTGTTCTGATGGAAGATGGCGTTGGCCTCCGGATTCTCTCGCGGATCTGCCAAACGGATACTAGGATCGAGTTCAACCTGTTCCTTTCGAGAGTGCACGACCCGATCGATATGCGCGGCCACCTGCCGGCGAACGATGGTGCGGACAAAACCCATCAGCCGCTGCGGCTCACGTAGTTCGCCGCGCTGAATGGCTTGCACCACTACGACAAAAGTATCGTGGACTTTGTCGTCCAGTTCCTGGGGCCCTAATTGCCGGCACAGATAGAAGCGTATCCCCTTGGAAAACAGTTGGTAAAGCTCTTCCAGACTGCCCGCTTCGCCGGAGCGAATGCGCTCCACCAGCTCAACCCAGCCGGCGTAGGTCTCAGCGTTGATAGCTTCAGGGGCATCGGGGTCCTCCGCGTCCGTTTCGGCCGGCTGCGCGTCGGCGATCGAATCGCCCATTGGCGTTTCATCGGTCTCGGCAGGCACAACATCCACGTCATGATGCTTACTGCCTGGGCTGGTCACGTTCATGGAGCGTCACCTCCGGAAGGACCGTCACCTCCGGAACCAGCCCGGCCCGCGAAAACCTGGTAAGCGGCCCACACCGCGGGCGTGGCGCCATAAATGTGCATCGTCTCGACCTGCGCCGATCGCAGCGCTTGAGCCACGGTGGCCACGGGAGCGCGCCCCAAATGCCGGTAGAAGCTGGCCAGTAGCGAACTGCCCGCGGAATCCTGAACCGCCCACTCCGTTGCCACTACGGCGCTGGCTCCGGCGATGATCCAGGCGCGGACCAATCCTGCCAGGCCCAAACCCGCTCGAACGTCGCTTGGAGCCGTGGCGCAGCCGGTCATCACCACCACCGACCCCGGAACCCGCAAGGTGCGGATCTCGGAAGCGCTCAGCATCTGCGGCCGTCCATCGCGGCCCAACCCGAAAACCAGATAGGCCTCTTCCGGCGCATTCGAGGTAAGCGCATGAGTAGCGAGGTGAATCACGCGTGGAACCGGCGATAGCGCCTCCAGGAATCGGACTCGGGTCGCCGCGGCACCCTCGAGGATCGTGGTCGAGCCTTCGCCGGCCGAGTCCCAGGCTGCGGCACTCGCTTCCACTTCCCGGCGTGTGCCTGGCAGACGATTGAGCTGGCTCTCTGCGTCTTGCCGGAAGTAATTCGGCAGCCACCCGGCGACGAACCTGGAACCCTTGGCCGTCCAGCGCTCATCAGCAACGTTGTATATTGGGTCACCCACCGAGACGAAGCCGCTGGGAGGCGTCTGGGGAGCTCTGCCTGGCAGCAATGCCCCCGCCTTCACTTGTAGCGAATGCCGCTCGGCCAGGAACACGATTTGGCCGCTCCCTTCCCTGCGTTTGGCGCTTCCGTGTCCGGGGTCCTCGTTTTCGATCACCAGAGCGGCAAAAGGAACTTCCAGCAGCGCATCCTCTACCGACAATTGCCAGAAAACCTTGGATCTCTCGTCCTTCCGCAACTGTCCGAACAACATCCGGTAGAGCTGCCCGCCCCAATCTTCGAACCCTGCCCTGCCCTCTTCCACCGCTTGCCGAAAGGCCCGAACCGTGCCAACAATCTCCTCCGCCGGCGGTAAACGGTAGACTCGTAGAGTGTCCCGGGTCACCGCCCAAAGCCAGGACTCCTCCGCGCCTAGAGCGAAGCTCAACAGGAGGTCGGAATCCCTAAGACTCTTCTGAAAATGATTAAGTGAATCGTGACTCGGGAAATTCTCGGCAATAGTAGGGAAGTACCGTAGCCCTGCTTTGGCTTCCAATTCTGTAAGTTTCAATCTGAGACGGCTGGACCGGACGCTGACGGCGGAGTCGGTCTGAGATCTGGTTTCCTCCGCTTCCAACTGCCCCAAAACTTCCCAATACTCCACCGGAAGCGTCCGTTGTGGCGCATTCTCCCCACTATCCCGCAGATTCTGCGCGCGATTGAGTTCGGTGGCTTCCAGGCTCTCTTCCACCCACCGTTGATCGTGGAATCGAAGGCCGTAATCCGCCGCCCGATCCACGAACCGGTCGAAGATCCGAACCTGGAGCTGGTTGGCTGCCGCGTCCAAAGACGTCAGTGCGGGAGCGACGCCCAGCCGCCAGTGCTGCGCCTCAGTCACTGCCCGCTCCAGAACCCTGAGCGCTTCCGGAGTCCGCCTCTGATCCAGCAGGATCCTCCCAAGTTGGTCGTCCAGGCGCGCTTCCGGCGGCCTGTGTTTCTGCCGCCTGGCTCGCTGTGTGAGCTCCTGAGCCTCGGCCAGAAGCCTCTCGCGCACCGGACCGGGAGAAGTCTGCTCAGCTTGCTCCAAGCGCACTGCTCCGAGCAGCCCGTCTGAAAACCCTAGAGCGCCATTGTCCGGAGCTTGGCGCAGCACGAGGGCCCTTTGTTCCGCGGCCTCCGCGCCTTGCACGTCACCCGCGGCGAGCAAAGCCTCGCAGAGCGCATCCCAACCGCTGGCTTCCACCGCCGGTTGGATGGGATCTCGCGCGCTGGCCTGGTGAGCCGCGGCAATGCCTTCCCGGTAGAGCTCGATTGCGTCAGCTCCTCCACGCAGCCGGCCCAGTAACAGTAGGAGCTGCGGCCGGTAGTAGACATCGCTCAGTCCCGCAGTGATTAGGCGGGCCTCGTCGGCCGAGCGGATGGCGGAATCCAGGTCGCCGGTTTGTTGGTACAGGCTGGCCAGATCAGCATCGATGGCGCCCAAAGACCGCCGGTCGCGGGCTTGTTCCGCAAAGCTTCTCGCCTGGAGATACGCGTCTAACGCGCCGCGGTAGTCAAAGCTGGCAAAGCTCGCGCCACCGGCGCCCTCGAGCGCCCACGCGCGGGCTAGTGGATCATGATGTCGCGCTGCAAGTTCAGCGAGGCGGCGGTAAACGCCCTCGACCGCCGCAAAATCACCTTGAGCTCTAGATTTCTTAACGGCTTGGCGAAGCGCGATTGCTTCGGTTGTTCCCCACCAACCGGAACTTGGCGATCCGGTGTGGATGGAAGCCGTCAACCACGCCACCATCGTGAGGACAAACACCAAGCCTCTCGGGGGCGAGGCCATGGTTGTCCTTGGACTCTAGCAGGCTAGCACAGATTCTTGTCTTAACCAAGTAGTACTATATTTAGGCCCGAGTGAGATTGCCCGCAGGCGCACGCTTTCCGAGAACTTTTCGCAACCCCACGAAAAGCATCAGTGCGCCGCCGGCTAGCGTAAGGCTCGACGGCTCGGGCACTGCATCCGGATCGTCGATGGTAACGTCGTCGAACAGCGCGTCCACTTCCGGAGTCGAAAGCAGCCCGGTGGAGGTTGAGACGAATTGGAGGTCCATGCTAGTGGATGTAGCCTGCACCAATCCCGTGGTGATTGGAGTCCATGTCGTGGTCTTGGGGGTATAGGTTCCGAGAATCTGCCCTCCCAGCACAACCTCGATGGCGTCACCGGGCTCGGCGCCGAAGAATGAATCGTCGCGCTGAGCAATATAGAAGTTGACGTCGTAGAGCGAGCCTACGTTGAATCCGCTCACTTCCTGTGAAATGGAGGCTTCCTGTGTAGACCCGGAAAACTGCTGCAGCCCGGCAACGTCAGGGCCTCCGGGCGGGGTTGCGGCGTACCACTGCGAGCCGTAGATCAGCGCGCCGTTGTCATTGGATCCGCCGCCAGCGGTCCCCACTGAGTTGAACTCCCAGCCCGAGCCGCCCTGATCTGCGATCGTGGGGTTGTACAGGTAGTTCGTGCCCACGCCGCTCGAATTGAAATCGTTGTTAGCCGGAACAATGACGGAGAGGGCGCTGAAGTCTGCATCGACGCTGGCGCATCCGGAGTTCCCTGAAGTGGTGCATGAACTCGAGCTCGCCCAACTGGCGCTCGCAAACCAGGCAAGCATTGCGGCGAACACAATGAGTGTGGGGGACCGGCCAGGTGACTTTTCCTTGTACATGTTGTGCCGCCGGCTCAGTTCTCCAGCCGGACTTCCTCCATGCAAGTTAGAAAAGCCCGGCGCTGCCGCGGTTTCAAAGGCAATGGCCTAACTGCGCAATGCCTGGGAAGCCGTGAGATGGCATAGGAGCCAGGTAGTTTTACTGGGCCTCGACCTGGGCGAGTACGCAGGAGCGTGAGAGCCTCGGGTCTTGAGAATCTGCGGGCTTTCACCAGAGCCTGCGCACGCGATACACTCTCACTCATGCCGATCTACGAATACGAGTGCCGGCATTGCGGCTACCGCTTCGAGTACCTGGTTCTAGCTAAGTCACCCGCCGCGGCCTGCCCTTCGTGTCACAAGAAGAACCTAAAACAGTTGATTTCTCTGTTCCAGGCCAGCTCTGAGACAACGCGTAAGGCCAACTTCAATTCCGCCCGCAAAAAAGCGGTTGCGGTCCAGAAGGATAAGGCGCACGAAGAGCACAAGGAACTGCACGACCACTTCGACCACTAAACGCGCCGCCCCAGATCCTCCGCGCGAGGCCCGCGTCAATTTAGCGTACAACCCGCGAATGCCTTTTGAACGCGGATCGTGTATTATACGCGATGGTGTTATATACGGTGGACTTGTCCGTTCAGGATCAAAACAACCCGTCCAGAGGGAAGGTCACAACATGCAACTGAGCAAGAGATGGAGTGCGGCCGTCGCGGCCGGCGTGGGATTCATCTGCTTTGCGTTTTCGATCGGCGCGCAGGAGAGTTTCAAGGCGCGGCTTTCCGCACTCCCCGCCGACGCGAAAACGCGGCCGGAATTGGCCGGCTCAGGTAGCGTCACAGGAACCCTGTCCGGCATGAAGCTCACCGTCAACGGAAACTTCGAGGGGTTGAAGACCAACGCCACTATGGTGGAACTGCGCGATGGAGGCTTGGGCGGCGTACGCGGTCCGGTGGTGGGAACTTTGACCATCACCAAGGCAATGAAGGGCACGATCACCGGCAGCGTGGAACTGAACGCCGCGCAAGTGGAGCACTTCAAGAAGGGCGGCCTTTACGTTCAGATTTATAGCGAGAAGCCCGCGGACGGGACTCTGTGGGGGTGGTTCACGCGGTAGGGAGCCGATTTGTCAGGAGCTACATAATGTCGAAGAAATATTTTGTGCTGATTGCCGCGCTCGCGGGCGCTTATGGCGTATCGAGACTCGCCGGTCAACAAGCCAGACCTGCCGGACCGTTCACCGCCGAACAGGCCGAGGCAGGCCGTGACGCCTACACCGCCAGTTGCGCGAGCTGCCACCAGGCGGATCTGAGCGGCAGCGGCAACGCGGCTCCTCTGGCGGGCAGTCTCTTCATGGGCGGATGGGGCAATCGCACCACGGCCGACCTGGTCAGCTTCATGCAAGGCGCGATGCCTCCCACCAATCCCGGCGGCCTCACCGACGCCGCGTATTTGGATATCGCCGCCTACATCCTGCAATATAACGGTGCGCGGCCCGGTAATCAGGCTCTCACGGCAACCACCGCGGTCGGCATCGGCACCATCGCCACCGGCCAGCAACTCGCGCAGATTACTCCGGGCGGCGGCGCAAACGGCGGCGGACGGGGCCGTGGTGGCGCTGGTGCGGGTGGTGGTGGCCGAGGCAGGGGCGCTGCCCCGCCGCAACCGCGCGGACTCACCGTAGAGGGGACGGTCAAGAACTACACCAACATCACCGACGCGATGATGAAGAACCCCAGTCCGGCGGACTGGCTCATGATCCGCCATGACTATCACGCCGACGATTACTCCCCGCTGAACCAGATCAACGCTTCCAACGTGAAGGATCTGCAACTGCAATGGGTGTGGTCCATGGCCGACGGCACCAATCAATCCGCTCCGGTAGTGCACGACGGAACGTTGTTCATCAACAACCCGACCAACATCGTCCAGGCCATTGACGCCAAGACCGGCGACCTGATCTGGGAAAATCGCATCGGCGCTAACGCCACCGGCAATTCGCAGCGCGGCCTGGCGATCTACGACGACAAGGTTTACGTCACCACCGGCGAAGCGCACATCTACGCTCTGGACGCGCGCACCGGCAAGAATGTTTGGGATACGGTCATCGGCGACCGCACCAACGGCAGCTACAGCACCTCCAGCGGTCCACTGCTGGCCAAGGGCCTGGTGATCCAGGGACTGGGCGGAGGGCAGTGCGATCAGTATCGCGAAGAGAAGTGCTTCATCAGCGCCTACGATGCCGAAACCGGAAAACTCAAGTGGAAGTTCTACACCATCGCCAAGAAGGACGATCCCGGTCCGGAGATTAAGGGTCCGGGCCCAGCCCCCGGCGACACCTGGGGCAACCTCGGCGACTTATTCCGCGCCGGCGGCGACACCTGGATCACCGGCAGCTACGATCCCGATCTCAACCTTACCTACTGGGGTGTGGCGCAGGCCAAGCCGTGGATGCGCGCCAGCCGCCAGTCCGGCAACGGCTCAACCGCCTATGCCAACTCGACCGTCGCTCTGAACGTCGATACCGGACGTCTGCGCTGGTATTTCATGCACGCTCCCGGCGAAACGCTCGACCTAGATGAAGTTTTCGAGCGCGTTCTGGTCGATTACAACGGCCAGAAGCTGGTCTTCAGCGCGGGCAAGGACGGCATCTTGTGGAAGAACGACCGCACCAACGGAAAATATCTCGGCCACAAGGAGACCGTGTTTCAGAACATCTACGACTCCTTCGATCCGGTCACCGGCGAACCGCACTTCCGCAACGACATTGTCGAGAATCAGATCGGCCAGTGGGTGCAAAGCTGCCCGACATCGGAGGGCGGCCACAACTGGCACGCCATGAGCTACAACCCCCAGGCAAGCGAACTCATTATCCCGGTGGCGCAGAGCTGCCAGGAGATGAATGCGCAGAAAGTCGACTTGAAAGAGGGCGGCGGCAGCGCGGGCGGCGCGGCGCGGCGCTTCTATGAGTCGCCCGGCTCCGACGGTAACGTCGGCAAGTTCGCGGCTTACGATGTCGCGACCCTCAAGGAGAACTGGAAGATCACGCAGCGCGCGCCGTTCATGACCGCTGTGCTTTCGACAGCCGGCGGAATCGCGTTCGTCGGCGACATGAACCGCGTCTTCCGCGCGGTCGACGTGAAGACCGGCAAGGTGCTGTGGGAGACTCGCCTGGGCACTTCGGTCCAGGGCTTCCCGCTGAGCTTCAGCGTTGGCGGAAGGCAGTTCATCGCCGTGACCACCGGCCTGGGCGGCGGCAGCCCGCGCATGGTTCCGAGCGTGCTTGCTCCGGAAGTGCACTATCCGTCCAACGGCAACGCACTGTACGTATTCGCGCTGCCCGAGAAGAAGTAAACTCACTTGGTGCTGAGTCGGTGGAATGGAAAGCTCCCCAAGGTTCGCTCGGCGAGTGCGAAGACGCTGCTAAAGTCGTAGCGGTTGAATTTGGGCGTCCAATAACGTCCGTGCGCCAGCCAATGACGGAACCTAAATGCGCCCCGCAGTTCACCAATGATAGAGCGTGCCCCGGCGGATTTAGCGGCCCAGGCCCCGAATATTTCGTCCTCAAGTGAGGCGCGCTCCTGCTTCGCCTGGTAGATGGCGCGGAAGGCGCGCGAGACTGGGTCTTTTCCCCGTCGGTAGCAACGCTGAAGGCAATCGATGCGAAACGCTGCCTCAACAGCGGCTAGAACAGTTAGGGAAGAGGTCAGGTCCGCCTCAGTAAGTCGGTTGCCCGGCTCTTTAGCTACTTCACCAGAGGCATACCCGGCAAAACGGACAATGTAGCTTGGCGAGCCGGCACCGAAGTAGAGTGTCAGCGAGGATTCCAAATCCTGATGGTGTGCGGCGATCTCGGAAAGTTCAAGGCGCCTGAGAAGCTCACCCGGTCAGCCACCGGCAACTTCCATCAACGCCTGGAAAAGGGACTCCTGGGTTAACTCAATGTACCTGATGTTGGGTGGGCTCGTCGCGATTTTCCATACCCACGTGACTTCCTTCGGTGCAGCCTGCGCGGTGGGCGGTTCTGGCGTGTCACTGATATCGACGGTCACTTTTGATCCGCGGGCCGGAGGCCTCCCTGTCGACCAAGAGGAGGCGCGTCCGTCCCGCGGGGCCCGGCCCTTCGCGCCAATGAGCAACGTCCCGACCGGCGTCATGGTGATTTCCTGGCGGCCGATTCTGAGGATCATTTGGCGCGCGGTGTACGATCCGATGTTCTCTTCGTTCAGCTCGATGTCGCGGTAATCAAGTCTGACCCCGCCGGCCTGGATAAACTGCACGAGAAAGGACTCGGCTTGCCTGTAGAGTTCATTCAAATAGCCGAGCCAGTCGTCCCGCTCCTGCGCCCAATCAATGTGTTCTCTCTCCGGAGACGCAGCCTCCTGGCGCTTGACGAACTCGCCGAATTCGGCAACCCGGGCGCGGTTACTATTCGTGGCGGTATCCAGCTTCCTGCCAGCCCGCCGCGCGCTCGATTCCGACCCGATTACCGTGCTGCGCTATCAATGAAGGCGAAGCGCCCTTACTGCCACCGTCTAATCTGCCAGAGATTGCTGTAATCGTCGGTCCATGGCCGGAAGCCCGGCTTCAGCTCGGTAGGCGTGATGTCTGCTCCCGCGAACGCGTCCGAATTGAACCATTCCGGATGCGCCGTAACTAGCACCCATGTGGAGGACGATAGATAGCTCCCGCCCTCGCCGTCGTCGCTTACCGTGCGCGCGGTCTTATCGAAATACTGCGCTCCCGCGGCGCACACCGGCGCCAGATCCAGATAACGGTTCGAAATGTGCAGCGCCAGTATCCCGTCCGGTTTGAGGTGCTTGAAATACAGCACCAGAGCTTCGCGCGTCAGCAGGTGAATCGGAATCGCGTCGCTCGAGAACGCGTCCACCGACAGAATGTCGTAGTTCTGCGGCCCGGTTTCGGCAAGCTGCTTTTCCAGCGTCAGGCGCGCGTCACCCATCAAGATCGCCTTGTCGGCATCCGAATGCGGATAGAACGAAAACTGCGTGGTAGCGATAGGGGGCACCAGAGGATTGATTTCGTAAATGCGCAGATAGTCGCCCTTGCGCCCGTAATTGGCGAGCACGCCCGCGCCTAGCCCGATGCTGCCGATGCGGACCGGCCCGCGCTCCCGGAGAGCGCGAATGGCCCGCCCCACTCCGGACGTTTCGCCGTAATAGGACGTAGTGATATAGCGCTTGGCCGGATCGAGCAACTGCGACCCGTGATTGATGGTGCCGTGGGTCAAGTTGCGCAACGCGTAGGGATCGGGGTCGTCGTCGGCCACCTTCAGCGCGCCATAGAAATTACGAACCATCAGCCGGTAGCCGCTCTCGGCGGTCACCTCGTGCCGCACCAGGAACCCGCTCAACGCGCCCAGCCCGACGCACAAAGCCAGCCGCAGGGGCCACGGTCCCAGGCGCGGAATCTCCACGTCCCACGTCGCGATCACGGTCAGCAGCGCGCACGCGGCCAGCCCGATGGGCAGCTCCAGGAAGGTCTTGAACACGTGAGGGGCGATAATCGCCACGAAGATTCCGCCGATCGCCCCGCCCAACGAAACCATCAAATAGAACAGGGTCAGATGGCGTGCGCCCGGCTTGCGCTTGGACAATTCGCCATGCATGACCATGCAGCAGATGAACAGGCCCGCGGCATACAAAGGAATGATGGTCTTGATGCCTGTGTTGCCGGACTCCGTGTAAATGTAGTAGGCCATGTAGCCCAGCAACGGCGCCAGAAGTGGAAGGAACAGCCAGCGTTGGTAAATCTTGTCGCTCTCAAAGCACAAGATGAAGCTCATCAGGTACAAGGCCAGCGGAATCACCCACAACAGCGGAATCGGTGCGACGTTCTGGCTCAGATGATTGGTCAATGAAACCAACAGCACTGAGGCGCAGGCCGCGAGCGAGACCCACAACGTCAGCTCGCGCCAATCCAGCGCAGCAGAGTCTTCGGCCTGCGGCGCCGGCGCAGCCTCATTTACGGAGCCGGCGTTGACGGCGGCTATGGATGGCCGCGACTTTAGCGCCACCACCCCGCATACCAGCACGAACACCACGAACACTCCGCTCCAGGCCCAGGCCTGCTCGTGCGAGCTCAGATTCGGCTCGACGAGAAAAGGAAAGCTGATCAGCCCCAGCAAGGACCCGAAGTTCGACAATGCGAAAAGCTTGTACGGCACTTGCGCGCCGGTCCGCCGCACGTACCACGCTTGCAAAAGTGGGCTGGTCGAAGACAACAGGAAATACGGCAAGCCGATGGTGGCTGCCAGCAACAGCAGAATGCGTAAAGTGGGATCGCCGACGGCGGTCGGCTTCCAGTGGGGCGAAGGAAGAATCGGCAATAACGCCAGGCTCACCACCAGCAAGCCTCCGTGGACCTGCCACTGCCGGGCCGCCTTCGTTTTTCCGGTCAGCCAGTGCGCGTAAGCATACCCGGCGAGAAGGCTTATCTGGAAGAACATCAGCGCCGCGCTCCATACGGCGGCCGAGCCGCCGAACCACGGCAGAATAATCTTGGCGATGAGCGGCTGCACCTGGAACAGGAGGAAAGCGCTCAAGAAGATGGTGACAGCGTAGAGGGTCATTAGAATCCTATGGCAACGCGGCCTTCAGCCAATGCGGAAGGCCGGTGGTGATGCGGACAATATTAGAATAATCGTCGGTCCAGGCGCGGAACCCGGCTTCGACGCGCATGGGCTGGACGGAGAAATCCTGAAGATACGCGTTGTTGAAAATGCTCGGATCGCGCGAGAGCACCATCCAGGCGGAGGGGACGTAGTAGGTTTCGGTATCGCCGTCGTCGCGCACCGTCACGCCGGAAAAACCGTAATCCTGGGCCGCGGAGGAAACCACAGGCTCCAGGTCCAGATAACGGTTGGAGATATGGAAGATAAGCAGCCCGTCCGGCTTTAGGTGCCGCAGGTAAATCTGGAACGCCTCGCGCGTCAGCAGATGCATGGGGATGGCGTCGCTTGAGAACGCGTCCATCACCAGCACGTCCAGCTTCTCGCTGGGAATCCGCTCCAGCGTCAGCCGGCCATCGCCCATCAGTATTTCTTTCTGCGCCGGGCACGACGGGTAAAACGAAAACGCCGTATTGGCGATCTGAGGGATTAGAGGATTGATCTCGTAATAGTGCAGCGTGTCGCCCGCGCGAGCCAAAGACGCCGTCACGCCTGAGCCCAGCCCCAGCACTCCAATGCGGATCGGCCCTTCTTCTCCCTTGGCGCGAATAGCGCGATTGATCCCCGAATTCAATCCAAAGTAGGAAGTCGGAATGCGTCCCGAATTCGGAACCTTGATTTCGGTTCCATGATTGATGGTCCCGTAGATCAGCATCCGCTCTCCGGGGTAATGCTGCGTGGGGTCCGGCGGATCGTCGCGCACGCGCAGCAGGCCGTAGAAATTGCGCACGGAGAAGGTGTAGAGATTTTCGTCGTTCAACTCCAGCCGTCCGAGATATCCGGCCAGTCCCGCGACCGCGGCCATCATGAACGTGACGCGCCAAGTGGTCTGCCGCGACATGAATCCGACCACCGCGGCCAGAGCCGCGCACGCCAGAACGTGCAGCCACACGCGGGTCGGGAGAACATCTATGTTCCACAGCGCCACTGCCGGGGCCAGAGCGCAGACCGCCGCACTCACGCCCGATTCGTCTTCCCATAACGCAATCGCTGCCAGCAGGGCGCAGCCTGCGACGGCAATCGGCAGCTCTGTGTAGTCGTGGAAAATGCGCGGCGCGATCAGCGCCACGAAGATCCCGCCCAGCGCTCCGCCGATCGAAACCATAAGATAGAACTGCGTCAGATAGCGCGGGTGCGGTTTGCGCAGCGCCAGCTCACCGTGGCATACCATGCAGCACACGAATAGCGCCCCGCACAGACCCGGAATCAATTTGTGGATGACGTCTTCATTCGATTGAAACTGCGTGTTGCCGCGCGTGAACAGCCACAGCGATCCCACCAGCAGCGGCATGAAGATCCAGCGCTGGTACAGCCGCCCGCTTTCGAAGCACAGGACGAAGCTCAGCAGGTAGATGCTCAGCGGCACCACCCAGAGCAGCGGAATCGGCGCGATGTTCTGGGTCAGATGGCTGGTGGTCGCCAGCAACAATGTGGAAGCGCACGCCGCCAGCGCGATCCAGAAAATCTTGCTGCCGAGAGTGGGAGGCTTCGCGCCCGGTTCTTCGGCCGACTCCGGCGGAGGCAGCGGCTCAGCCCAACTGCTCTTCCACGCCGCCGCTAGGCACGCCATCGCGAACGCCACATAAGCCGAGGACCAGATCTTAGCCTGGAAGCTCAACGCCAGCCGCGGCTCGATTACGAAGGGGTAACTCAACAGCGCCAGAAAGGAGCCGAAATTCGAAAGAGCGAACAGCCGGTATGGCAGACCGCCTTTTTTGACCCGAACATACCAGGCTTGCAGCAGCGGACTGGTGGCCGAAAGCAGCATGTACGGCAGTCCGATGACCGCGGCCAGCAGCACCAGGATGTCGAACGTCGGATCGCCGACGCCGTGCGGCTTCCAGCGCGCCGATGGGATGATCGGCAGAGTCAGCAGGCTCACTGCCAGCAACCCTCCATGCAGCCACAACTGCATCTTCGGCTTCAAATACCGGATCAGCAGGTGGGCGTAGAAATATCCGCCCAACAGCAGCAATTGGAAAAATAGTAGCGCCGCGCTCCACACCGCTGCCGACCCTCCAAACCACGGCAGAATGAACTTTGCGATTAGAGGCTGCACCTGGAAAAGGAGAAAAGCGCTCAGGAACACCGTGGCAGCGTAAATCAGCATTGACCGCCTAGCATACCGTAAAGCGGTGGATTTGCAAATGAACGGAATTTAAGCTGGGGTGGTGCACCATAGCGAGCGGCGTCACTTGCCGCCACGCCGGCGCGTGGGCTTGTAGTACGATGATTCTAAAGCCGGGTGAAAGAGGGAGATCCCGGTCTAAGCATCCAAATCTAAAAGACACGTAGGAGGAGGCAACGTGGCACGTTTGGCTCCAGAACCCCGGCGATTGTCATTCGCCGTTTTGACATTGGCGCTTTTCGCTTGCGTTGACGCAGATGCAGACATCACCAGCGGCAACGCCGTCAGCGGTCCAGTCACTTTTGGAAGCGTCACCGTCGGCTCGTACGACTTCACGGATTTCGGGGGCAGCTATCAGGCGTCCCTGGTCCAGGTCACCGCGACGGGCACAGCCACCGGGACCATCAACATCAACATGACCGGTTCCGCTGATTATCTGGGCGTCGGCGACCGCATGCTCTTGGCGCTGACCAACAACAGCGGGTCTACTTGGAACTCGGTCACGTTTGTACTCACTGGCACAACCTTCGATCCGCGAGACAACATCGATCCGAGCCGTGGCACCTTCTCTTCGAACACCTACACCTCCGATGCGGCGCAGCGGCTCAATACTTCCGACGTGTCTCTTACAAACTCGAATGCCCAGGTGTCGATCACTTTCGATAGTCCTCTCGCCAACAGCTCAACCACTTATTTTTACCTGCCGGTTTTCGATGTGCAGGCGGATCCGACCATGACGATCACGCCCGGTGTGGGAACTCCTACCACGACGCCGGCCCCGAGCGCGTGGCTGCTCGCCATCCTGGGAGTTGGGCTGCTTCCGCTGTTGTACCGGCGAGAGGCCCGGGCGAAGACGTAATTACGTTTTGGTATCCTTTATCGCATGACCGCCGCGGAGTTCCGCCGGCTCGCCCTCAGCGTGCCTGACGCCGTGGAAGGATCTCACATGGGCCACGCCGATTTCCGGGTACGCGGCAAGATCTTCGCGACCCTCGGTTATCCCGATAAAACCCAGGGCATGGTCAAGCTCAACCCGGAGCAGCAGCGGGCCTTCTGCCAATCCGATCCCGCTGCCTTCGTTCCGGTCAAGGGAGCGTGGGGCGAAAACGGCTGCACCAATGTCCGCATTCGGGCTGCGCGGGAGGACATGGTGCAGGAAGCGCTTGCCGCCGCCTGCGCGAACGTTCCCAAAGCCGCTGCTCCACGCAAGCGCGCTCGCTAAATACTTCATGATTTTGAAATGAGGCTAATGCGTCATGGCGTAGGTGATGTAATTGAGCCCGATGCGGATGCCCAGCGAGGAAAAGCGCTCGGGGTAACTCGGCGAATCGGCCCACTCCCAGGAATCGCCGAGATCTGAGTTCACCACGATCGCCACCATCACGCGGCCCTTGTCGTCGAGGATTCCGCGCCAATACGGAGTGACGCCGTCGCCTTGGTACGCGCCCCAGGCGCCTTCCACGCGGTAACGGTCGTTCAGATCGTAAATGGTGTGGAAGATCTGGTCGGTGTTCTTCAAATCCACCGGCTGGCGGTCGGGAAACACGCGGCGCATGCTGGCCATGAACACTTCCCATTGATCCGAGCCCCAGAAATCATCCGCCATGAAGAAGCCGCCGCGCAGCAGATAGTCGCGCAGCTTGACCGCTTGCGCGTCAGTCAGATTCCATTCGCCCGGACGCACCGCATACAGCCACGGCCAGTTGTAGACGTCGTTGCCATCGTCCAGATTCACCGGCTGCTCCACCGACCGCGCGTGAATCCGCGTCAATCTACGCACGGCCATGAGAAAGTGCCGGTCCGCTCGCGGGTAATCCTGCGTCCAGCTCGAATTGCCTTGCGCCCAATACGGTCCGGCGCGATCGAACTGCGCATACGGAGCCGGCGGATACATCAGCCTTGCAAAATAGAATTCGGCTTTCTCTTGATAATCGGGGGGCAGCGGAAAATTGTTGTATTCGACCGCCGGGTACTCGCGGAAGGGAAGCTGAAACGCGCACAGGGATCCGACCAGAGCAAGCGCTCCGGCTAGGACGGCCACTCCGCGCGGCGCATTCACACCCCGAGCATAGCGCAGAAAGAGGCGGCTCACGGCAACCGGCGTAGGGTTCCCAGGCCGCGGTTGGCTAGGGCAAATCAGCGGTCGTGGCGTGCGCCCGCTTAGAGCAGTACTAGGTTTTCACAAGTACTGCTTTCCGTGCCCAATCGCCGCATACTCGATGAGCAGAAGGAGTTTGCCCGTGCCTCAAGGACTAGCGCAAGCACGATTGAAAGTGATCGAATCGCTGGAAGCCCGCCCCGATTTGACGCTGATCCTGGATTCCAGCGGCAGCCCCGGCTCGCGCCTGCGAGCGCGATTTCGCGGCCACGATGGCGAGGTGATGAAAATCCAGCTCGGCGCCGCTCTCGGCGCTGGTGTGCTGGTGAGCGTGGCGGGACAAGTGGACACGCACACCGGCTCCGCGCCCGTACTCGGGATGTACCGCGTCAAGGCCTCGCGCGTCGCCGGCATCGGCAAATATCACGCCGAGCTCACCATGGAAACTCCGCCGGCCGAGTTCGTCGAAGACTCGAACCCGGAGCCCGAACGCGGCGCGTCACCCTCCGGGAAACTCGATCCCGATGACGCCGACTACTATGAAATTTTGCAAGTGAGCCGCAACGCGGATATCGATACGATCCATCGCGTCTTTCACGTGCTGGCGCAGCGCTACCACCCCGATAATCGCGAAACCGGCAATGAGCTGCTGTTCCGGCGCGTGGTGGAGGCGCATGGCATCCTAAGCAACACGGAGCGCCGCGCCGCCTACGACGTCCAGTTAACGGCGCACGACAAGGCACGCCTGAAAATTTTTGATTCGCTCGAAAGCACGCAAGGCGTGCACGCCGAAATCCGCAAGCGCAAAGGCATCCTGCGGCTGCTGTACACCAAGCGCCTCACCGACCCCCACCAACCCGCCATGCGCGGCCGAGAATTCGCGGAGCTGCTGGGCTGCCCCATCGAGCATCTCGAATTCAGCTTATGGTTCTTGAAAGAGACCAAACTGATCCTGCGCTCCGACAACAATTCGTTCGAGATCACCAGTCACGGCGTGGAGGCGTTCGAGGCTGATGAGTCGAACTATTCGCGCAAGCAGCACCTGAAACTGCCCGCCCCAGTGCAAGCGACGGCGTAGGAAGCCTTATACCAGCCATCCATCGGCGATCTGGATGACCCGATGGCCGTAGGCCGCGTTGGCCTCGGAGTGTGTTACTTGCACAATGGTCGTTCCGGAGTCGTTCAGCTTCTTGAACACCTCCATGATCTCTTTGGCTTGCGAAGAGTGGAGATTGCCGGTCGGCTCATCCGCCAGGATCACCTTGGGATTGGCGACGATCGCCCGCGCGATGGCCACCAATTGCTGCTGGCCTCCGGAGAGCTGGTTGGGAAAGAGGTCCTTTTTGCCAACGATCTGAAACCGGTCGAGAACATCGCAAACGATCGCGTCGCGCTCGGATTTTTTCACGTTGCGATAGGAGAGCGGGATCTCCAGGTTCTCGTAAACCGTGAGCGAATCGAGCAGGTGATAGCTCTGGAACACGAAGCCGAAGTATTTCTTGTACAGCTCATCACGATCTTTCTTCTTCAATCTGTGAATCGGGAAATCGAGCAGTTCGTATTCGCCGGACCAGGCGCTGTCGTGCATGCCGATGACGTGCAGCAGCGTCGACTTGCCCGCGCCGGAGGGTCCCATGATGGAGACGAACTCGCCTTCCTTGATGGTCACGTTGATGCGGCGCAGGACGTAGGTCTTGGTCGGCCCGTGCTCAAAATATTTTTCGATGTTGCGAAGTTGTATCAAAGTTTTTCTCGCAAGAGTCTGTTCACCGCCGCCGGATCGGCCTGGCCCCGGCTGGCCTTCATCACCTGCCCCACAAAGAACGCGATTACCGTCGTCTTTCCGCCGCGGAATTGCTCCACTTGCTTCGGGTTCGCCGCGATCACTTCATCGATGATCTTTCCCAACGCGCCTTCGTCGCTGATCTGGCTCAAGCCTTCGCGCGCGACAATCGCGTCCGCAGACTCGCCAGAAGCAAACATCTTAGGGAAAATCTCCTTGGCCAGCTTGCCGCTCAGCTTGCCCTGCCCGATCAAAGCGACCAAGCCCCCCAGGTTCGCGGCGCTCACCGGCGATTCCGAAATATCCTTACCGGCTTCCTTGAGCTCGGCGGTCAAATCGCCCATCACCCAATTCGCAGCCGCACGGGCATCGCCCGCTGCCTTCGCGGCTTCCTCGAAATAATCGCCGAGCGCGCGCGTGGCCGTAAGCACCTGCGCGTCATACTCTCGCAGCCCGTAAACTTCCATGAACCGGACCCGCCGAGCCGCAGGCAATTCCGGCGCGGCGTCCCGCATCTCCTTCAGCCACGCATCGCTCACGCGCAATGGAACAAGATCCGGCTCGGGGAAATAGCGATAGTCGTGCGCGTGCTCCTTGCTGCGCATGCCGACCGTCTCGCCAGTATCCACGTTGAACAGGCGCGTTTCCTGCATCACCCGCCCGCCGCTTTCCAGAATCGCCACCTGCCGTTCGATTTCCTGCTCCACCGCCATTTTGAGAAACCGGAACGAGTTTAGGTTCTTCACCTCGGCCTTAGTACCGAACTTCTCCGCACCTTTCAGCCGGACGCTCACGTTGGCGTCGCAGCGCAGGTGGCCTTTTTCCATATCGCAGGTGGAAACGCCGACATACTGCAGCACCTGCTTGACCTCAGTCAGGTACGCATGGGCTTCGTCGCCGCTGCGCATATCCGGCTCGCTGACGACTTCGATCAGCGGCGTCCCGCAGCGGTTCAAATCGACGTAGGTGTATTTATCGGAATCCTTGAAGCCATCATGGATGCTCTTACCGGCGTCATCTTCCATGTGGACGCGCGTCACCCCGATGCGCTTCTTATGGCCGTTGACCTCGACGTCGACCCAGCCGTGCTCGGCCAGCGGCTGATCGTATTGCGAGATCTGGTAACCCTTTGGTAGATCGGGATAAAAGTAGTTTTTACGGGCGAAGATCGAGCGCCCGTTCACGCGGCAGTTCAGCGCCAGTGCGGCCTGAATCGCCAGCTCCACGGAGTGGCGGCTCAATACCGGCAGAGCCCCCGGCAATCCCAGGCACACTGGGCAGACGTTCGTGTTGGGAGGCGCACCGAAGCTGGTGGCGCAACCGCAGAAAATCTTGGTCGCAGTCGCGAGCTGGACGTGAACCTCCAACCCGATCACGGGCTCATATTTCGCGAGCACTTCCAAAGAGGGACTCGCCAAGGCGCTGGACGGCATGCTTTTTAATTATAGCGGCGGCCTTCTCGAAAACCATCGCAGCCGATCCGCAACCGCGGCCCGAGGGACCGTACTAAGGTTCTTACCCGAGATTTTTTCGTGTCTGCGCCTAATGGAACCTCGGCCGGGTTCCGAATTATAAGGGTAGAGCGTATGCGCCACGACACCAAAACACACACCTTCCTTTTTGCGGCGGCAAAGTTGTCGCTGTTGGTGCTCCCCCTGCTCTTGGCCACTCCTTCTAAGGCGTCCGCTTACGCTGACCCTGGAACCGGAGCGTTCGTCTACCAGGCGGCCTACGCTGCATTCCTGGGCGGCGCGTACTATCTCCGCAAGTTCCTCAACCGCTTCTGGCCGAAGCGCAAGTAGCGTCGCGGCAAGCGAGCCTTCGAGCCATGCTTACGGAACCGCGTCTGGTCGCAACGGCTCCAGCGTCGTTTCGCGACCCCGGCGGCAGATTATACCGTCTTCCCGGCCGGATTGTGCGCGCCGTGGAATCTTCTCACGCCGGCGATCTTGAAAATTTCCTGAGTACAGAAACGGCGCGGAAAGCCATGGCTGGAGGGAGCCTGGTCCGGTCCGCCCGGATTGCAGTTCGTGATTTCCCCGAGCTCAATCTGCCGGAAGCCTCCTCGCTCTGGGAGCACGAGCGCGTCTGGTTTCCCAGCTTCCCTTTCGAATGGCCCACGGAAATGCTGCACTCCGCCGCGTCTCTCACGCTTGACCTGGCTGAGGCTGCTCTCGCGGAAGGCTTCGGGATGAAGGATGCGACGCCGTACAACGTTCTGTTTCGCGGCGCGCAGCCAATCTTTGTGGACGTGCTTTCCTTCGAGCACCGCGATCCGCTCGATTCAACCTGGCTCGCCTATGGCCAATTCGTCCGGACCTTCCTGCTGCCCTTAGCGGCGCAACGCTACTTCGGACTGCCGATCGACCAGCTCCTCGCCAGCCACCGCGACGGCCTGGAGCCCGAAGCGATCTACGCCTGGGCCGGTTGGCTTCGCCGTCTGACACCTCCCTTGTTGGGCATGGTCAGTTTGCCGAAATGGCTCGCGGGGGGCAAGAAAGAGACCCCGGTTTCCTATCGCCACAAGATGGCCGGCTCTGCGGATCAGGCCCGCTTTGTGTTGAGCGGATTGTTGCGCAGTTGCCGGCGCCAGTTACAAGCCCTAGCACCTCAGCAAAAGGCCGATTCCACGTGGAGCGGCTATCTGGATCACAAATCTCTCTATTCACCTGCGCAACTCGTACAAAAAGAGAGGTTTGTTCTCGAAGCGCTGGACTTGGCTCGCCCCGAGCGGCTGCTGGACGTGGGTGCGAATGAGGGCCACTTCAGTTTCCTGGCTGCGCGCCAAGGAGCCGAGGTAGTGGCCATCGACACCGATCCCACGGTCACTGGCTGCATTTGGCGCAACGCCTCGCGACAGAAACTCAACGTTCTCCCGCTCGTGGTCGATTTTGCTCGCCCCACCCCAGCCATCGGGTGGCGTAACCAGGAGTGCCCGTCATTTCTCGACCGGGTCTCGAAGCAGTTCGACATGGTCATGTTGCTGGCGGTACTCCACCATGTCCTGGTCACTGAGCGTATTCCCCTAGAGGATCTGCTGGGATTAGCCGATGAGTTGAGTAGGGAGTATATTCTTATCGAGTTTGTAGCGCCCGAGGATCCGATGTTTCAACGGATCGTGCGTGGGCGCGACGAGCTCTACGCATATCTTTCCCCAGCCCGGTTTGAAGCCGCGGCTAACGCGCGGTTTGAGCTGGTTCGCTCGGAGAAACTCGACGGACTTCATCGATGGCTCTATCTCTTTCGCCGGCGGCGCGACGCCAGATCACCAACGGCCTGACCGCTTTCTCGCTTGGCACCTTGTGTTTCATCCGGCGCTGGTATGACCTGGAGAATCTGTTGCCGCGCGGCTTGGACTATTTCCGGGCCGCACCCGGCGACCTGACGCTGCTGATCTCGACCGTCGTCTCCGCCCTGCTTCTGGCCGCCGTCATCTACGGAGCCTGGTATTGCGTCGAGCGCCGCGGTTCGCGAAGGCTCCGAACGTTTGCGCACATCTGCTTCATCTTAGCTTTGCTGTATCCCATCGAATCCGTCCGGCGTTATTGGAACACCCTGACCGACCATTTCGACTACGGCAGCAACATCTCGCTGTGGGTGGTCGAAGCGATTCTGGCCACAGGCATCGTCATGTTGCTGTTCGGGAACCGGCGCATTCTGAATCCCGCCCGGCACGTCGCGCTGCTGCTCCTGCTGCTGTTCCCGGCCCTGATGATCGACTTCGTGATGAACCGCCTCGGCGCGGAACAGCCCGAAGTCTATGCAGACCGTCCCTCCGCGCCTCCGCTCCCGCAGCGCGCCACCGGAGCACCGCGCGTGATTTGGATGATCTTCGACGAACTCGACGAGCATCTGGCCTTCGACAAACGGCCGGCCTATTTGGAGCTGCCCGAGCTCGACCGTCTGCGCGGCGAGTCCGTCTTCGGGACCCAGGCCGAAGAAACTTCGACATTCACCGCCATCGCACTTCCCTCATTGATCGCCGGGCGCGTTTTTTCCAACGCGCAAGCCTTGGATGCCGACACCCTGGAATTGATTCCGCGCGGCCAGTCGCAAGAGGTGGACTGGCGCAATGAACCAAGCGTCTTCAGTCGCGCCCGCGCCATCGGCGTCAACTCCGCGCTTTCCGGTTGGCACCACCCCTATTGCCGCGTCCTGGGCGATCAACTGGTCGATTGTTTCGCCGTGCCTAGCACTCATTCGAGCTCCGGCTTGGCCGAGGAAGCTCTGGCTTCGCAAACCGGAGTGTGGGCGACGGTGGGCTGGCTCTACCATTGGCAACTGATGAGCATCCGCAACATCCTGCTGCATCACGACCCGGGCACCGAGAATCTGCGCGATATCGAGACCCAGCGCGGCCAGCAGAAGCAATACTTCGAGATCCGCGATCACGCCTATCAGTATGCGGCCGATCCGCGCGTCGGCTTGCTGCTGATTCATTTCCCCACGCCGCACCTGTTTCCGATTTATAACCGGCGCGAACGGAATTTCCACATCACCGGATCGCTGGATTATTTCGACAATGTGGCGTTAGTCGACCGCACCGTGGGTGAACTCCGCCACGCGCTGGAGCAAGCCGGTCTCGCCGATCGCACTGCGCTCCTGCTCACCGCCGATCACGGTCTTCGCCCCGGCGCCTGGATCGGGCGCATAGGCTGGACCAAGGAGTTGGACCGGCTCACCGGACGCCGCCCGCCATCGGTGGTCCCCTTCATTTTGAAGCTGCCGGGACAACAGGAGCCGATCGAAGTGCAAACACCGTTCTCGAACGTTGTCGCGGGCGATCTCGCATTGGCGGTGTTGAACGGTCAGGTTTCGACTGCCGGGCAAGCTGCGGTGTGGCTGAATGCGCACGGCAATCACGACACCGAGGTGCAGGCTGCATCTGCCGCACCACGTTCCGGGGAATAGCCAGCGCACAGATCGATCAGGATAATCCTCTTCATACTCTTCGCTGTTTGACCGAGTGCTGGCTGCGCACTTGCAATAAACGCAAGCAGCCATGGCTGCTCCTTCGCAAGTCGCGCGTGTTTCGGGAAGCTTGGCGCGTCCAGCGATTCCATCACCTACGCGTCCCTTGGCTGCGAATCGCCCGCAGGCCGCCTCGGGAATCTTTCCGAATTGGGAGTACCTCTAGCCGTTTTGGGAATCGTCATGGCGATGATCATGCCGATGCCGTCCTTCCTTCTGGACGTGCTGATCAGCGCGAACATCACGGTTTCCGTAGTGGTGCTGCTGGTTTCGATGCACATCACCCGGCCAGTCGAATTCAGCGTTTTTCCGACCACGCTGTTGCTGCTCACGCTGTTCCGGCTAGCTCTGAATATCTCCTCCACCCGCCTGATCCTAATCCACGGAAATACCGGGACGGCCGCGGCAGGGCAAGTCATTGAAGCATTTGGGAATTTTGTCGTCGGCGGGAACTATATCATTGGCGTGGTCATTTTCCTGGTCTTGATCGCCATTCAATACGTCGTGATTAATCACGGCGCGGTGCGCATTTCCGAAGTCACCGCGCGCTTCACCTTGGATGCGCTGCCCGGCAAGCAGATGTCGATCGATTCCGACTTGAACTCCGGCCTGATCGATGAAGCCGAAGCCCGCGCCCGCCGCAAGAGGCTCGCAGCCGAAGCCGAATTCTACGGCGCGATGGACGGCGCCAGCCGCTTCACCCAGCGCGACGCGGTCGCCAGTATCCTGATCACCACCATCAACATCGTCGCCGGGTTCCTGATCGGCGTGCTGCAGAATGGCATGGAACTGAAGCGCGCTCTCTCCACCTACACCGTGCTGACCATCGGCGACGGACTGGTCACGGTGATTCCCGCGCTGATGGTCTCGGTCTCGGGCGGCATGATCGTCACGCGAACCAGCTCCGATGACCGCCTCGGCGTCGATGTTCGCAAACAAGTGTTTAGCAATCCGCAGCCGTTGATGCTCTCCGGCGGAGTGCTGCTGGCGATGGCGGCATTTCCCGGCCTTCCCACCATTCCGTTTCTGATGCTCGGCTCCGGGGTGGGTTTTGCAGGCCTGCGTCTGCGGCAAAAAATTGCCGCTGCCGAAAGCGCAGCGCCCGCGATTGCCGCTCCGGCCGCGGCCAAGGAAAATCTGGAAGCGCTCTTCAAAATCGAGCCGTTAGCGGTCGAGGTCGGACTTGGATTGGTGCGCATGGTCGAAGGCGGGCAGAGCTCGCCGCTGCTCAAGCGCATCGCGGCCATCCGGCGCCAGATGGCATCCGACCTGGGATACATGGTCCCACCCGTCCGCGTCACCGACAATCTGCAGCTTAAAGCCAACGAATACGTGGTGCTGGTGAAAGGCGCGGAGGTCGCACGCTTTGAGCTGGCCCAGGGACGGGACCTGGCCATCCATCCCGCGGCTTCCTCGAAGGCCATTCCGGGCCGCACGACGAGCGTGCCGGTTCTCGAAGGTCTCCCGGCGCGCGAGCCGGCCTTCGGAATTCCCGCCATCTGGATCGCGCCCGAAACCGCGGACCATGCGCGCGCGCAAGGCTACACCGTGGTCGATTCAGTTAGCGTGCTCGGCACTCATCTGGCCGAATTGATTCGCCGCCACGCGTCCGAACTTCTCTCCCGCCAGGAAACCAAGGTAATTCTGGATCGCGTCGCGGAAGACAATCCGAAAGTTGTCGAAGACTTGGTTCCGAAATTGCTCCCCTTGGCTACCGTGCAGAAAGTTTTCCAGAATTTGCTGCGGGAGCGGGTTTCAATTCGAGACGCGGTTACCATTCTGGAATCGCTCGGTGAAGCGGGGGCGATGACCAAGAATCCTATCCTGCTCACCGAGTATGCACGCCAAGCCATCCGCCGTCTGCTGGTGAAACCGTATGTGAACGCGGCAGGCGAGTTACCGGCGTTCTTCGTCGACTCGCAAATCGAACAGACGGTGGAAGGTGCGATCCAATACGCGGAAAATTCGAGCCATTTAAATCTCCCGCCGCAAAAGTTGCGCGAGGTTCTGGAGCGCGTTGCGCGCTCGGTGAGCGTCACCGATTCGCCGGTCGCCGCGGTGACCAGTTCTTCGGCGCGTTACTTCCTGCGCCAGATGGTAGAGGGCCAGCTCCCTAATCTGTCGCTGCTTTCGCATAACGAAATTCCGCCCGGCGTCCGGGTGGTGTCCTTGGGGTTGATCCAATGAAGCTTAAAAGTTACTTTTCAGGGACCGTGGAGGCGGCCATGCAACTGGCCCGCCAGGAGCTGGGCGAGGAAGCCCTGCTGGTCAATGCACGCCCGGCTACGGCGGAAACGCACAACCTGGGCGCCTACGAAGTGGTCTTCGGCATTCCCTCTAAAACTGCCCCCGCGCCGGCCGCCGCCGGGCCGGTCTCGAACGATCGCCTGTTCGAGGAAGTCGCCGGCCTGAAGCGCGAGTTCGAACGGATGATGCGCTCCTTTGCCGGGACTCACTCCGCGATCCAGCCCCCCGCACAACCCGTCGAAGGAAGCCTCCAGGATGTCCCCGGCTACCAGGTCGATCCCACGCTGGGCCGCCCCGGCGCGGCGCGAGCCATTGTCACGCTGATTGGCCCTCCCGGCGCCGGCAAAACCACCACGCTGATCAAGCTGGCCGCGCGCTACGGCCTCACCTCCCGCAAGCCCACGCGCATTCTCTCCGCCGACGTCTTCCGCATCGCCGCCGCCGATCAGCTTCGCTCTCTTGCCTCGATTCTCGGAATCGGCTGCGATGTCGCGGAGACCGCCGGCGCGCTGGCGCAGATGCTGGAGGAGCATCGCTCCAAGGACCTGCTGTTCCTCGACACGCCCGGGATAGCGCCGGCCGGCATGGAGGATGCCGTCGATCTGGCCATGTTCCTGGTTTCTCACCCGGAGACCGACACTCACCTGGTGCTTCCGGCCTTCATGCGCGCCTCCGATATGGATCGGGCCATCGAGCAGTACTCCGTGTTCTCGCCGCGCAAGCTGCTGTTCACGCACTTGGATGAGACCGCCCGGCATCGCGATCTGATCTCCGTGGCGGCGCGCCACAAGCTACCCATCTCCTTTCTCGGCACCGGCCAGCAGATTCCCGACGATCTTGAGGAAGCCGATTGCGCGCGCATCGATGCGCTGTCAGGGCTGGCGCCCAAACCGCTGGCGAGATCCATTACCGCACAAATCGTTCCCACACAAACCAAGGGGGCTGCGGCGTGAAACAAGCAACCCAGAGAGAGACGGAAGCCGGCAGTGCGACGAGGACGGCCGTGAGCGTGTACGACCAGCAGCCCGCCGAGGCCTCCCCGTTATCGCCGGAAGAACGCGAGCAACTGATTCTGGAGCATCTTCCGCAGGTGCGCCTGATCGCGCGCCGCATCCATGAGCGCTTGCCCGATAGCGTGAACCTCGACGACCTGATCTCCACCGGAGCGATCGGCTTGATCTCCGCCATTGACCGCTTCGATCCCTCTTTGAACGTCAAGCTGAAGACCTACGCGGAGTACAAAATCCGCGGCGCGATTCTGGACAGCCTGCGCGGCCTGGATTGGGCTCCGCGCCAGCAGCGCAAGCGACACAAGCAAATCGAGGCGGCGATCGCGGCGGCCGAGCAGCGCTGGCACCGCTCGCCCACCGAAGAGGAAATCGCCGCCCAACTCGGTATCGGCATCGACGAATATCATGACTGGCTGGTCGACACCCAGGGCCTCAACCTGGGCAGCCTGGAGATTGCCGCCCCGGAAGAAGAAAACGGCCGGGACCTGCTCAACTACATCGCCGACGACCAGGAATCCTGGCCCTCCCGCATCGTGGAACGCAGCGAGCTGCAGAAGCTGTTGGCAGAGGCTATCACCAAAATGCCCGACATGGAAAAGACCGTGCTCAGCTTGTATTACTACGAGGAGCTGACCCTGCGCGAAATCTCCAAGGTGGTGGGCCTGCACGAATCGCGTATTTCGCAATTGAAATCGCAAGCCGTCATGCGCTTGCGCACGTACATGGAGAGACGCTGGCCCACCCCGCGTGGAGTGTGAGCCCGAACCAAACAAGCTGAACCATGGACACCGATCCCCAAGCCGCCGCCAACTGGCTCCTGGAGCAGCTCGCACTCCGGCTGGCCGAAGTGTTCGAGGCCATGGCCGGCGCGCGGCCGGAAGTTCACGCTGCCGGGCCATCTCCGGCGCCAGAATCGGGAGGCTTGCGCTGGCGTCAAAGCTTCAATGGCGCGCCCGGCGCCGTGTGGATCCACGCCGGCGATCCGGCCTGGACCGCAGCCGGGAACCGCATCCTGCGCGCGGCCGGCATTGAGGACGCCGATCAACCCACGCTGAAATCCACCTGGGCGGAAACCCTGGGCCAGGCGCTTTCCGCCCTCGCCCGCGATTTTTCGGGCCGCCTGGCGCGCGAAGTCACTTGCGCCCCGGGTGAGGAATCCGCCGAATCCGGCCCCGCCCAGTGGATCCGGCTTTCGATCCAACTTCCCGGCGACCCCGCTCCCTTCGCCGAGGTCGCCGCTGCCATCGACGATGCTTTGTCCGGCGCGCTCATCCCGGAGCCCGAGCCAAAATCCGCCGCGGTCTCCGCCGGCGCTGCGCCGCCGGGTCCGGAAACCGCCGCTTCCGACCCTTCATCCTCCCACTCGCGAACGTTCGATCTGCTTCTGGATGTCGAGCTGCCGGTAAGCGTCTCGTTCGGCCGAGCCCAGGTCGCTCTTAAAGACGTGATCAAGCTGACCACCGGAGCCATCGTGGAATTGAACCGCTCCATCACCGAGCCGGTCGAGGTTATCGTCAACAACTGCGTGATCGCGCGTGGCGAAGTGGTTGTCGTGGAAGGCAACTTCGGCGTGCGCATCCGCGAGGTCATCAGCCGACAGGACCGCCTCAGGACTCTGAACTGACGCCTAATTATGCTTCCCAATCTGATCGTATTCGGGTTATTAGCCCTCGGGCTGGCTGGCGCGCTTGCACTCTTCGTGAGCCTCAAGTATGAGGTGCGCGTAGAAGCACGCAAGAACCGGGCGCGCATGGACGCGGCGCTCCAGCACCTCCAGGAAGCCGTCGAGCGTCCTGCTCCCTCTGCTGAGCCGCCCGCTCCCGAGCCCATCCCGCTTCGTTCCGGTCTCAATATGAACAAGCGCGTACAGGCCATCCGATTGCTGCGGCGGGGAGAAGACGCCGGCCATATCGCCGCCGCGCTGGGGGTCACACAGCGCGAAATCGAACTGTTGATGCGCGTACAGAGACTGAGCGCGCAGCGGGCGTCCGCGGCCTCCAGCGGCCGTTAAAAAATAGCGGCTAAGCCTCAGATCTCCAGGATCAATTTCCCGGTCGTCTTGCGCCCCTCCAGATCCTCGTGCGCCCGCGCCGCATCCGCCAGCTTGTAAAGATGCTCGACGCGCAGCTTCAGCTTGCCGGCTTTCATCCACGCGAAGATGTCGCCGGTACTCCCGGCCAGTTCCTCCGCGCCGATGTGATTCGCCAACGTCGGCCTCGTCACATACAACGATCCCTTGGCGCTCAGCAGCAGGATGTCGAAGGCCTGCACCGGACCGCTGGATTGTCCGAAACTCACCATGTAACCTAGCGGCTTCAGGCAATCGAGGCCTTTCATGAACGTCGCCTTGCCCACTGAGTCGTAGATCACGTCAACGCCCGCGCCGCCGCTCAGCCGCTTCACTTCCGGCGCCCAGTCCGGCTGCTCATCGTACAGGATCACGTCGCTCGCGCCGGCCTCGCGAGCCAGATCCGCTTTGGCCTTTGTGCCCGCAGTCGCGATCACTCGCGCGCCGCGCATCAGGGCCATCTGCACCAGCAACCTTCCGGTGCCTCCCGCCGCGGCGTGCACCAGCGCGGTATGCCCAGGCTTCAGCAGGAAAGTGGAGTGCGTCAGGTAATACGCTGTCATGCCTTGCAGCATCACCGCCGCGGCGTCTCGCAGTTCGACCCCCTCGGGCACTTTCGCCAACAACTTCGCGGAGACCGATTGATACTCGGCATAGGATCCGCGCGCCATCGCGTAGGCCACGCGATCGCCGGGCTTGAATCCGTTCACGCCTTCGCCCGTCTTCTCTACGGTACCCGCGCCTTCCGACCCGATGATCGCCGGCAAAGGCAGCTTGTAGAGACCCGTGCGGTGATAGGTGTCGATGAAATTCACTCCCGACGCCGCCAGCTTCACCAGCACCTCTCCGGCGCCCGGCTCCGGCTTGGAACGTTCTCCATAAACCAGCGCTTCGGTCCCGCCGGTCGATTCGATGTAGACAGCTTTCATGACTTGTTCCCTTAAAGGCTCCGTATCCTTCTTCGTAAGTGTACCGTGCACGCGTAGAGGATCAGGTAAGCCAGAGTTAACGGGAACAAGAAGAAGCGCACCAGGGCGGGCACGGCGGCAGACCCCGTTAAGCCTGCTCGATATGCCGCGAACTGGAGGATAGTGCGGCGCCTCTCCCAGTCGAACCAAAAGTAGTCGCCGTTTTCATTGAGGATGAAAAATTTCGCGGGGATGCGGGCAGCCAGCCACCACTTCCACTTGGTCATCACCGGCTCCGCCGCGCAGACCATTCCGGCGATTTTGTATCCGCGCGCCGCCAGTTCTCCGAGCAGCCGCGCCCGTCCCGCTGAGCCGTCGCGGTAGTCGGCCACGCGAAAAACCCGCCCGTCGCAACCCTTCGGCACGCCCGGAAAGCAGGTGACCAGATCGATTTCGGTCGCTTCGCCATGGCTAGAGCGGAGGAGCGGGATTACACCCTCGATCAAATGCCGCGATCCGCTCTCAATGAGCAGGATACGCGGACTGGGCGGTAAGTGGCGGCGGAAGAAATAGCGCAAACACCCATTTTATCCGCGCGGCCAGATTCACTGGGGCCAGTGCTGCGTTAGTCGCTGCCGGGTGGGCCGCAACCGAGCCCGGGGCCGTGCCCTGCGGCGGACTCTTCAGTGCAGCTCCCGGCGTAAGACCGGGAGCCGGATTGAACTTCACGCTCTCCACCAGGAATACAGGATACATATCCGAGCCGGCCGGGGTGTGCTGGAAATAGATCTCCTTTGTAGTGCCGCCCACGTAGGCTCCGATGATCACCGTCCCGTCGCGCAAATGCAACTCATCGGCTTGCGCGGCCATTACCGTGACCGCTAACAGGAACACACTTCGTCCCCACTTCATAACATCACCTTCCACGCCACAGTCGCGGCAGGAGTGGTCCGGTGAGCCCGATACACACGCGCCGAAAGGCACTCCTGCCCGGCTGGGACGAATGCTTACTGGAGTTGGCTTACTGTAGTTCGACCGATTCTACCTTGACCATCTGGCCGTTCAAGCTGCCGGACACAGTAACGTCTGTTTTGCCCGGGTTGCTCTTCACCTGCTCGGCTGCCTTGGCGTTGCCCGCGCTATCCAGCCGGTAGATCTTTCCGTCCGGAGTTTGAATTGCGAACACCTTGGTGGACGGCGTCGGCGTGCAACTCTCCGGAAGTTTACTACTGCTGCTGCTGTTGCTGTTATTCGATGCCGCGCTGCAGTTGGCGTCGATCAACTTTCCCGTCCAGCTCTCCGCCAGCAAGAAGCCAGCGGACGCGAACAGAATAAGAGCGCCTTTGAACATTCGATTCATGGTGGTTTTGTACTCCTTCCCTGCTGATGAGGCCGCTGACCCCGGCCGGGCTCACCAATCGCAATCGCTCTTCCAAAGCCGCGAGTTCGTTGAGTGCTTTGTGGATACACGCGTCCGCCAAATCACGCGGCGAATGAGACGCAGGACGAACGCGTAACATTTTCGGCGGCGTTGGCAGGGACCCAAGTAAAAACTGCTTCCTCCGGTGGCGGCTCCGCGTCCCGCATAAGATAGAGTCCATGGAGCATCTCCGGCGGCGCCTGGCCCTGATCGCGCTCGCCATTCTGGTGACCCTGGGCGGGGGCACGCTGGGCTTTGTCCTGATTGAGCACTATCCGGTCTTCGACGCGTTCTACATGACCCTGATCACAGTCACCACCGTGGGCTATGCCGAAATTCATCCGCTGAGCAAAACCGGCCGGATCTTCAATTCGTGTCTGATTTTGTTCGGCGTCATCACCATGCTGCTGGCGGTCGGGGCCATGACGCAGAGCATCATCGAGCTGGAGCTCAATCAATTCTTCGGAAGGCGGCGAGTCAAAGGCATGATCGAAAAACTGGAAGGACACATCATTCTGTGCGGCTTCGGACGCGTAGGGCGCGGCGCCGCCGATGAGTTGCGCCAGGCCGGGCTGCCGTTCGTCGTCATCGATAATAACGAGGAGCGGGTGGAGCGCGCCATGAAGGCGGGCATGCTGGCCGTGCTCGCCGACGCTAGCCGCGACGAAACCCTACGTGACGTCGGCATCGACCGGGCCCGCGGCTTGATCGCCACCCTTTCCTCGGATGCCGACAACCTGTTCCTGATCCTGACCGCGAAGTCTCTCAATCCCAAGTTGCAACTTTCCGCGCGCGTCGCCGAGGAGAGTTCCGAGCAGAAAATGCGCCGCGCCGGCGCGGATTTCGTCTTCGCGCCCTACAACAGCACGGGACATCGCATGGCGCAAGCGATCGTGCGCCCGCACGTGCAGCAGTTTCTCGATTTCACCACCCGCAATCTGGGCTTTGACGTGGGCATCGAACAGGTGCAGGTGGGCAATCGTTGCGCCTTCGCCGGAAAATCGCTGGAGGAGATGGCCATCCGCCGCGATACCGGCGTGATCGTGCTGGCCATCCGCAAAAGCAGCGGCGAGATGCTGTTCAACCCTCCCGCCGATACCCGCGTGGTCAGCGGCGATTACTTGATCGCCATGGGTGAGACGCGCGGTCTGCGGAAACTGGAAAATGTGTTAATGGGAATTCCCGCATGACCGTTCTCACTGCCGAAGAAACCCGCGAAGTCGACCGCCTGACCATCGAAGAAAACGGAGTCCCCAGCTTGGCGCTGATGGAAAACGCCGCGCACCGCGTGGACGAGACTCTGGTTGCGGAATTCGATCCTCTGACAGAGAAATACGTCGTCATTCTGTGCGGCAAGGGCAACAACGGCGGCGACGGGCTGGCGCTGGCCCGCTTATTGATCGGCAAAGTCGCGCGCCTGTATGTGGTGCTGGCCTGCGATCCCGCGGAATTGAAGGGCGATGCCAAGGTCAACTACGATCGCCTGGTGTCCGATGGCGTCGTGCCGCAGCGCGAAATTCCCGCGAAGCTGCGCGAGCGGCTACAAGTGAATGTAGTGGTCGATGCCCTGCTGGGCACCGGTCTAGAAGGCGCGCCGCAGGGCCGTATTTTGGAACTGATCCGCGCGACCCGCGAATTTCCTTCGGCCAAGATTGTGGCCATCGACCTGCCTTCCGGCCTCGGCGGCGGAGGCGAGTGCGTACGCGCCGATATCACCGTCACTTTTACTGCGCCCAAAGTCGAGCATTACCTCGCCGAGGGCGCGGAGGAAAACGTCGGCCGTTTGGTCGTCTCGCAAATCGGCTGCCCGCCGCAGTATGCAGTCTCGCAGCTTGCTCTTTCCGATCCGCGCGACTTTTCTCCTCTATTTGCCCCACGCAAGAAAGACGCGCATAAAGGCAACTACGGCCACCTGTTGGTGATCGGCGGAGCCCCCGGAAAATCCGGGGCGGCGGCGATGGCCGGGCTCGCCGCTCTGCGCATCGGGGCTGGACTGGTCAGCGTGACCTCGCACGCCGCGATTCAGGTCGCGCCGGAGCTGATGACCGAGACGTTCGAGGATTTTTCCCTCGACCGCAAGACCGTTCTGGCGATCGGGCCGGGGCTGGGGATGAACCGGGAGTTGGTGCGCGGCGTGTTGGCGAAGGCGAGCGTTCCCACCGTCATCGATGCCGACGGATTGAACTCGATCGCCGGCTCGGATTTTCGTGGCCGCGGCATCGAGACCATTCTCACGCCGCATCCGGGCGAAATGGCGCGTTTGCTCGGCCGCCCTGTCGAGGATCGGGTGAAGGATGCCCGCAGTTTTGCACAGGAGCGCAACCTGTGCCTCGTTCTGAAAGGACATCGCACCCTCATCGCGATGCCGGATGGCCAGGTTTACATCAATCTCTCCGGATCGCCCGCCATGGCCAAGGGAGGCTCGGGCGATATACTCACCGGCATGATCGCCGGCCTGGTGGCGCAGTTCCCGGACCGGATCGGCGAGGCCGTGCGCGCCGCGGTGTGGATGCACGGACGCTGTGGGGAGCTGGCCGCCGAAGAGATGACCGACAAGTGCGTGCTCGCCACCGATCTGCTGCGGTTTCTCCCGCGGGCCATTCATGAGATCGTTTGAGACGTCGTCTGAAGAGGAAACGATTGAGTTGGGTCGCAGGCTCGCTCGTGAGTTGCCGCCGAAGGCGGCTGTCGTTTTGATCGGCAATCTCGGCGCGGGCAAGACCACACTCGCGAAGGGCATCGTCAGCGGCCTGGGCGCGGCCGATCCCGAAGAGGTCTCGAGCCCAACTTTCACGCTGGTTCATGAATACGGCGAAGGCCGCGTCTTCCACATCGACTTGTATCGTCTGGACACCGCCGCTCAGGTTTCCACCATCGGCCTGGATGAAATTTTCGATCGCGAGGCGATCGTGCTGATCGAGTGGGGCGAGCGTTTTCCCGAGCTGATGCCGCGCGAGCGCATTGAGATTCGCCTGCGCGCCGAGGGCGACAAGCGGGTGATAGAGTGGAGTTGAAATGGCGTTGCTTGATACGGGCGGGGCCACGCGCATCTTGACATACGAGGAGTGGCTCGCTTTGCCGCCGGTTGAGGATGGTACGGATGAAGTTGTCAAAGGAGAACTTCGCTTCATGCCTCCAACAAGACAGCCCCACGCGGAAATTGTCCGAAGGCTGACGCGCACGTTCGATCGCCAGTTGGATGAGAAGAAAGCCGTCGTCTTCGGCTCGAACTTGGGATTGATGATTAGGCGCGAACCGCTCACGTGCCGGTCGCCTAACGTGGTTGTCTGCTGGTTGGACGGAATGGTAGTGGAAGACGGCTTGCATTGGTCCGCGCCGGGCTTGGTTGTCGAAGTCCTTTCCCCCTCGGAGGACCGCCATCGTCAGGAAGAGAAGCTCGCCGACTACGCCGCTATCGGCGTCCCTGAAGTCTGGCTCATCTCGCCCGAAGCCGCAACGGTCGAGGTGCACCTGTTGAAGAACGGCAAGCTGGAGCGTTCCGCGATCCTGGCCGAGGGCACGCTGCATCCGGCTGAATTTCCACAAGTCGCTGTGTCCGTTCCCGCCCTACTCCCCGATTAGCTTCGTAACGCTATTTTAACCAACAACTTACATCTAAGTATTGTCACTCCTTCCGAGAGTGTGCTAATAATATTCTTTGAGCCGGAGCGGCTAAAGCGTCTGCTTTGGCAGGGCTGCGGCTCAGGACCCAAGAGAGACGTTCTCTTCGAGTAAATTCCCAAATGGAGGTTGAACAATGAATATTCGACCGCTTCACGACCGGATCGTGGTCAAACGGATCGAGTCCACAGAAAACAAGGTAGGCGGCCTGTACATTCCCGATTCCGCGAAAGAGAAGCCGCAGGAAGGTGAAGTTGTCGCCGTCGGAAACGGCAAGCGCGGCGACGACGGCAAAGTGACTCCGCTGGACGTTAAACCCGGCGACCGCATTCTGTTCGGCAAGTATTCCGGCTCCGACATCAAGATCGACGGCGTCGAGTACATGATCATGCGCGAGGACGAAGTCCTCGGCGTGCTCGAGGGCGGAAGCAAGAAAGCGAAGGCGTAAGCCGGAACAGGAATAAGGAGAACTCAAAATGGCAGCAAAACAAATTGTGTACAGCGAGAATTCGCGCCAGGCGATCCTCCGCGGCGTCAACCAACTGGCCGACGCGGTCAAGGTGACGCTCGGTCCCAAGGGCCGCAACGTGGTGCTGGAGAAGAAATTCGGTGGGCCGACCATCACCAAGGACGGCGTCACCGTGGCCAAGGAAGTCGAGCTCAAGGATCCGCTCGAGAACATGGGCGCGCAGATGGTGCGAGAAGTGGCTTCGAAGACCTCCGACATAGCTGGCGACGGAACTACCACCGCGACCGTTCTGGCGCAGTCGATCTTCCGCGAGGGCGTGAAAGCCGTAGCCGCCGGCGCCAACCCGATGGCTCTGAAGCGCGGCATCGAGAAGGCCGTTGAGAGCGTGGTCGAGGAAGTGAAGAAGCTCTCGAAACCGGTTTCCGGCGACATGATCGCTCAGGTGGGCACCATCTCCGCCAACGGCGATGAGACCATCGGCAACACCATCGCCGAAGCGATGAAGAAGGTCGGCAAAGACGGCGTGATCACGGTGGAGGAGTCCAAGACCATGCAGACCGTGCTCGACACCGTCGAGGGCATGCAGTTCGACCGCGGCTATCTCTCGCCCTATTTCATTAGCGATCCGGACCGCATGGAGTGCGTGCTGGAAGACCCCTACATCCTGATCCACGAAAAGAAGATCAGCAATATGAAGGACCTGCTGCCGCTGCTGGAGCAGATCGCGCGCTCCGGCAAGCCGCTGCTGGTGGTCGCCGAGGAAGTGGAAGGCGAGGCCCTGGCGACGCTGGTGGTCAACAAACTGCGCGGCACGCTCAATGCTTGCGCGGTGAAGGCTCCCGGCTTCGGCGATCGCCGCAAAGCGATGCTGGAGGATATCGCGATCCTCACCGGCGGCACGGCCATCTTCGAAGAGACCGGCATCAAGCTGGAAGGCGTCCAGATCAAGGACCTGGGCAAGGCCAAGCGCGTCACCGTCGACAAGGACAACACCACCATCATCGACGGAGCTGGCAAGCAGAAGGACATCGAGGGCCGCATCAAGCAGTTGCGCACCCAGATCGATGAGACCACCTCGGATTACGATCGCGAGAAGCTGCAGGAACGCCTTGCGAAACTCGCGGGTGGAGTCGCTGTGATCAAAGTGGGCGCGGCCACCGAGACCGAGATGAAGGAGAAGAAGGCTCGCGTGGAGGATGCTCTGCACGCCACTCGCGCCGCGGTCGAGGAAGGCATCGTTCCCGGCGGAGGCGTGGCTCTGCTGCGCGCTTCGGGGGGCTTGTCGAAGATCGAGGCCGAGGGCGATGAGAAGATCGGCGTCGACATCGTCCGCAAAGCCTGCGACGAACCGGTCCGCCAGATCACCGGCAACGGCGGTTGGGAGGGCGCAATCGTGATCGAGAAGATTCGCGCCAACAAGGAGAAGAACTTCGGCTTCAACGCCGCCTCAGGCGACTATGAAGACCTGGTCAAATCCGGCGTCATCGACCCCACCAAGGTGACCCGCTCCGCTCTGCAGAACGCGGCTTCGATCAGCGCCCTGATGCTGACCACCGAAGCCATGATCTGCGAGATCCCCGAAAAGAAGCCCGCCCCGATGCCCGGTGGCGAGCACGGCGGTCCCGGCGGCATGGACTACTAGCCCCCTCCGGGGCGTCTCGGCGCCTCCGGCACTGAAGCGCTCCAGGGAACCGTACAAAACTCAGGCCGCCTGTCTCCACAAGTTGGGGCAGGCGGCCTTTTCATATCTGGAGGCCTCATGATTTCGACCGCCGATGACTTGCAACTCTTCGCTGAAAAGGTTGGCAGCGGACCGGACGCGATCGTCATCCCGCAACGAATCTATATGCGCGAGTATTTCGAGCGCCTCGCGACACACCGCACAACCATCCTCTACGACCCCCGCAATCGAGGCCTGTCGGACGCCGTCACCGATCCGGAGAAAATCTCGCGCGGCATTCTTCACGATGTCGACGATCTCGAGGCGATCCGCCAGCACTACGGTTTTGAAGAAATGGCGGTTCTAGCTCATTCGTACGTTGCTCTCGCCGCGATCCTGTACGCCGCGGCTTATCCCGAGCGCGTCACCCGCCTGCTGCTTCTGGGACCGATGCCGCCCGACCCTTCGAAGCAATACCCTCCCCAGCTTCAATACTCCGATGGCGCGCTAGAAACCTTTCAGCAGCGAGCCGCGGATCTGCGCAAGCAAGCCTCCACGCTCACTCCAAAGGAGCTCTGCCAGAGGTTCTGGGCGCTGCTGCGGACACTCTACGTCGCCTCGCCCGGGAAGGCGGACGAGCTTCACTGGGCGCCCTGCGATATCCCCAACGAACTGAATTTCATGCGTCCCTTCATGCAGTACATCGTGCCGTCGCTCGCCTCCGCCCGTCCCTCAGCCGAGAGGCTTTCCCGAATCACGGCGCCCGTCCTCATCGTTCATGGCAGAAAGGACCGCAGCTCGCCCTACGGAGGAGGCCGGGACTGGGCCGCAAGCCTGCCGAACGCGCGCATTCTCACCGTTGACGACGCCGCCCACGTGCCTTGGATCGAGGCGCCGGAGATCGTTTATGGCGCTATCGAGACCTTTCTCGATGGCGATTGGCCGCCTGCGGCGGAGCAGGTGCGATGATGCAAATTCATCCTGCCTTGACCCCATGACCTCGCTATGGGATATTGGAAGGTCACGCACATCCCTCCTGGTATCATCACGTTGAAAGGCCACTAGCAATGCATCATCTGCTCCAACTCTGCCAATGGATGCAAGACACCTCCTTTAGCACCACGATGCGCGAATCCACCGCGTTTTGGCCCATTTTGGAGGGCACGCATCTGTTGGGCATGGCCTTGATGATGGCTCCGGTGATGATGTACGACTTCCGCCTGATCGGAGTGAAATGGACGGCCGACCCGGTCTCCAAAGTCAAGTGGAGTTTTCTTCCCATCACCTTCGGAGGCTTCGTGCTGATGGTGGTGACGGGCGCGCTGCTGTTCTGGTCCGAGCCCTTGAAGTGTTACAAGAGCATCTATTTCCGGATCAAGGTGGTCGCATTGATTCTAGCCGGTCTCAACGCGCTGGTCTTCCATTCCACCATCGACCGCACCGTCGCCAAGTGGGAACACGATTCGCCTCCTCCTTTCCGCGCACGCATGGCCGGCATCCTCTCGCTGACTTTGTGGACTGCCGTGATTTTCGCGGGCCGCTACACGGCCTATAATTTGTAAGGACTTCATGTTCCACCTGCTCCATCTGCTTCAGTTCGCCGCGCAAGCCGACAATGTAGACGGACCCGCGCGCTTCGCCTTCGCGCAGCTCCCGTCGCTGTTTCCGTTCTTCAAGTGGGTGGACGGGACCTGGCTGGCGATGGCGATCAAGGGCACCACCTGGGTGTTTCCTCTCGCCGAAACGATCCATATCCTGGCGCTGTCCGTGCTGCTTGGTTCCGTCTTCCTGATCGACCTGCGGCTTTTGGGGCTGGCCGTCAAGCGCTGGTCGCCCGCGCAGATCCTGGACCAGGTCCGGCCGCTGATGAACTGGGCCGTGGTCATCATCCTGATCACCGGCGCGCTATTGTTCACCGCTGAGGCGCCCAAATGTTTCGACAACGCCGCCTTCGGCCCCAAGATGATTTTCCTGGCGCTGGCCCTGATCTTTCAGTACACCCTTTATCCCCGCGTCGGCTCCATGCGAGCGGGCATCCCCATCTGGGGACGGTTCCTCGCCGTGACCTCCTTTGGCTTGTGGTTCGCCGTCGCAGTCTGCGGACGCGCCATCGGCTTCGTTTAGAACCGTGCCGAAACCAACGCACAATGTCCTGGTCATTGACGTGGGAGGCACGCACGTCAAGGTTTGCGACAACCACCACCAGAGTCCGGTAAAGATCGATTCCGGGCCCAAGCTCACGGCTCGGCTGATGGTCAACGCCGTGCGCAAAGTCACCGCCGGCTGGAAGTATTCGGTGGTATCGATCGGATATCCCGGCCCCGTGCTGCACGGCAAACCCTTGATCGAGCCGCATAATCTCGGCAAAGGCTGGGTGGGCTTCGATTTCCGCAAGACCTTCGGATGCCCGGTGAAAGTCGTCAACGACGCCGCGATGCAGGCGATCGGCAGCTATGAAGGCGGACGAATGTTGTTCCTGGGATTGGGCACCGGCCTGGGCTCCGCGCTCATCGTCGACGGCGTGCTGGAGCCGATGGAGTTCGCGCACCTGCCTTACAAGAATGGCCGCACCTATGAGGATTACATCGGCTTGGCCGGATTGAAGCGTCTCGGAAAGAAGAAGTGGCGCAAGCACGTCTTCGACGTTACCGAGCAGTTGAAGAGCGCTCTGGAAGCCGATTACGTCGTGCTGGGCGGGGGCAACGCAAAGCTGCTCAAGAAGCTCCCTGCCGGCGCGCGGCTTGGAAGCAATGCCAATGCGATCAAAGGCGGCATCCGCTTGTGGGACAAGCTAACTCTTCGTTAGAATCCCGGTCTCGAGCGAGGCACGGGCGGTCCGCACTTTGCCGAGGATCTTGTTCAGGCTTTCATCAATCGTCTCGATATCGGTGCGGCACTCGACTTCAGGAGCGAGCGGGGCTTCGTAGGGATCGTCGATTCCGGTGAATCCTCCCAGTTGGCCGGCGCGAGCCTTGCGGTACATGCCCTTCACGTCGCGCTCTTCGCACACGGCCAGCGGCGCGTTCACGTACACCTCGACGAAGGCGGGAACCTCGCGGCGCACCCGATCGCGCGCCGTCCGGTACGGTGAAACCGCGGATACCACCGCGACCACCCCGTTCCGCGCCAGCAACGAGGCCACGAATCCCAGCCGCCGGATATTCTCCTCGCGGTCGGCTTTGCTAAAGCCCAAATCGCGCCATAATTCGCGCCGCACCACGTCTCCGTCCAGAAATTCTGCCTGAAGGCCTTCGGCGCGCAGGCGCTCAGTCAAAGCAAAACCGAGGGTGGTCTTTCCCGAACAGGGAAGTCCAGTCAGCCAAACAATCATTTTTCTCCTTTGTAGCACGAGACGAGCCGCCTGGTGCGATCATCAACGGAATGCAGCCTCAGAGGATGTTAGCCCTTGTCTCGTTCGCCCTTCTGGGAGGCGTTCGCCCAGACTACGGGCAATTGGACACTTACACCGCTTCACCCGACGCCATCGCCGCGCCATGGAGCCTGTCTCGCCTAGGACGAATACATTTCTTCCGCTGGTCCCGGTCAAATCAATGCGCAGGCGCCGGAGAAATGTCACCACCGGAGGCGTGAAGCTTTTGACCCCGAAAAATGGCAGCGCGGCGAGCATCGCCTTCAGCTTCAAGGTGGCCGGCGACGCCCCCACCGGCGCGATCGCCGGAGTCGCATCGCACCCCGCTCACCCAGGCGAGCTGATGATCCTTTACGGCGTCGGCTTCCACAGGCGTCCGCCATCTCGATTGGAGGTGCTTCCGCAGCGCTCAAGTATGATGACCTCGCACCCGGCTATGTCGGCCCGTATCAGTTCAACGTGGAGGTACCGCAAATTGCCGACAACACCCTCGTCCCGGTGACCTTCAGCCTGGGCAGCGTTCCGGAAACGCAAACCCTCTATACCGCCGTCCAACAGTAGGCAATAAAATTAGAAGTGTCCACGCTTGAGGAGGCAACATGTCGAAGCCGTTGATGCTATCGATTGGCGGTCGCCCACCTGAGGAAGCTCACCTTGCCGCGCAAGATCAGCCGCAACTCGCCCAAAACCGCGAGGCTCCGGAAGGAGCGGCAGGCGCAACCGCGCCAGGGACCGAATCGTTAGCCGAGATCTACCAGAGTCTGAAGCGCCACGAAGAAACGCTGCGCGATTTGATCGTGGAAGTAAGGCTCCTTTATCACAATCTGTCAGAGAAGGACAAACAGCGCCTGGAGACCAGGCGCCAACCGATCGCCCACCAGGTTCAGGAAGCCTTCGGCGGCCAGGTGCGCGCGCTGGAAGAAAAAATTTCGCGGCTGGGCGCTGGCGGAAAATAGTTCTCAAGCCTTCGCGGCGGCGGCCTTGGCGTCGGCTAGCTTGGCGTTCTCTGGCCGCAGGATATCGATCCCGCCTTTGAAATACGCGCCGTCCTCGATCACGATGCCGGCGGTCTTCACGTCGCCGGCGATGCTGGCGCCGTTCATGATGGAGATTCGGTCGGCGGCCTCGACATTGCCCTGGATCGACCCGTGCACCACCAGTTCCCTGGCCTTCACGTTGGCCTTGACCTTTCCGTTCGGGCCAATGGTCAAAACATTGCGCACTTCGATACCGCCGTCGATTTCGCCGTCAAGGAACAACTCCTCTTCGCTATAAACTTCGCCCCGGATGCGAGTGCTCTTGCCGATGGATGCCGCGGTCCGCAGCGGCAATGGCGCGGGGGCTTGGGGCCGGTCCACTGGGGTTCGTTCTGCTTGCGTTTTCTCCGATCCCAGCGAGGCTGCGACGCCGCTGGATGCAGGTTGCGTCATGCTCAGAGGCTTGGAGCTGGTATCGTAAGTTTTTCCCCACATATGGCGCGAGTGTTAGCATGTGGCGGGCCATCTTGCATGCTATTGATTCTGCGAGTGAGGCTCCCAAGCAAGCGGCATGTTCTACCCAGGCGGGCGGAAGAAAATACGCGGCCCAACCACGAGTCCCTAGGGCGTAAGGTGCAAGATCATTCCCGTATCCGTCGCAACCCACAGATGCTGGCGATCCGGCCCGGCCATCACCAGCGAGGTGGCGACGGCGCGGTAGTCCACGTCCATTTCCTTCCAATCCTCGAAGCCGACACTCGAAAGCATCTTCACCTTGCCCGGAATCGGAATCGAGTTCAGCCTACCGGTCGGCTCCACGGCCGCCAGCACTGCTTCGGCGCCCGGGAACACCGCGGCGTCGAAGACTTTCCTGTCTTTGGCGCGAAAGGCGCTTCTGCTCTCTCCAGTGTTCAGGTCGAGGCTGAAAACTTCCGACGGCCACTGGAAGGACTCGGGGTATTCGAAGACCGCCAATCCGTTCGCACCGGCCAGCCGCACCTGCCCCACCAAGCCGAAGAGAGCGGAGTTCGACGAATTCCAATCCATCCCCTGATCGCGAGTCTGCAGCAGCAGAGTGACCGTCGCAGCCGCGCGCTGCTTGGTGGCCGTCTCCGGGTCCATCCAAGAGGGGAAAGGACCCAAGTTGTGGCGCGGAGGAACCGCAGTCCCGACAATCAGTCCATGGTCGCCGTCGAAGACGATGCTGGAGTACGCCGTGAACGCGGCGTTGCCCGTCGGCTTGGCCGCAGCGTCCAGCGGCTTCCAGGTGCGCCCGCCATCGTGCGTTTCGAGAACCGTTTTCTGATATCCGATCGCGTACCCGTGCTGCGGATCGAGGAACCATAGGCGCAAAATCAGTCCTTCAGGAGACTCTGGCTTCAACTTGCGGTCGGGCTTGGGTTGCTCGCACAACTTGATCCAATTCAGGCCCGCTTCCGTTGTGCCCCAGATAGCCGTATCGGTGACCATCCAGCCCGAGTTCTCGTTGAGGAAGAAGATGGAGCGCGGCTCGTCTTTGAGCGGCTCCTGCGTCCAATGCTCGCCGCCATCGCTGGTCAGCAGTTCGGTGGGCTTGGCACGCCGGTCGGAAGTAACATCGCCGGTCCACCCCACCGCAATGCCGCGGCGCGCGGTTGGAAAAGCAAGATCGACGATCTCAAATTTCTGGTGGGGTTCGTCGTAGAAGTATTGGAGCGCCCAGCGCTCGCCGAAAACCATCGGCGCCAGCAGCAGGAACACAACAAAACGGCGCATTCTCACTTCACTTCTACGCCCGGCGCACCGGCGCGATCACCAGCTCCAGCGCGCTAGCCGGATCGAACCGGGAAGCATCGTTCATGGCGAGCGCGGTCAGAGCGCCTACCTGTTCCCCGACCGTGGTCAGCAACTCCATTTCGCCGCCGCTATGGAAATGCGGCGCGCGATGCTGCACGTTGATGACGCCCGCCACGCGATTCCGCACAATCACCGGAGCGGACAAAAACGCCTCGTAAGCGTCTTCCGGCAGGTCCGTAAACAGTTTGAATCGCGAATCGAGATACGCTTCCCGCGAGATCGCCAGCAGCCTTCGCTCGCGCGCCACCCAGCCGGTGAGTCCTTCGCCGAGCCGCAATCGCACCTGGCCCAGGGTCTCCGGTTGCGGGTTGTTGGACGCGCACAGCACCAGTTCCTTGTCCTGGAGCAAGTAGAGCAGACAGGAATCGCAGGCCATGAACTCCACCACCAGCGAGACGATGCTTTCGAACGCGCCGGCCAGCGTTATTTCGCGGGCCATGTAACGGCTGATTTTTTGGAGCAGGCGGAGCTGACGCTCAGTGTCCTCCAGGCGGGATTCCAATTCCTTGAAACGCGACACAAAACTCCATTATCACAGATTGACCGAAGGGTGGGATATAATCCGCCAAAGGCGTGTTCCCGTATACAGACGGCGATTTGGCCCGCCGCCTGCGTGCCCGCGATCCGCACGTAATGTCCGCCCTCTACGACCGCTATGGGCGAGCCGCGTATTCGCTGATCTACCGCGTGGTGCGGGACGCCGGGGTGGCCGAGGATCTGGTGCAGGAGACCTTTCTGCGCGTCTGGAACCGTGCGCAATCCTTCGATCAGGACCGCGGAGCGCTGGGGCCCTGGATCCTGACCGTGGCCCGGAATCGGGCCATCGATCATCTACGCTCGACCGACGGACGCATGTCCGCCAGCTCGACTGAGCTCGACCGTATCGAGAATCCGCGCCTGTTTGCGAATTTCGAGGACAGTGCCATGACGCTCGATCGGGCGCGGCGCTTGCGGGAAGCTTTTGTCAAACTCACCCCCGCGCAAAGGGAAGTCATCGAGCTGGCCTACTTCGAAGGTCTTTCGCAAACCGAAATGGCGGCCCGGCTGAAGCAGCCACTCGGGACCGTGAAGACGTGGGTGCGAACCGCTCTGAAGGTCTTACGCGACCAGCTCTCCGGACAGGCGGTGGCGTGATGAACGGGCGTCCCATGAGCTGCGAAGAGCTGAGGGAAGTGCTGGAGCTGTACGCCTTAGGCGCGCTGGAGGGCGAGGAACGGGACCAGGTGGACGATCACCTCGCCCGCGGCTGTGAAACGTGCCAGCGCAATCTGCGCGACGCTCTGGCCGTCAACGCGCTGGTGATGGCTTCCGTGAAGCAGGCCACGCCGCCCGTAGGGCTGAAGCGCCGCGTGCTCGCCGGGTTCGGAATCGAGCGCTCCGGCTGGGGCTGGCTGGGGGCCTTCGCCGCCGCTTTGATGCTGCTGCTGGCGGGCTGGCTGAGCGTGCAGGAGCGGCATCGCCAGAGCGAGTTGGCCGAGGCCCGGAGCCAGGTGATTCAGATTACCGCCGAGCGCGACCGCCTGAATCAGGCTTTCAACTTCCTGAATCAGCCCGAAACAAAACAGGTAACTTTTGGTGCGGGTAAGCCGCAGCCGCCAAAAGGCAACATCTTCATCAATTCACGGCTAGGAGTCCTGCTGATCGCGTCCAATCTTCCCATGTTGCCCACGGGCAAGACCTTCGAGATGTGGATCATCCCCTCCAAGAACAGCTCTCCCCGCCCCGCCGGCCTGTTCAAGGATAATGGCCAGGGGACGGGCATGAACATTCTTCCCGGAACGATGGATTCACTCTACGCCGTCGCGGTTTCCATCGAGCCCGAAGCAGGCGCGCAAACCCCGAGCGACGTGATTCTCGTCGCCCCGGTGGGGGGAGCGTAGCGACATGCCGCGCCGGTTGGCCATTGCGCTGCTCGTCCTCGCGCTGCCGCTGGCGTTCGCCCAGGACAACTCCGCGAGCCTGACTGGCAAGGTTCAGTACACATTCGGTCAAGGAATCGATAACGCGACGGCGGGTCTCGACTCCGAGTCGGGCGTGGTCCATCAAGAGGCGCAGACCAACGCCGAGGGCGTATTCCGTTTTTCCGGGCTGCCAGCGGGAACGTATTTCTTAAAATGGCCTAGCTTTAACGCCCCTCGGTCGAAGCTGACCCTCTCGCCAGGCGAAGAGAGGTCTCTGCCGCCGGTGTCGCTCACGATCGGCATCGCCGGGGATTGCTCCGGCGAGGCGATGGACCCCGAACGGACCGAATTCCTCCCCGACCCTGCTAAAGGTGTGATCGCTGGCCACGTTGAAAAAGGGTCCGCACCCGTTGTCGGCGTTTGGGCGACGGTGCAGCGCATGTTCGGCCCCGACCCCAACCCAGTGCTCGGCGTCAAGACTAGCTCGCAGGGCGATTTTTCGCTCGCCGATCTCGCGCCGGGGCGCTACGTCTTGGGGATCGGAGAAATACGAAAAGGGATGTGGCTCAGCGTGGCTGGTGGCATCGAGTCGTGGTACTCGATCAAACTCGATCCCCTCCCGCCGGATCCCAATCCTCCCAAGCTGATGGTCTGCGAGTAGTCTGTATTGGCGTCCATTCGCGGCAAGGAATAGGTCTTGCGGGAGCACGTCGAACTCGAAACTCCCCGATACCCCCGCGCCAGGAAATAGCGGTTTTATTTCGGCGATAGCTTCATGAACGAATTCGCGTCCGTCAAAATGTACACATCCCCGTCCGGGCCCATGCGCACGTCGCGGATGCGGGTGCGCTGGTTCATCAGCAGAGGCTCCTCGCCGATGACCTTCTTCCCATCCAGGTGTAGCCGGTCGAGCATCTGCCCGCCCAGCGCTCCCACGAAGATGCTGTTCTTCCACTCGGGGAATTTATTACCCGTGTAGAACGCGAGGCCCGAAGGCGCGATGACCGGGTCCCAATAATACAGCGGCTGCTCCGTGCCCGGGGCCTCCGTGATTCCCGCGCCAATCGGGTTACCCGGATAATCGATGCCGTGATTGTAAACCGGCCAGCCGTAGTTCTTGCCCTTCTCCGGCTGAAGCAGTTTATCGCCGCCGCGCGGGCCGTGCTCGGTCTCCCACAGCTCGCCGTTCGCCGGATTGATGGTCAGCCCTTCCTCGCTGCGATGGCCGTACGACCAGATCTCGGGCGCCTTACCGGCTTGGCCGATGAACGGATTTCCAGGAGCCGGTTTACCCTCCGGAGTGATGTGAATGATCTTGCCGACGGTGTTATCGAGCTTCTGCGCCATATCCCAGGGCGGCGAGCCGGACCCGTCGCCGACGGTCATGAAGAGATTGCCGTCGCGCCCGATGGCGATGCGTCCACCGCGGTTGGCTCCGTGCATCCGCGCGTTGATCGGAGTAGCACGGAAGATCACGTCCACACCAGTGATCTCGCTATCGTCCTTGGCCAGCTTGGCGGTGGCCATCACAATCGCGTCGTCCTCGCCCATGTCCTCCATATAGCTGAAAAAGATCCGGCGGTTCGAAGAAAATTTCGGATCGAGAGCCAAATCCAAAAGTCCTACCTGTCCTTGGTAATGAACCTTCGGAACTCCGCCCAGCGGCTCCGACAGCGAATTGTCCTTGGGATTGAAGGTGCGCATTGCGCCTGGTTTTTCGGTGATGAGCACCTTGCCGTCAGGAAGAAATGCGAAGCTCCACGGGTTATTCAGCTTGTCGGTAAGCACGGTGACCACCGGCTGCGTGGTTGGCTCATAGGGCGCACGAGTCTGGCCCGGAAACGCCGGATGGTCGTCCTTCTTCTCGGGCTCTCTCGTGTCAATAGGCTGGCCTTTGATGAGCTGGAATTGAGGCGGCGTGCCACGGCCGCCTCTGCCGCGGCCTCCTCGCCCGACCGTACCGCGGCCCGGGAATGCGCCCGGAGGAGGACCTCCCTCAGGTGTCTGCGCGATTAGCGCCACGGTACCCAGCGCCACAACGCTCGCGCCAAAGAGATAGATCAATCGCTGTTTCATGAGAAGCCCTCCCTCCCGTTGCCTTGCTTTACTCCCTGTGGAACCGGCCGACGTACGCCGCCTTGCCGACCACGTGCCCGTCCATCGCCTTCATCAGGTCGTCACGGGTGGGGGTTCCCGACAGATCCAATGTGGTGTCCAGAGCGTAAAACTCGAACACGTAGTGATGGTACGGGCCGGGGCCCGCGCCAGGTCCGAAGTACGCGCCCTGCGGTCCGCCGCGGATGCCAGGTCCGTTCACCGAACCCGCGGGAAGACTGCCCTCCGGCAAACCCTTAGCGTCTCCGGGAATGTTGAACGCGGACCAGTGCAGCGTGTCGGTGGTGGTTTTGCCCCGCCCCGCGTTTTCGATGTCGTGCAGGATCACCACGTACGATTTCAGATCCGCGGGCGCCTCTGCCGGCGTGGTGCCCATCGACCAGTGGAACTCAAAAGCCGGGGACTTGTTATCGCCCACGCCCGCGTTGTGCATCGGGATGACGCCGCCGTCCGGGAACGCATCGGAGGTAACGGACAATGCAGGGCCCGCGGGTCCGCGGCCGCGCCCACCTCCTCTTCCTCCCCCGCCGCCCGGAGCTTGGGCGGATAACATGACCCCAAACGCCATCGCGCCCACGGCAAGAAGCGCGGATGGATTCATCAGTTTCTTCATAAGCAGTTTCTCCTCTGGAACGTTTTCAAGACCTTCTTAGAGTAGTGTATACGAGACCGACTTATGTAGTGTACACGAGACTGAGTCCGTCTATCACGACAGAGGGCGGCCCGGGGGCCGCTACTTGGCGTAGTAGCCTTCGCGAGCCTGCACGGTCAGATTCTTGCCCTTGACCATAACCTTGATCAGCCGGTAGCCCGCGCCGTGCTGATCGGAGGTATAGCCGAGGCTGTACTGATTGCGGAGCTCATCCTGGATTCGCGCGTAGGTTTTGTCCAGCGTCGAGCCGGAGGCTTCGAAGTATGCGCCGCCGGTTTCGGCGGAAATACGCTCCAGGACCTGTTTCCCTTCTCCCGCGTCGCGCCCCTGGCGCGGATAGCGGCCGCCCACGGGGCCGATACCGGTGGTCGGCCGGCCGAAGCCGCCCGGATCGTAGAAGCGAACCGAGTAAACTAACACGTCGGCGCGCTGCGCGGCCTCGATCGCCGAGGGAAGCGATTCTTTGCTGCCCCGGTCGTCGCCGTCCGAAAACAAGATCACCGCTTTGCGCCCCTGCTCCTTGCGCAGCATCTCGTCCGCCGCCAGGAACACGGCGTCGTAGAGCATCGTGCCCCCACCGCCGCCCCCTCGTCCTCTTCCTCCGCGACCCCGGCCCGAGTTGCCCGGCTCATCCGACGCGCTCAGCTCGTCGAGCGCTTTGGCCAGCTTTTGGCGTGAGGAGGTCAGATCCGCGAGCAGCTCCACTTGGCGGTCGAAGTGAATCAGGAAGGCCTTGTCACGATCCTCGCGCATCACCTGGTCGAAGAACTTATAGCTGGCACGGCGCTCGGCCTCAATGTTGCGCCGTTCGCTGCCGCTGGTGTCCACCAGCAGCCCCAGCTTCAAGGGAGCATCGAATTGCGCCGCGAAATACTGGATCGCCTGTGGCCGGCCGTCTTCTTCGATGCTGAAATCGTCCTTGGTGAGGTTGGAGACGATCTTGCCATCCTTGTCGCGGACCGTCGCCAGAACGTTCACCACGTTGACATCGCTGGTGTATTTGGGCGTCGCGCCGGAATCCGGCTCCTGCCAGGCGAGTACATGTGCCGAAGGCGCAAGCGCGGCGGCGGAGAAAAGAAATTCGCGACGGGATAAACCCACTACCATTCGGACGGGTGTGGCCGCGCGAGTGTTTACAGTCTTGACAGAAGGCGAAGAAAGAGCGAATATCGGGGCGTGCCTGCTCCGCTCACAACCGCCCGTCCGGTTCTGGTGGGCATCGCCAAGATGGCGGCGGAGAGCCAAAAACTCCAAGCCAAGAGCCGCGTCGATTACTTCGAGATCGCAGCGCGCAGCTTTCTGCACAAGTGCAACACGGACCGCTTACCCTTTCGCTGGGGGATCAACCCGTACCGCGGCTGCGAGTTCGGCTGCAAGTACTGCTACGCGCGCTATGCCCACGAGTTCATGGAGTTGCACGATCCCCTGGATTTCGAGCGTCGAATTTATGCCAAACATTTCGATGCTGACACGTTTTTGGCCGAGCTGCGCAAACTGCCGCGCGGCGAAACCATCGCGCTGGGCACCGCGACCGACCCATACCAGCCCGCCGAGCGCCGCTACGGAGTGACTCGGGCGATCCTCCGCGCTTTCGCACAGACCTCCGGCCTCCGCCTGGGCATCACCACCAAATCACAACTGGTTACCCGGGACATCGCTGTGCTTCAAGAAGTGGCCCGCCGGCACTTCCTCACCATTTCCATGACCGTTACCACCGTCGACACGGCGCTAGCCCGTTTGCTTGAGCCCATGGCGCCGAGCCCCGATTTGCGCCTGGCCGCGGTTCGGAAGCTCACGAGCAACGGCATTCGCGCGACCGTCTTCGCAGCTCCGATTCTGCCTCTGCTCACCGATAGCGATGCCAGTCTGGATGCGGTCGCGCGGGCCGCTCGATCCGCAGGCGCGAAGGGATTCGGAGGCAGCGTGGTTTTCCTCAAGCCTTGCGCGTGGCAGGTGTTCCTGCCGTTTCTTGAAGAAAACTTTCCGCTGCTGGTCCGCCGTTATCGCGAGCGGTTCGAGCGCTCGGCGTATCTCCGCGGCGACTATCCGGAGCGGATCGTCGAACGAATCGCGCGCATCCGCCAGCGCTACGGCTTCGAGAGCCGATTTCACGATCAGGAGGAACCGGAATTATGGCCGCACGACCGACAGCTACTGCTTTTCTGAAGGCGCGCTCTGCCTGAGCACCATGAAGCGCTCCAGCCACGCTAGCGCTTCCTCTTGCGTGGAAAACTCTCCGTCGGCCTGGGCTTCGACCGCGGCGTTGACCACCTCGCCGATATGTTTGCCGGGCAGGTTATCGAAGTACGGCAGAACGTGCCGGCCCTGGATCAGCGGAGCCTGCGGCTTTTCTTCCACCGACTGGGCAATGGCCATTTCCCGGATGCGAATCGCGGCCTCAGGCAACCCGGGCGGCAGGGGAGGGCGGCCGGAATGATCCGCTTCGACTAGACGCAAAAGTTGCAAAATGTTCGCAGGCGCAAGCCGGATGGCGAGCCGCCGGATGGCCCGCGGAGTGGGATCGCGCCCGATGCTCGAGCTCGCCAGGTGATTCTCCACCAGCGCCACAACCTGGTTGACGATCGCCGCCTTGATCCCGATCCGCTCCAAGAACGCGCGCGCCATGGGTCCGCCCGCCGCTTCATGGCCCCAGGAGGTCCAGCGCATGCGCCCTTCGCGCTCGCGAAGTTCCGTCGTGGCGGGCTTGGCGAAATCGTGGCACAAGGCTGAAAACAGCAGCAACGCGCGTTCATCGCCCTCGAGTTTTTCGCGATTCGCAATCCGCGCCGCCGCGTCCAGCACCAGCATGGTATGCGTGCGGACGTCGCCTTCGGGATGCCATCCCGGATCTTGCGGAACGCCCGCCAGTGCTGCGATTTCAGGAAAGTGCACCTCCCAGCCGGTGGCTTTCAGATAGCTGGCGATGCGCCCTGGATGGTCGCTCTTCGCCGCCCACTTCATGAATTCGTCGGCGACCCGTTCGACCGCCAGCGTCCGATACTCGCCAGCGATGGAGCGCGAGAGCTCTGCCGTCGCGGCATCCACGGTCAGACCGAAGCGGCAGGCGAACTGCATCCCTCGCAGAACGCGTAACGGATCTTCGCGGAACGCAATGCTGGTCGCGCGCAGAATGCGATTCTTCAAATCTTCCTGCCCGCCGAAGAAATCCAACACCTCGTCCCGCACCGGATCGTAGCCGATGGCGTTGATCGTGAAGTCCCGCCGGGAAGCCGCTTCGCGCGGTGTAATCGATTCCTCAAACGTGGTGTGGAAATCCCGATGATGCGGACCGGTCTTGCTTTCGCGCCGGGGAATAGAAAAATCCCAAGCGCCGAGCTTCACCACTCCGAAGCTCTTGCCCACCAAGTCCACCCGCCCGTAGCTGCTGAGGAAGCCGGTCAGCCGGTCGTAAGGAAGGCCGTAAACCTCGATGTCGAAATCCTTTGGCGGGAAGCCCAGCAGCGCATCCCGCACTGCTCCGCCCACCAGAATCGCCCGCAATCCGGCGGCATCTAAATCATTTAGGATGGCTTGGAGCTGGGAGGGGACTTCGAGTAACACGTGTTACCCATGATAGCGGTAGGACGGCGACGGCTGGGGCAACTCGCCCGAGTCTGGCAACCGCTCAGGGTGGCTTGACGCAGCTCGGCTGGATATAAGACCACTTCAGTCCGAGATGCGCTATGCTGGATATGAACTTATGTCGCGGGGCGAATTGGACGGCCAGATGCAAATGGGTGGCGCAGCCATGATGCCCCAAAATTTTGAGATCATTAGATTCCGGTTTTTTTACTGGTTCAACATGCAAACGGATGTCAAAAAGGCGCTGCGGCGGTCCGGGCCGCCTCCGCGCAATCTCACGGAACTGCACCGTGGAGAGCAGGGTATTTTGGAGCGCCTCGATTTGCCCGAAGACGACGCGCGCCGCCTGATGGAGTTGGGATTTTTGCCGGGCCACACCGTGACGCCGGCCCATTCAGCCCCGGGCGGCGACCCGAGGGTGTTTCGTGTAGACGGATCGGAGGTTGCGCTGCGGCGGGAGACCGCGCGCAAGCTGCTTCTGAAGATCCCCGAGGATTGAGCGAGCCAGCATGAGCGATTGCCACGATTGCGCCGCCGGGACCACACTTGTCGCTGCGCCTCCGTTCGTAAAACGGCGGATTGTGGCTATCATTGGTCCGCCCAATTCTGGAAAATCGACGCTCTTCAACCGGCTCACCGGCCTACGGCAAAAAGTCGCGAATTTTCCGGGCGTGACGGTGGAACATCGCATGGGTCGCGTCAAGCTAGACCCGGGCCGCGAAATTTTTGTTGTGGACCTGCCCGGCGTGTACAGCCTGACGCCGCGCACCGAAGATGAGCGCGTTACCCACGACGTGCTGCTTGGCGAGATGAAGGATTTGCCGCGTCCCGAAGCGATCTTGCTGATTCTGGATTCGACCAACCTGGCGCGGCATCTGGTGCTGGCGGCTCCGGTTTTGAGCCTCGGATTGCCGACTCTGGTTGTGCTGAACATGGCCGACGATCTGGCCAAGCGCGGCGGCGGAGCCGATGCGGCGGAGCTCTCCGTGCAACTCGGCACTCCGGTGGCGCTGGTCAGCGCTTCGAAAGGCCAGGGACTCGACAAGGTGTTTCAATTCCTGGACGGCGCGACCGCCGTCGAGCACAAGCCTCCGCGCGTGGAATTGCCGGTGATCCAGAACATCCCGCAGTGCCGCGCATGGGCCGCAAGGGTCGGAAATAATTCCAAGTATCACGCGCCCGCTCCTCCCATTTGGACGCGGCGCCTGGACTCAATCTTCTTGCACCGCCTGTTCGGGCCGCTGATTTTCCTCCTGGTGGTGGTCGCCGTCTTTCAGACCATCTTCTCCGGAGCCCGGCCGATCATGGACGGAATGCAGGCCCTGATCGACGTTTCCGGCCGCTGGATCGGCGGGCACATTCCCAACGCCGCGTTCAGCTCGCTGGTGGAAAAAGGAATCTGGGCCGGCGTGGGATCGGTGGTCGTCTTCCTTCCCCAGATTCTGCTGCTGTTTCTGTTCATCGGATTCCTGGAAGATTCCGGCTACCTGGCTCGCGCAGCTTTGATCATGGACCGGACCATGGCGCGCATCGGCCTGCAGGGCAAGAGCTTCATCCCCTTATTATCCGCCTACGCCTGCGCAGTTCCGGCCATCATGGCGACGCGCACGATTGAGAACAAGCGCGATCGCATCGCGACCATCCTGATCGCACCGTTCATGACCTGCTCCGCGCGGTTGCCGGTGTACATTCTTTTGACCGCCGCGTTCGTGCCCGATAAGCGCGTGCTCGGTTCGTTCCTCAGCGCGCGGACGCTGGCGATGCTGGGCTTGTACGTCCTGGGATTTCTGGCGGCCATCGGCACCGCGCGGCTGCTGAAATCGACCGTGCTGCGCAGCAGGAGCACGCCGTTCATGCTGGAGATGCCTCCCTATCGCTGGCCCACGGTCTCCTCGCTGGGCTTGCGTTTGATTGACCGCTCGAAAGTTTTCCTGCGACGGGCCGGTACTGTGATTCTGGGAGTCGCGGTGGTGATCTGGGCTCTGACCCAGCTTCCCTTGCAGCACGGCCGGCCTCCCGCCAACGTCGAGCAGAGCTTCGCGGGAAACTTCGGTCATGCGATTGAGCCGGCCATCCGCCCGCTGGGATTCAACTGGAAAATCGGCATCGGACTGCTGACATCACTGGCCGCTCGCGAAACCATCGTAAGCACCCTGGGCACGATTTACGGAGTGGAGGGCGAGGGCATCGAGCACTCCGCCGGATTGCAGCAAGCCCTGCGCAACGATCTGACTCCTGGCGGCGCGTTCGCGCTGCTGGTCTTTTTTGCGTTTGCCTTGCAGTGCATGTCGACTGTGGCGGTAGTCCGCCGCGAAACCGGAGGCTGGCGCTGGCCCACGGTCCAGTTCGCCTACATGACCGGCATGGCCTTCGTGTGCGCATTCATCGCCAACCGGCTGCTCGCGTGAGGGGGCCAGCCCGCGACAAACTGGCCAGGGGAGTCGAAATTTGTCGAATCAAGGCGAACTCGGACATGATGCATTCGCGGCTGGCCTTCTGATCGAAAGCGTGGAATCATGGTGGCTGGGAGTCCCTATGGCGGCAAACGAGAACATCGACTGGTCGGAATGCCCTCCGGTCGAAGTGAAGGCGGGCGTTCATAGCGGCGCTCCCGTGCTGCGAGGGACACGCATGCCGGTCAGCGCCATCATCGACAATTTCGACTACGGCGTCAGCGTAGCCGAAATCGCGGAACAGTTCGAGGTTTCTGCGGATCTGATCGAGGCGATCTTGACTTACGCCAAGAGTCATCGTATTGCGCATCGTCTTTGACAAGAACGTCCCGGTCTGCGTGCGCCGCTTCTTGTCCAAACATGAGGTGCACACCTTCCTCGATATGCAGTGGCATCCGCAGCTTGAGAATGGCGCCTTTCTCGATGCGGCGGAGGCCGCCGAATTCGACGTGGTTGTCACGTCCGACCAGAACATCCGGCACCAACAGAACCTGACGGGCCGGTGGCTGGCCTAATAGTTCTCGGCTCCAATATCTGGCCGTTGGTGCGGGAGCATCGAGCAGCGATAGCGACCGAAGTCGATGCGGCAAGGCCGGGAAGCTACGCCTTCATCGAGATGCCGCTGCCGCGGAAACCGGCGTAACGCAGAGAGGCAAGCTCAGCGCTAGCCTCACGGTGCGCGGCGTTGCGCCCAAAGGCAACCTCGGCGCATCAAGTATTCAGGTCGCCTGTTACCATGAAGATCGTGCAAAACGTAATCATTCTGGGCTCGGGGTGCGCGGGAAACACCGCGGCGGTGTACACGGCGAGGGCAGGGTTGAGACCGCTGGTCATCGAGGGCCACGAGCCGGGCGGCCAGCTTTCCATCACCACCGAAGTCGAAAATTTCCCCGGATTTCCGGAAGGCATCCTCGGTCCGGAGCTGGTCGAAAACATGAAGAAGCAGGCCGCGCGCTTCGGAGCCGAATACAAATGGGGCTCGGTGCTCGAAGCGGACCTATCCAAACGGCCCTTCCGCCTCAACATCGACGGCGAGTGGGAAGAAACCCGTACTCTAATCATCGCCACCGGCGCCTCCGCCCGCTGGCTGGGATTGCCGAATGAGCAAAGGCTGATCGGCCGCGGCGTGAGCTCGTGCGCAACTTGCGACGGCGCCTTTTACAAAGGCCGCAAGATTATGGTGGTTGGGGGCGGCGATTCGGCCATGGAAGAGGCGAACTTCCTGACGCGCTTCGGCTCTGAGGTGTGCCTGGTGCATCGCCGTGACGCCTTCCGCGCCTCCAAGATCATGCTGGATCGCGCTCGCGCCAATCCTAAAATCAAATTCCTGCTCAACACCACGGTTGAAGACGTGTACGACACGTCGAAGAACCTGGTGACCGGAGTGAAGCTGCGCGACGTTCAGACCGGCCGCACCTGGGACCAGGAGGTCGACGGATTCTTCCTCGCCATCGGCCACATCCCCAACACCAAGGCATTCGCCGGACAGATCGAGCTCGACGAAGACGGCTACATCATCTCCACAGGCGGCGCGCGCACCAGCGTCACCGGAGTCTTCCACGCCGGAGACGTCCAGGATCGCGTCTACCGTCAGGCCATCACCGCCGCGGGAGCCGGTTGCAAGGCCGCGATCGAAGCCGAGCGCTTCCTAGAATCTGAAGGGCACTGAGGTGACGCCCGAACGGCAGTCCGGAGAAATTCGCAGATCCGCGCAGGCGCGTGATCGTCAAATCGCCGCCTTGATACGGGCCTTCAAAGCCGAACACAAGAGGGTGATGGCGGTCGCTTCAACCCTCGCCGCGCTCGCCCGGAGCCAACCTCGCCCACTCCAGGCAAGAAGCGGATCTGGACAATAAGGGAAGCTATGACCGGGGCTCGGGAGCGAGCCGTGGCTCGGCTAGCGGCGTGGCCTCCGGTTTCTCCGTTCCCGGCTTCAGCACCCGCCGCATCCCGATCATGATCACCGCCGAGGCAAGCGCCGGCCCCGCAGCCGCGTAGAACAACTGCTGGCTCGACCAATGCCGCCCGAGCAAATCCCCAGCGAGCTGCGGCCCGACTATCGACCCAATGCGTCCGATGCCCAACCCTGCGCCCAACCCCGTGGAGCGTAAATCGGTCGGGTAGTAGACACCGGTCATCGCGTTGATTCCCGCCTGCCCTCCGGTCACACCGAAGCCGGCGAGAAACGTTACCACAAAGAGCAACACGCCCGGCAGTCCCGGATGTCCGATCAACGCAATCGCCACGCAAGCCATCAGGAAACTCACGGTCAATACCGGCACGAATCCCGACCTGCGCACGAACCAGCCCAGCAGCAGCGCTCCGATGACTCCGCCGACCTGATTCATCGACCCGATCAGCACCGCAGTCGAGGTCGAAAATCCGGCAGCCTTCGCCAGTGTCGGCAGCCAGCCTTGCAGGAAATACAGATTCAGCAGGTTCATGAAATAGACCAGCCAGATCAGGATGGTCCCCAGCGCGCGGCCGTCCTCGAACAGTTTCCAAAAAGTGAAGCCGGTGCGAGGTTTTTCGGGGATGGTGAACTCCGTCGAGGGGGAAAGCGCGACCGAGGAATCAATCCGCTTGAGCCACGCGGCTACTCGATGCGCCGGCTTGCGCTTCAGCACCAGGAACTGCAGCGACTCCGGCAACAGGAACAGCATGGCGATTCCACCCAGCAGAGGCAGCGCCCCGCCGAAATAGAAAATCGACCGCCAGCCGAGATGAGGCACCATCCAGCTCGCCAGAAATCCTCCCAGCGCCGCGCCAATGGTGAAACCGTTGGAGACGATCATCATGTTGATCACGCGCAGCCGTTTGGGCGTGTACTCACTGACCAGAGCCATGGAGTTGGGCATGATCGCGCCCAAGCCGATGCCGGCAATGAAGCGGATCACCATAAGCTGGTCGAGCGAAGTAGCGCGCGCGGTTGCTATCGTGGTGAGAGAGAAAAAGAAGCACGAGCCGATCAGGATCGGGCGGCGTCCGATTTTGTCCGCCAGGTAGCTCAGGAACAGCGAGCCCACCAGCACGCCCTTCAGCGCGGCGCTCAACAGGCGCCCGAAGGCCGGATCGGAGATGTGCCATTCGGGCTTGATGGCTGGGCCAGCGTAACCCATGGCCTGCACGTCGAATCCATCCAGCATGAGGCAAACGCCGCAAAGGATGAACACACCTAGCTGAAACGCGCTGAGCTTGCGTTCGTCGATAAATTGAGCGACATCCAGAGCAGCATCGAACTTGCGGGGGTTCTTCATCGTCGAGCGATTCGGGCCAAGCGCAGGAATCAGTATACATTTTATGTTAAGAGCATGAGGTTTCCCCGTTGAGACTTTCCGTTTGGAAGAGACATTTGCGATTTGTACTTGCCGCGTTCGTGGCGTGTGGGAGCCTGTGGGGCCAGGCAGTTTCCACTTCCCAGATCAAAGGCACGGTGGAAGATCAAACCGGGCTACCGGTTCCGGGCGCGATGGTGAAGTTGACGGAAACCGCAACCGGAGCCGTGCGAACCACTACCACGGACGTGGAAGGCTCCTATCTGCTGACCAGTCTTCCCGCTGGCCCTTATCAACTCGAAGTCGCCAAGCAAGGCTTCGCCGACTATCTGCAAACCGGCATAACGCTGCAAGTGGCCACCAATCCCACCATCGATGTGTTCCTGGAAGTCGGCCAGCCCGGTGAGCAGGTGCAGGTGGAAGCCAATACGTCCATGGTCGAGACGCAGAACTCCGGCATCGGCACGGTCATCGATCATCAAACTATCGTCGATCTGCCGCTGATCGGCCGGAACGTGCAGGACCTGATCGGGCTGGCTGGCGCCGCGCCGACGGGGAGCGATCCGAATCAGCTCTCCAGCCGCAACTATCCGAATATCGAGTCTTATTCGGTCGCGGGAGGGCTCGCGACGGGCACAACCTACGTCTTGGACGGCTCCATGTACAACGACGTCTACAACAATGCCAACTTGCCGCTGCCGTTCCCGGACGCCATGCAGGAGTTCAAGGTGGAGATGGGTGCTTTGCAAGCTGAGTACGGAATGCATTCCGCGGCCGCGGTCAACGCGGTGACCAAATCCGGCGGTAACGAATGGCATGGCGACGCGTTCGAATTCTTCCGCAATTTCCACCTCGATGCCCGGCAGTTGTTTTCGACTACTCCGGATTCCCTAAGGCGCAATCAGTTCGGCGGAACTCTGGGAGGACCGGTCCGGAAAAACTCGCTGTTCTTCTTCGCTGCGTATCAGCAGACCGACACGCGGCAGAGCCCCAATGCGACCATCGCGTATGTTCCCACCGCGGCCGAGGAGCAGGGTAATTTCAGCGTCGTCACGTCGAAGACGTGCCAGCCCACACCCATCACGCTCAAGAATCCTCTGACCGCGCCGGTGCTGCAGCCGTTTCCTAATAACCAGATCCCCCTGACGCAGCTTTCGCCAGTCGCACTGGCGATCGCAGCTAAACTCCCCGTGCCACAGGATCAGAGCTGCGGCGAGATCAACTATGGATTGCAGGTTCAAGACGATGAGCACTTCGGCGTCAGCAAAGTGGATTATTCCTTGAGCAAGAACCACACGATCTTCGCGCGCTACGTAGGTACGCAGGATGGAGAGCCGTCGCCGTATAGCCTGAGCCATAATCTGCTGGCGACCACGGCCCCCGGCTTGAACGATTTCGATCAATCCTTCACCATTGGCGACACCTACCTGATCAAGGGATCGATCGTCAACAACTATCGCGCGACGGTGGACCGCACCGCGATCGGGCGCATCGCTCCGTCGTTCTTCGGCCCGCAATCGGTGGGCATCGATATCTACAGTTACCTTCCGAATTTCACCAGCATTTCGCTACCCGCGCCGTATTTCTCCATCGGGAGCCCGACCGCGGGCAGCGCGACCTACCGTACCACGACTCTTCAGACCAGCGATGACTTCGGCATTATCAAGGGCAATCATCAGATGGCCTTCGGCGTGAATCTCGCCCACTGGAACTCCAACACCTACGCCAACGCCCTCTCCATGGGCGAGCTTTCCTTCACCGGGCAAGGCTACACGGGATTCGCGCTGGCGGATTTCTTCACCGGAAATCTTTCCAGCCTCACGGAGGCTGCGCCGAACACGCTGTTCGTCAGGGATTGGTACGTGGGCCTGTACGCGCAGGACGCCTGGAAATTGCGGCCCGGCATCACCATCACTTACGGGATGCGCTGGGAGCCGTACTTCCCCATGACCTTCGCCAACGGCGAAGTGTACCACTTCGACTTGCCTTCGTTTCTCAACGGCACCAAAACCACGCAATTCGCCAACGCACCCCCAGGACTGTTTTATCCCGGCGATCCCGGATTTCCCGATAAGGCCGGCATGAACGATCAATGGAAGCAGTTCGCACCCCGCATCGGGCTGGTGTGGGATCCGCAGGCCAATGGCAAGATGTCGGTGCGCGCGTCTTATGGCATCTTTTACGACACGGTTCCCGCGCAATACAACTTGAACACTTCCTCCGCGCCACCCTGGGGCGATCGCACCACGCTGATCGACCCAGCCGGAGGCCTCGCCAATCCCTTCCTGGGCCAGACCGGAGGCAATCCGTTTCCGCTGCTCTTCAACGCCGGCTCTCCCTATTCGCTGTACGGAACTTACAATACGTTCGACTACAACACCTTTCCGCCGTACGTCGAGCAGTGGAACGTGAGCGTGGAGCGGCAGTTCGGCAAGGAGTGGCTGGTGCGCCTGGGCTACGTGGGCAACGACATGGTCCACCTGATGGGCGCGCGCGAGTTGAACCCCGCCAGCGGTTTGGGGCCCTGCGCTTCGAACGACGCGGCGTGCCTGCTGACCACCACCAACGAACGCCGGTTGCTGAGCCAACTTAATCCGGCCGAAGGAAAATATTTCGGCTTCGTGGACACCTGGGACGATAGCGGAACCGGCAGCTACAACGGCCTGGTGTTCACGGCGCAAAAGCGCTTGGGCCGCGGGTTGACCTTCAACGCCAACTACACCTATTCGCATTGCATTAGCGATCCCGTGAACACGTTGCTGAACGCCGGCAGCGGCGGAAGCGAAGTATACATTTTCCCCGGCCGCAAACTGGACCGCGGCAACTGCAGCACCTCCGGAACGGACCGCCGTCAGGTGGCGAATCTGTTCGGGATCGCGGAGATGCCGAAGTTCTCCAATCCATGGATGACGCGGCTCGTCAGTGGCTGGCGGCTGGGCGCGGCGGCCACTTTGCAAACCGGCGCATTTTATACCGTGACCACCGGTGAGGATAACGCGTTTTCCGGCGTCGGCGGCCAGAGACCACGGCAGGTGCTAGCCAACGTCTATGGCAACGGCACTGCTTCGGATTGGATCAACCCCAATGCCTTCGAGCAGCCGGCGGCATTCGCTTACGGCAATGCGGGACCGGGCATTATCCTCGGACCTTCAATGTTGCTGATCAATGCCGGCATCTCGCGCCTGTTTCCCATCCTCGAGCGCCAGACACTGGAAGTGCGCATCGAAGCGGAAAACGCGCTAAACCACGCAAATCTAGGCGCGCCGATTTTGACCATGAACAGCCCGCTGTTCGGTCAGATCGATACCGCCGGCCCGCCGCGGATCATGCAGCTCGCCGTGAAGTTCTTATTCTGAGGCGGCGGGATGCACCCGCAACAGTCTTCGTAAAACGCAAGATCGCGATCGCGCGAATGTTACAATCGTCACTTATGCGCAAAAAAGTGACCGTTGTAGGCGGCGGGAATGTCGGCGCGAGTTGCGCCGTCAACCTCGCCCTGAAAGAGCTGGGCGATGTTGTGCTGGTGGACGTAGTCGAAGGGATCCCGCAGGGCAAAGGTCTGGACATGCTCCAGATGGGTCCGATCGAAGGCTACGATGTCGCGATCACCGGCGCCAACGATTATGAGGCGACCGCGAATTCCGACGTGGTGGTGATCACCGCCGGATTGGCTCGCAAGCCGGGAATGAGCCGCGACGATTTGCTGCTGGCGAACTACGCCGTGGTCAAGAGCGTGACGGAGAACGTCGCCAAGCATTCTCCCCACGCGATCCTGGTGCTGGTAACTAATCCCCTGGACGCCATGTGCTGGACCGCGCTGCACGTTTCGAAATTTCCCAAGCATCGCGTGATCGGAATGGCGGGCGTGTTGGATTCGGCTCGCTTCCGGACATTCATCGCGGCAGAGCTGAACGTGTCGGTGGAGAACGTCACCGCGGTGGTCCTGGGCGGCCATGGCGACACCATGGTCCCGGTCGTACGGTTATCGAACGTTTCCGGCATCCCTCTGACGGAACTGATTGCCAAGGACAAGCTCGACGCCATCGTGACGCGCACGGCCAACGGCGGCGCGGAGATCGTCAAGCACCTCAAAACCGGCAGCGCGTATTACGCTCCTTCCGCCGCCGCCGTGGAGATGGTCGAATCGATTTTGAAAGACAAGAAGAAGATTTTGCCCTGCTCCGTGTATCTGGAAGGTGAGTACGGGATCAAGGGCGTGTTCGTCGGCGTACCGGTGAAGCTCGGCGCGAAAGGAATTGAGAAAATTTACGAGATCCAGTTGACCGGCGATGAATCCGCCGCGCTAAACAAGAGCGCCGGTGCGGTGCAAGAGCTGGTCGACGTGATCAAGTCGAAGATGTAAGGCTTACTCAATCCCCATCTGCGTCAGCCGGTAGCGCAACGCATTCCGGGTCAAGCCCAGCAGCCGCGCGGCGTGGCTCTTGTTCCCGTTGGCGCGCTTGAGCGCTTCGCGGATCAATTGCTGCTCATATTGATCGAGCGTCATGCCCTCCGGGAGGAATCCGTCGCCGGAAGCAGCCGCCGGACGCGAGCGTTGGGCAGCGTCGATCCGCACGTCCTCGGCACGAACTTCAGCGCCCGGCGCCAGAAGGATGCTACGCTCCACCACGTTTTCCAGCTCGCGCACGTTGCCGGGCCAGTGGTAGGCCATCATCCGCTCGACGGCGCTCTCGCTGATCTTGCCCCCGAATTTGCGCGCGAAATGATCCACCAGGTAGGGAATGTCTTCCTTGCGCTCGCGCAGCGGCGGGATGTTGAGGCTGACGACGTTTAATCGATAATACAGATCCTCGCGGAACGTGCCCTGTTCCAGGGCCTCGCGCAAATCTACGTTCGTTGCCGCGATGACCCGGACGTCGACCTCCAGCACGCGATTGGAGCCCAGCCTTTCAAACTTGCGATCCTGCAAAACGTTCAGGAGCTTCACTTGAATGGGCAGAGGCACGTCGCCGATCTCATCCAGAAACACCGTACCGCTGTTGGCGGCCTCGAACTTGCCGGGCTTGGAGATATTGGCCCCAGTGAATGCGCCTTTTTCGTAGCCAAACAGCTCGCTTTCCATCAAGTTTTCCGGCAGCGCGGCGCAGTTTACCTTCACGAACGGCCGATCCTTGCGCGGCGAATGCTGATGAATCGCGCGCGCGATCATATCCTTGCCCACGCCGCTTTCGCCGCCCAGCAGAACCGTTGCACGCGTCGGCGCCACACGCGCGACGGTCGCAAAAATCTCCTGCATCGCCGTGCTGTGTCCGATGATGTTCTCGAACTGGTACTTCTGTCCCAGCGCTTCCCGCAGCTCGCGATTCTCGTCGCGCAGCTTGCGGACCTCCAGCGCTTTTTCGACAACCACCGTGAGGTGATCCAGTGAGAAAGGCTTGGGCAGGAAATCCACCGCGCCCTTCTTCATTGCCTCCACCGCGATTTCCACCGTGCCGAAGGCCGACATCACGATCACCGGCGTTAGCATGTTCTGCGCGCGCAACTGCTCCAGGAACGCGAGCCCGTCCATGCCCGGGAGCTTGAGATCGGTCAGGACCAGGTCCGCATCGCCTGCGTGCTTCAAACCGTCTTCCGCTGACCCGGCGGCCTTCACCTGGTACCCGTTGCTGGACAGATGGAGGCTGATGACGCGGCGGTATTTCTCTTCGTCCTCTATGACCAGGATGACCGGCATCTGACACTCTTACTCTCTCACAGCCGGCAAGTAGACGCGAAAAACGCTGCCGTCACCCTGCGAGCTTTCCACCGCAATCTGCCCTCCGTGCTCGTCGATGATCTTGTTGACGATCGCCAGGCCCAAGCCGACGCCCTCGCTCTTGGTGGTGAAGAAAGGATTGAAGATGCTCTCCAGGTGCTTTGGATCGATACCCGAGCCGCGGTCAATCACTGCGATTTCTACTCCCAGTCCCGCGCTGGTTTCGACCGCCTTAGTCTTAATGGTCACCACCGAGCCTGCGGGGCTGGCCTGCGCGGCATTCACCAGCAGGTTGAGCAGAGCCCGCTCCAGGAGCTCTCCGTCAAAGGCGACTTTGGGAATATCCGGTGAATAGTTCTTGTAAACCGAGACCGAAGAAGCCGCGCCGGATTCGCGCTCGAAGCGAGCGACAACGGAGTCGAGCAGCGCCGTGATATCGCCGGGGACAATTTTCAGGTGCTGCGGCCGCGCGAAATCGAGAAACCGGGTGATGAGGGAGTTGGTGCGGTCCACCTCCGTGGCAATGTAGCCGGCCATCTCCTTGGCGATTTCGTTTTCCCGCGCCACCTGGCGGGTGAGCAGCTCCGCGGAGCTCTTCATCGTGCCCAGAGGATTGCGCAGCTCGTGCGCCAATCCGGCGGTCAATTGCCCCAGCGCGGCCAAGCGTTCTGAACGGCGCACTTCGGCCTCGGCTTCTTTCAGGCTTTGATTCGCGCCGGCCAGCTCTTTCGCCGTCGCCTCAAGCTTCAGTGTTTTTTCGCGGTTCGCCTTGGCGAGTTGATACGTGAGGAAGCCGACCAGAGGGAACCAGAGCATCTTCAACACAAACTCGGGATATTGGTTCGCGGGAATGTATTCGGTTTCCTGTATGAAGATGATTTGCGAAAAATTGACCGCTACGGCGGCCACCGTTGCCAAGATCGTGCCGCGCAGGCCGAAATTCGTCGCGGCCGAGACCACCGGAAGCAGGGGCAGCAGATAAAAGCTGCTGGCGACGTCGCCGCTATCCCAGGTGATGCCGAAGGAGAGCGCTAGCTCAATCACGATCGCCAAAATGGTTCCGATGCGCGCTTCCAACACCTTGACAATGAAAAAGGCGACCAGGAAGACCGTAGCCAGGTGGCTGGGTGCGTTCTCGGTGCCCAGGCTCACCATCACTCGGGCAATCACGATCAGAGTTAGGAACAGCAGCAGCCAGACCAGATCTTGGATTCTTAGATAGCGGCGCCAGGAAGGGGACACTGGTGGCTATTTTAGCGCGCGTCAAATCCGCGAGGATTGCGACGGAAAAGCGGCCCGCGCGATCGAATCGAGTAGTGCAGGCCGCCTCCGCCCGAGCCTCGGAGGAAGGGCTCAGGGATCAGTTCGCACCCGCGAGTTGGTGCACGCTCGCGCGAAGCATATTGCCGCGATCCATGATGTTGGAGACGCTCGCCAGGATGTCGCCCAGATGCAGGCCCATCGCGTGCGAGTCCAGGTTCTCATACGCGTTGCCGGCGAACGCGCCCAACTCCGCCACCGCTACCTTCATCCTCTCCACCGCGCGGCGCGTATCGTTGGTGGTTCCCGGCTGCGCCACGAATTGATCCAACAACACGGCGAGCCTTCGGGTGCCTTCGGCGATGTCCAGCGTATATCCGGCCGCATGCGGAGCGTCATGCGCGCCGCTGCGCAGATAACTTTCCAGGCGATCCGCTTGCACCTGGATCTGGAATGCCTGCTCGCCGATCCGATCCAAATATTGCGTTGATGGAGCCGCGGCGTCGGGCGCGGCCCACAATGAACCAGCCGGCAGAACTGCGGCGGCCATGACGGACAAAAGAAGGTTGCGTCTCATTTCTCTCGAAATCTCCTGAATTCCAGTTTTCCCGCCCCCAGGGAAACACTCCTCCTATTCTCGTGGAAAGTCTAAAAGTATGAACTTTGTGAACTTTCGATCCGGGCCGCGTCGTGTGCGCGGGGAGTTGTTCCAACGGGGTGCTGCCTTACACCTCATATAACGCCAGGCGCCCTTGCGTGGTTACAGAGCGTGTCAAAATGCCCAAATAAAGGGTTAACGCAACGTGCGGCGATCTGGTACTATTTGGTCATGATGCTCTCGCCGGTTGTGTTGCTGCAGGCCTTCCACGAATGATTCCCAGAGGCTTCCCGCCGCGCCGGCCGAAGGTCCGGGACAACGTAAACGAGGCGATTCGCGCCCGCGAAGTTCGCGCTGTGTTCCCCGACGGCACTGTAGAGATCATGCCCACGCCGCAGGCCGTGCGCAAAGCGCAGGAGTTGGGTCTGGATCTTATTCTCATCGCGCCCACTGCGGAGCCTCCCGTGGCCAAAGCCATGGACTACGGCCAGTGGCAGTACGAGAACAAAAAGAAGCAGCACGAGGCCAAAAAAAAACAACACGTAATCCAGGTCAAGGAAATTAAGTTCCGCCCCAACACCGACGATCACGATTACGAGTTCAAAAGGAACCACGCCATCCGCTTCCTCAGCGAAGGCAACCGGGTCAAGGCCGTGGTCCAGTTCCGCGGCCGCGAGATCGCCCACGTTGACCTGGGCAAAAAGCTGCTTCTGCGGTTCGCCGCCGATTTGGCTCAGGTCGGATCCATCGAGGGGCAGCCACGCCTGGAAGGCCGGAATGCCCATGTCATCTTGAGCCCAGTGAAAGCGGCAGCACCGCCAAAGGGCCACGAGACACACAAGGAAAGACCTGCTGAAAGCCATAGTTCCTAATCTTCACGCTGCCATGTGGCAGATTCCGGTTTGTGATAAAGTCTATGAACCGGTTTGGCACAGACAAGTCCAGCTTTAGCTCCGTCGCTGAGCGTATTCTTCCCCGCTTATAACGACGCGCTATCTCTCCCCGGCTTGATCGAAAAAGCCTTTGCAGTTCTAGCAACTTGCACCTCCGACTACGAAGTGATCGTCATCAATGACGGCAGTCAGGATTCGACCGCCCGGGTCCTCGCATGTCTGGTTGAGAGGTTCGGCCCCCGAATGCGAGTGGTCACGCACCCGCGGAACCAGGGGTATGGGCAAGCTCTGCGCTCCGGGTTCGCAGCGGCATCCAAAGAGCTCGTGTTCTACACCGACGGCGATGGCCAATATGATGTAGGCGAGCTTGTAAACCTTCTGGCGTCATTCGACGTTGAGGTCGGCCTAGTCAATGGCTACAAGCTGGAGCGCAATGATCCCTGGCACCGCGTCTGCATCGGCGCAGTCTATAACGCCTTTGCCCGCGCCTTGTTCGGCATTCGCCTGCGCGACGTGGATTGTGACTTCCGTCTGATCCGCCGCAGCCTGCTGGACGAGATTCAGCTCAGCTCCACCAGCGGCACCATCTGTGTGGAATTAGTGCGCAAGCTGGAGCTGACTCAATGCGGCGTGGCCGAGGTCGGTGTGCGCCACTATCCTCGGCTGCACGGACGGTCGCAATTCTTCCGCGTGAAGTCGCTGGCGGTGACTTTCGCGCAGTTGACGCAGCTATGGCTGCGGCTTGTGTTGCTGCCCGCGCTGCTTCGCCTGAGCCCCCGGAAGCTGCAGCTCCGGTCCCAGCGGGCGGAAGCGCCCTCACGATAGCCGTTTCTTAAGAGAGCTGGGTTTTCAAGTACGCTGCCAGCCCGCCCAGCTCCAGAATTTTGCGAACCGACTCAGGCAACTGCGGGAAGCCATAAGCCTTGCCCTTGTGCAGAATCGCGCTGGCCGCCAGATCGATGGTGAGTTCGTCGCCTTCTTCAACGGCCGGGTACAAATCGGGGCATTCGAAAATCGGCAGACCATCGTTGATCGCGTTGCGGTAAAACGTGCGCGCAAAGGAACAGGCGATCACCGCCTTGATACCCAATCCCTGAATCGCGGTGGCCGCCTGCTCTCGTGCGCTGCCGCATCCGAAGTTGCGCCCGGCCACTAGGATCTGAAAGTCGCGCAGCTTGGCCGGAAACTCCGGCCCGAGCACCTCGAATGCATGCTCGGCTAGCTTTTGCTGATCGATGTAAATCAAATAGCGTCCGGGGATGATGATATCGGAGTTGATGTTGTCGCCGAATTTGTAGGCGCGGCCGTGAATGCTTGCTTCCATGCCTCAAAAAAACTCCCTGGGATCAGCAATCGCGCCCTTGATCGCCGACGCCGCCAGCGTCGCCGGGCTGGAGAGATAAATCTCCGCTTTGCTCGAGCCCATCCTCCCGAGGAAATTGCGATTGGCCGTGGAGAGGCACACCTCGCCATCGGCCATCACTCCTCCATCACCCGCGCAAGCTCCGCAGCCCGGATTCGTGAACAACCCTCCGGCCTCCAGCAACGTCGTCGCGACTCCCGTCTTCACCGCCTCCAGCATGATCTCCTTCGATCCCGGAGTGATGATGAAACGCACGTTAGGATGAACGCGCCGGCCTTTGAGAATCCGCGCGGCGACCACCAGATCTTCGTATTTCGCATTTGCGCACGAACCAAGGAACGCCTGATCGATGCGCGTGCCCTCCACTTGTCCGATGGGCTTGGTGTTCTGCACCTCGTGCGGGCACGCGACCATTGGCTCGAGCGTCGACAAGTCGACGCCGAGTTCGCGCTCGTAAACCGCGTCCCCATCGGCAAACACCGGCTGGTATCGTGAGGCATCCTTGAGCCGGCCCCGCAGATACTCCTCGGTGTTCGCATCCGGCGGAATGAATGCGCACTTGACGCCCATCTCCATTGCGAGATTGGTCATGGTCATCCGCTCCGACACGCTCAACCCCGCAGCCGAACCGTAAAATTCCACCGATTTGTAGCTGCACCCATCCGCCCCCAGCGTGCCGATCAAATGCAGCATTAGGTCCTTCGAATAAACACCTGGGCGAAGCTGGCCTGATAGCGTAATCTTGAACGTCTCCGGAACCTTCATCCACAGCTTTCCGGTGATCCACACCGACGTCACTTCCGTGTATCCGATGCCCGTGCCGAGTGCACCCAAGCTGCCATAAATCGTGCAGTGCGAATCGGTGCCGACGATCAGGTCGCCGGGCGCGACATGCCCGTGCTCCATCAGCACCAGGTGCGCGATTCCCGCGTCGACGTCGTAGAATTTCTGCACGCCATATTTGCGCACGAACGTCCGGCAGGCTTGATGATCCGAGGCGTTCTTCTCCGACTTCGCCGGAGCAATATGATCCAGCACCACGGCGAGCCGATCCGGATCGTACAACTTCGTTGCGCCAACCTTATTCATCACGCTCACCGAGCGCCACGTCGCCGTGTGGCTCATCACCAGATCGGGATAAGCCTCGACAATCTCGCCCGGGGTGACAGACGACTTCCCGCACTTGGCAGCGAGGATTTTTTCAGCGATGGTGAATCCCATGGAGGACCTACTTGGCAGCTTTTTGAGAAGACGCGACGATGAGTATAGCATCCGGACGTGTGGCTGCGATAGAATCGCCGCAGTGATCGCTAGAGCGTTGGTCGCGTTCGCCGTGCTAGCTGTGGGCCTCGCCGCGCAAGAGCCTCTGAAGTTCATGGGCCGCGATGTGACGGTAGTGAGTCCCGGGACTGATGATCCGGCTGGGTTACGGCCCCATGGCCCGGCGACGCTGTGCCTGGAAGGGACTTCTCGGCAGTGCTTCACGATGGCGGACAAGTTTGGAGGGGATCCGGACGCGGACGTTGTGGAGACCGCACCGGGGCGGCCGGCGCGGCTGTTCTCGGGTCTCGATCTCGAACCAAAGCCAGCATGAGTTCTGGGATGAGCCGTCCATTTCAGACACCAAAATCTTTGTTACGGCAGATTTTGAGTGGGTGCCTGACGAAGCTCATTATGGGATGCACCGATACATCCTCTTCGGCGTCCGCAACGGCTCCTCGTTTGTTGACCAGGACCTCTACCGCCTTGAAGACCAATATCTGACCGCCCGTTGGTACGACCTGGAGACCAGCGACATTCTCGCATCGGAGAAGCAGGAGATCCTCGCTCGGCTCAGAGCAGCACGAGACTGGCGTGCGATAGAATCGCGGCAGTGATTCCGCGCGCAAGAGGATTATTCGTCTCCTTCACCGTGCTCGCAGTGGCGTTCTGCGCGGGGCGATTCTCGCTCCCCGTCTTCTACGCCGTCTTTGCCGACCCGAAAAAGTTCGGATGGTCGCACGCCGCAGCAGCGGGCGGAGGATCGGTCGTCCTGCTACTGATCGGAGTACTGGGGCCGCTAATCGGCTGGCTCGCTGACAAGTATTCTCCGAAGGCCGTGATCCTGGGCGGATGCGTCACCTGCGCTGCGGCGATGGCTCTGATGTCCACCACGCAAACGGAGATCCAGTGGTATGCGTTCTGCACGCTGCTGGGAATCGGGATCGCCGCGGCATCATTGGTGCCGGCATCGATGCTGATCGCTCCGTGGTTCACCAAGCAGCGCGGGCTCGCCGTCGGCGTGATCAACGCAGGCGTCGGACTCGGCGGCTACATCTTTCCGAAGCTGGCCACGAAATTGATTGCCCAGCAAGGCTACTCGCAGGCATTCCTTACGCTGAGCGCATTCCTGGCGATTCCATTGGTTGTAACGCTGGTGCTCGCTCCGCAAGCACCAAGAGATGCTCCGCGCGCCGCTGCGAGTCATGCCCGCCATTCGATCTCCGACGCAGGCGGCGTTCTCAAGAGCCCTCTCTTTTGGATCTTCGGTGTTAGCTTGTTCTTCGCGGCGCACACCCTGATGGGCGTCCAGGAGCACCTGGTCTTGTATCTGCGTGGGCAGGGCGTGAAGCCTCCGGATGCCGCGCAGGCTTTGAGCACTCTGCTCGGCGCAAGCGCGTTCGGCAAACTGATGGGCGGCGCAGCGGCAGATCGATTTTCAACCCGCGTCTCCATGCTGCTCGCGACCTCTTGCCTCATCCTGGGCTGCGCTGGCTTGATCGCAGCCGATCCCAAGTCAACCGCCGTCTACTTCACTGCGGCGGTCTTCGGCCTCGGCTACGGCGGCATCTTCAACGCACCTTCGATCATCGCGTTTGAATATTTCGGAACTGAGCGCGTTGGCACCATCCTCGGCCTCTTCATGCTGTTCTTCGGACTGGGCACGAGTTCCGGCGGCGTGGTGGCGGGCGCAATCTACGATTCCACTCATCGCTATTCGACGGCGTTCACCGTGGACCTGCTATCCTGCGTTCTGGCATTCGCTCTGTTCCTCGCCGTGGGGCGCAAAACCCGTGAATCTGATTCTGGAAGGCAACTGCTGGAAGTTCGGTCATAATATCCCCACCGACATGATCACGCCCACGCATCTGGTGATGCGCGGCATGCCTGAGATGGTCAAGCACGTTCTCGAAAACGCCAATCCTGACTTCCCGAAGAACGTACAAAAAGGCGACATCATCGTAGCCGGGCGCAACTTCGGATGCTCCTCCGGTCGCGCTATCGCGCCCAAGGCGATCAAGGCCACTGGAGTTGGTGCGGTGCTGGCCGAATTCTTTTCGCGCACGTTTTACCGCAACGGGCCGGAAATCGGCTTGCCGATTCTTGAAGTCCGCGGCATCCATGATTTCGTCGAGACCGGTCACCGCCTGCGCGTGGATGTCGAGCGCGGGCTGGTGGAGAACCTTACCACCGGCGCGTCGATTCAAGGAACTCCGCCCGGAGGCATCCTGCTCGACATGCTGCGCGCGGGTGGATTGATTCCGCTACTGAAATCGGAAGCCGGCAGGAGCTGGCTCGGGCAATGACTCTGCTGCTCAATAATGAAGAAGTCGAGAAAGCCCTGCTGCCGCAGGAAGCCATCGCGGCGACGGAGAGCATCTATCGTGAGCTGGCCGAAGGGAAGGCTCTGAACCGGCCTCGCTCGCAAGTTTATTTGCCGGCGGAATCGAAACAACACCCCGGCTTTCACTACCGCATGAAGACGCAAGAGGGCGGGAGCCTCGACTGCGGAATGTGGGCTCTGCGCCTGACTTCGGACATGGCCGGATTCTCCTATACTGCTGGCGTTAAGCGCCGCCGGATTCTGCCGGTGGCCACGGGCAATACTTATTGCGGTCTGGTGATTCTTTTCGATGTCGAGAAAATCGAGCCAGTCGCGATCATGCCGGACGGAGTGATCCAGAAAGTCCGCGTAGCCGCCATGAGCGCGGTGGGGGCGAAGTATCTGGCTCCAGAGAAGCCTCGCACACTGGGATTGTTCGGCAGCGGATGGCAGGCCAGCGCGCATCTGGAGTTTCTGGCCGCACAGTATCGATTCGACGAGATCAAGGTCTACAGCCCGAATCAGGAACACTGCAAAATGTTCTGCAAGGAGATGAGCCGCAAGCTCGGCCGGGACAATGTACGGGCCGTGGGCACTCCGAGGGAGTGCGCCGTGAGTAGCGACTTCATTCAAGCCGCCACCGCCGCTTGGGACCCGGTCTTCGACGGCCATTGGGTCGAAAAGGGGATGTATGTGGCCTCGATCGGCGGCTCCGACGCGAGCAACAAGCGCCGCGAGATCGACGATGAATGCATCCGCCGCGCCGACATCTACTTTGTGCACTCGAAAGAGGTCGCCAGGAACGATCAATCCCCCGACGTGTGGGAAGTGGCGCAGAAGGGCATCAAGCGCTGGGAAGACATCGGCGAGCTGCAAGATCTGGTTGCGGGCAAAGCCAAAGGCCGCGTAAGCGCCGATCAGATCACCTGCTTCAATAACAACACCGGCGCGGGAACGCAGTTCGCCGCCGTCGGAGCCGCGGTGGTGAAACGTGCCCGCGCGATGGGACTCGGCCGCGAACTGCCGACCGAGTGGTTCCTGGAGTCGGTGTCGCCGTGAGCATAGTCAATGAACATCGCCGCCGCCAGTTGATGGACTTGATGGCCGAGCGCGGATGGGATTCGATTTTACTGTACGGCCACGGCTGGCGCAAAGACTACTTCCGCTGCCTTGTGAATGTGAATTATTGCGGCCCCTATGCGGGGGCACATCTGACACGATCCGGGGATCTCACGGTGTTTTTCGCCGATCCCTGGGACCGTGATCTGCTTTCCGGCTCGCGCGAATTCACCGGCGAGTTTCCGAAAGCCTTGGCCATCGCGGGGCTCGAGTTGATGGAGAACCGTTTCGTTGCCGGCTCGCCCGTTTCCGCGACCGCCGATATAGAAGAACTGCGACGCGTCAAGACCGCGGAAGAGGTCGGTTTCCTTCGCGAGGCCGCGGCGCTGGCTGATCGCGGCTACCAATTCTTCGTGCAAACAGCCGCGGTGGGAATGCGCGAGTACGAGCTCGTTGCCGAAGTCGAAGGCTTCTTGAAATCTAACGGTGCGGAAGACAACTTCATGCTGATCGCTTCCGGCGGTACGGAAGTGGTCGGGATGAAGCCTCCGACCGATCGCAAGCTTCAAAAGGGCGATTCGGTCATCACGGAGCTCACTCCGTGCGTCAACGGCTATTACGCGCAGATCTGCCGGACCGTTGTTCTAGGCCCGCCTTCGGCAGGCCAACTGGAATCCTTCGCGATATTTCATGAGGCGCAACAGGCCGCGCAGGATTTGATCAAGCCGGGAATCAAAGCTTCCGACGTGGCGCGCGCACAGAACGACGTGTTTCGCAAGTATAGCTACGGCGATTACACCGGCTCGAAATACACTCGCGTGCGCGGCCATTGCCTGGGCCTGTTCCCGGATGAGACGCCGCACATCTTGGAAGACGTCGATTACGTGCTGAAGGAAAACATGGTCATCATCGCGCATCCCAACACCTATCTGCCGCTGGCCGGCTACATGGTTTTCGGCGATCCGATGCTGGTTACAAAGACGGGCAATGAGCGCTTGACGCAAACCGAGCGAAAGCTCTTCGTGAAGGACGTGGCATGAAGCGCGGACTGATCGCGCGTCAAACGCCGCTCGAAGCTTTCCGCTTCCGCCTGGATCGCGTGCAGGCAGCACTGGCCGCGCGCGATCTCCCCGCACTGCTGGTTTATTCCGACGTCTGGCGATCCAACCAGGGCCGCTTCCTGACCAACTTCATGCCGTACTGGAATCGGTCTCTGATTGCGATTCCGCACGAAGGCGTGCCCGTCCTGCTGTGCGGTCTTTCGCCGCGCGTGTATCCGTGGATCAAGTCGGTGACGATTTTGGAAGACATCCGGCCGGCGTCAAAGCTGACGGCTTCGCTCGAACAATTGTGCGCGGAGCGCGGTTGGTCGAAGCTCGGCGTCCTAGACTTGCCGAAGCTGCCGGTCGAAATTTATTCCGGATTGCCCGGGCTCGAAATCGTGGACGTTCCCTCGGCGGGAATCATCGAACCGGATGAAGCTGAATTGGCGATGCGCCGCAAAGCGCTCGCATTGGCCCGAAGCGTGGAGTTGACAGATGCAATCGGTGATCTGGAACGGAAGCTGCGACGAGCCGGCGCGGAAGATCTAATCCTGCGCGTCCAGCACCGCGAGGACCGCGCGTATTCGGTTGGGCTCGCGCTTGAGTACTGCGGGAACTGGGTGAAAGTGACGCGGGCGCACGGGCCAGCGGAGGAGATCGCCGAGTTGCGCGAACGTTTTGAAGCCGCGGTTACAAACGGCGGCGGCTTCCGCGAAAATCTCGCCGGTCCGCAGCCGTACGAAGCTGGAACCGGCACGATCTACGCGTTGCACGTGGAACATCGTGGTTTATATTACGGCGACACGTGTTCGGGAAGCAGCCTGCTATGAACATGATCGAAAAAATCCTCGCCAACGCCAGCGGCAGGAAACAAGTCGAGCCGGGCGATGTCGTGATCGCCAACGTCGACCGGATGGTTCTGCACGACTTGAGCTCGAATCTGGTGGCGAAGGTTTTTGAGCAGGAGATGGGCGGAGGAAAAATTTTCGATCCGGATCGCATCGCCTTCGTTTTCGATCACACCTTTTCACCTCCGTCGCAACGGGACGCGGAAGTGCTGACGGAAGCCCGCGGGTTTGCCGCGAAACACGGAATCAGAAATGTGTTTGATTCCGGATCCGGCAGCTTGCACCACGTGATCATCGAAAACCGCCTGTGGGCTCCGGGTCGGGTCGTCATCGGATGCGATTCCCACACGACCGTTTACGGAGCGCTGGGAGTCTTCTCGACGGGCGTGGGCAACAATTCGATGGCGGCGCTGGGATACGCGCACGGCAAGTGCTGGTTCAAGGTTCCGCAGACAGTTCAAATTCACTTGCACGGCGAACTGCAGTGCGGCGTCACGCCCCGGGATGTCGCGCAGTATCTGGAAGGCTTTCTCGGCGAGGACGGCGCGGTGTACCAAGCCGTCGAATACGCCGGACCGTTCATCGGGGACCTCTCGATGGAGGACCGTTTGCTGTTTCCGTTGATGGCGATCGACCTGGGCGCGAAAGCCGGCTTCATCAATCCAGACGAGAAGACTCGCGAGTTTGCGCTGGCGCACGCCGGCACGCGCGACTTTGAGATGTTCACCAACGACGTGGGCGTCAAATACGAGCGCGTGGCCGATATCGACGTCAGCAAGCTCGAGCCGCAAGTCGCCTGCCCTCCGACCATCGGCAACGTGAGACCCATTGGTGAAGCAGCCGGAATCGAGATTCAGTTGGCCGAAATCGGCGGGAGCACCGGCGGACGTTTGTGCGACATCCGCACCGCCGCGGCGCGGCTGCGCGGGAAGAAAGTCCATCCCAGCGTTCGGCTGCAGATTGTGCCGGCCACGCGCGGCATTTTGCTGGCGGCTTTGCGCGAGGGGTTGGTGGAAGCGCTGATTGAAGCCGGAGCGATCCTTTTCCCGCCCAGCGCTGGCTCCAATCAGGCCGTCAACATGGGCGCGATGAGCGAGGAGCAGGCCATGATCTCGAATCAGGCTCGCAACTTTCCGGGACGCAATGGGCACCCCAAGGCGCGCGTGTATCTGGCGTCGGCGGACACCGTGGCCGCTTCGGTGCTAGCCGGAAGAATCACGGATCCGCGTTAGGGCTTACTGAGCAGCTTTCAGCTCCTGATAAAGCTGCCCGATGAAGCGATCCCCGGTGGTGCCGGCCTCGGCGACTTTGGAATCGTAATCCGAAGTCAGCTTGGCAGCGATTACCTGCTCCTGCGTCTTACCTTGCTTGATCTGCTCGGCGACGCGATCGCGCAGCACCAGAATCATGTCACGATGCGCGGCCACTGCGTTACGGTCGACCACCGGGCCGTGGCCAGGAACGATCTTGGTGTTAGGGCCGGCCATCGCGATCACTTCAATCAAGCCGGCCAGCATTCCTTTGAGCGAGCCGCCATTAGTGCGGTCGATATTCGGATATTGGATCGAGCGGTAGAAATCGCCGGTCATGATCACGTCGGCATTGACGAAGTGGACCATGGTGTCGCCGTCGGTGTGGGCGCGCGGAACGGGGATGGCGTCGATTTCCTCGCCGTTCATGTGGAAGGCGATGGGCGCGTCATAGGTGATGACGGGCAGAGCGGCGGCGGGCGCCGGAGTCCCGGGAGCGCCGTTGGCTCCCGGCGCCGGATGCATGAGGCGCTCGCGCAGCTCAGGCCGCGCCAGGATGGTCACGCCCGCCTTGGCGAAATTCGCGTTGCCGCCGGTGTGATCACCGTGGACGTGAGTGTTGATCATGAAGCGCGGCGGAGTATTGGAGATCTGCCGGATCGCGGCCAGGATCTTTTCCGTGAGGGGAGCGAATTCGCCATCCACCATGAAGACTCCGTCGGGCCCCACGAGCGCGCCGATGGTGCCGCCCGAGCCTTCGAGAGTATAGAAGTTGCCGCTGAGCTTGGTGGTCTTGATTTGGACCTTGCTGTAATCGGTTTGAGCTTGACCACGCGCGGTGACTGCGATAACCGCAAAAGCGCCTACGGCCGCCAATGCACACACAATCCCATTACGATTCATCTCTCACCTCCAGGGGGTGATTATATCCGGTTTTCAGGGCTTCTCAAGCACGGTGAAGATGGACTGGCCGAAAGGCGGCTCAATCCATCTTTCCATGCGGGCTTGAACGGGAACGGCGAACCTGTCAAAGATCCGGATCATCGCGGCGGAATGGGTCTGGCGGTGGAGGATGCGTGCGCCAATCCACCATCCGGCGAAACCAATCGGATTCGAGTAGCGCGATTCCGCCACACGGAAGCCAACTTCCTCCGCCATCCTGCGCCAGGAGCCCTTGGAGTAGCGGCGAAAGTGCCCGAGATTCGCATCGATGGGCCCGTAGAGCGATTCGAAAGCGGGCAGCAGAAAAATCGCCTTGCCGCCGGGAACCAGGACGTGATGCATGTGCTTCAGGGCGAGGCGATCGTCACGGACATGCTCCAGAACGTTGAGGCACACAACGGTGTCGGCGCGCACGGATTTCAAGTCGAGGAAGGAGGGGTCCTGCACATCCAGCCAGCGGAACTGCATGTTGGGATGGCGTGCGAAGTGGGAGCGATTGCGCTCCACGCATTCTTCGACGACGTCCATGCTGACCACCAGATCGCGGTCGGTAAGATGGCGCGTGAAGTTGCCGACGCCGCACCCGGTTTCGAGCACCCGTCGGCCCAAATGAGGCTTGACGGTGCGCGCCTGCCACGCGAAATAGCGCCTGGCCCGGCTCATAAGTTGCTGATCCAGAAGGGTGTAGTGGTCTGTAGTGGACGCTTCGCGCTGCATCGACGACTACATCGCAATATACCACGCGCGAGGTGTGCTCCAGAAGTTATTCGTCAGGCCGGAAGATCATTTCGATCTGCGCCCTCACCGGCACGGGGACGCCGTTTTTCATCCCGGGGCGGAATCGCCATTGTTGCGCCGCTTCGATGGCCTTCTCGTCTAAGCCCAAGCCGAGAGGTTTGACGACCTTGACGTTCCTGGGCACGCCTTTTTCGTCGACCACTATAGAGAGGACGACCGTGCCGCCCCAGTGGGCCTTAGTGGCTTGCTCGGAATATTGCGGCTTAGGACGGCTGATCGGCACGGGATTGGTGACGCCATCACCAGGGCGATAGACAGTCCCCCCAGTCTGCGTTGTCTGCGCAGCCCCAACGAACGGAAAGAACCACATCGCCCCCACAACTGCGAGGGGAAGGATTGAACCCGCCGCCAGAAACCCGGCGGCGATACGAGCGCGTGACATAGGAACCTCCTCAATGAGCGCACGAACTCGTTCCGCGAGTTGGCGCTTTCTCACAAATGCGGGCGCGAAGCTGGATGGGAGCTGGTGGCCCGCGACAGCGACTAAAGCTTCGAGATACCGGTCGCGATTCTGTAGCACCTGGACCACTTCCCGGTCCACTGCCTGTTCCCGCGTGAGCAGGATGCGGTTCAGCACGAACCACACTGCCGGATGAAACCACAGCAAGCTGCGCACTGCGGTCTCCGCCAGAACCCACAACCAATCCCGGCGGTGCACGTGGATCAGCTCATGGCATTCGATCACCTCGCGCAGTTCGGCGGGAAGCTCCAGGGTCTTCGAAGGAAGCAGGATTACCGGACGACGCCAGCCGTAGGTCACGGGGCCACTGACGGCATTGCTCGCATACCAATGGGCGATATCGGAGGCGAAGCGCAAGGGCGGCTCCGGGAGTGGCTGTGCTTGTTGGCGGTAGCAGCGCAGACGCAGGAATCCGGCGATGACAAGACAGAGCCGGAGGGCGGCTCCGAGAACGATGATCCAGAGCCAGTATTCCGCGCGCCAATGGAAGCTCGCCTGGTTGGCGGACGCAGGGCTGGCGACGGCCGAGAGGGTCACGGCGGCGGGGAGCCTTGGTGGGGTTTTCCATGGCTCGATGGCCGGCAGCAGCAAGAGTATCAACAAAAGGCCTTGCCACATCGCCAGACGGATTTTCGGATTTGCGATCGTCAGAGCCGTCAGCGCTCCGGCAGCGGCGAGCACGCATGCTTGCGCGCTCCATGCCAGCACAGCAGGAAGCAAGAGCGACGGATTGAGGATGGGGTGCATATTAGTCCTCGGAAGGTTTTTCGGCGTGGTCGATGACGAAGGTTTCGATGGGCGCTTTGCGCGATTCCAGCTTAAGACCGAGCTGTTCCTGGACCGCATCGAGCTCAGAAGCGTTGGCGGCGGGTTCGCCGGGGTTGCCGCCGCCGGGAGTCCAATCCAGCGTGAAATCGTAGGTTCCGGGGAGACCGGTTTGGTTGAGCACGGGACGGCCGGCTTGGTTGGAGAGATGGTTGGCCAATTGATCCAGGGTGACCTTAGTGAAGATGCCGGTAACAGCTCGCGAGGGGTTGCGAAAGGTCATGCTGAACCGCGCGTTTGGATCGGTGTTCTCTTTGAGCTTGGGCGGATTCTTGCCGAGCACCAGAGCGTAGACGGGAAGCTCCTTGGTGTCGCGATGGAACTTAAGCTGGAACCGGTGCGCAAGCAGGCCGCGCATCGCCAGGTGGAATTGATCGGGAGTTAAAGCGGTTTCGCCTTCGGCTTTTGCGGAGATATCCCATGCGTCCGTGCTTTCCCATCGGGAAGCGCCTGCGAGTTGATATCCCTGGAGCGAATACGCGTATGTGACCAGCCCCTGAAGGCTGACCGAGGAAACCGTGAGTCGCGGGCCGGAGGGCATGAAACCGACGAACTGTCGCCCCGCGCGGTCCTGGTGCGGCCGGATGGAGGCGACTTCGAAGGACTGAGCGAAAGCTCCGGAGGCGCCCAGCACGGCGAGCAAGAAATTCCCCGCAAGCATGCTTACTTTTCTCCCTTGGTTGGACGCGCGCCACGGATAAGGCGGCGGATTTCCTCGAGGTCGGCTTCGGTGAGGTGCTGATCCTCCACCAGGTGCAGCAACAGTGGCTCGGCCGAGCCGTTGAAGACGCGATTGATGAACTCGCGCACCATGCCGCCCAACACCTGCTTCTGCGGCTGGGTGGGAGTGTAGATATAGGCGCGATCCTCTTGGCGCTTCTTGAGGAAACCTTTCTGCTCCAAGATCTTCATCATGGTCATGACGGTGGTGTAAGCGACGTGGCGCTTCTTGAGCAGGATTTCGTACACCTGGCGCACGGTGGCGGAATCGAGCTTCCAGACCACCTTCATGATTTCCAGTTCCTGCCCCGTGAGGGCGCCTTTGCCGGGACGCATACTAATTGTTTAGTACTAAAATGTGCTAGTGTCAAGCGAAAAAGCGAAAGCGGAGGAAATCAATCTACCCAGACCGAGACGCCGGCTTGGCTGGGCGAGCTTCCAACCGTAACGATGACCGCGAGATTCCCGGTCGGGAGATAACCGGAGGGAATTTGAGCGTTGATCTGGAACAGACCGGAATAGTTGCCAGCCGGGCCGGCGTACAGCACCTGGGCCGGGTAATTATCGAAGGTCACGCTGACGGGATCACCGGCAATGCCTAGTCCAGTTCCATACAGCGAGATGATTGAGCCGCGTGCGGCGGGGTTGGACTGCGAGTTGAGGGTGCCGTCTTGATTGTTCGCCGCCGCCTGGCCGGCGGACGCGGTGAACAGCGCCGGAGCTTCATTCGCCACGGCCAGGGCAACGCTGGCGATGACCGCATTCTGATAGATGATATCGAGAGTCACGCTACTGGAGCCGGCGATGGCCGCCGGCGTAAGCACCAGGATGCCGTTCGCGTCGCCCGACAAGATCAGGGCTGGGGTGGGGCCAAAGGCGACGATGGTGCCGGGAATCTGCGCCGGGCTCAAGCCCGTGCCGGAAATCAGCAGCAGCATCGCGGGCGCGACGGGTCCGGGAGCGAGGCTGGCCGCATTGAGCACGGTGACGGCTCCGGCGACTGGCGCAGGTGAGGTGGTTTGGATCTGCGACGATGCCGGCGCGGGGGGAGTGACAGAGCGGATGCGGTTGTTTTCCAGGTCGGCGACCAGGATCGCGCCGCTGGAGCCGATCGCGATGTCCCAGGGAAAGCCGAGCTGGGCCAATTGAGCGGCGCCTCCGTCACCGGAAAATCCAGCCGTGCCCGTGCCGGCGATCACGATTGAGCCTCCGCCGGCGGGGACTTCGACGATCTGCTGCAAACCGGTATCGGCGACGAATACATCGCCCGAGGCGTCGACGGCGACGCCGCGCGGAATATTCCATTGCGAGCCGACATTCGTCACCACGCCTGCCGGTGAAAGGTAGGCGACGCGCGCCGCTCCGGCGTCCGTGAAGTAGAGATCGCCCTGCGCGTCGAGGGCGAGTCCGCGTGGCGAAGTGAGCCCGCTCAACAGAGTCGCCGGAACGCCGTTGGCGCCGGCGGTGAGAATTTTCCCAGCGCCGGAGTCGGCGATGTACAGGTTGCCGGAGGAATCGGCAACCGCGTAGACCGGCGCAATCAACCCCAGTTTGGTGACCGTGGAGATAGTGCCGTCGGGCGTGACTTTGCGGATGCACGCGTTGCCGGTGTCGGCGATGTACAGGTTTCCGGACACGTCGATGGTGACCGCAGACGGCCCGCTTAGCTGCGCGTCTGAAGCGAGTCCGCCGTCGCCGGAGAGTCCCGCCACACCGGTACCGGCGAGGGTCGTGATGGTTCCATCCGGAGCAACGCGGCGGATGCGGTTGTTGTCGCGGTCGGCGATATAGATGTTGCCCGAAGAATCGATGCTGGTTCCCGCGGGATGATTGAGGCGCGCCTCAGTGGCCAGGCCGCCATCGCCATGCGCCAGATTGCCGCCCCCGGCGAGAGTCACCGGGGTGTTGCCCACGGCCACCACCACTTCGTTGCCCGCCGATACGTACAAACCCAGACCGCTTGAATAGGACACATCGAGAGCGTCGATGGGGATCGACCATGCAGCGCTTGAGGGCGGTACGACGGCGATATCGCCGGCGGAAGGGTCGGCCACATACAGAGTGCCGGTCGGGTCGAAAGTAAGCCCGGTCGGCGTGGCGGCACGGGCATAGGAAGTGATCACCCCCAACTTCACGCACCGGATCAGATGATTGCCGCTATCGGCGATGTACAGGTTGCCTTGTGGATCGAAGGCGAGGCCCGCGGGATGGTTGAGCTCGGCGTCGATGGCCGGGCCGTTGTCGCCCGATGCGCCCGCGTTGCCGTTACCCGCGACTGTCGAAAGCGAGCCTTGCGGTGACATCACATAAACCTGCGCCGCGCCAAAGTCCGAAATGTAGAGATTGCCGGTGTGATCGAAAGCCAGATTGCGCGGGGCGGAAAGAGATACCGTGGTGGCGAGGCTCCCGTTATTCGCGCCGCCTGCCGGCAACGACCCACCGCCCGCAACCGTGGCGATGGTTCCATCCAGTCCGACGCGGCGAATGCGCGCATTGCCCAGATCGGCGATGTACAAGTTGCCTTGGGCATCCAGCGCAAGCCCGTAGGGTGAGTCGAGCTGCGCCTCGGTGGCCGGGCCGCCGTCACCCGAAAACCCCAGGATTCCTGTGCCGGCGATGGTCTGAATGCTTCCGTTGGAAGCAACCTTGCGCACGCGATGGTCGCCCGCATCGGCAATGTAGAGATTACCCTTGCCATCGGTCGCCAAGCCTTGGGCTTGGATCAAAATCGCGCTTGTCGCCGCGCCTCCGTCCCCCACCCAATCGCTTCCGGCGACGGTGTTGATGGTGTAGGATGCCGGGCCCTGCGCGGAAGCGGCTTCGCCGCAGAAAGCCACAGCCAAGTACATAACGGCAAAACTCGCGCGCATTTGAGTGGTAATCGACTTACCTGTACTGAGTGGTATTTGGACCGGAAAGCTCTCATCGCGAGTCGATGAGGAGTTAAGGCGATAAACAGTTGATGCGACGAACTTCTGGTTGTTCTCTAATCCTTCTCCTTGCCATGGGAACCTGCTTCGCTCAACCGGTTCTGCGGTTGAAGACTCGCGACATCCACTCGGATCCCAGCCACATGGTGCGCCAGGCGGACACCCCGGTGCCGTTCCGCTCCGGCCACCTGCTGTTGCAGTTCGCGCAAGCGCCGGCGCGGAGCACTATCGCGGAGCTGGAATCGCGCGGCATTCACGTGCTGCAGGGGATTCCGGAGAACGGACTGCTGGTGACGCTCAGCGGGCGTGTTTCGCTGGAAGGTTTAGGCGCGATTTACGCCGAACCTATTGCGCCCTCCGACAAGATCAGTCCCCTTATCACCGCCAATGCGGCCCAGTGGCAGGGCCACTTTCTGGTCGAATTTCATGAAGACGTAGCGCCTGGCGACGCGCGCGGAGTGCTGCTGCGTCTGGGCCTCACTGTCCAGGAGAATCCGGACCTCGCGCCGGAGCACCTGATGATCCAGGTGGAAAATCCGGCGGCGGTGCCGGGCACCCTCGCGGAGTTGGCCAAGCAAGACGAAGTCAACTACATTTTCCCTGCTTCGCCGGAATTGGTCAAAGCCGTTCCCACGCGAGCGTATGCGAGTCCGGAGACCACCGCCGGCGACGTGACGCAGAACATCCCGACCTACGGCAACGGCTGGGCCGGCCCAAGCCATGGCGCCGCCACCGTTGGCTATGTGTTCAGCCAAATGACCGAACAGCTTCCCTCCAGCCAAACCGAAGCCGCGATCCAGCAGGCGATGGCGCAGTGGTCGCAAGTGGTGCATGTGACCTGGACCCAAGGCACAAATCCAACCGCTCCCCAAACCGTCAACATTTTCTTCGCCAGCTACGCGCACGGCGATGGCTACCCGTTCACCGGTCCCGGAGGGGTACTGGCGCACACGTTCTATCCCGCGCCTCCGAATCCGGAGCCCATCGCCGGCGACATGCACTTCAACGATTCGGAAAGCTGGCACATCGGTACGGATACCGACGTGTTCAGCGTGGCGCTGCACGAGTTGGGGCACGCGCTCGGCCTGGGTCATTCGGACGACCCCAGCGATGTCATGTATCCCTATTACAAACGCGTGAGCACGCTGAACTCGGGCGATATCGCCGCAATTCAGACTCTGTACGCGCCCGGCCCGGCGGCGAATGCCAGTCCTGCCCCTATACCGGCTCCGGTGCCTGCTCCCGCTCCCACCCCAAGCCCCACTCCAGCGCCCACACCGAGCCCCACTCCGGTACCCGCTCCGTCTCCCGCCCCAACGCCGACGCCGGCCAATCCGGGATCGGGCGGCAGCAAGGACACCACGCCGCCGACCTTGACGATTTCGTCTCCGGGAGGTTCGACCGTATCCACCAGCGCGGCGACGCTCACGTTCTCGGGAACCGCCACCGATAACGTCGCGGTGGCGGCAGTGACATGGCAAACCAATACCGGATCTTCGGGGACCGCGTCTGGAACAGCTCACTGGAGTGCATCGATCCCGCTACTGGTGGGTTCGAACACGGTCACCATCACGGCGACGGACACTTCCGGCAATACGGCTTGGCGCAGCGTGGTGGTAAGCCGGCAATGAGCTCATGGGAAGGCCTTAGAACCAGGTACTTCACGCTATGCGATACCAGCGCAGCCATTCCAGCAGCGATGAGCGATTTCGCGCAGAGCCTCCGCGAAGGCGCGATCAGGGCCGCGCAAAAGTTGGCCGTCTACATGCTGAGGACTAACCATGAGCGTAGCTAGCCTCGACGAATGGGTTGGGCAGGAGCGGGACAGCGAACTCGCGCTGGACCTTGCGATGCTCGAAACCGTCGCGGCTCCGGTTGTGGCTGTCGACCTGGCGGGCGAGTGTACCTACGCAAACCGCGCCCTGTTGCGGCTGATGGCTGTGAAGGATCACCCCCAAGAGCTGCTCGGTAGGAGCCTGCACTCGATTCTGCACGCGGCGCATGGCAAAGAGAACACCCACGCGGCGGAGGAGTGCCCGCTCGAGCGCGCTGTGCGCCAGGGACGGTCCGCTAGTTTCGTTGCCGAAAGCCTCTGGCGCCCCGATGGTATGCGGCTGCACGCCGAGTATTCGTGCGAGCCGCTCGTTCGCCGCGGCGAACTGGTTGGCGCGGTGGTGACGGTCCACGATGTCACAAAATGCAACAGACTGAAACAAGAATTGGACAAGTTGGGAGCCTTGATCGACAGCAGTGAGGACCTGATCGGTATGGGCTCGGCCGACATGAAGGTCAGCTTCCTGAATCTGGGCGGCGCCAGGATGGCGGGACTCGTCGGCCCTGAGGAAGCGCTGGGCCACGACATCTGCGAGTTCCTCACGGAGGAGGCGCAACAGACGCTGTTGCGCGAGGCATGGCCGAAGGTCGAGGGCGGCCGTCACTGGAAAGGCGAGCTGCAACTGCGCACGGCGTCCGGCGGCGTGGTGGAGGTGCTGGCGAATTCGTTCCTGGTGAAGCAGCCGGATACCGGCGAGGTCCTGGGCCAAGCCACCATCATGCGGGACATCACGGAGCGCAAGAAAGCAGAACGTGCGCGCCAAATGCTTGCCTCGTTGGTGGAGTCGAGCGGCGATTTCATCGCTGTGGCCTCGGCCGACGGGAAGGTCACGTTTCTGAACGAAGGAGGAAGCCGGCTGGTGGGACTCGACAGTCCCTGCGACGCCAAGGACCGGCAGATTTCCGACTTTCATCCCCAGGAAGAGTGGGCCAAACTCAAGATGGAAGTGATCCCGGCAGCGGCTCGCGATGGCCTCTGGCGCGGCGAAACGCAATTGCGCAATTTCAAGACCGGCGAAAACATCGACGTTTTGCTAAGTGCATTCCTGGTACAGACACCGGGCGGCGACGGCCGCTTTTCCCTGGGCGCCGTCATGCATGACATCAGCGACCGCAAGCGCGCCGAACAGAGCCTGCTCCAGGCCAAGGAAGCCGCGGAAATGGCCAACCGCCTCAAGAGCGAATTCCTGGCCAACATGAGCCATGAGATTCGCACGCCGATGAACGGCATCATGGGAATGACGGACCTGGCGCTGGATACGGAGCTCACCGCGGAGCAGCGGGACTACCTGGAAACCGCGAAGGATTCCGCTAACACGCTCTTGCGGATCATCAACGACATTCTGGATTTCTCCAAGATCGAAGCCGGCAAGCTGGAGCTGGACCCGATCGATTTCGATCCTCGCGCGATGCTGGAGGAGACCATCAAGTTGCTAACGCCCTCCGCTCGTCAAAAGGGTCTGGAGTTGGGCTGCGAGGTTGCCGAGGAAGTCCCGCGACTGCTCCACGGCGACCCGGTCCGGCTGAAGCAAGTGATCGTGAACCTGACGGGCAACGCGATCAAGTTCACCAAACGGGGAGAAGTCGCGTTGACGGTTCGCGCGAACTTGGAAGAGGCCGGCCAGGTGTACTTGCGCGTCGATGTGCGCGATAGCGGCATCGGCATCCCCGCCGACAAGCAGCGCGTGATCTTCGAGGCTTTCGCACAGGCCGACGGCTCCATGACCCGCAAATTCGGCGGAACAGGGTTGGGATTGACCATTTCCAACCGGCTGGTTCAAATGATGGACGGAAAGATCTGGGTGGACAGCGCGCCCGGGCTTGGCAGTACGTTCCACTTCACGGTCGCCTTGGGGCGGGCGAAAGAGCCCGAGTAAAACCTCAGACTTTCGCGATGGAACGGATGGTCGGCGTGCCGCACTGCTGCATGGTGCGCTGCAGCTCGGCATGCAGGATGTCGAGCACGCGCTCGACGCCGGGCTGTCCGAACGCGGTCAGGCCCCACACGTACGGGCGGCCGATGCCGACCGCGCGCGCGCCTCGCGCCAGAGCTTTGTAGGCGTCGGTACCACGGCGCACTCCGCCGTCGACCAGCACCGGCATCTCGGGCCCGGCTCCATCGATGACTTCCGGCAAGCTCTCGATCGTCGGGCGCATGTCCTCGGTGGCGCGGCCGCCGTGGTTGGAGACGATGATGCCATCCACACCGTGCTCGCGCGCGAGCCTCGCGTCTTCGCGCGTTTCAAGGCCCTTGAGCAGCAGCTTCATCTTGGTCAGCTTCTTGAGCCGGTCGACGTAATCCCAAGTGGCCGCGGGCGGATTGATCGCGGTGCTGCTTAACCCCGCGAACATCGGGGCGTGACCGGGAGGCCGAGCGACTTGTCCGGTCGGCCCTTGCCCCTTGACGTGGCAGCTATAGCAGTCGCGCGTATCGGTGCGAGCCAGGCGCACGGCCGTCTCGGTGTTGCGGCCGGCCAACAGGTCAATGGTCCACGCCATCACCGTGCAGCCGGCGTTTTCCACGCGGCGCACCAGTTTTTCCGTGTCCTCCCATTTCACCGGCATGTAGAGCTGATACCAGGGTGGCCTTCCCAGCGCCTTGGCCACGTCCTCGAGCGAAGCCGAGGTTTGCGTAGATAGAATCTGCAGCGTATTCTTGGCTTGCGCGGCTCGCGCTGAGGCGACCTCGCCCTCCGGGTTGAACATTTTCTGCCCGCCCAAGGGACACAAAAAAATGGGGCTATTGAATTCTTCGCCAAACAGCGTCACGCGTAGATCGGGTTTCGAGACGTCCACCAATTTGCGCGGATGCAATTCGATACGCCGGTACGCCGCGTTGTTAGCGTCGCGAGTAAGATTGTCGTCGACACCGCTCGCCAAATACCCCCAATGTGCGGGCGGCAGCTTCTGATGCGCCAGTTCCTCAAAGTCCATCAGGGCGAGCACATCCGCTGCGGACGCGGGAGGCTGCTGCGCCCAGGCTTCCTTCAACAGCGGGCTCGCGGCGAGGAATTGCAGGAACCGGCGGCGGGATTCGTTCCGAAAGACCCGGGTCATGGACGCTTCGGTTTGGCTTTGTACTCGGCGTCGGTGACTTCCGCGCCCCAGGTGATGTCGCCGCGCGTGACGTTGTACTGCACTCCGCCTTCTTTAACGCCGCCTCCGTGCCAATGCATCACGCCAGGGCCGACATAGGTGGTCTCGCCGGCGTGCAGCTCGATCACCGGGCCGCCTTTCACTTGTGTCAGTGCCACGCCTTCCTCGACCAGGATGATCTGGCCGCCGGAATGGCTGTGCCACTTAGTTCGCGAGCCGGGGCCGAAACGGAAGTGGGCGATCGCGGGAGCGGCGCCGGAACCGAGCTTGGTCACCTCGCCGCCGGTGAAGTTTTTGTCGCCCTGCGCGAACAGGAAGGTCAGGCCTCCGGTGGCCAGCAACGCTGCAGCACACAAGAATCTCATGTGAGGGAGTCTATCACTTTCGGCTCCACGGCCCAGGCCCAGGCTCCGGGCTGGCCTGTTTCGGTGTAAACTGCGGCTTAGTCGCACCCGAACAGAACCGCATGCAGTTCGCAATCCTCCAAATAGGCGATATCCATATAAGCAACCTCGAGACGACTGCCGTTTCGCGGGTGGACTAGGTTGTCGCCGCGATACGGGCCTCCACGTTGAGCTGGATGGGTGCGTCGTGGGCCCGCTGAGACGCCGGCCGAACTTGAAGTGTCGATGTTCCACCACCCCTACGGTTGGCTCGAGCCCCAGAACGCGCGGGAGTTCAAGGTCTTCGTCGAGGAACGCTCAGACTTGGTGCTCACAGGGTACGAGCACGTATCAGACGCGTATATAAAGATCCGCCCGAACGGGGACGCCGATACGTTCCTGGAGGGGCGGGCAATGTGGGACACGCGCGAGACCGAGACTGGACTCAACGTGGTCTTGGTGGACGGCGAGGCGAAACTGGGGAGGTCGTGCGGGTTCTTGTACGCCGGTCGCCGCTACTCCTGCCCCGAGCAGTCCGCGTGGGCACCGCTCCTCCGCAATCGGAAGATCGTCGAGCGCGGGTTCGAGAGCTCGCCGGAGTTCGACCGCGAACTCGGGGACATCGGGACCGGAACACCTTTGGGTACTGCGTACTCGGCGATCTGATCATCCACTAGTTTTACATCTTTAAATCTGTGCCGGAGATCCGGCAGCGCTATTGCGACCGCTTCCAGATCGCCACGCGCGGAACCCTCCCGCTAACGTCTAGCCTCAAGAAAGAGGACGCGCCGCGTTAGCCCTGGGCGCGGACGGCACGGGGCGTCGCGTTCCAGGCCGCACCCGCTGGCTACGCTGCCGTTTCCGCGTCCACGAATTCGACGCCGGTGGTCGGCTCGGGAACCGGGTCCCCATGCTCGAGCAGGCTTTCGATGTGGAACGGAATCGCCTCGCGGATCGACTGCATGGTCTCTTCATAGGAGTCGCCGGCCGCGACGCAGCCGGGAAGGTCGGGAACGAAAGCTCCATATCCGTTTTCCGTCTTTTCAATCACCACGGCGTAGCGCCTCATGACAAATCCTTCCTGGTGAGCCCCGCTTGTTTCAGGATACTGCTCATCATGCCCTGTGAAAGATCCTTTCCCGGCTTGCCGGCGACCGTGACGGTCTCGATGGCTTCCGCGGGTCCGCGCTAGCCTCCATCCATGTCTCTCAATGAATACAATCATGTCTCGAATCTTTATCGGCCGTTGCTGATTGAGTGGCCGGCGGCTTGAGCCACTCTCACTCCAAGGGAGCGCGTTTCACTCTCCCGGCCCTGCCAACCTGCAGCGGGAAACTCGCGTCTAGACAGTAGGCGGTTTTCATGTCCGGACGGGATTGAAACTGCCTTCGTGCGAGTTGGCCACCGTCGGAAAACTGTGCCATACTCAGAAACCGGCCTTTTTGGTATATGCAAGAAACTGAACTCCCCCTCACCACTTCTTCCACTTCTTCCTTCTCTGCGGAGGGCGCGGCCGAACGGCGCGACGCCTCGCGCTTCTTGCCCATCCTTCTGATCCTGTTTGCAGGCAGCGGTTGTGCCGCGCTGATTTACGAGGTCGTCTGGTACCAGATGCTGCAACTGGCGGTCGGCGCGACCGCCGTGTCGATGGGCTTCCTGCTGGCCGCGTTCATGGGCGGCCTGGGGCTCGGCAGCATCCTATGGCCGCGGATTCAGCGCTACGCGAAAGTGCACCCGCTGCGTGTCTACGCCGCGCTGGAGACCGGCATCGGCATCCTTGGCCTGCTGGTGCTGTGGGGCATTCCCCTGATCGAGCGGGCATACATCGCCGGATTTCAGAGCGGCCTCTCGAATCAGATTCTTCGTGGCCTGCTTGCCGCCGTTTGCCTGATGCCGCCGACCGTGCTGATGGGCGCATCGCTCCCCGCTCTTTCGCGCTGGATCGAACTCAACCAGCGGGGAGTCTCCTGGTGGGGCTGGCTCTACGGCGGCAACACGCTCGGCGCCGTGTTCGGATGCCTGCTCGCCGGGTTCTATTTATTGCGGCTTTATAACGTCGCAACGGCTACATACGCCGCCGCCGCGATCAACTTCGCTGTCGCACTGCTCAGCCTGCTGATGGCGAGCCGCCTTCCGGCGCGTTCCGACTTGGACAACGTGGCCGAAGAGCCTGCACTGCCGCTTGATCCCGCGAAGCCTTTGGGTTACGAATGGTCGATCTATCTTGCGATCGGCCTGTCGGGCGCAGGGGCACTGGGAGCCGAAGTGGTGTGGACGCGGCTGATGGGCATGCTGCTAGGCTCGACCGTCTACGTGTTCTCGATTATTCTGGCGGTATTCCTGATCGGCATCGCCGTGGGTAGCGGAGCGGGCGCCGCTCTGGCGCGCTCCCTCAATCCGCGAGCGGCTCTGGGATGGTGCCAGGCCCTGCTGGCAATCGCGGTTTTCTGGACCGCCTATATGATCGCCGATTCGCTGCCCTACTGGCCGGTCAATCCGATGCTGACCATCAGCCCGTGGCACACTTTCCAGCTCGACCTGGCTCGCTGCCTGTGGGCGATTCTGCCTTCGGCTCTGTTCTGGGGCGCGAGCTTCCCACTGGCTCTAGCCGCTGTCGCGCGGCCGGGCGAGGACTCGGGCAAACTGGTCGGCGGAATTTACGCGGCCAACACGCTGGGCGCAATCTTGGGCGCGTTGATCGTCAGCCTGGCACTGGTTCCGTGGATCGGGACGCAGGACACCGAGCGAGTGATCCTCGTCATGGCCGCGATCGGCGCGGCGGTGGTGCTGGGTCCGTATGCGTGGGAGCGCTCTTCCACCGTCACGTCGTCCGTGCTGACATTGACATTGATCTTTGCGGGCTATCTGGCGATGAACGTCGATAAGATCCCCGGTGAGCTGATCGCTTATGGCCGCCGCATCGCCGTCTCGGGTGGATCCAAGGTCCTGTATACGGTCGAGGGCCGCAATTCCTCGGTTGCGATCACGCAGTATAACGATAACGCGATCGAGGTGGATGTGAACGGCCACGTCGAAGCCACCACGGAGATCTTCGATATGAAGCTGCAGCGCATGGTCGGCCATCTGCCGGCGCTGCTGCATCCCAATCCGAAATCGGTGCTCGGGATCGGCTTCGGTGCGGGAGTCTCGGCCGGAACCTTCACGCGCTATCCAGGCTTGGAGCACATCACCGTGTGCGAAATCGAGCCCGTGATTCCTCCGACTTCCACGCGCTTCTTCGCGCCGCAGGATTACGACGTCTATCACAACCCGCGCACCCACATCGTTTACGACGACGCGCGCCATTACATCCTGACCACCAAAGAAAAGTACGACGTGATCGCCTCCGATCCTTTGGATGTATTTGTGAAGGGAACTGCCGCGATCTACTCGGTCGAGTACTTCAACATGATCAAGCAGCATCTGAATCCGGGGGGCTACTTCAGCCTTTACGTACCCCTGTATGAAACCGATGAGCGGACCATCAAGAGCGAGATCGCGACGTTCCTGGCCGCTTTCCCCAATGGCACCATCTGGGCCAACACGCGCGATGGACAGGGCTACGACATGGTATTCCTCGGCCAGAATGAACCCCTGAAGATCAACGTGGACGAAATTCAAGCGCGGCTGGACCGCCCGGACTATACGCTGGTGGCACAATCTCTGAAGGATGTCGGCATCGGTTCGGCGGTCGATTTGTTTTCGACCTACGCCGGCGGCAAGCCGGATTTAGGTCCGTGGGTGCAGGATTCCGACCTCAACACCGACGCCGATTTGCGGCTGCAATACATCGGCGGCTGGGGCATCAACTCGCAATTGGAAAATTATCTCTACGAGCAGATCATGTATCACCGTGAGATTCCGGCGGGGATGTTCTTCGGCTCCTCGGGAACTTTGCAAGCCATGGAGGACGCTCTGCGCTCCGCGCCGGGCGCGCGCCGGTAAAGGCGCTACGGGGCCTGCAAACGGTGCGCCGGCGCCCTCGTCGCGCTTCAGGCAAGCTGCCCGCGCGTTCCGTTTTGCGGGCGGTTGCTTAGGGAGCGGGCCGAAGCTCGCGAGCCTTCTCATCCCAGGCAAGAGAGCAGGCGTGTTGCGGCCCATCCGGGTGTTGATTCCGCTCCAGGCGCACGCACTCAGGTATTCCGTTGGCGAAGAAGTAGACGCCGTCGATGCTACCGGGGATTCCGCGGACCGCCTCCGGGTTCGAGCAGGAGGCTACCGCTTCACAGACGGTCCTGGCTTTGCCGGCGACCGCTTCCCGCACGCTCAGATTGTGCATCAAGACGATTGCGCTAAAGGCGAGCATGCCGAAGCTGGCCGGGATCCGCGCTTCGATTCGCATGCCTTCCAGCGCAGCCGCCGCCAACAGACAAAATCCCACCGACGGCAGATACAGCAGGCGGGCTTTCTCCAGATCCGCTCCGATTAACAACTGCTGCACGGGAGGGAGCGCTGCGGCAAGCACGAATCCAAGGGCGAGGCCGGCGCGCCTGGCGCGCGCGGTCATGGCCACGGCAACCCAGACGGCTGCGTACACCACTGCCGCGGTGACCAGCCACGCCCGTGCACCGGCTGCCCAATCGACCGGAAAAAACAGAACCGCCCACAGCCGCAGCAGGAGTGCTTCAGCCGCCGAAACCGGACTCAACTCGAAGATCTGCGGAGTTCCCGCCGCGGTGACGTACCCTCCGATCCCGCCTTGCAGAGCCCAACGGTACGAGAAAAGTGCGGCTGCCAGCGCGAAGAATGGCGCGACGAACCGCATCCGCCGAGCCCAGCTTGCCTTGTTCGATGCGACCAACACCAGCATCATCAGCGGCGCGGCGTAGGCGGATTCTTTGGTCAGGATTCCAAGCGTCATCGCCAGAGCGGCTATTGCTCCCGATAGCGCCGAAGGCTTCTCCCACAATCGAATAAAGGCGATGAGCGAAACCAGCACGAACATCGCCGCGAGCACATCGAAGCGTCCCGCGACCCACGCCACGGCTTCCGGATGAGCTCCGTCCATCGCGAACAAAGCCGACGCAAGCCACGCGCCCGTCCTGGTCGAGCCGATTGTGGCGGCCAGCACGTACACCAGGAGCGCGTTCACGATGTGCAGGCTCAGCGCGACGGCATGCCAGCGCGCCGGATCGAAGCCCGCCCACGGCCACATCCCAAAAAGCGAGAGGTACCCGAGAGGCCGAAAGAATCCGTCGCCTCCGCCGCGCGTGAACATGACGGCGTACTTGCCGGCCCCAGCGCTCGCGTGAAAGGCGCGAGCCATGTTTACCAGCACGAAATCGTCAGAGAGGAAGTACAACTGCGCCGCGTGCCAGTAGGCCAGCGCGGTGAGCAACGCCACGGCAGCCATCCGCGCGATGTCGCCGCGGCCGATACCGGGTGCGGCGCTGAATCCGGCCTTGGGCTCACTGGGTTCGGCGTCGCGGCGCCACAGCAGCGCAACCAGCACCGCCACGGCGAACGCCGTCTCCAAATTCAAGATCTGCCGCACGCTCCCTGTAATTCTACCCCGGTAATTCTATCTGGCGCGGTTGGCCCAAAACCACCACTCCGGTGCTTTTCAGACAGATGTCAGCGGTCCCAAGCCTGCGTTATCAATGGGTTGTGCTTGGCATGTGACATGCACGAACCGAAGGCAAAGAGAGGCGTAGGACACGCATGAAACCAGGATTGAAAATCACATTGACGATGCTCGCGGCGGCGAGCTTTATTTTCGCGCAGGATACGAATTCATCGGGCTGGAAGCCGATCGGCAGCTCGGGCCAGGCTCCGGCTTTGCAGCAGAACGGACCGCCGGCTGGGCCGCCGCCTGCAGCGGCTCCGGCGTTGCCATCACAACTGAATCTGAAGGCGGGCACCTACGTCATGGTGCGGGTGAATCAGACCTTGTCTTCGGACAAGAACCAGAGCGGCGATACCTTCACCGCGACTCTCGTTCAGCCTCTGGTGGTGGACGGGTTTATCGCGTCGCGCCCGGCGCAGACCTTCGGCGGCAAAGTAGCCGACGCGATCAAGGCGAGCAAGGCTCATGGCGTATCGCACCTGGGTCTGCAATTGACCGACTTGATGTTTGTAGACGGGCAACACGCGGCCATCCAATCCGAATTGGTGGCGATTAATGAGCCGAACCGGTCGAGCAACACAACCGTCGCCAGCGGCGCGGCCGGCACAGGCTCCATCCCGGGCGAGCTTCTGACTCGGGGCAGGTCTACGGTGGTCAAACCGGAAGCCATTCTGACCTTCAAGATCGACTCCGACGTGAGCATCGCCACGGATCGAGCACCGCAAGCTTTTCGCCCGGTGAGTCCGAACGACTATGGCCGGCCTCCGCTCCAAGCCGGCCGTCCGGCTCCCGCAGGCTTCTACGCCGGATATCCGTACTACGGTTACCCGTATTATGCGTATCCGTATCCCTACTACCCGTATTATTGGGGTCCCGGGGTTGGACTGTACTTCGGTGGAGTGTGGGGTCCGGGTTTTGGCTTCCGCGGACGCTGGCGTTAATTAGTCCCCTAAAAAGCAAACGCCGCGCCCGGCTCAATCAAAAGCCTGACGCGGCGTTTTCGATTTCTCCTTTAGGCGGGAGAAGTTACTTGGTGGTATCCTTCTTGCCCTTCTTGCCGCCCTTTTTGCCCGTCTGCTTGGTGGTGTTCTTGCCGCCGTCCTGCGCGAACACGAAGCTGAAGGCGCCGATCGCAATCGACATACCCAACACCAAACCCATGATCTTCTTCATTGAAGTAGTTCTCCTTATGTCTATGTAGCGGCCACGGCCGCCTCCAGTCTCGATCATTGCAGCCGCACATGAACTGGGGCTTAAGCGACCATTAAAAGTAGTTCATTAGAGATCTGGAGGCGTGCTCATGGTCTGCTAATAAAGACCGTATTATCAATTATTTGGCTGCTGGACGGGGAAGCCGGCGTACACAAGAAGGCTCACACCGCCCGAAGCCTCGACCTCGCCAGACGGCCGGAGGCCTCGCGACGCCAGAATGGTGGCGGTTTCCGCGACCCGAGCCGGAACACTATACTGGCTCACGGCCACCACCGCTGGACCAGACGCTGAAGCCGCAGTACAGAAATGCGAGCGCAGTTCGGGCTCAAACACGGCGTACATGTCCTCCGGCTCCGGCGGCGGCACGATCACACACGCTCCCGTGCGAGCCTGGTCGAGTATGGCTCGCGCGGCTCCAGGCCAGTCCTCCGAGCCGCTGCGAAAATAGGCCGAGCTTTTCGCGATCGAGGCAACGAAGAAGATCGCCGCCAGAACCGCGCCCGCCCGGCGGTAGCGATTCGCCGCGAAACCCGCCGACGCCAGCATCGCCAGAGCCGGAATTACGAACAGCGCGTGGCGAGTCGCGAAGAAGTAGCCGGAGACCGCATCGGCTGCCATCGCACCCAGCGTTCCGCACAAAATCACGCCGAGCAGGAAGTGACGCAAGCGGGTGGGCAATTCTTTCCACCCCAGTGCAGCGCCCACAACTAAAGGGATGGATTGCCAATAGCCTCCTCCGGCGATCTCGCGCAGCAGAACCAGCGGAGTTCGCCAAGCCAGCGCCCCGGCGTAACCGCTAACGGCGATCTCCCTCTGCCACGCGGCTCGCACGTGCCAATACCAAGGCGTGAATAGGAGGCACCCGGCCGCGAGTGCAGCCGCCGCGAGCGCTACGGTCTTCTTTTGCGAAGAGAAAGCGAGCCCGGCCAAAGCACCTATCTGCACGAACGCAGCAAACGGTTGCACATACAAGCCCGCCGCGATCAGCAGGGCGTACAGAATGGCGAGGCCGGGGCTCGGCCGATCGAGCAAGCGCCACAGGCACCACAGCGCAGCGATGGTCAGCGCGAGCGCCGCCGCATAGGGCCGCGCCTCGACCGCATAGCGGAGTTGAAAGGGCAGCGCCAGATACACCACGAGCAACAGCGCGCGCGCGCGCAGATTCAATTCGCGCGCAAACCCAAGCAGCGCCATGGCGCCAAGCACGCTGCACAGAATGGAAGGAAGCCGCGCGCCTAGCTGGGTCAGTCCCAAAACGTGAATGAACGGCTGCTCGATCAGGAACGCCAGTGGCGATGAGCCGGGGTTATAGCCCACCCAGGTAAGCAACTCGTGCACGGTGGGCTTCGCCGCGCCGATCAGCGTCAGAACCTCATCCAGCCAGAAGGGCAGCAGCGTCGCGAGCCAGAGAAGCAGCGCACCATAAAGCGCGATAGCCGCCGAGTAGCGAAGGGAGATCGCCGGTTTCAAGTTGCAATTGTAAGATACCGCCGTCGCGCAAGCCTATCGGACTAAGATAAAGAACGTGGAATTCAGACAACTTGGCGGTTCCGGCCTCAAAGTGCCGGTGTTGAGCTTCGGTGCGGGTACGTTCGGCGGCAGCGGCGAAATTTTTCGTGCGTGGGGAGCTACGGACGTCGCGGAAGCCACGCGTCTGGTCGACATCTGCCTCGACGCGGGCGTCAATCTGTTCGACACCGCGGACATTTATTCGAGCGGAATGTCGGAAGAGATTCTAGGCAAGGCCGTCGCGGGCCGGCGAGCTAGCGTCCTCATCTCGACCAAAGGCTCTTTCCGCTCCGGAACCGGACCGAATGATTCCGGCAGTTCCCGCCATCATCTCACGGATGCGATTCACTCGAGCCTCAAGCGCCTCAACACGGATTACATCGACATCTACCAACTGCACGGTTTCGACGTGGCGACTCCGGTGGAAGAGACGCTGGCGACGCTCAACGACATGGTGCGCGCGGGCAAGATCCGCTACATCGGCTGCTCCAATTTCTCCGGCTGGCACTTGATGAAATCCCTAGCCGTCTCCGACCGCTACGGCTGGGCACGCTACGTAGCGCATCAAGCATATTACTCGCTAGTGGGGCGCGATTACGAATGGGAGCTGATGCCACTGGGGCTCGATCAAAAAGTCGGGCTGCTGGTGTGGAGTCCATTGGGCTGGGGCCGGCTCACCGGCAAGATCCGCCGCAATCAGCCGAGGCCCGAGGTCAGCCGCCTGCCTGCCACGGCTTCCATCGGCCCTCCGGTTCCGGACGACCATCTCTACAAGGTCGTCGAGGCGATCGATGAGATCGCGCGGGAGACGGGCAAAAGCGTGCCACAGATCGCTCTGAACTGGCTGACGCAGCAGCCCACGGTTTCTTCCGTCATCATGGGCGCGCGTAACGAGGAGCAGTTGCGCGAGAACTTGGGCGCTGTGGGCTGGAGTCTAACTGCGGAGCAGGTCGCCAAGCTCGACGCCGTAAGTGCCGTCCCGTTGGCATACCCTTATTGGCATCAGCAATTTTTCATCAAGGACAGAAGAGGATGAAAGGACGATGAGTCACAATCGCCGTGATTTCTTGAAGACTGCGGCCGTGTCGTTTGCCGGCGCGGGCGCCTTGACGGCCGCGGAGCCGCCCAAGTTAGGACTGATCTTCCCGGTCGACCGTCCGGTTCCGCCGGAAGGTCTCATCATGTACCCGACTGAGGTCAAGTTCGTCATCACGCACCTCGACCTCAAAACGATGACCCCGGAGGGCTACGACAAGGTCATCCCCGAGATTAAGCCCGCGGCAGAAAAACTGGCCCATGAAGGCGTCAAGGCCATCGTGCTGATGGGAACTTCGCTCACGTTTTATAAAGGTTCGGCGTTCAACCAGCAGCTCACCGATACGATCAAGAGCGCAACCGGCCTTCCCGCCACCACCATGAGCACGGCAGTGATCGAAGGGTTGAAAACCGTCGGCGCGAAGCGCCTGGCTGTGGCGACGGCCTACGACGACGTGGTCAACGGCCGGCTCGCGGCGTTCCTCAAAGAGAACGGCTTCGAGGTTTTGAAGATAAAGGGGCTCGGCATTGAAGCTGTGGCTGGGGTGAATCAGGTCACGCAGCCGGAGCTACTGAAGTTCAGCGTGGACGTGCGCGAATCGGCGCCGCAGGCGAACGCGATACTGGTGTCCTGCGGCGGTCTGCGGACATTGGAGATTCTCGCGCCGCTGGAAAAGCAAACGCACGTGCCGGCGGTTTCCAGCACGCCCCATGCTTTGTGGGCGGGAGTGCGCTTGCTCGGGTTGAGCGGGAGGGTGAAGGGTTACGGCACGCTCCTTGAAAAAGGGTGACGGTGCGGATCGCGCACCAATCTTCACGGTCGGACACTCGACGCGAAGCATCGAAAACTTCATCGAGCTTCTGAAGGCTCACGGCGTCAAGCGGCTGATCGACATCCGCACGGTTCCGCGCTCACGCCACAATCCGCAATTCAACGGCGATTCCCTGCCGGATTCGTTGAAACAGGCGAAGATTGCCTACCAGCACCTGAAGCAGCTCGGCGGGCTGCGCCACGCCCGGCCGGATTCGATCAACGCTGGTTGGCACAATGCGTCGTTTCGCGGCTTCGCCGATTTTATGCAGACTGAGGAGTTCGAAGCCGGCCTGGAGAAATTGATCGCAGCCGCGGCGAAGAAGCCGGTCGCGATCATGTGCGCGGAAGCCGTGCCGTGGCGCTGTCACCGGTCGATGATCGCCGATGCGCTGCTCGCCCGCGGCATCGAGGCGCGCCACATCATGAGCCGGACGCGCTCAGAACCGCATTCGTTGACGCCCTTTGCGAAGGTGCGCGCAAAACGCGTGACCTACCCGGCATCGAAATTGACGGAGGAATGATCACTTCGGAAGCTGATCGTAGACGATTTGTCCGCCGACGACCGTCAGCACCGATTTCAGCTTCTTGATGCCTTCGTCGGATACTTTCTTCGGATCGAAGTAATCGTCGTTCAACGCCACCAAGTCGCCGAGCTTTCCTCCCTCGATGGTCCCCAGCTTGTCTTCTTCGTGCAGGAACCATCCGTTGTTCGCCGTGTAGAGGCGGATAGCTTCCTGCCGAGTAAGCTGCTGCTTGTCGTTGATCAGCTCGCCCGCGGCGTTCTTGCCGGTCACCATGTAATAAATCTCGAACCACGGATCGAACACCGAAACCGCCGCCGCGTCCGACCCTGCGCCCACGTGGATGCCGCTATCGACGATGGTGCGGTAGGGAGGGCCTCCGTTGTTGGGTGTGCCCGAAAGATACAACCATCCGTGCACGGCAACCCCCGCGCCGATGGCTTTCAGCCGCAGCAGCGTAGGCAGATCGATTTTCGGCACGTGCGCGATGGACCAGCGCAGGTCTGCGATCGGCGTAACGGCGTTCACTTTTTCAAATGTCGATGTGGTGAACTGATCCTCGTTCAGTGACAAAGTGTGCTGCTGGAACGCCCATCCATGCTTGGCGACCATCTGCAAGGCGGTTTCATAATTCGATGGCCCGGGTCCTTGCGCTCCGCGGCCGCGCCCTTGGAATCGCCACGCCGCTGCGAATTCGCCGATACCGGTGGAACGCAGCATGTCGTCGCCGAAGCCTGGAAACGCGTTCAGCATCCGCTCCTTCAAGATGGGAACGTCCGGCGCGGTGTCCTGCGAAAGATAGTAGATGCGCAGGCGCTCGATCATTTTTCCTTCGCGATGGAGCGCCATGAACGCGTCGTACATGGTCCACGGGTTGAGACTCTCGACGCCGTCGCTCTCGGCCGCACCCTGCATGTCCGGAGTCCCTGGAATCGTGAACGCTCCCATATCGGCGCTGGTGGTCAGCCCAAAGCTCACCAGATACTGCATCGCGTACATCGTGCCCTGCTTCATGTCGTCGAAGGTCTGGATGTCGCGGAGAGCATGAAGCGCGGCAGTGAATTGCTGTCCCGTGATGGTGCCGCTGGGATTGACCATGACGCCTTTCGACTCGAAGAATTTCTTTCCCAGAGTGTTGGTGATGGTCCCGCTGCCGTTCATCACGTAAGGATTGTTGGGCAAGGCTTGATCCAGCTCCTCAAGCGTAGGCGCGCGCTTCTCGGCGAACTGCTTGGCGTTCCAATCGCCGAGCGTGGTGATGAAAGCTCCGGACGGCAGAGTTTTGGCGCGGTCGCGGAGGATTGCCTGAACTTCCGCGATCGAGGACGCGGTCTCGATACGCACGTCGTGCCCCGGGCGCATGCCGAACAACACGATGTGATTGTGATTGTCGATCAGGCCCGGCACCACAGTGCGCCCGCGTAGGTTGATGGTCTTGGTGCAGGGGCTGAGCTTCGTCCCGGTGGCGAATTTTCCGTCCTGGATAGCGATCTCATTGAGGATGGTGTCCTTCGCGTCCATGGTATGGATGCGAGCATTGACGATGCGCAGATCGCGCGAGCCGGCGCAAGCATCTTGCGCGAGCGCGGGAGTGGCGCAGGAAAGCAAAAGGACGGCGAGAGAACTTCTCATGGCCGTCCAGTTTATCAACTGGAGAGCGTGCGCCTACTTGCCCAGCGTGGCCAGCGTCGGGCCGAAGGCTGCGCGCGGGAGCAGGCTCGGGCCGCTGGGGATGAGCACCTTGTCGACATCCGTATTGACGTCGAACACTAAACCAAGGAAGCCGGACTGCATCTCGTCCCAATTTTGATCGCCCCACCAGATGGTCTTGGTGGGATCGGGATTGTACTTGTTGTTTGCCGAATTGTCGTAATGCGCGATGGCCCGGATGCGGGTGCCCTTGGGCAGCAGAATCGGCTTGGCGAGCTGGTAGCCCACCTGCCAATCGAAATTCCATTTGCCCTTGAAGACGGTTTCGGACTCGCCGCTGGGATACAGCAGGCGCAGCTCATAATCCTTGCCGCGCAGGTGCATGTGCGGCTGGATGTAGACCAGCTTGGCTCCTTCGACGCCGACGGTGACTTCGCTGACCACTTCGGCGTTGGAATCGCCCGCGGGAATCGCCAAGTTGAACGCCGCGGGGGTGCCCGGCGACATCCAGTAACGCTGCTTGGGAGGATGCTTCGCGAAAACCAACCCAACCTTGGAACGGTCCGTCTGCGGCGTGCCGACGGCCGTGTAATGGATGTTGAAAACGATGTCGGAGCCTTTCGGAATGAACTTAGCCGAATCGCCGACATCGAATGTCTGTGCGCCCAGACCGGGGTTGTACTTGCCCAGCAGATCCGCGCCTTCCTTCGCGCCCGCCATCGCCTCAGAGCCCTCTTCATAGGCCTGGCCCGGAATCGCGTTTTTCATCCAAGTGGATCCGGGAGGCCGCACGTTGGCTCGCATGTGGTGCACGACTTTCGGATTGCCTGCGCGCATTTCCGCGGCGACGACCCAGGTGTCCTGATCGAAATGCGCCTTCACCAGGATGTTCTGGTAGTTGATGGTGCCCTTGGCGGGAACGTGGAAATCAGCGGGCATTTCAATGATCATGTCCGGCTTAATGTTCCAGCCGTCCTGAAACGTGCGCGGCGGAGGCGCGTCCTTGGGGTTGCCTTCCGGAGCTCCGCCATCGGCCCACGCGACCAGAGTGTCGATCTCGGCTTTGCTCAAGGTACGGTCGTTGGCGAAATGGCCGTAGTTGGGATCTGCGAACCACGGCGGCATCTTGTCGGTGAGCACCGCGGTCTTCATCGCCTTCGCCCAAGGGCGTGCGTCGGTGTAGGTGAGCAGAGACATCGGCGCAAGCTCGCCAGGGCGGTGGCAATCCTGGCAGCGCTTTTGAAGGATGGGCAGGACGTCCTTGTCAAAGGTCGGCGTAGCGGCGTTGAGGGCCGCCGCCCCGAGCAAAAAACAGGAAATGAATATACTGTTCCGGGTTTTCATGGCGGCTTGCATTTGTTGCATACAAGATATCATACTGGCGTTTTCATGGCCTACTTGGCGCGGCGAACACTGCTGAAAGGGCTGGGAGCCACGATCGCCCTGCCGATGCTGGATGCGATGGGTGCGGCGCGTAACGCCCAGGCAGCTCAGACCCCCAGGCTGGGCTTTGTGTACGTTTCGCACGGCGTCATCCGGGATCGCTGGCTAACGGAGAATCTGAAGCCGCTCGAAAAGGTCGATGGCCTTTTCAACGTGGTCAGCGGCCTCTCGCACCGGGAAGCGGACGGGCAAGGCAGCGGCGACCACGAGCGGGCGTCGGCGGCTTGGCTCACCGGCGTGCATGCAACCGAGGACCCGGTACGGGTCGGTGTCAGCGCCGACCAGATCGCAGCGCGAGCGCTGGGGACCGAATCGCTGGAGTTGAGCGCCGACACCCTGAGCGGGAGCGCGTTACTCGACTGCATATCGTGGCGCGATGAGAACACTCCCAATTTTCCCGAGAATCGGCCGCGAGCGGTCTTCGAGCGACTGTTCGGCCACGCTGCGCAAGGAGAAGGCAGCATCCTCGATGCCGTAAAAGAGCAGGCTCGCGGACTGGCGGGCCGGCTGGGCAGCGGGGACAAGATGACCCTCGACGGGTATCTGGATGAGGTGCGGGATATCGAAAAACGCCTGGACCCGGCGAGCTTCGAAGAGCGCGCCAGAGTGATGTTCGACCTGCTGGTGCTCGCGTATCGCACGGACAAGACGCAGGTGGCGACCATGATCCTGGCTCGGGAGTTGAGTGAGCGAAGCCACGGGGTTTCGCATCACCGGGACGATCCGGACCTGGTCACGCAGAAGGCGCGGATCGACACCTGTCACGTGCGGATGCTCGCCTGCCTGCTGGAAAAAATGCAGGCTACGCCGGATGGCGGCGGGTCCTTGCTGGATCATAGCCTGATTCTGTATGGCAGCGGCATGGGCAATGGCAATCTGCATCGCCATAACGAGCTGCCTGTGCTGATGGCGGGAAAACTCGGGGGCCGGTTCAAGACCGGCTACCATTACAAATGCAGGATGGATACGCCCATGGCGAATCTGCTACTGACGATTTTGAATCGAGCCGGAGTGCCGGTCGAGAAGCTGGGCGACAGCACTGGCGCGCTGGCGCTGGCGTAAAAGGAGATTGCGATGTTTGATACCCGTCGAGGAATGTTGCGAAAGAGTATGGTGGCCGCGGGAGCAGCCGCATTCCTGCAGAGCAAGGCTCGCGCGGATGAGGCGAAATGGACTCCCGAATCCGGTACGCCCTCGCCGTGCATGAAGTTCTTCAGCTCGGGATTCCGTAATGAGCGCATCAAAACCTCCGGCGCTCAGATCAACGCGGTGATCGGCGGGTCGGGACCTCCCGTACTGATGTTTCACGGAGCGCCGGATTCAGTCATCAGTTGGAGGCTCATCGCCGGCGACCTGGCCAAGGACTACACGCTGGTGATGTGCGATCTGCGCGGCTATGGCGATTCCAGCCGCCCGGAAGACAAGGACGATCATTCGCAGCAATCCAAACGTCCGATGGCTCTGGACGGCGTGGAGGTGATGCAACATCTGGGCTACGCACAGTTCCGCATGGTGGGCCACGACCGCGGAGGACGCGTGGGGCGGCGCATGGCCTTGGAGCATCCGGACAAGGTGCTGAAGCTGGCGGTGCTGGATATTATACCGGCGCACTATCTTTATTCGCACGTCAATCTCGATTTCGTGCGGGCGTATCCGCACTGGTTCAATTACCTCCAACGGGCGCCGGGTCCGGAGACGCAGCTCCAGATGCAAGCCGAACAAATGCTCGCCCGCGTCACTGACGACGCGCAGAAGGAGTATCTACGCCATCGCACCGAGCTCTCGATGGAACACTGCATGTGCGAGGATTACCGCGCCTCGGCTTCGGTGGATTTGAAGCTCGACGAGGATGATGTGAAAGCGGGCAAAAAGATTCAGTGCCCGCTGATCACGTTGTGGTCAGCCACCAATCGCGTGAACCACATTTACGACAACCTCGCCGTGTGGAAAGAGGAAGGCGTGAACGTGTCGGGCAAGGCCATACAGGGCGGGCACAACCTCCAGGAGACTGCTCCGAAGGAGACGCTGGCGGAGTTGCAGGCGTTCTTAAAGGCGTAGCCAGACGCTGGCCGGGAGCCGCAGGATCCAGGAACGTTGCCCGGCAGTCTCGGGAATCACTTTGCCCGCGAGCCGCGCTCACGACTTTGATTGCGCGCTCCGGTTCAATTCCAGCGTGAGCGAGGACTCTCGATGGCGATGACGGCAAGCTTGCCCGCCACGGCCGGAGATCCTACACAGCTCAGGGGGCCGCTCTATTATCTCCCGCGGAGGTTGGCCGATGTCCCCGCCGCGCTCCACCAAGGCGGCGAGCCGATGGTGCCCATCCAGTCCGTCCCGTCTGGCCGGACCTTCAAGGCTCCTGGCTCGCCAGGTCAAAGCGAGAATCGCAAGATCTCCGCCGGAAGACGACGGAACGCCGCAAGCTTTGCAGCGCTCAATGCCCTCTCGCAATGGAGCAAACGTAGCTTCGGACTTGATGGATGCAATCGCCTTGTCTCCCACAAGTAATGTGGGCGACAATCGCCGGACTTATCACGCGAGATGTCAGGAATCGCTACGCTTTCTTGCGGGTCGCCTTCTTCGGCGCAGGCTTAGCATCGGCGGGAGGCAGGTTGGTGTCTCCAGGTGGGTCGGCTGGGGCGGCCACAGGATCGGCTTGGGGAACACCGGCTGTGGCCAGAACCTGATTGAACAAGGCCGCCTTCTTCAAATCCTTCTTGGACGGCGGAGCCTGCTCATTGCGGAAATCGTGATCGTTGTAACACGTCCGGCAGCGCACTTTGGCGGCCCTGCCGTCCAGCAACGAGACGATGGAATGGTTCGTCAGCCGACGGCATTTTGTGCAAAAATCGTCGAGGACATCACCCAGCCGCAAATCACGCATACGACACGGTGAGTATATAACAATGGCGCGAGCGATTACTATGGACCCTTTTGAGCCGTGCGAACGCAAGGTGTATTCGCGCCTGAGAACCCCAGAGCGAATACAGCGTTTTCTAGATGATGAGCTGCACTACAACCACGAGCCCAAAGGCGACACTTGCTACTCGCCACGCCTGGCGTTGAAGAACGAAGTCGCGCATTGCATGGAAGGGGCTCTGGTCGCCGCGACCGCTCTCCGCTTGCTGGGATACCCGCCGCTGATCCTGGACCTCGAAGCCGTCCGCGATTCCGATCACGTACTCGCCGTGTACCGCGTGGGAGGACTGTGGGGCGCTCTGGCAAAATCGGCTTACTCAGGTTTGCGCTCGCGCGAACCGGTGTATCGCACTCTGCGCGAGCTCGTGATGAGCTACTTCGAGCACTACTACAATCCCGCCGGTGAAAAAACACTTCGAGCCTATTCGCGGCCGGTCAATCTGGCGCGCTTCGACTCCTGGGGTTGGATGACGGCGGATCGGGACGTCTGGGAGATTCCGAACCACCTGTGCGAGATTCCGCACACGCCTATTTTTCCGCCGAGTCTGGCGCGCAAGCTGGCCCGCATGGACCGGCGCTTGTACAAGGCCGGCTACTGCGGCATGAACAGTTGAGGATGCCATTGGGACGGGCGAAATGTGGTCTCATAACGGAGTGACCAAGGCAACCAGGATCGCGGGGTCTGCGGCTGTGGCGCTGCTTGCCGCGGCATTCACAATAGAGCTAGCCGCCCAGCAACCGCCTCCCGCCGCGCCGGCCAAACCGCTCCAGGCGCAATCGTATTCGACCTTCACGGAGTCGACCAATAAAGACGGCCAGAAGATTATTGACATTCGCAACGTGCGTTACGGCAAAACGGGGCAGGGTGTGCCTGGGCTGCCGAAGGATCAGAGCCTGCTGCTGCGGATTTCCACGCGCGTCCGCGAAGTCATCGATGAAGCCGGCGTGCGAGGCACCGTGATGCTGGAAGCTTGGCCGCTGGGCAGCGACCCAAAGTCGAGGCCCATTTACAACCCGACCATCACCGGTACCGATGCCCAGGTTGTCGACGACGCGGTCTGGGTGGTGAGCCGCGGCTTGGAAGAAACCGAATGGTGGACCGTGTTGAAGCTCTCGACCACGCAGCGGCTGTTCGACACCTATGTGCCACTGGTGCACTTCAGCATCTCGCGCGAGACGCTGATGTGGCGCTACGCCGGGCTACAAGTTCCGGAGGACGATACACGCGAAGTAAAGCTGCGCGACCCGCACGTGGTGGGCGTGCTGGAATACGCTTCCGCGGAGAACATGATCCGCGAGGCGCTGATCACCTGCGACGATGCCGAACGCGCCAAGCTGCTGCGGTCGTTTGCGGATGCGACGCGGACGCTCGCTGGGCCGATGCCGGGCGCCACGCAGCAGAGCTTGGCACTCTCCATCAGCCAGAATTTCCCTTCGCAGCCGGACACCATCTCCATCACAGTACCGGTCGCCAATGACGACCTGGATCTGGCTCACGCGAAGCTCCCGGCCGGACTGCACATCGCGGCGTTCCAGCGGTGAGCAACCGCGCTACTCTACGGTCGTCAAATCGGCGGCCGCTTGAGCTAAGCCGTCCGCGGACGCGGCCACGTGAATCCGGCCCGTTTCGCCGGGTTTGGAGCGGACGATTATCAGAGCCAACCCGTTGAAGGCGGTGTGATGGTCGGCCTGGAAAGGCTCATCTGAAGCCGCGTTGCCGTTATCGACTGCGGCGATGGAACCGGGGCCGGTAACCGCGAAGTGGACCATGTTGTTCGCGGAGGGGCAGAGATTGCCGTCTTTGTCTTCGATGCGGACGGTGATGTAAGAAAGGTCGTCGCCATCGGCCCGGATCGTGGTGCGGTCCGGAGTGATCTTGATTTGTGCGGGAGCGCCGGCTGTGCGTTGCTCATCCGCCGCGGCTTGCCTGCCTCCGTTGTAAGCGACCGCGCGCAGAGTTCCCGGCTCATAATCGACCTGCCAGACGAAGCGGTACTTGGTGTCGAATTTCAGCGTAGGGCTGACGTTGAGACCGACGGGAATGGTAAACGTCCCGGCGAAGCGTTTCTTGCGGCCCAGCGATTTACCATTGAGAAACAACTCCACTTCTTCCGCGTTCGAGTAAGCCATCACGGGAATCGTCATGCCCGGTTCCCAATTCCAGCTCGGCAGCACGTGGACCATTGGCTTACTGGTCCAGCGGCTTTGGTAGAAGTAATAGCGGTCCTTCGGAAACCCGGCGAGGTCCACCATGCCGAAATAGGAGCTGCGCGCGGGCCAATCCTGCGCGCCGTCGCGTCCGCCGTTGTAGGGAGTCGGCTCGCCCAGATAGTCGAAGCCGGTCCAGACGAACTCGCCGAGGAACCGGTTCGAGCTCTGGTCCTCGTAATAGAAATCGACGTCGGGAGGGTTCGACCAGAAGGGAGCGACAACATCGTAACTGGTGACTTGCTTCGAAGGATGCTTGCCGTAATTCTGGATGGGCAGATGATAGACGCCGCGGGAGCTCACCGTGGATGCGGTCTCGGAGCCGTAGATCAGCCAGCCCGGATGATCCTTCAAAATCTCTTTATAATGTTCCGGTTTGTAATTGAAGCCGGGAATGTCCACGGTCTCGGCAAGCCGGTTCTTAATCGCGGCCTGCCAGTTGTCGAATGCCGCAGTGGTGGGACGCGTGGGGTCCTCTTGGTGGAAGAAATCCACCAGCCGTTTGGCGACTTCCCATCCATCGGCGCGGCCCTGCTCGCCGACCTCATTGCCGACGCTCCACATCATGATGCTCGGATGATTGCGGTCGCGGCGGGCCATGTCACGCGCATCGCGCTCCGACCATTCGTCGAAATATTTCGCATAGCCGTTGGGGACCTTCGGAATGCGCCACATATCGAAGGCTTCATCGATGACTAGGAAACCGAGACGGTCCGCTTCCTCCAAAAACTCCGGCGATGGCGGATTGTGGCTGGTGCGGACGGCGTTGACTCCGGCGGCCTTAAGGATTTCGAGCTCGCGTTCGATGGCGCGGCGATTCACCGCCATGCCTAGCGCGCCGAGATCGGAGTGCAGGCAGACGCCTTGAAACTTTACCTGGCGGCCGTTCAATTCGAAGCCGCGGTCCTGGTTGAACTCGATCGAGCGGATGCCGAAGGGCGTGACATAACGATCGAGCACGCGGTCGCCCGCCATGACTTCGGTGACCAGATTGTAGAGATACGGACGGCCGATATCCCAAAGCTCGGGCCGCGCGACGGCGAGAGTCGAAGACACCGTCTGCGAGCCATTAGCCGGAAGGTCCGCATCGCCGGTGTGGTTCGCGACCCGCCGCCCGTTCGCATCCATCACCGAAGTACGGAGGGTCACGCGAGCCGGCCGCGCGGAGCGATTCTCGACTTCGGTCTTCACCTCGACGGATGCCAGTACGGCCGTGACTTGCGGAGTGGTGACGTAAGTTCCCCACTCGCTCACGTGCACCGGATCGGTCACGTCGAGCCAGACGTTGCGATAGATTCCGGCGCCGGGATAGAAGCGCGAAGCTCGCGCCTCCGGCGTGAGGCGCACGGCAATGACATTGGCCTCATTCCCGAAGTGCAGCTTGCCGGTCAGATCGAAGAAAAAACTACTGTAGCCGTAAGGGCGCGAGCCCAGCTCCTGCCCGTTCAGCCATACGTGCGCGTTGGCCATCGCACCGTCGAACATGATGGTGAATTCACGGCCGCGGGAAGGCTCGGGGAGAGTGAAGGTCTTGCGATACCACCCGGTGCCCGCAACAGGAAGTCCGCCGGTGCTTGTGCCGAACTTCGCGTCGAATGGTCCTTCGATGGCCCAATCATGCGGCAATCGAACTTCGCGCCAGGAGGAATCATCAAAGCCAGGCTGTTCGGCGCCGGGCGCATCGCCTTTAAGGAAGCGCCAGCCGTCGTCGAAATTGATGCGCCGGTCCGCGCCAATCTGGACCGGGACGGGAACAGCCGCGCGGAGGCCGAACGAGAACACAGTGAGCAGGAACCAGAGCCGCTTCATACCAATGTGCTAATGCCGGGTGAATTTATCGAAGACGGTGATGACCGGCAGAGCGTTACCGTTCTCGTCAAACATACCGCGCGAGGCGATGGCTCCGCCGGGCACGGCGGGTTCCCACCAGAACACGCCCATGCCGCGTCCATCCGGCGCGGCCTGCACCTCGCGGTTGAGTTCGTCCCAGAAATCCTTCTGGCCTTCGGGAGTTTCCGTGAACGGACCGGCGCGCTTACGATATTCGGCCGGACGCCAGTTGTAGGCTGCCTCGACCACAATGATGTCCTGCTTGTAGGCATGGGCCATGAAGATCAGGTTCTCGCGCAGGTCATTCAGGCTGCCGTGCCACCACGGATAATATGACTGGCCGATGACGTCGAAATCCACGTGATAGGTGTTTAGCTTGTCGAAGAAAGCCTGGGTGGCTTTCTTGTCGCCCCCCTTATCGATGTGAATCATGATGCGCGGCTTGGGCTGATCGCCGCGGCCCGCATCGACTCCGGCGATGCCCGCTTTGATCAGCTCCGCGAAGTTGTCCCAGTTGGGCGGCTGGCTGCGATCGGGGAAGTTCAAACGGCCATCCGGCCACAGCATGCCGTTGGTGATCTCGTTGCCGATCTGCACCATGTCCGGTAACACGCCGGCCTCGCGAAAAGCGGCGATGGTATCGCGCGTGTAATTGCCGACCGCCTCGACCAGTTGCGCGTGGCTCATGCCTTGCCAGGCTTTGGGGATGCCCTGCTTGCCGGGATCGGCCCAGGTGTCGGAATAGTGAAGGTCCAGCAGGAACTTGAAGCCCAGCTTTTTCGCGTCCTGCGCCACAGCAATGGTGTAGGGCAGATTATTCGGGAGCTGCGTAGGCGTGTGGAACAATCGCAGCCGGATCCAGTTGTAGCCGTGATTTCTGAAGATTTCGAGGCCCGGCAGTGGCTGGTTGTTGTCCCTGAAAACCTTGCCCTGATCCTCGGCCTGCTTGAGGAACGAAAGATCCGCGCCGATCGCGTAATCAGCAGCATGGGCCAAGCTCGCGCAGTAACAGAGGGCGAGCACGGCGGCGGCCAGGCGGCTCATGAGACACCTCGTCGGGAAGGATAGCAAACTCAGGCAGCGTTTTGCTGCTATTCTGGGGATGTTATGTCCATCCCCAATGTTAAGCGGTATCGCATCACCAGTCCCGACGGCACCCAGACGGCTTCGTTGATGGCGGTGCTGCCCAAGGACGTCGACGTGACCGCTTATCTCTCCGACGCCGCTAAGCGCTTCGACTGGAAGGGGCACGCAGAGGCCCAGCAGAAGCAGTTCAAGATCCGCGTCGGCCAGCAGAAGCAGAAGAAGGCGAAGTAGGGAGCTTTTGCCCTTTTGCTTGCCGCGAGGGATCATCCCCCTTTAGGGCAGCCGCGCGTTGAGCGTCCGCAAATCGCTGATTCCAGCTTTCGCTAGATCCGGGTCGGGGTCCGTCGACAGAGCCTGTAGATAGGGGATGCTGTCTTTGTCCCCGGAGCGAGCCAGTACGGTTCCGAGGTTGAGTCTTTCGTCCTTGGTCGCACCCGTCAGCAGCGGATACACTGCATGCCGCACGGGTTGCTGGCGCGCCAGTTCCACTAAATATGCCAGCGCGACGCCCTGATACAGTTTTTCGTTCAAAGTGTCCACCAGGTAGCGCAGTGAACTGAACTCGCCCGTATCCAGATTGCCCAAATCCACCACAGCGAAGGCCTCCGCCAGGCGGGGCGAGATTTTGTGCTCCGCCGCGAACGCCTTCTCGACGGTCATCAGATCGGCTTGGTTCTTAAGCCGGGCCAAGCCTTCGCCGCCGGCCGCGCGTAGTCCCTCGTCGTTATCGGAAAGGGCGTGCAGGAATAGCTCATGATCGGTGGGATCGGCGATCATCGCCAGCGAGGACATGGCGGCGCGGCGGATGCGCAGGTTTTTGCCGCGCCCGATCACCTCGCGCAGGTCCGGTGCGGCGTCCTTGTCCAGCAGCAATCCGGCGGTTTGGATGGCGGTCTCCTGAATCCGCTCATCCAGGTCGCGCACCAGGAAGGTGACGCGGTCGCCGGAGGAGGGATCGCGAATCTTCTGCAGCGCCACCAGAGCCTCATAGATGGTCTGGTTGTCCTTGGAATGCAAGGCCTCCCCCAACTGCGGAATCGCGGCGGAGCCACGCAGAATCCCCAGGGCACGGCAGGCGTTGGCGCGGCTGTCGAGAGTAGCTCCGGAGACCGCCAGCTTGCCCAGCGCGTCGATCACTTCCGGCCTCACCGTCACATACGGGTCGATCGCCTGCGTGTTGGTGTCGCTGAATTTGGCTTTGACGACGGTGCCAGCCCGCTGCAATGAGCCGCTAACTCCGGTCTTGATGTATCCAGGAAGGTAGACGTTCACCAGGCCGTCCGTGGCGCGGATCTGGATTTCGGCGTCGGGATCGGCCGCGGCTTTCACCAGCAGGTCCACGGTCTTGGGCCCGCCAATTTCGACCAGTGACTTGACCGCCTCCACCCGCACGCTCAGGTCGGTGTCGGTGACGTAAGACGCCAACTTGGGGATGGCCGGCTCTCCCTGATGGCCCAGGTCGCGGGCGGTGCGGGCCCGCTGCTTAGTGTCGCCTGGAACCTGGGAGAAGAGAATCTGAGACGAAAGAAATGCTGCGCTGATGAGAAAAAGTATGGTTTGTTTCACCGTACAAACTCGAGGGAAACGCGGTGCGGGATCAGCCCTGCCTCGTGGCCCAGATCGAGCAGTTTCTGCGCCGCCTTGGGCACCAGCTCCCCGCAATCCACGGTAAAGTGATTTACATACATGCCCACGAATGTTTCGGCCTGTTCGGCTTCCAGGTCGCGGGCAAATCGCATGGCGTACGCGAGTGCTTCCTCGCGATGGTCGAGCGCATATTGAATGCTTTCCCGCATCATCCGGCAACATTCCCGGGCGAGGTCGGGACTCAGGCCGCGGCGCAGCACGTTGGCGCCCAGCGGCAGGGGCAGATCGTATTGGTCCTTCCACCAGCGGCCCAAATCGACCACAGTATAGAATCCGCCGCGTTGGTGGGTGAGCTGCGCTTCGTGGATCACCAGTCCGGCTTCGGCTTCACGGCGGCGAACGACATCCAGAATCTGATCGAAGGGAACCACAACGGCCTCGAAATCCGGCTGCATCAGGCGCAGGGTGAGGTACGCCGTGGTCAGCTTGCCGGGCACGGCGATGCGTTTGCCTTTGAACTGGTCCGGCGTCATCGGCGATAAAGCCACCACCATGGGGCCATAGCCGTCGCCGACGCTGGAGCCGGCGGCCATCAGCGTGTATTTGTCGGCGATGTAGGGATAGGCGTGATAGGAGACCGCGGTCAGCTCATATTCGCCTTCGCGGGCTTTCTGGTTCAGCGTCTGTATGTCGCCCAGCACGTGACGGAACTCGACCAGAGGCGAGCGGACCTTGCCGGTGGCCAAGGCGTAGAACATATACGCGTCGTCGGAATCGGGGCTGTGCGCGCAAACAATTTCGGCGACTTGAGTAGGCATCCCTACTCAGTAGTTTAGAGGCTTTCGAGGTCTCCGCGCAAAGTTTCGAGTGCGGCTTCGAGCGCGGCCAGGGATTCCGGCATTCCGGTGAGATCGCCGTCCCGCCCGAGATTTTCGAGCTGAAGCGCCGCAGCGACCGCATCGCTCGCGCCGAAGTTGGCCACCGAGCCTTTCAATCCGTGCGCGGTGCGCTGCACGGCGGCTGCATCGCCCTTGGCGCCGGCCTCACGCAGCTCCTTGAGCCAGATTTCATAATTATCGAGGAACAGCACGGCGATCTCTTTGAGCAGCTCGGCATCGCCGCCGACGCGCGCCATCGCGACTTCACGGTCGAGTGACGCAGTTCGAGGAGTGTTCATGGGCAATCAGCTTAATCTCCTTATCGGCGGGTTTGCGCCCGCCATGATATTCTGGATTCAATCTGCGGGCCACCCTAGCTCAGTTGGTAGAGCGGCTGATTCGTAATCAGCAGGTCGCCAGTTCAATCCTGGCGGGTGGCTCCATTCCTTTCAGGGATTTACGGGCGGAACGCTCCCGAATTCTGGACCGCTCTACAGGATAATCACCAACCCGCCGATGGATGGCCATGGATCGGAGACTACACCCACGCGTTGCGGTTCAATTTGAGGCGAGGGTCACGACCTCGAAGAGCCCGAGCGGTTTCTGGACAACGGTATCGGACATTTCCAAGTCTGGTCTTTGCGTGATCATTCCGGCGCCACTCACCCCAGGCGATCCGGTTCGTATAGAGATGGCGGATAGCGTGGTGTCGGGCCGGGTCGCATATTCGAACCCGGAAGCCTCCCTGTTCCGCACGGGGATCGACGTGCAGGCGGTTCAGTTGGGCGCAACCGATTTATCCCATCTCCTTCAGAGAACCCTGAATGAGGTTTTGCCCGACGCCGTCGGACTGGAACGCGTTGAGGTCCCTCTGGACTAAGCGGTCCTTACGCGGCCATCATTCCTGTCGGTCTTTTTGATTCCCGCGTGCCGCCCGGCTTTGCGCTTGCGCGACTGGCCAGCGATCTCCTCCGCTGCGGCGCGGGCTTGAATCGAGCGCTCCGCCGGTAATCCGGAAACGCGGCTTCCGTAGTGACCTGGTGGCGAAAACCGGCGGCATCCTCAACCGGCTGCGGCGACCGGATAGCCATGTATGGCGGTTCGCTCAGGTTCAAGATGATCGATCAGAAGATGGCATCTGGCGGTCCAGGTCTCCTGCTCGGCTATCCGACGGCGCTCGCGCCGGGCGCTCAAATCGTTCTCCGCCATCGCTGCCTCCAACTGAGCCGTGAACTCCCTTGGGCCGCGGGCCACATAGACCAGGTTGCCGAACTCGAGAACCTCCGGCAAAGGGCTGCTCACCACGGGATGTCCGCAAGCGAAGTACTCGTATAATTTGAGAGGATTGGTAGCCATTGTGAGCGGGCACAGGCGGAAGGGAATCATGCACACGTCGGCGGCCGCAAAATGTTCGCGCAGACTTGAGTAGGGAACCTCCCCGGTCATGCGAACATTGGGAAGGCTCTGGAGCCGGCGGACTCTTTCATTTTCGATACGCCCGAGCAGCAGAAAGTCCCATTCGGGATGCCGGGTAGCTGCGAACCTTACGCTTTCCACGTCGAACCAAAAGTCCAGCGACCCGCTGTACGCCACAGTTTTCCTACCCGCTCTGGGGCGTTGATTCAGGAAATCGAAATCCCCCGGCTGAACCGCATTCCGGATGGTTGCCGACTTGAATTGAAGTCCCTGATGCAGCGCGCATTTTTCCTCCCTCAGCCAGTGCGCGGAAAACACCACAGCGTCGCTCGACGCAAACATTGCGGGTTCAGCCGCAACAATGCCTTCGTGCATCCTGCCAAACCCAGACCACAGATCGTGACAATCGTAAACCACCCGGCATCCGTATCGGCGCTTAAGGCTCTGCGCCACCGGGACCCACAGTGGGAGACCCGCTACGATGACTGGCTTGATCCTGTCGACAGACTGGAAGCAGGTGCCGATGGTTGAGGCAATCGTTGCACTCTCGCGCAGGGTCAGCGGCCGATGGTGGTAGACAGGCTCGCGGGGAAGATGGACATGCAGCTCGTACACTCTGGGAAGCAGGCGGGAAATCATCGCCCGGCGGCTCAGCGGATAGGGATGCGGAAACTCGCGGCCAAGGTGAGGATTCAAATAGAAGCAGCGATGACCCATCCGCGCCAGTTCGACGGCCAAATGCTGGGACCGTTGCATCCGTGTATGCCAGTCCGCCGCAGGCAGAAACAGAATATCGGTTCTCTCTCCAGCCTTTTCCACCCAAGCGCCGAGACGGGGGTCTAACGGGTGGGCCGGATACTCCCAGCACTGCGCGAATTCGGGGGGATAGCGATCCGCAAACATGCGGGCGTAGCCCCACTTCAGATAGTACGGGCGAACCCATTCTTTGGCTACAGAGGGCATTTTTAGGGCTGAACGAAACGGGCCCCGGCCGTTCACAGCACCCCGCTCCTGCATCTCGATTGGATTAATACATTTCTGGGCAAAAATGATTCAGACTGCCCAAGTATAGCCCATGCGTCACCCAGTGTCCAGCCTTTGGTACTTGTACGCTAGTCACTCATAGGGTAGTAGGGCCAAACGGCAAAACATCGGAAGAATCTTGAGCTTTGGGGCCGCCCCGCGTGCGATTGGCCTGTCACCCCGTACTAGTACAAAGTGGGATCTAGTCCCGATATTTTGCAATCCTTCCCATTCTCCATTGACAGGTCTGACTCTAAAGCTTATTCTGAGGCTTCAACGTTTTTGGTGGCTTACTAGTATCATCCGTCCGTATGTCCAATTCCGTCCAAATCGGAGGGGGAGAACGTGTGGTCTTGGTCGGATGCGGGATCAGTTGTGTAGTTGTGTCTTCTGACCCACGCGTGACCGTGCTGTGCCGTGACGTGCTTCGGGAATGGGGGGAAGTAACCGCTGCCGGGGCTCGGGCGGCCCAGCCGCAATCCGACAAGCAACCCAAAATCTGTCTCTGGGATTACGAATCCCAGCAACAGACCCCGTCAATGAGCGAATTGGCGGATTGCGCGATCTTTTACCTCGTGCCAGCTTCACAGCTCGAATCTCTACTCGAGAGCGCTCCGTCGGCGGCGGGACATATCCTGCTCAAACCGGTCACGCGCGCCGTCCTGCGAGCATTCCTGGCTGCGGTGGTCCCACCCAAGGAACAGGCCGCAGCATCGGAAGTAGGAACGCTGCGCGCAAACCGTGACGATCTGTTACAACGTCTACTCCAAGCCAACCTGCGGCTGCAGGAGTACGATCAGCAGCGAACTCATTTTATTGCCCGAGCCGTTCACGACTTTCGCGCTCCCCTAACGACTTTATCCGGATTTTGCGGCCTCTTGGTGAGTGGGCAATTGGGACCGCTGAACCCACAGCAGAAGGAAGCTTTGGGCCGGATGGAGCACAGCGCCAAGCGTATTTCGCGCATGGCTTCGGCGATGTTCGAGCTCAGCCTGGGCGCCAAGGTGGATCGCAAGGTGGATTTGCGGGAAGGCAACATTCAAGACCCGATCAAACAGGCCTTGCACGAGATCCTGCCGCTGGCTCTGGAGAAGGAGATACTTCTCAAGTTCGACGAGATCACGGCTCCCGGAGAGCCACTCTACTTTGAGGCCTCTCTGATCGAGCAGGCTCTGGTAAACCTGCTCGATAACGCGTGCAAGTTCACGCATCGCGGAGGGTGCATCGAGTTGCGCGGATATCCGTATTTCTGGGAGCGAAGATTCCTGATTGCGGGCAGCTCCCCGGGGGAGAGGCGCGCGGACGACATCCGGCTCCCCAATAGTTACCGGATCGATATCAAGGACACCGGCCCGGGGATTCCTCCCCATCGTTTGGATCATATTTTTGAGGAATACATTTCCTACGCTGGCCCCCAAGACCGGTCTGGCGGCGGGCTGGGGCTGGCCATCTGCCGGATGGTGATCGGCCGTCACGAAGGGCGCATTTGGGCAGAGACAGATGAGACGGGCACTACATTCTCTTTTGTTCTGCCCTATCGACAGACAAAACATCACGGCGATCTGCCGCGGGCCATTCCCGCGTAACATAAAAAAAGCCGGAGGAACTGGTCGGAGTGATACGGAGAACTATTCTTGTCGGAGAGGACGACGCAGAGGTTAGAGAATACCTCGGAATGACCTTGCGCTGCCGCGGCTATGACGTTCAGCTAGCCGTGGATGGAGAAGAGGTCGTTAGTCATTTGCAGGCCGGTAGGCCCGCGTCGCTGGTCTTGCTAGACATCATGATGCCGAACAAGGACGGATGGGAGACGCTGCGAGACATCCGCAACATGCGGCTCGACACGCCGGTGATCATGTTGTCGGGAATGTTCTCGCCCCCCAACGTGGTGCAAGCGATGAAAAACGGCGCCACGGACTTTCTTGCCAAGCCCGTCAGTCATGACGATTTGGGGCGGGCCATCGAGCAGGCGCTCGCCGGCCGGCCCGCCGATCATCCCTTGCTGGAGCCCTCAACCGACTGGGAGACCGCCATGTTCTTCGGCCGGAATCCGGCCATGAACCATTTGAAGGCCTCTCTTCCGAAGGTGGCGTCCAGCGATGTTCCCGTCCTGATCCAAGGGGAGACCGGCACTGGGAAGGAAGTTCTGGCTCGCCTTTTGCATGAGCTGTCCCCCCGCTCCAACCGGCCTTTCGTCAAATTGAACTGTGCCGCGATGCCTTCCGAGTTGATCGAAAGCGAGCTGTTCGGCTACGAGCGTGGCGCGTTCACCGGCGCTTTTCACAAGAAAGCCGGCCTGTTCGAGTTGGCCGATCAAGGGACAATCTTTCTGGATGAGATCGGCGACATGGACGTCCGGCTCCAAGCCAAGCTGCTGCAGGTGCTCCAGGACCAGGAGTTCCGCAGGCTCGGCGGTACCGAGATCGTGCGCGTGCAAGTCCGCGTGATCGCCGCCACGCACCGCGATCTTTCGCAGGCGATTCGAGACCGCACCTTCCGCGAAGACCTCTACTACCGGCTCAACGTTTTTACGCTCAACTTGCCGTCGCTTCGCGAACGCAAGGAAGACATTGCGGGCCTCACCGAGTTCCTGATTCGCCGGCATAGCCCTGAAGACAGTCAGCCGCCGACGCTGACGCCACAGTTGCAGGCGGCTCTCACCGCCTTCCCCTGGCCCGGTAATATTCGCCAGCTTGAGAACATCGTGCGAAAGTTAATGGTTCTGCGCGAACAGAACCTGATCGTGAATGAGTTGAAGGCGCTTGAGAAGGGAGTCGAAGCTCCGGGTTCGGACTCATCGGGGAAGCCGGTTCGCAAGCGGCCGGAGATTGAGTCGGGTTCCCTTCTGAAGCAGGCTTCGCTGGCGAAGGAGGAGGCGGAGGTGGCAGCCATCCTGGACGCCTTGCAAAAGTCGCGGTGGAATCGCAAACAGGCGGCTGCCATGCTCAATATTGAGTACAAAGCTCTGCTTTACAAAATGAAGAAGATGTCAATTGAGGAACGCGCACGTAAGATTTCGCTTTCAGCTTGAGCCGCGATGTGACGGTTCACTAGCACACAGGAAAGGGGTTGTAAATGGCTCCCGATGTCTATTGACAATGGCCGGTAGATCGGTAATGCTGGGTCATAAATATAAAAGAGTGGTCGGAGGATTGTAGTCATGGATTTTGCACCTGGTCTCGGACAGGAGCAGACCGATAGTGTCTATCCTTGGTTTGCGCTGCGGGTTCGTTCTAACCATGAGCGAGTCGCTGCGCTCCATCTCAGGGAACGTGGCTTTGAGGAATTCTCACCGACGTTTAAAGCCGAGCGTCAATGGTCGGACCGCAAAAAGCAGATCGACCAGTTCCTGTTTCCTGGGTACGTATTCTGCCGCCTGAACCCTGAGGATCGTCTGCCTGTTTTGACCATCCCTGGCGCGGTGGGGCTGGTAGGTTTTGGTAAAGGCCCTACGGCGATTCCTGAGAACGAAATCGAGTCGGTTCGGAAGATGGTTGGCGCCGGCTTGCTGGTGGGACCATGGCCGCTCATTGCCGCCGGACAGACCGTGGCAATCGAGCGCGGTCCTCTTCGTGGCGTGGAGGGAGTTCTGCAGGAGATCAAGAAGGGCTTTCGGCTGGTGGTGTCGGTGAATTTGCTGCAGCGCTCGGTTTACGCCGAAGTGGATCGCAGCTGGGTCCGCCCTGTAGGATCCGTTCAGCGGGTCCCGCCCGCGGCGCAGACTGCGTCGTTGGTCGCCGCCGGGATGTGATAGAATCCGTTAATGATTTGCACCCGCAAGGCCGTTCTGTTGGGATGCTTATTTGTGGGCTGGGCGTCTGCTCAAGTCCAGCCTCCGGCGGTGCCGAATCCTCAGGCGCCCGCCGGTCAACAGCCCGCGCTCCGGCCCGATTACCAATTGGGACCGAACGATCAGTTTCTGATCAACGTCGTGCCTGAGACTGCGGAGATCAATGGACGGCCGTTTCGGATCGATTCAGACGGCAATGTCGACCTGCCCCTTATTGACCAACTCCACGCCGCCGGATTGACGGTGCGCGGCTTAGAAACCCTAATTACTAGTAAGCTGAGCGACTTCATCCGGGAACCGCGGGTCAGCATTACCATGACGGCCTTCCGCAGTGAGCCGGTCTTTTTCCTGGGCGCATTTAAGGCGCCCGGAGTCTACGCGCTTCAAGGAGGGGGCACGCTCGTGGAGATGCTGGCAGTGGCGGGCGGTCTCGAGCCGACCGCTGGGCGTAGAATCAGGGTTACGCGCCAAGCCGAATATGGGACGATTGATCTCCCTAGCGCTGTTAGGGATCCTCAAAAGGGAGTCAGTTTCGTCGATATCAGCCTAGACAGCCTAACTCAGAATATTAACCCTGTTGAAAACATTGTTCTCAAAGCTTATGACAGAGTGACCGCCGAAACTGCGCAACCTGTCTTCGTGAGTGGTGAAGTTACTAAGCCCGGCCCGGTCCCGCTTGGAGAACAAACATCGATATCTGTCACACAGGCATTGGCACAAGCGGGGGGTTTCACGGCAACCGCGAGCCGCGGCAAGGTCCGAGTCCTGCGACCGATTCTGGGAACCACGCGCCGAGCCGAGATTGAGCTAAATCTCAATCGAATTTATGAGGGAAAGGACAACGACTTCCCACTCCTACCGAATGACGAACTCTACGTCCCCCGCACTTCTTCAGCGAAAGCTGTCCTGGCGGGGCCTGTTGGTACCGCCATGCTCACGACTTTACCAGCTCTTATGGTCGCATTGCTCGCTGCCGGCGCGCTCTGAATTGGACCGTTGCCACAAGGGAAGGGGGAGCTGAGGGGAAATGCTTAAGTGTGTGCATCGCTGGGCTCTCTTCAGCGTTCCTCTGCTTTTCACGCTACCAGCCGTCCTGGCGCAAGCGCCTTCGAGTCCGCAACCCGCTCCGGGGCGACCTGCAACGGTTCAAAGCTTAAAGGTTGTTCCATTGGCCGGAAATCAGGAGATGAACGACCTCCAAAATGGCGTGATGGCTCCGCTTGTGGTTCAGGTGCTCGACCAGAATGACTTACCCGTCGAAGGCGCTGATGTTGTTTTCAGGTTCCCACTAACGGGGCCTAGCGCCACGTTCGCAGATCAGAAGACCGCGGAGACGTTCCGCACCAACGTCGACGGCCAGGCCTCGGCAGTAGGTTGGGTAGCGAACGGCAAGGTAGGGACATTTCACGTTCAAGTCACCGCTTCGCGCGGAGGAGAACAGGGTTCAGCGGTCATAACGATGACGAACGTGACCCGGATCACGGAAGCGCAGAAAAAGATCGGCAAAAAGCACTGGTGGTCCACTACCTGGGGGAAGATTGCTATTGGCGCAGGCGTCGCTGCCGTGGTTGCCGTAACCATTCTGGCGACGCGCGGCTCGAGCCCCCGTGTCATTACCGTCACGCCGGGTTCTCCTTCAATAGGGGTGCCACAATAGATGCCGAGGCCTCACCTGTTCGCCGCGGCACTTTTGACGATTGCCCATCTTCGAGGACAACCAACGGCTGTCTCCGGGCCCATCGAGGGCTTCACTTTTGATGCACCCACCGCCAGCATTCGAGCTGTGGTCGGCTTACTGGGATCGTCCACGCTGGGACCGGCGATCGTCCCGAGCTTGAGTTTTGCTTCCGTTGCTCCGGGCCAAAATTACGGCATCGCCGTTCGGGGCCTGCGTACATTCCTCGTTTCCGGACTAGGATCCACTCAAGTTTCCGCCGTGGCGGTCTCAGGGCTTTCGTCGCTGCCGGAGGGAGTGGCTTGGTCGGGCGACGGTTCCGTCGCCGTAGTTTATTCAAAAACTGGAGGGTGGATTCAAAGCCTAAGTGGTCTTCCGGCGGCAATCAACGTGTCGGCGCCGGTCAGCATCACGACGCTCGGAGGGACTCTCTCAACCGTTGCAGCCGACTCGGATGGCCAGACCATCGTGATCGGCGTGACGGGGGAATACGCGGGTGTCTATAAGCTCACGGAGCCGGATACATCTTTCTCACCCATGCTGCAGATGTCCCAACCGATCGCTCTCGCGTTTTCTGAGGATGGCAGCACAGTTTATGCTCTCGACGCGTCTACCAACGCGGTGTCGGAGATCGACCTTGCAAGTTCGGCAAGCCAAACCTGGCCAGCCTTGGCAAAGGATGCCGTTGCCATCCAGCCCGGCATTGACGCGACCAATCAGAAGGTTCTGTACGTGGCCTCTGGGAGCGGTCAGTTGTTGCAGGTTTATAGCCGCGTTACCCGGCAGGTGGTCGCAAGCGTACCTCTCACTTTTAGTCCGACCGTTATCGACCCGCTTGGAACATCGAGCTTCGTATTGAATTCCCGGGTTGCGTCCGGCGACCTGCTATGGTCATTCACCAATCGTGGGCAGCCAAGCGTCTCTTTTATCCCCGCCATGCCGAATGAATCCGAGTACCAACAAGAGGTGCTGCGAAAGTGATCGCCGGTAAAGGCAGCTTAGCCGGAACTCTGCTGCTTGTGCTGAGTGCGACGGCGGCAGCGCAGGTTCCTTTCTCGTTGCTGGTCACGCAGCCGGGTGTGAGCGCCATAACCATCCAGAACGGCGGCGCCGTTACGATGGGGGCGGCCGTTGGCAGCACCCAGACAGCTCAAATCCTCATCACCTACACCGGGACCGGTCAAGTCACGATCCCACAACAGCCCAGTATCGTCGGATCCAGCGTCTTCACCGCGACGCTAAGCGGAAAGCCCCCGCTGAGCCTGAGCCCGGGTAGCGGCGCGACTCTCAATGTCACGTTTTCGCCGACGAACGGAAGTCAGGACACAGCGCAACTCAGCCTTTCTTACGTCGAGACGTTGTCGGCGACGCAGGCAAATGGCGGCACGATCTCGATCGCCTTGCAAGGCATCGCACCAACATTCTCGCTGTATTACATTCTGCAGACCAATCTGAATGCGGTTGCATTGGCGCCGGGCGGACAGATTCCCTTCCCCGCAACTGTCGCGGGAGCCACTTCCCAGGCATCGCTTAATGTGACCAACACTGGAAGCGGCGCAGGCACTGTGACGGGGATTACCATCACCCCCGGCAGCGGATTCAGCTTACAGGGCACTCCTCCATTCCCGTACTCCGTTGCTGCAAATGGGGGCAACCTCCAGGTTCTGGTTTTGTACACGCCTACTGCCGTTGGCTCGAATTCCGGTCAGGTCACAATTTCTTTCGGGTCGGGCCCGCCGGTCACGGTGAATCTGGCTGGTACCGGAATTTCACCAAGTTTCACCTATCAGCTCCTCAATACGACACCACCCACCGTATCTCCGGGCGGCACGATCTCCTTCCCCGGGACGAACGTCGGCGGCAGCAGTAGCATAACTGTTCACGTGCTCAACTCCGGAACTGCCAGCGGGACCGTGAATTCGATTGCGCTGGCCGGACAGGGTTATCAATTCGCAACGCCGCCGGTGGTTCCGCAAACACTGGCGCCCAACGGGAGCCTGACCTTCACAATCAACTTCGCGCCGACCACGCCGGGAAGCTTCCCGGGAACTCTACTTGTGAACTCAGATACCTTTACGCTGAGTGGCACGGGATTGGGACCGCTCTTGGTGTTCTCCTACCTGGCCAACGGGACGTCGATCACGCTGAGTACGACTAACAGCTCCGTGGTATTCAGCCCAGTGATGATCACCCAGTCTGAGCAATTGATCTTCGACGTAAAGAACACGGGGACTCTTCCAGCGACGATTTCAAATATTGGTGTGACTCCGGTGAGCGGGCCTTATTCGGTCGCCGGTACACCGCCGCTGCCCGTCACCTTAGCTCCGAATGGCGATTTTGAACTTGAGATCACGTTCACGCCAACGGCGCTAGGATACTCCAACGGGACTTTGATGCTCGATGCGACCTCCGTAGCTTTGGTCGGCTCCGGAACGCAACCTCCGCCGTTGCCTCCGTACACGATCACTGGACCGAGCGGGACCACCGCTCCATTTGCCCAGCCCACAATAGGCCTGAGCCTTGCAAACGCATATCCTGTGGCGATTTCAGGTTCCCTGACCATCAGCGCCACGGGGATGCTCCCTGCCGATCCAGCAGTGCAATTTGCGAGTGGGGGGACGACAGTATCTTTCACCATTCCTGCGAACCAGACTGCGGCGATGTTCGGCACGCAGGGAACTCAGTTGGGGCTGCAAACTGGAACAGTCGCTGAGACCGTCACGTTGACGCCCTCATTCGCTACCCAAGCTGGCAACGTCCCTCTAACACCTGCTACTCCTTCCACGCTGCAATTTACGGTAGCTCCGGCCGCTCCGCAGATCATCGCCGTGCAGCTCACTGCTCTCTCCGCGAACGGCTTCACTGTCCAGGCTACGGGTTTTGCGACTACGCGGACCTTAACATCATCTACAATCCAGATCGCGCCGGCCAAGGGCTTTTCGATGCCCAACAGTCAATTCACATTCGACCTAAGCCAGGCATCGGCGTTATGGTTCCAGAGCACCGCCTCCAACGCCTATGGCGGCGAGTTCACGGTGTCGATTCCGTTCACATTCCAGGGGCTGGCGGCCAACCAATCGATAGTTAACGCGGTCTCCGCGGTTTCGGTAACGGTGAATAACGAGTTAGGCGCCTCCACCTCGATGCAAGCCACCCCGTGAACTACGGACGCTGCAAGCCCGCTGAACACCCGTCGGTTTGTAGCTCAGCCGTCGTCTCGTCAAGCGCCTCCGCGATCCGATGGATATGTCCGCGATTCAATCCCAAGTGCATCGGAAGCGAGAGGATCCTCGCGGAGGCCTGCTCAGCCCGCGGACAGCTCCCGTGCGCGTACCTGTACATCGGGTAGCACGTATTGTCTGCATAGTGCATGCCTGGAAAAATACCACGGCGGTTCAGGCCAAGAATAACTTCATCGCGGCGGTCCACCAACACTTGATAAAGGTGGCGTGAAGAGCGAAAACCATCTGGTTGAGGAATCTTGCAAATGGCGCTCAAAGCTTCTAACGCTTCGTCATACCAGCCGGCGATTTCCCTGCGCCGGTGGTTGTCTTCTTCCACATGACGGAGGCCGACCAGGGCGAGCGCAGCCATTACCGCGTTCCCATGATATTTGAAGCCGACGTGCGGCACGTCGTAGCGCCATCGGTACGTCGCGGCTTGCTGCACGGAGCGCATGTAGGTGTCCTTGTCGATTCCGAGCCAGGACCATCTCCGAACCTCCTGGTCGAGATCTTTCCGGGCAAAACACACCATTCCGGCATCCGCCGTCGGCAGATTCTTCACAGCCTGGAAAGAGAACGCCACGGCATCCGCATCCGCGCCGGCATGCTCTGAACCGATCCAGGTTCCGGTCATGTGCGCGCCATCGAGAATCAGAGCCAGCCCCCGCGCACGGCACAGATCACGCACCTGGCGGTAACGCCCGATGTTTCCGCCGATTCCCACAAAACAGACAGCGCGTGTTCGCGGCGTAATCCGGCGTTCGATCGAAGCAGGGTCCAGGCAGAGATACTCATCGATATCCGCGAAGACGGGCTTGAGCCGCTCGTACAGAATGACGTGATTGGTCGAGACGAATGTGAATGGCGTGGTAATAATTTCGTCGTGCTCCGCCCAGCGGCCGTCTTCCTTCAGCAACTTGAGCGCAAGATGCAACGCCGCGGTGCAGGAATTCACAAAATGCGCGTGCGCAAACCCGGAGTACCTTATCCAGGCTTGCTCGAACTCGATCGTCTTGGCTCCGGCACCGGTCCAGCCCTGCTCGAGACATTCGCGAATTTCAGCCAGAGCCTCCTCCGTGCGGTATTGCGGACGAAACAGATGAATCGGTTCCATCACTCTTCAGAGCCCAAGTCGACTACCAATGTCAAGAACGTGCGGCCCGCGCACTCCTGAGCGCCCGTCTCGGTGAATCCCAGATCCCGGTACAGGCGTAACGCCACGCCATTGGCCGCAAGGACATCGCACTTGAGCGTCTTCACGCCTATGCCTCGCGCGTAACGGATCAGAAGTTTCAGGGCTCGCTTGCCATAGCCTAAGTTGCGTGCCTCGGGCGCAATGATGAAGCGGCCCCATTTGCAAACTCTCCGGTCCTCGCTGAAATTGTAAAGTGAGACTGTCCCGACACGCTTGTCAGCCGCTTCAACGACGAACCAACGGTCCGGCAGCCCCCATTCCAAGTGACGATCCACCATCGCGCGGTGTGAGTCGAAGGAGACAAACCCGGTGTGCCGAAACATGAGCCGGCTGCTCTCATCCATCCTCCAAACGTATAAGAGCTCCGTATCGGATGGGGAGACACCGCGGAGGCGAATCACTCCGTCGCCGATGGCCTCGACGCCGCCTTCTAGCATGGGGCTGCCCGCACGGCCCGGACCCGTTCCAGGATCACTGGCCAGACCTTGCGCCATACATGTTCGGACAAGACCCGTTTGCGTCCCGCCTCTCGAACCGCTCGGGCATCGGCGGGATGCGAAATGTAGAATCGAATCTTGGAAATGAGTTCTTCAATACCGTTAAAGCCTATGATTTCCCGATCATATTCAAAGTACTTTTCGACTTCTGCGAGATAATTTGTCGCCAGCAGCGCTCCACCGGCGATGAAATCGAAGATCGCGACTTTGCCGATCGCATGTCCAGCAGGGGTGTACGAGAAGATGACCGAGATCTGGGCCGAGTTGAGGGCTGCCAGAAGCTCGTCGCCATACAGGAGGCCGCGGCTCGGAAGTCCATGCAGCTCCCAGCCTTCTCCGTAGAGGTGCACGTTGAAATGCTGATGAAGGCGCTGGACCGGTTCGACACGGTCCGGGTTGGCGCGGCCGATCACCAGCACATCACAGGCGCATTCAGGCCGGGCCGGAACGGGATGGAAGAACTCCTCATTGGTGGCCAGCGGAAGCACGTCCACTGTCGCTCCACTCGCCTCGTAGTTGGGGATCATGCCGGCCGCGTTGGTGAGGAACAAATCGAAATTTTTCGCAATCCGGCTGGTGGCCGCACGGAAAACGTCGGGATCGCTCAGCGCAATGCCCAACAACATCATTCGTGTCCGGAGCGTGCCTGCCACCTCGGGCTGAAAGCTAAGCCCTCCGGCGTTACAGATAATTAACTCGGCACCAAACTCCTCGATTACCGGGCGCAAAGCCTCCCACCGGAGCCAGACCGGACCGAACGTACCGCGATCATAAGCGCGTCCATCGCAATCCAGCGCTTCAAGATTCAGGTCTGTATTGAATTCGTAAACTTGCGCGCCCGCCGCGCGAAGCCCCAGCATCATTTGACGGACCATGTCGTTCGGACCTCTCCAGTACCCTCCGATATGCAACGTCCGAGGAAGCATCGCAGCGCTTACTTGCAGTCTACCAGATGGCATCCGGGTACGGACCGCGCCGTGTAAAGACTACCGTCCTCGGGTAAAAGTACCGGTACTTTTCTCTGGGGAACAAGCCCAGCAAGGCTTGTATCGAATTCGATTGGAAGGATATAGCTTATGGAGGCTCGATTGCACGGCCACCCCGAAACTCAGTAGGTAGTTTTTAGCGCATCGACATGGGGTTTCTCTAATCGACCGGTCCGTTGGAGAAAACTAACATATCCACAGAGCCCAGTACCAATGGTTTGTAGCTATCGTACTGGACCCATCTGACGATGAGGGTTGTAGGAAAGAAAAGGAATGCGGAATAACTTTAAACTGCCGAAAAGAATCTTCCCTCTGACCCTCGGGGTTCTCTTTATCAACCTGGCTGCCGCTCAGACCGTATCATTGGGGCTCTCCTCCGCGACCGGCACCCCAGGGAGCGCTGTCGGTCTCAGCCTCTCTTTGAGCGCAACTGTTACTCAACCGGCAGCGCTTCAATGGACGGTGAGCTACGCGACGAAGGACTTCACTGCCCTGTCTTTTAGCCTCGGCACCGCTGCCTCGGCGGCCGGGAAAACGATTTCTTGCAATGGTGGATCTGGAGTCGCCACTTGCGTCGTTTATGGCATCAACTCCAACACCATCGCCAATGGCGTGGTGGCGACGCTCAACTTCACGCTTTCCGGAACGACGACGGATACCTCATCGGTGATTCAGGTTTCGGGCGGCGTCGGCCCCTCCTTAGGCGGCTCCGCAATCCCGACATCGGTAACGGGGGGCACCGTAACGATTCAGCAGAGCGGCCCCACGCTTACAGGTTTGTCGTGCACTCCGGACTCGGTCATTCCGCCAGCCCCGTCCACTTGCGTGGCAACCATAAGCTCAGCGGTCTCCGGAACGTCAATCGCCCTTGGAGCCAACAGCTCCAGCGTGGTTATTCCGTCGTCGGTTACTGTTTCCAGCGGAACCATGGCGACCTTTCAGGTCGCGACTTCGTCCGTGACTGCGGACACTAAAGTCACCATCACAGCTACGCTGGGCACAGCATCGGCAAATTCTGCGGTGTGGCTGGTTGCCCCCTCGCCGATTGGCGTTACGCCAGACGCGACGGTCTCCCAAAGCTCAACCGGTGCGGTATCCAGTATCGCATCGCCAGCGTTTTCGACCACAGCAGCCAACGAGCTGCTGCTGGCGTTTGTTGGAGCCGGCCCATCGACTTCGGCAGTTACAGTGAATTCAGTAACGGGAGCGGGCGTCCCCTGGGTGCTGGTGCAGCGAACCAACGCCCAAGCCGGCACGGCCGAGGTCTGGCGTGCTTTCTCTCCCGTCGTGCTCAGCAACGTGACGGTCACGGCGAACCTGTCGGCCAGTGTCTACTCGTCGATCACGGTCATGAGTTTTCAGGGTATCGACCCGTCTGGATCAAGCGGTTCCGGAGCAATCGGCGCGACGGTGAGCGCGAGCGCGGCTTCCGGGGCGCCTTCGGCTACGTTAACCACCACCCGCGACGGTTCGCTCGTGATCGGTGTCGGAGAAGATCCAACCAGCGGCATATCCCGAACCACCGCTCCGCTGCAGAACCTGGTTTATCAGGATCTCACTACCAGCAACAACGCCTACTGGGTGCAAACCCAGATCAACACTACTCCCTCGAGCGGCACTGCGGTTAGCATCAACGATTTGGAGCCGACAGCCGATGCGTACAATCTGACGGCAGTGGAGATCCTCGCGCCCAGCTACTGCCAGACAGCGTTGGTTCCCACGACGCGCTCATTTGCCGTCACCGGCGGCTCGACCACAGTGACCGTCGCCACCGGTAGCGGTTGTTCTTGGACGGCGACGACGAACGCGGCCAGTTGGATTTCGTTCAGCGGAGGATCGGGAAGCGGGAACGGTACGTTCTCTCTGATCGCCGCGCCGAACACGACCGGCCTCGCCCAAATTGGGTCTGTCTCCGCCGGAGGGCAGTCGTTCAAAGCTATGGAAGGCGGATCCACTCAGATATTCGGCGACGTAGCAGTGGGATCACAGTTCTACGATTATATTACCCTGATGTACGAAGACGGCATCACCGCGGGATGCAGCACGTCACCCCTAGATTACTGCCCAACAACCAGCGTCACGCGTGCCGAAATGGCAGTGTTCCTAGTCGTGGGACTCGATCTCGCGACCGGCACGACGTTGAGTTACCCTTCCACTGCCTATTTCCAGGATGTGCCGTCGTCGAGCAACTACTTTCCGTTTGTGCAGCGGATTGCTCAGCTCGGGATCACTGCGGGTTGTTCCACCTCGCCGCCGGATTTTTGCCCCACGAATACGATCACGCAGGAGGAGATGGCTGTTTTCATGATCGAAGCCTGGATGCAGGCCAATGGACTGACCAGTTTCACGTACACAGAAACACCTTATTTCAGCGATGTCCCGGCTAGCAGCCCCTACTTCAAGTTCATTCAAAAGATGATGGATCTGCAGTTTTGGACGGGATGCGGTTCCGGCCAATATTGCCCGACGGCGGCCGTGACTCGAGCGGACATGGCCCCGATGGTAATGCGTGCGATCATGGGCGCGCCTTAAGGCGAGGCTTGGCGGTTGGTGGCGGGAGCTCGACTCGCCCAGATTCGTTCCGGTACGGCGGCGATTCAGCCCAGTACCAATCCCTGGTAAAGTGACCACCGATTGCTCTGTTATCCTGCGAGAGTAGGAGGAAGACACCTGCCCCGAGTCCCCTCGAATTCGGGTCTCAGCGTCTATGCGGGTTAAGGTCAAGGTCCCCAACGAACCCTTGAACGGCATCGCAACTGATTTGGACGAAGCGCTGCCGGACTACCCGCTTCGTGTTTCGTCGTTCCTCGCTTCGGTGGCTGTGCACGGCTGCATTATCGCCCTACTGTTCACGGCTTCCAGGTTCTCCGGCGCCCTGCCGGACAGACTGGTCTACGACGAATTCATCAAGCCGCACGAAGTGAAGATTGTCTACTATCACTTCCCGCCCAAAGTGCCGGATGTCAAGCCGCTGGAGAACGCGGGCAAACGCCCGACTCCCCGCGGAGTCGAATTGTCCAAGCAGGCGATCATCGCTACATCGCCCAAACCCAAGTCGAGAGAGATGTTCGTGTCAACACCGGTTCCGGCTCTGGACGTCACTCGGGACCTGTCCGCGCCGTTGTTGGTCGCCAAGCTCGACAGCATTGCTCCTCCGCCCGAGCAGCCCAAGCCCAAGACGTTTGTTCCGCCTCCGCCGGCCAAGCGGGATTCGCCCCTGCCGCTTCAAATTCAGGTTCTCGATAGCCCTTCTCTACCCTCTGTCCCAACCGCCCCGCCGCCGGTGGTTCCCTCACCGGTTTTCTCGCTGACTCCTCCGCCCCCGAAGAAAGCTCCCGAGGCCGCCAATGCGCATGCGGGAAACTCCACTGCTGATATCGCCGTCGCTAGCCTGCACCCCAGCGATAAGGCCGATGTCCCGCTGCCCAACGGTGAGCGGCCCGCCCAATTCTCCAAGGCCCCCGAGCAAGGGCCGGCGGCGAGCGGTGGGGTCAATGAAGCTACCGTCACGATACCGAATCTTACGATCCGTCAACCTAAACCAGACATCGCTCCACCATCGCCGACACAACAGATCCTGTACGCCGATATTGTCAGAGGCATTCCCCAGCCCACTGTGTCGGCGCCGCTGCGGGTTTCCAGCCGCTCAATTCCGCCGGCCGTCGACGCCCGCTTTCAGGGGCGCGACGTTTATGCCATCGTGATTCCGATGGAGCACATGCCGATCTATTCCGGAGATTGGATTATGTGGTTTGCCGATCGCCAAACCAAGCCGGGCCAGACGCCTTTAGTGCGAGCTCCGGTGCCATTGCGAAAACTTGAGATCGTGGATCATACGCCACCCGCCGACCGGACCAGAGCCAGAGTTCAGCTTGCTGCAAGCCTCGGCAAGAACGGCAAGCTCGAAGGCGTCACGTTTCTCACTCAGGTTTCCCCGGCGGTCCAGCGAGCCGTGCTTCAGGACGTTACTTCCTGGCAGTTTCAGCCGGCCACGACTGATGGCGCTTCTGTCGATGTGGATGTCGTTTTGGAGATTTCCTTCAGCCTGCCGACGACTCTCGCCAAGAATCCCTGAACGTCGGTACGCATCACATGAACACCACTTGGCGGGCGGGAGTTGTTAGCCGATACTGGCGGCATGTCAAAGACACAGGAATCGCGGCGGGAGTTCTGGCGTCAGTTGGTGGCCGAGCAACAGCAGAGCGGAATGTCGGTTCGGGCGATCTGCCGACAGCGCGGGGCCAGCGAGCATAGTTTTTATCAGTGGCGCAAACGGC
>JASHNT010000106.1 GCA_030041495.1 Bryobacteraceae bacterium | reverse complement strand
TCAACGGATAAAAGGTACGCCGGGGATAACAGGCTGATCGGAGTCAAGAGTTCACATCGACGCTCCGGTTTGGCACCTCGATGTCGGTTCATCGCATCCTGGGGGTGTAGAAGCTCCCAAGGGTTAGGCTGTTCGCCTATTAAAGCGGTACGTGAACTGGGTTCAGAACGTCGCGAGACAGTTCGGTCCCTATCTGTGGTGGGCGCAGGAGATTTGAGAGGGGTTGGCCTTAGTACGAGAGGACCGGGCTGAACAGACCTCTTGTGATCCAGTTGTCACGCCAGTGGCATAGCTGGGTAGCGAAGTCTGGTCGGGATAAACGCTGAAAGCATATAAGCGTGAAACCTTCCTCGAGATGAGATCTCCCAACCGTAAGGTAAGAAGGGCCGTGGCAGACGACCACGTTGATAGGACGGATGTGTAAGCGGGGCAACTCGTTTAGCTGACCGTTACTAATAGCCCGTTCGGCTTGACCATAAAATTTTACTGTGGATACAGAGTGGGCCGCGAGGCGTGAAGACGCTCCTCGGCGCGCTTCTCCCGTCGATATTCATTCGAGCGGTCAGCGATCAGCTTTCAGCAGTCGGCTTCCGAAAAAGCTGTGGGCTGATAGCTGAGAGCTGATCGCTTTTAGGTTTTGGGTGACTCTAGCGAGGGGGTCCCACCCGTTCCCATCCCGAACACGGTAGTTAAGCCCCTCAGCCCCGATGGTACTGCACGCGCCAAGTGTGTGGGAGAGTAGGACGTCGCCCAATTAAAACAAAGAAGCCCCGGCCTTCATGTAGAATGAGATCCGGGGCTTTTGCTTTACACTAGAGTTGCGATGACCTTCGAAGAACGCATCGACCGGCTCACGGAACGGCATGAGGCGCTGGCGCAGACGGTGGAGCTGATCGCCCACCAGCAACAGAGGAATGAAGAGCTTCAGCAGAAGAACGAGGAGTTCCAGCGGAAGAATGAAGAGTTCCAGCGGAAGAGCGAGGAGCTCCAGCAGAAGAATCAGGTTCTGTTTGCCCAGGTGATCGAGGGCATCTATGACCTGGCGCGGATCGCGCAGGGGCACGAGCGGCGGATTTCGGGGCTCGAAGGCGATCGCGGGTGAGCCGGGACGATTAAACGGTTTCCTGTTCGGCCTTTCCGGAACGTGGGACTGACCCTTAGCCCCAGTGCTGCCGGTGCGGCGGGTTGGGAAGATCAGGGCGTCCCAATCAAGAAGGTAGCCTCGCTGAGAGCCGGGGTTTTTGCTTTATTGTGCTCGTTGCGCCGTTTGCTTTCTCACGCTAGGCTGGGGTAAATGGAGCTGATCTTACCCCTCCGTCTGATGTGGGAGCGTGCAGACAAAACTCGCGATGGCGGCGTTATGGATTTCGAGGAGTTTCTTTACGTTGGGGAGGTTATCCTTAAGACGTATGTGGCCGGAATGGTGGCCGGCGTGGCGGATGACCCAGACAGGAAGAGGTATGGTCTCGCCTACAGGCTTGTTCGTGCGAATGGGCTCGGGGAGTGGGACGACGCTCTCGCGGAGTTGTCGACGGGGACTGCTACACAGCACCTTCGCCCCGGCGTTCTGGAGGCCCATCGGGAGTTGACGGCTCGCCACGGTGCTGGCTCTTGGATGTACGAGGCAGTCCGCCTGCTTCAGTCTGTCATTCGGGCATTTGTCCCTGAAGCGGAGGCGGTCCCAACGAAATTCGACGGTCGAAAATGGTTCTCTTTGTTTGTGTATCTGCGTAACAAAACAAGGGGCCATGGTGCGCCGACGGAGGCGCAAAAGTCCTTGGTTGCTCGGGATCTGGAGGCGTCACTAAGGCTGGTGAGCGAGAAGGCGCGAATCTTCAACTTGGAGTGGGTCTTCGTTAAAAGGAATCTCTCGCTAAAGTATAACGTACTGCCGCTAAGCGTCGGATCAGCGGATTTTGAGGAGTTGAAAGGTGAGCGGGCGAGATCGCATTCCTACGCTGATGGGATATATGTCGGCTTTGGCCCGCCTGCTCGCGTCGAGCTCATGGAGTCGAACCCGGACCTGATTGAATTCTTCTACCCTAACGGCCATTTTCGCGATAGGAACAAAAAAATGGAGTGGCTCTCCTACGTCACGGGCGCTCGCCGTGACCTTGACGGAACACCGTACCTGGTTCCTGTCTCGGAACTGCCGGGAAGCCACACCGAAGGGGACCGGTCGCTCCGTCTCGTTGGCCGCTGCTTCGCGAATTTGCCGCCCCCTGCCAAAGGAGTACATATCTCGCCCGGAGCTGGAGTCTGAGCTGGATGCAATGCTGTCGGACGATCGGCACCCCATTATCACGCTCGCTGGGCGGGGTGGGATCGGTAAGACCTCTCTGGCGTTGAGGGTGCTTCATCGGCTTGCGGATTCGGCCGGTGATCGTTATCTGGGCATCATCTGGCTTTCGGGGCGAGACATCGACTTGCTCCCCACTGGTGCGAAATTGGTTAAGCCCTCGGTCCTAACGATCAAGGATATTGCGAGGGATGTGGTGGATCTGCTTCAGCCTCCCGAGGCCAAAGATAAGGACTTCAGCAAGGAAAAGTATGTTGCGGGTGTCTTAAGGGCGTACGGTCGGGACTCGGCGCTGCTGTTTGTGTTCGACAATTTCGAGACGATGCAGCAACCCCTGGACCTTTTCAATTGGTTGGATCAGAATATTCGCCCGCCCAATAAGATATTAATCACGACCCGTCACCGGGATTTCCGCGGGGATTTCGGTATTGAGGTCGGAGGGATGACTGAGCCCCAATGCAATGAGCTGGTTCGCGCCACTGCATCGTCGATTGGCATGCAGTCGCTCGTGACGCCGCAGTTCTGTCGCGAGGTCTATAGGGAGTCCGAGGGCCATCCGTACGTGGTTAAGGTCCTAGTTGGGGATGCTGCTGACGGGAAGCGCTTTCGGAAGGTTGAGCGCATTCTTGCTAGTAAGGAGGAGATTCTCGATGCGCTGTTTGAGCGCACGTACGCTCGGCTGTCGCCGCCCGCCCGCAGAGTGTTTCTTACGCTCTGCAACTGGCGGTCCCTCGTTCCCTTCGTGGCGATCGAGTCTGCCTTACTCAAGCCCACGATCGAGGATCGCATCGACTTACAGGCCGCAGTCGAGGATCTTCGACGCGTCTCCTTCGTTGACGAGGTAACCTCCGACGTGGATGGCTCGGCGTTTCTGGGGGTTCCGCTGGTTGCTAGCGTCTTCGGGAGGCGGAAGTTGGCTGTTTCGCCGGACCGTCTCTCGATCGAGGAGGACACGCGCTTCATCCAGCGGTTCGGAGCGATTCAGCCGCCTGAGGTGGCTCACGGGGTGGGCCCGCGCGTTAGACGGTTCTTTTCATCTCTTTCGGCTGATGCGGAGAGGGGCGGGTTGAAACTCGCGGATGAGGCCGCGGTACTCGAACTTATAGCAAGACGCCACCCTCCTGCGTGGTTGTTGATTGCTGAGCTTTGGGTGGAGTCGGGGCAGGGTCGGGGCAATGCCAACGCCAGGGCGGCCATATTTCGTTATCTTGAGGCGGGAGTGTCCGCCGCTGGAGAGCAAAGGGTCGCCTGGCAAAGGCTAGCGGAGTTGGCGCGCCTGGAGCGGGATTGGCTCGGCTTCGTCAATGCGACGGTCCACATTGCGGAGCTTCCCGATGCCGATCTCGTCGAGATCAGTGGTGCCGTTAATACGTTCAATTCGGTAAACCGCGAACTGGAGTCTGATCCCGACCAGAGGCGAGCTTTTGCGAGACGCTTGGTGGCGATAATGGAGCCCAAGATTGGGGAAGGCGACGCGACGGACTGCTCCCGTCTCGCGTGGCTCTTCATGCAGCTTGGCGATAGGAACCGGGCGTGGGAGGTGGTCCAGTGCGGTCTCAAGCTTGATTCGGAGAATGAGTACTGTCGGAGGCTTGAGAATCGACTGGCGGCGGAGATGTTTCAGGGGAAGGGGCAGATGTCGTTGTATTGACGGTCGAGGGTGGGCCTCGGTCCGACGGTACTGCTCGGGCCGGCGGCGGGCCTGAGTTCGCGTGCGCGGTGTTTACCTTGGTGGCGCGGATCTCTCCGGCGCTGCGTTTATGTGGGGCTCCCTTCGCTGCCAAATTCTGCTCCTGGGTCCGCTTGTTATGCGTAGTTATTCGGCTGCGGTGGGCTGGGCCGGAGGTTGGCGCGGGCTCGCGTACGATTGAGGTGGGTGGTTCTATTGGGGCGAAATGTTCGGCGGGGTACAAATAATCTTCGCCGCTTTCGTCGATGACGCGGATATAGCTTTCCTTATTTGCCTTGGGGTCGGGGACGGTCTGGTAGACTTTGCGGGATTCGAGGTCCTCGGAACCGCCGCGGCGGATGCAGAGTTTCGGGCGGGCTGCCTTATTCATGCTTCGGTTCGGGGGTGCCCATGCTTCCGATTCAGGGCCGTCGGCGATAGAGTCCCAGAGCTGACGTTCCGCTCGGAGATCCTCGGATTCGGGGGCGGCGAATGCTTGTTGGACCGCTGTCCAGAATGTCTGGTCCTCGGTTTTCATAACACGATTTTACGATGTTTCGCGTGGTTACCGTATATGGTGCATGAAAAAGACCACAGTATATTTGGAGCCTGAGGTAATGATGGCGCTGCGGCAAATTGCGGCGGCGGAGGGGCGGCCGCAGGCGGAACTGATCCGGGAGGCGCGCGGGTAAGTGGCGGCGGCGGGTGTCTAGCGCTTGAAGGATTGGAGGGCGCGGCCGTAGCGCATGAGGTCGGCGGCGGGGGCGGTGCCCATGGAGCGGAGGCGCTCGAGGAGGCGGAGGACGAAGAAGATGAGCGACTCGGAGGGGTGGCTGAGGTGTAATTTGCGGCCGGAACATTCAAAGGAGCCGTGGGCGAGGCAGCAGCCGAGATCGAGAGAGTAGTCGATGGCGGCGAGTGAGGCGCGGAGCCGCGATTCGAAGAACCGTGGCGACCAAAGGGCGCGGGTGGCAAGGATGCCGGCGAGGATGGGGCGAGGGGGGATCGCGGAACGGAGAGTTGATCCGGAGATGACGGGGACGGAGGTGCGGAGCAAGGCTCGGACGGAGGAGGCTTTGCGGTGCGCATCGAGAATCACGCTGCGCGAGAAGGCGGGCTTGATTTCGAAGACCGCGTAGACGCTTTCGGCCGGAATGTGGAGACCGGCGGAGTGCGGGAACAGGAGCGGGGAATAGAGGTTGTCGAAGACGGCGAGGTCGATCTGGCGCGAGCGGCGGCCGGCGGAATCGATGACGAACGCGGGGGCGACGCGGTAACGGCGGGGCAGATAGCGCTGAAACAAATCCAGCCATTGTTGTTCGGTGGCGGCTCCGGAGGAAGAGGGGTGCTCGAAGAGGCCGCTTACGTCGAGGTGCGCGAACATTTCCTGCTGGACGCGGCGGAAGACGTCGGCCAGGTCGATTTTTCCGGAATCGGGAAGGCGGGCCATGCGAGATCAGCGTACGGCGCGAGGCGCGGCTGAGCGGGGAGGATGAAACGCGAAACGGTTGAACGCTAGCCGGTATACTGGTCAGAAGTTTTGGGGTTCCGGAAATGAGGTCATGGCCCTGAGGAAGATAGTTTGGTTGTGCCTTGCGGCGGCGCTGGGGGCGAAGGCGGGGATCGTTTACACGTGCGATTCGAGTTTGAACGCGGTTGCGCCGACGGCGTGCACCACGCTGAACACGACGATTGCGGGTCTGTATGCGGCGGCATTCACCAATGCGAACGCGACCGTCTACGTGACGCTGGGGAACGTACAACTCGGGAGCAACCTGTCAACGTACTCCAACTTCAGCTACAGCGCGTTTCGCGCGGCGCTGGCAGCGGCTGCATCGGACGCCAACGATCAAACCGTTCTGGCGACAACGGCGCCCCCGACCAGTCCGTACAGCAACAGCATGGTGCGGGTAAACAACGCGCTCGAAAGGGCGCTGGGGCTGGGTACGCCGGCATACGGAGTGGACCCGAACGGAGGGTCGTGCACAGTTGGCGTGTCGGCGCAGTGTTACGACGGGGTCATCACGATCAGCAACGCGGAGCCGCTGTATTTCCGCTCGGGTCCGATTTCGGGGCAGCAGTACGATTTCTTTTCGGTCATTGAGCACGAGACCGACGAAATTCTGGGGACGCCTTCGTGCGGATTCGATGACTGCGGCATCAATTATTATCCGGCGGATCTGTACCGGTATCACAGCGACGGGACGCGGGCAGACACGCCGGGGAGCAACAGCGTTCCTTGCTCCCAGCCGGATGCGGCGAACGCGTGTTTCACGATCGACGGCGTGCACATGTTGATTCAATACAACAACGTGAACAACGGGGACGATGCGGGGGATTGGCTGACGAACTGCCAGGCGCAACTGGTGCAGGACGCGGAGCGGTGCGCGGGCATGGGAGGCGTGGATCTTTCGCTGAGCGCGGAGATTCTGCTGCTGGACGCGGTTGGGTACACGACGCGGCCGTACGTGCAGAAAGGCTCGTACGGATGCACGAATACGGCGATGCCGGCGATCAGCTTCGTGGATTCGGCGAGCGCGTACGGAGGCTACGACTATTTCGCGCCGGGGTCGTGGCTGGAGATCAAGGGGACGGATCTGGCGGATGCGAACGATCCGCGGCTGCCTTCCAATGGCGGGACGGGGCAATGGACGGCGGCGGACTTCCAGGGAGCGAATGCGCCGACGTCGCTGGACGGGGTGAGCGTGACAATCAACGGGAAGCCGGCCTACGTGTGGTACATTTCGACGGGGCAATTGAACGTGCAGGCTCCGGAGGAGACGGCGACGGGGACCTTGGCGATTATGGCGACCAATTGCCAGGGGGAAAGCGCGGCGTCTCCGTTCTTAGAGCAGGGGCTGGCTGCGGGGCTGCTTGCGCCGTCCAATTTTTTCGCCAACGGCAAACAATACATGGTGGCGACGTTCGCCTCCGATGGGGCGTATGTACTGAACACCAGCGTGGGCGCGGGGCTGGGCGTGACAAGCCGGCCAGCCCAGCCGGGGGATTCGATCATCGCGTACGGGGTGGGGTTCGGCGGCGTGACGCCGGCGATTTTACCGGGGGTGATCGAACAGGAGAGCAACACGCTGACAAATCCGGTGACAATTTCTTTTGGCTCGACGCAAGTGGCGGTCAATCCGCAGGGATTAGCGGGACATTTCGTGGGATTATATGAGTTTTATATTACGGTGCCGGAGGGGCTGGCGAACGGGGATTACAAGATCAACGTTACGCAGGACGGGGTTCCGGTGCCCCAAACGATCTATTTGACGGTGCAGAACTAAAACACTTTAGCCGCGAATAGACGCAAATAGGCACGTTATTTCTCTGCAAGGCGCTTCAGGGCGAGAGCGCGGCGATAGGGGAAGCAAAATTTGAACAGAAGGTAGGAAACGCGACGCAGGGACTCGGCGAACATGGCAGGCCAAGGTTAAAGGGCGGGTGCGAGAGGGGCAATGGTACTTTGGGCCTGGAAGTACCTCGGGAAGGGACTAGTCACATGAACATCCGGCCGTTAACGCATTTGGATGACGACGAGCGAATTTTTCAGGCCTCGGTACGGAGGTTTGCGCGGGAGAGACTCGCGCCGAAGGTGCGGGCGATGGACGAGGCGGGGGTGTTCGACAAGGGACTGCTGAAGGAGCTGTTCGAGCTCGGGCTGATGGCGGTGGAAGTGCCGGAAGAGTACGGGGGGCAAGGCGGGACGCTGTTCCAATCAATTCTGGCGATCGAGGAGTTGGCGAAGGTGGATCCGTCGGCCGCGGTGATCGTGGACGTGCAGAACACTCTGTTTGAAAACGCGATCCGGAAGTGGGGGAACGAGGAGCAGAAGCGGCGATGGCTCACGAAAGCGGCGGCGGATACGGTAGCGAGTTACGCGCTGAGCGAGGCGGGGTCGGGATCGGACGCGTTCGCGCTGACGACGAGGGCGGTGGAGAACGGGGACGGCTACAGGATCACGGGGCGGAAGATGTGGATCACCAACGCGGCGGAGGCGGGGTTGTTTTTATTGTTCGCGACGGTGAATCCGGAGGCGGGATATAAGGGGATCACGGCGTTCTTAATCGAGCGCGAGTTTCCAGGATTTCGCGTAGGAAAAAAGGAAGACAAACTGGGAATTCGGGCGTCTTCGACATGTGAAGTAATCCTGGATGAGTGCCGGGTGGGCCGCGAAAATGTAGTGGGCGAGGTAGGGAAGGGATACAAGATCGCGATCGAGACGCTGAACGAGGGGCGGATCGGGATTGGGGCGCAGATGCTGGGGCTGGCGGAGGGGGCTCTGGAGGTTGCGGTCGAGTATGCGAAACAGCGGAAGCAGTTCGGCAAGGCGATCGCGGAGTTTCAAGGCGTGCAGTTCGAGCTGGCGGAGATGGCGGTGGACGTTGAAGCCGCGCGGCTGATGGTGTACAACGCGGCTCGGCTGCGGGACGCGGGGATGGCGTTCGTGACGGAGGCGGCGATGGCGAAATATTTCGCGTCTCAGATTGCGGAACGCGTGGCGTCGAGGGCGGTGGAGGTGCTGGGCGGGGTCGGGTTCACGAAGGATTATCCGGTGGAGAAGTTTTATCGCGACGCGAAGATCGGGCGGATTTATGAGGGGACGAGTAATATGCAGAGGGTGACGATCGCGAAAAACATTTTAGCCACAGATAAACACGGATAAAACAAAGTCAAAAAGTGCGGCTACGGTTCTTTTTTCCGGCGGGAGCGGAGTTCGGCGAGGCGTTGGGCGATGCGCTCTTCGACTCCTCGAGAAGCCGGCTCGTAAAAGATGGTGCCGCGGAGGTTATCGGGGAGGCATTCCATGGTATTGACGGCGTCCTCGAAATTGTGGGCGTGCTGGTAGCCTTCGCCGTAGCCCCATTGCTTCATGGATCGGGTGGGGGCGTTGCGGAGCTGCATGGGGACAGGCTCGGCGGTGGAGTTGGCGACAGTTTCCTGAGCCTTGCCGAGGGCTTTGTAGGCGGCGTCGGATTTCGGCGCGACGGATAAATAGATGGCGATTTGGGCCAGAGCCTGATCGCCTTCGGGCACCCCGAGAAAATGCACGCACTGCTGCGCAGCGATGGCTTGCTCCAAGGCTCGGGGATCGGCGAGGCCGATGTCTTCGATGGCCATGCGGACCAGGCGGCGGGCGATGTACATGCGATCCTCGCCGGCTTCGAGCATGCGGGCGAGCCAGTAGAGGGCGGCATCGGGATCGGAGGAGCGGACGCTTTTGTGAAGAGCGGAGATGAGGTTGAAGTGCTCCTCGCCGGCTTTGTCGTAGAGGAGGGTTTTGCGCTCGAGGATGCTTTCGAGGGCGGTTTGATCGATGACTCCGTCTTTGGCAACCGCGGAAGCGAGCTCAATGATGTTGTAAGCGCTGCGGGCGTCGCCATTGGAGAAGATGGCGATTTGCTCAAGCAGGCCGTGAGCGGCGGTGAGGTTGAGCGCCTTTAAGGCGCGATCCAACAGAGTGACGATTTCTTCGGGCGCCAACGCGCGCAGGGCGTAGACCTTGGAACGGGAGAGCAGAGCGGAGACAACTTCGAAGGAGGGGTTTTCGGTGGTGGCTCCAATGAGGATGATGTCGCCGCGCTCGACGTAGGGAAGAAAGGCGTCCTGCTGGGCTTTATTGAAGCGGTGAATTTCGTCGACAAAGAGGAGGGTTCTGCGGCCGGCGCGGCGGAGGCGTTCGGCGCCGGCCATGACGGCTTTGATTTCCTTGATGCCGGCGAGCACGGCGCTGAAGGGAACGAATTCGCAGCGGGTCATGCGCGCGATGATGCGGGCGAGCGTGGTTTTGCCGACGCCGGGAGGTCCCCACAGAATGAGGGACTGGAGTCGATCGCGCTCGATTTGGACGCGGAGGGGCTTGCCGGGGCCGAGGATGTGCTGCTGGCCGACGAAGTCTTCAAGACGCTCCGGACGCATGCGCTCGGCGAGGGGGCGAGCCACCTCTTTGGAGCCGGCTTCGCCGGCGAGGTCCTCGTGGGGGAGCGGCGATGCGTCGAAGAGACTCATGCAGGCGCCTCTTAGTTTAAGGCACGCCGGCGCCGGGTTTTTCTTGACGCTGACGCTGGGCTTCGTAGAGCAGGACTCCGGCGGCGACGGCGGCGTTGAGGGATTCGACACCGCAGGTCGGGATGCGGACGGGCGTAGCGGATTTGGCCAGGGCGGGGGTGATGCCGTGGCCTTCGCTACCGATGACGATAGCGCAGGGGCGTTTCAGGTCGCTTTCGGCGAGGGCGCGCGAGGCTCGGGGAAGGGCAGCGAACAAAGTGACCTCTTTTTGTTTTAGAGCGGCGGAGAGCAGAGCGTGTTCGAGACCGGCGACGATGGGGAGACGGAAGAGCGAGCCGGCGGAGGCTCGGAGGCACTTGGGGTTGTAGGGATTGACGGAGCGTTTGAGGAAGGCGGCTCCGGTGGCTCCGAAGGCTTCGGCGGCGCGCAGGATGGCTCCGGCGTTGCCGGGGTCCTGCACGCCGTCGAGAACGACCACGAGAGGCTTGCCACGGACTAGATGTTCCAGAGTCCAGGAGGGCGGCTTAACCAGAGCGATGACGCCTTGCGGGGATTCGGTGGCAGCTAGCGAAGCGAAGGTTTTGTCGCTGACGGCGGCGACGCGGGTGTGCTTCAAGCCGCGGAGGTGCTTGGAGACGACGGCTCCGGCGGATTCGGCGGCGATGACCACGGGGATGTCGCAACGGCTGCGCAGGGCTTCTTCGAGGAGATGAAAACCTTCGGCGACGGCGAGGCCGCCGGAAGTGAGCGACCCTCGGGACGCGGCGCGGCGGAGCTCCTTGAGGAGCGGGGTGGATTCGCTGAGCAGTGGCGCGGGCATCTAAGAATACAGTTTAGCCGCGAATCCGAGGCGGATAAGTTCACGCACATGATTCCTGAAGGAAGGCCCGGACCTTCGGGTACTGACCGGGGATCAAATGTCCGGCTTCCGGGAGGAAGACCACTTGGGCTTGGGGGACGTGGCGCTCCAGGCGGCGCTTGGTTCCGGCTGAATCCAAGAGAACGTCGCGGCCGCCAACGACGGCGAGGAGCGGCATGTTGAGGCGTCGCAGAGCTTCATCGGAGAAGATCGGCAACTTCACCATGCGGTGGCGAAAATGGCGGCGAATGAGCGTCATGAAATCGACGAATGCTTTGACGGCGGGAGGCGGGCCGGCCGGCGGGCGGCCGAGAATTCGTTCCATCAGTTTGCGCTTGCCCCAAGCGCCGCACAGGCGCGATGCCAGGCTCACGAACACGATGCCGATTTTCTGACGGCCGACGCCGCCGGGACACAGGACGGCGATTCGCTCGACGCGTTCCGGACGGCGCGTGGCGTAGTCGAGCGCGAGCCAGCCTCCGAGCGATGCGCCGACGATCGAGACTCGATCGACCGACAGATAACGGAGCACTTCATCGAGCCAAACCGCGTGCGCATCCGAGACGAGAGGAGGACGGGAAGGCGCGCTGAAGCCTGGCTCGCCGATCATGTCGACGGCATAGACGCGGAAGTGCTCGGCGAAGGCACGCACCTCGCCGATCCACATGCCGGCGTTCGCCCCGCCGCTGTGGAGCAGCAAGAGCGAAGGCGCGCCTTCGGTTCCAGAGGCGATGACGAACGTCTCGCCCTGGCTGGTAGGTATGTGAAACTCCTGGCGCTCGACCGGCCAATGTTTGAGAAAGGCGGCGTAGCGTTCGCGAACCAGCCTTTCTCCTTCAGCGGTTCTGTAAATACGATTCATAAATCGGCTCCTTTAAAAACATAGACACACGTTTACTGTGTAAAGCGGAGGGCCTTATTTGCTGGATGATTAATTAGGCCGTGGGTGTGCGGTCAGAGAATGCGAGTTGAATGGCGTAGTCGCGGATATCTTGCGGCCACGCGGCGATCAGTTCAGCGAAGCGGCGGAGGTCGTGGGCGAATAGCGCGCGAGAAGCTTCCTCAAAGCCGGGAAGGTTGCCGGCCATGGCGGAAATGAATCGATAGGCGCCCTCCTGTGCGGCACGAATGCGATCGCGATCGCCGGTAGCGCGGCGGGCCTGGTCGACGAGTTTTCTGAGCGCGACGGAGGCTCCGCCAGGCTGAGTGCTCAGCCAGTCCCAGTGGCGGGGAAGCAGGGTAACCTCCTTCGCGACGACCCCGAGGCGGGGGCGGCCTCGGCCACGGGGTTCAACAGGGGCACCTTCGGAATAGCGGCCGGAGAGCTCCTCGGTCGTGCCACGGGTGTCGAGATCGATCTGGCGACCGGTAGAGTCGTCAAAGACCAGGAACTCGCCGCCTGGCTTATCTTTCAGAAAGAAAGCCACTTCCAGGATGGTCCCGGTCGCGGCCCAGTTCGGCCCATGGAATACGGTGAAGCTCATGAGCTAATATTACCCGGATACAAATAGGTTGTCAATACTATCCGGGTAAAATTCTTCGAGGTAGTGGTTCAGTTTGAAGTTCCGAACCGACCGCGCCTAGGAGCGTAGTAGTATTCTATATAGGATATGGCGCGGCTCCGTGTCCTGGCTGTTCTTGCGGCGTCTGGGGTGCTGGCGGGGTGTGTTTCCGAGGTGTCGGGGCCGGACGCGAAATGCCAATGGCCGGGAGGCGATGGGGAGGCGAGACATTTGAGCCGGGATGCGGATCGGGCGGAGGATCTGGCGATCCGCTACGCGGATGGGCATGGGCGGCCGAACAACGCGGGGACGAACACGATTCCGGCGTACGTGGCGATGACAGACCAGTGCATGACGGCACTGTTCCAGGCGGTTGCGGCGGAGCATCACGTCACGGTAGAGCAGGTACGCGGATCGGTCAACAAAAATCGCAGCCGGAGCCTGGATGAGGCGGTAATCTTGTCGTTCGGATTGCTATACGGGTGGTTCGCGAATGCGCTGGCGCGGCGGGTGTGGAGGAGATTTCCGCCGGGGCGGGATCGAGCGATGGGGATCTTGACATGCGCGGCAACAGGTCCGGTGCTGAGCGTGCTGGGAGCCGCGGCAGGCGATCTCTGGTCATTTTGGTTGGAGACTCTGCGGGTTGGTTATGGGCACCTGGTGTATCGAGTGGATCGGATTCCGTGGGGGCATCATCTTCCCGCGATTCTGGTGGCGGGAGTGGCGATTTTCTGGATCTGCGCGGGGCTGCGGTATCGGGATGCGGGGCCGGGAGGCGGGACGGAGCTCGCGACGCTGGGATTGCGGTGAGTGCGGAGGCGGGGCGCGGTGATAGACCGACCGGCATGGAAGCATCCATCGAGCGCGTGGAGGCGATGGCGTGGAGCAAAGCGACTTACACGGACAGCAGATAGTCGCCGACGTCGTAGCCTTCGCAGTGGATGACGCGGCGGTCCTTTATGCGATAGCCATAGCGGGCGGCGAAGGCGAGAATGCTGGCCGTGGAATCGTGAGGCGGGAGCCAGAAGGGGTGAATGGCGACGATTAAAACGGGATGATGGCGACTCAGAAGTTCTTCGGCTCCGCGCAGCACCATTCCTTCGGCTCCTTCAACATCGATTTTTAGTACGTCCGGGATCAGGCCGGTCTCTTTGCAGAACGTGTCCAGCTTCAGGGTGCGCGTCGGCACCGCGGTCTGTTCGACGCCGTCAAGGAATGGGAGGCCGGCGCGGCCGATGGTCAGGGAGTTGCGGGAGCTCAGGCCGCCGTTCAACAGGTGAAAATCGGTGCGAGTATCGGCGTCCGAGACCGCCGCGCCGACGACGGTCATATGAGACAGGCGATTGTGCCGTCGATGGTAGTTCAGCAGATCGATCAATACCGGCGAGGCTTCAAAGGCGAGGACTTTGCCATCGGGCCCCACGTGGCGCGCGGCTTTCAACGAGATCCAACCGTAGTGCGCGCCGACATCGAACAGCGTGCCGCTGCGAGGCAGGTGATCGAGGACCCATTGGCAGACGTGCGGCTCATGATCGGTGGTGTCGGTGGTGAGCAGGCGCGGATGGACCCAGAAGAAATCGCCGCGAACGCGCTTGGGAACCGGGATCAGGACATCGCGGGAGAGCCTCCATGCGGAGAGGCGGTCTTTCAGGGCTCTGTGCCCCGAGGGCCATGCGTGCTTGAGGAATTGGTTCGCCCGGCCCCACACAAAATGGCTCCCTGTTCCGGCTTCGCTGTTGCCATTATCCCGCAGGCCTGCGGCGTGCGCCGAAATGAGATACTGCTCACATGCCTCTGGTATGCGAGGATCTAGCGGCGTATGGTGCCGTACTGATTCCGCCGGGATCACAGCAGTATTTCGATTTGTTGGCGGATATCGAGGGGCGGCTGCGGGACCGGGTGAACGGCGGTGGGCCGGTGCAGGGTGACGCGCTCAGCCGGATCTCGACCCACGACGGCGCCTCCGCGATTCTATTGAACCGGTCGCAAGCGGCGATTGCGGCGCTGGCATACATCTGGTCGATTCGAAGGCCTGACGGCCGGGAGACGACCAGTAGCTATTCGCCGGGAACGAATCCGTCCGTCCTGCTGCCGTTCTTTCAGATGGAACGCATCCGTAAGTGGGACGCGTATTGGAACACGATCTTTTCCGGTTCGAAACGTGTGGTGACGCTGAACGGAGTGTACGGCGACAATACGGACGTGCGGATGCCGGAAGCGGACGAGACTTTCAGCGGAGGCGGCTTCAGCGCCGGAGCCGGCGGCACGGCGGGCGAACCGTTGAAATTGACGCTCGACGGGGTGTTTTTCGCCGACGGCGGATTTGCGGGGCCGAATCAATTACGGAGCTGGGATAATCTGGTCGCGGCCAGAGGCGCGTTTCTCGCGTTTGCGCGAGAGGCTCGAGGGGCTGCCGGCGATGCCGCGGCGCGGGCCGCCTTCTTTGAGAGAATGCTGCGGATGAGCGGGCTTGCGGAGGGTCGAGCGGGTTTTCCAATGCCACCTCCGCCTCCTCCTCGGCCGGGTTTCTCGCGGCCGGCTGAAATTTCCGCGGAGGAGAGCGACGCTATCCGGGAGTATGAGGAGAAATCGATTGCGCGACAGGTGCTGAGTATGCGAGAGCAAGTGGGAGATGAGGCGATGCTCAGCAGAGTCGCGGCGTGGGTGGATCGTCCGGGGCCGGAGCCGCATCGGCTATAAGCGTGGGGAAAGCGGCGGGTACAATGAGTCTGGACGCGAATGAAGCGGGCGTGGCTCATTGCGGGAGTGGGGGGGGCGGCGGCGGCCGCGGTGGCGCTGCAGGTGGCGGGCGTGGCTCGGGAGATCCGCGCGCAGTCGATGGTGGATGAGACTCGGCCCGCGGACGTGATCGTGGTGCTGGGCGCGGCGGAGTATCGCGGGAAGCCGTCGCCGGTGCTGGAGGCCCGGCTGAATCACGCGCTGTTCCTGTATCGCAAAGGGTATGCGCCGCGGATTTTGACAACGGGCGGCAAGGGAGGCGATCCAACGTACACGGAAGGCGAGGTGGCGCACGCGTATTTATCGCAGCACGGGGTGCCCTCAGAGGCGATCCTGGTGGAGTCCGAAGGCGAGACCACGGTGCAGAGCCTGGCGGCGGCGGCGGAGATCATGCGGCGGATGAATCTGAAATCGTGCATCGTGGTGAGCGACGGGTACCACATCTACCGCGTGAAAAAGGTGCTGGAGGGCGAGGGGATGAAGGTGTACGGGTCGCCGAGGCCGGAGGCGAATCCGCCGGAGGGGTGGGAAGGGACGTGGCTGAACGTGCGGCAGGCGCTGGCGTACGATTTGTGGCGGGTGGGGATACCGATTTGAAGAAGATTTGGCCGCGAGTGGACGCAAGTAAACGCAAATAATAAAAGCGCTTATTTTTATGCCCGGAGGCGGCGGCGGATGGGGGCCGTGAAGGCGCGGACGGCCATGTCGATATCGGTGACGCCGAGGGCTCGGCAGGCAGCGTAGTAGACGGCGAGGCCAAGGGGGATGGAGACCGCGAGGTCGGCGAGGCGGCCGAACTGAGAGATGCCGGCGTGAGCGGCCATGAAGTGGCTGGATAGAGCAACAACTCCGGCCATGGCGAGAGCGGCGGCGGCGACTTTCGCGAGTTGCGCGGCGAGGGTGCGGCCGTAAATCCCTCCGATGCGGCCTCGCAAAATTCCGAACAAAATCAGGAATCCGAAGAGGGCGACGGCGGAAGTGGAAAGAGCCAAGCCGGCATGGCCCAAGTGCGCGACGCGGATCATGGAATCGGCGGCAGCGTAGTTGACGGCGATGGAGGCGAGGCTGACCAGCATGGGAGTGCGCGCGTCACCCAGGGCGTAAAAGGCGGGACTCAGGATCTTGATCGCCGCGTAGCCGGTGAGTCCGATGGCATAACACGAGAGAGCGAGCGCAGTCTGCTCGGTGTCATAGAGATGGAATCGGCCACCCTGATAGATCGCGCCGATGATGGATTTCCCCAAGACGATGAGACCGAGCGAAGAGGGAATGGTCAACAGGAAGACCATGCCGAGGGAGTGCGAAAGGGTGCGGCGAAATTCGTCCAGGCGGCCTTCGGCGGCGCTGCGGGAGATGGAGGGCAGAGTGGCGGAGGCCATGGCGACTCCGAACAATCCCAAGGGAAGCTGCATGAAGCGGAAGGCGTAGCTCAACCAGCTTACGGGTCCGTCGAGGCCGGTGCGCGGGTCGTAGATGGTGGAGGCGAAATTGGTGTTGACCATCACGTTGATCTGCACGGCGGCGTTGCCGAGGATGGCGGGAACCATCAGGCGCAGGATGCGGACCATGCCGGGGTCGGACCAGTGGAAGGCGGGACGGACGCGGTAGCCGAGGCGATGCAGGCTGGGGAGTTGCCAGATGAGTTGCAGAGCGCCGCCCAGCACAACGCCGACGGCCATGCCTTCAATGCGCGTGAGGTGCAAGTCCGGACCGAAGACGACGCCGAGAAGGATGCCGAATCCGACCGAGCCGATGTTGAAAAATGTGGAGGCGAGAGCAGGGACGCCGAAGATATTCGAGGCGTTGAGAATTCCCATGACCAGCGCGGCGAGGGCGACCAGCAGCAGGAAGGGGAACATGACGCGGGTCATGGTGACGGCGAGCTGGAATTTCGCAGGCTCGGCCGCATAACCAGGGGCAAGGAGATGGACCAGCGTGGGCGCGAAGAGGACGCCGAGGGCGCAGACGGTTCCGACGATGAGGATCAGAGCGCTGCCGACGAGGTTGACCAGGCGTCCGGCTTCTTCTTTGCTGCGCGTGGTCAGGTACTCGGTGAAGATGGGCACGAAAGCGCTGGAGAGAGCGCCTTCGGCGAAGAGGTCGCGGGTGAGATTGGGGATGCGGAAGCCGAGCATGAAGGCGTCATAGATGAGGCCCGCGCCGAACAGGCGGGCCATGACGCTTTCCCGGAGGAGCCCGGTAATGCGGCTCATGAAGACGGCAAGCGAGACGACGCCGGCGGAGCGGACCAGACGCTCCTGACCGCTGGCGCCCGGGTCAGCCTCCGTAGGTTTCAAGGAAATGGGCAATGGTCATGATCCCGGTGTAGTAGTTCGAGATTTTGTATTTCTCATTGGGCGAATGCAGGCCGTCATCGGGAAGGCCGAAGCCCATGAGCACGGTGGGGATGCCGAGATGGGTGGCGAAATCGCCAACGATGGGAATGGAGCCGCCGATGCGGATGAAGACGGTCTCGCGGCCGAGGACTTCGGAGAACGCTTTGGCGGCGGTGTGGATGGCGGGGTGATCGGCGGTGACGGAAACGGAGGGGCTGGCGCTCAAGACTCGCACTTCGGTTTCGATTCCGGCGGGCGTATTATTTTTGACGAATGTCTTAAAAGCCGCGAGGATCTTATCGGGATTTTGATCCGGCACCATGCGCATGCTGACTTTCGCCGTGGCCTTGGCGGGGATCACGGTTTTGGCTCCGGGCGCCGTGTAGCCTCCGGCGATGCCGTGGACTTCGAGAGTGGGACGGGCCCACAGGCGCTCGAAGACGGAGTAGCCGGGCTCGCCGGTGAGTCGCGTGGAGCCGACCTCGGTCTTCAGAAACTCCTTTTCGTCGAAGGGAAGGATGGACCAGCTATGTTTTTCCTCGGGTGAGGGAGGTTTGACGTCATCGTACATGCCGGGGATGAGGATGTGGCCGTTGGAGTCCTTCATTTTCGAGAGAAGCTCAACCAGGCCGAAGACGGCGTTGGGGGCAGCTCCGCCGTACTGGCCGGAGTGGAGATCGCGGGAAGGACCGCGGGCTTCGATTTCGGTGTAGATGAGGCCGCGGAGTCCGATGGTGAGAGTGGGGATGCCTTCGGCGTAGAGCTCGGTGTCCGAGACGAGGGCGACATCGGCCTTCAACTTCGCGGGATTTTCGGCGACGTACTTGGCGACGGCTTCGCCTCCGGTTTCTTCTTCGCCTTCGATGAGGAATTTGACGTTGACGGGCAGAGTGCCGTTGACGGCGCGGAGAGCTTCGATGGCTTTGATCTGCGAATACATTTGGCCCTTGTCGTCGCAGGCGCCGCGGGCGTAGAGATTACCGTTGCGGACGGTGGGCTCGAAGGGCGGGGTGAGCCATTCATCGAGAGGGTCGGGCGGCTGGACGTCGTAGTGGCCGTAGCAGAGGACGGTGGGCTTGCCGGGTTTGTGCAACCAATCCGCATACACGAGAGGATGTCCCGCGGTGGGGATGATTTCGACGTGGTCCATGCCGGCGCCGGTGAGGGCGGCGGCGACGAAGTGGGCGGCCTTCGAGACGTCGGCGGCGTGGGCGGGCTGCGCGGAGATGGAGGGGATGCGGAGGAGCTGCTTCAGCTCATCGAGGAGCCGGTCGCGGTGCTGGTCGACGTAGGACTTGGTGGATGGGGACACCTCTTAATTATAGGAGGGGGAAATGGCGAGGGCCGGGCTGGATAGCTTCAGTCGTCTTCAGTTGGATCGAAGAGTGCCGCAAGGGCAGCCCGGCGGTCCTGCTCGCCGGGCGGGAGCTTGTGTAGGGCGTTTACGAGCACTTCCCGCACTCGGCGCTCGATTTCGGCGGAGCTCTCGAATAGCCAGCGCCGCGCGGTTTCATCCAGGGCTCGTCCGTGAACGATCTGGGAACGTGTGTCGTAAGCCTTCCAGATCAAATTGGCGACTGCTTCTGCCTCGGCGGGCTCGTCTGGTGCGACCAGCTTGGCGGCCCTCTGGCTGACACGGATCGTGCTGCGGCCTCGCTCGGGTACGAGGGCTGCTTCGAGTGCCGTGGCATAGTCAACGATTCGGTCCACGTCGTAGCCGTCTGGGTTGAACTTTTTTGCGCTGCCAACCAAGAAGAAGCGCCGGGCGACTGCAAACCAGGCCGACAGCCAAGACGAACTCCTTCGAATCGACCTGGCAAAGGTCATCCACGATTCGCGTTCCATGGGATCGATTGCGAAACGAGGAAACGCGTTGCTATTAAGTTCGTTCATGGCGGCAGACGGGGAAGGGTACTCTCGGACGCCACTCGGAAGAAGCACTACCAATCTGCTGAAGGAGACTTCCCCAACCCTATTGAGTCGAAGCAGTAGCAGAGTTTCTTCCACGTCGGATGGGATCCCGCCAACTGCAGACCCTGGGACGCCGGGCGGCGGCGCGGCGTAGGTCTTCTCAAAGACCCAGTTGTCCGGGGAGATTTCCGGGAGATAGAAAAGCTGCCGGAGCTCGCGCGAGCTCGTTCCTACGCGGCTAAGGGTAAATTCGTCGAGATCAAGTCTTTGGGCGCTGGATTCCAGGTTACGGACAAGGACCAGCGCTTTGAACATGTCAGCTTCACGGAGTTACATTGTCCGCTGGCATTCCTGTTGCAGCGCGGCAAGGGCGTCTTCGACGCTATCATAATTTCCCATCCAATCGGACTGGGTATTATTCGTGTAAATTCGCATAATGCGCCAGTCGTTCCCGTTGGGCGCGCCGAAGTTCGCAACTCTTGCTCCGGTTCCATCTGGTAGGCCGCCCACTCGATAGCCTATGACTTGGCCGCTTCCATAAACCGGCCCCTTTCTAATCCAAGCGTCTTCGTGGAGTGTGAAGTTGAGTTGCATTCGCCCTCTCTGGCTATTTTACCGGAAGTGCGGTCGCTACTTCGTGGGCTTGGAATTGTCGAGCTTGACGTTGTGGAGGACGTAATCGCCGTCGTAGACGGTGGCGGTGATGTGGTCGCCGGGCTTGAGCTTATCGATGATGGAGGGGTTGTCGACCTTGTAGTTCATGGTCATGGCGCCCATCCAGCCCTTCACTTCTTCGCCGTCGATGGTCAGCGCCTGGGTGTCCTTGTTCACGGAGACGATCTTGCCGTGGAAGGTGTAGGACTTTTTCGCGGGGGCGGATTGGCCGAGGCAAAGAGCGGCCGCGAAGACGGCGAGCAGGGCGGTCATCACGAGGTGTTTCATGATGGGCTCATTGTACACCTGCCTCACTGCAGACCGGAGGCGGCGGCCTTCGATTCCAGCTCGCGGAGGTCGCGGCCGCGGGTTTCATGGCCGAAGGCGGCGATGAGGAGCAGGGAGGCGGCGGCGGGGACGGCGACGGCTCCGGCGGCGAGGCGGAAGGCGGGGACCAGAGCGGCGGCGGCCAGGGCCTGGGCGATAACTCCTCCGATCTTGCTGCATCCGGCGACCCAACCGGTGGCCCGGCCACGCTGCTTCACAGGGAAACTTTCGGCGGCGTAGGGCATGAGGATCGAGATCACCGCGCCAGTGCCGACGATGAGGAGCGAGACGGAGACGACGGGATCGGAGAGCAGAGGCAGAGCGGCCCAGTTGCGCAGGAGGGTCGCGAGCAAGCCGAGGCCGGTGACGCCGATGGCGAGAAGCAGAACGCGCTTGGTGCTCCAGCGGCTGTAGAGGATGGTGACGGCGATGACGGTGGGAATCGCGATGAGAGAGGAGCGGGCGATCAGCGCGCTGGTGAGGCCAACGCTGCGGCCTTCCGCGATGAGGCTGGCGGGGAGCCAGAGGAGCACGCCGAAGTTGACTAGTCCCCAGGCGAGGGCGGCGACGGTGAGCGCGGCGCTCAGACCGAACATGGGGCGGGTTTTCGTTTGCGCGGCGGCTTGCGTGGGTGCGGTGTGGCCGGGAGAAGAGTCGAGTGCCGAACCGTAGCGGGCGAGCATCGCGCGGGCTTCTTCGACTCTGCCCATTTCGAGCAGGAAGCGCGCGGATTCCGGAAGCAGGGGGCTGAGGGCGATGAGGATGAGTCCGGTGGGGAATCCGAGCAGCCACATGATGCGCCAGCCGAAGAAGGGTTGGAGCAGAGCCGAAAAGAAGCTGGTGGCGAAGTAGCCGCCGACGGTGCCGATGCCGCCGATGAGGACGAGGCACCAGCCGCGATGGCGGGTCGGCATAATTTCGGCGAGGAGAGCGTTGGCGACGGGAAGCATGCCTCCGGCGGCGAGTCCCATCATGATGCACATGAAAATATTCCAGCCGAAGGAGGGCATGGCTCCGCAGATGGAGGTGCCGACGAAAATGACGGCGGCGAGGAGGATGGAGGCCCGGCGGCCGTAGATATCGGCAAGAAATCCCCAGAGGAAGCTTCCGGCGGTGGTGGCCAGGAGAGCGCAGAAGGGGAAGATGGCGATGGCAGTAGCGCTGAGTCCATACTCGACGCGCATGCCGGGGATGACGAAGCCGAGGCTGGAGGCTTTCATGACGTCGATCACGAGGGCGACGGCGAGCAGGGCAATCTGCACCCAGTGGGCACGGGTGAGAGGCGCGTCTTCCGGCGAAAGGATCGTAATGGAGTCAAAATGTTTCGCGGGACGGCGGGGGAGCAAGCCGAAAGCCGCGGCGGCGACGCCGGCGACGATCAGGAACATGCCGACGATCATCCCGGCTCCCATGGGCATGCCGGCCAGCCGGAAGTGAGTCTTGCGGCCCATCAAGAACATGGGCACGTGCAGCAAAACTCCGGCGGCCACCATGGCGGAGCCGAGCCAGAATGCGAGTTTGTGCCAGGGACCGGCGAAGAGGGAGGTTTGGTTCATAGCGTATGGATTACGAAGCACGATGTTGGGACCATTTTCCGAGCAGGGCTCCGGCGGCGATCAGGATGGCGGCGACGCCCAGGTGCCACACCAGCAGGTGTGGGGCTTGCTGAAACATGCACTGGAATTGAAGAACGGCGAGCGCAAGAAGAACAGCGAGGCTCGCGATGGTGGCTCCGGTTGTAGAGCCTGGAAAGAGCGCGCCCCGGCGGGCGAGGAGGAAGAACAGGAGCGCGGCCGGGAGAGCGATGGCCGTTTCCATCGCGGAGCAGGGCCAGCCTTCTTCGAGGAACAACCGGGGAGTGGTCCAGGGGAAGAGAAGGGCGATGGCGGCAATCACAGCAGCGGAGGCCAAGGCCAGCAGCGCGGAAAACGGGAGAACGCGGAGGCTCGCGGGGATCATCTGGTTGGCGAGAGCGAGTGAAAACAGAACAGCGGCGATGCCGAGAATCGCTGAGATTGCCGTGAGCTGAGCGGCGCTCGTCAGGCGGATCCCGGTTGTGCCGATGGCAGCCGTTAACGCGGCGGCGCAGACGGCGAAGATCGCCAAGAAGACTACCGCAAGCCGCGTGGGAGACGCGAGGGGACGCACCGGAGCGAGCGACGAGGCAAGCGTCTGCGCGATTCGCTGCTCCAATTCGTGTGGGGCGGGTTCGCGGGCGGCGGCCCAGGCGTCGAGGCGGCGATCGAGACCGTCGTGGGAGTTATCGTTCATGTTGCCCGGTCAGGGCGCGGCGAAGAGCCGCGTACGCGCGATGGGCTTTCTGCTTCACGGCTCCCACGGTGGATGAGGTTGCGCGGGCGACTTCTTCAAGGGTCATCCCGGAGACCTTGAGCATGACAATGACCTCGCGCTGGGATTCGGGGAGGGTATCGATCAAAGCACCGAGGGAAGCGTCCGGGTTTTCCGGTGAAGTGTGCGCGGCGGTGTCCGGCACTTCTGCGACCAGCACTTCGCGCGACTCCAGCCGGCGGCGTTTGCGATACGCGTCCAACCGGGTATGGCGGGCGATCGCGTAGATCCAGGGCATGACGGGTTCCGAGGAGCGGTAAGTATGGCGCGAGCGGTGAATCCTGATCCAGCAATCCTGCACCAGGTCTTCCACTTCATTCCGGGCGTTTGGCGACGCACTCAAATAACGCAACAGAGGCGGGGAAATGCGCCGCACCAGCTCATCGAGAGCGGCGGGGTCTGCGTGTTGGTACCGCACCATGAGATTTCTTAGCTCGCGATCCTCGATCGTGCCCTCACTCATTGTTTCGCCCGGTAACCGGATTTAGTTACGCTTCACCATCATGCCTAACCTGCCGACGTAACTTTTGGGGGTGGGCGGCGAACAGCTCAACCGACTGCAAGACGGAATTTGGACCTCGGGCGAATTTCCGAAAGATGGGCGTGGAGTTGCCGATCGCCGGACTTAACGCCGCGCCAGTGCGCGCGTCAACACCTTACTCACCGGCTCGCGACTCACCGGCTCGCGGCTCACCGGCTCGCGGCTCACCGGTTCGTGAGGCTCATCGCCTTTCGGAGCGCTTTGCGTGGGCCCCGCCGCGGCCGGCTCAGGCGGGGCCGGAGCCGCGGCCAATGCCGACGGCTTGATAAACGGCAGAACCAACTCCGGTTGGGGCCGCGTGGTCTCGAGGAAATCCATGCCTGCGATTGCAATCTGCAAGTTGCTCTTGTCGTCGCTCTCCACCAGGCCGCGCTGCTTCAGATACCACAGAGCGAAGTTCAGCTCATCATTAGTGGCGTTGATCATGCCGTCCAGGTGCCGCATGGATAACGCGGGCCGGTACGGTTTCAGTTGACGCCGCTCATACAGCACCGAAAGAATGGCCGTGCGCAAGCCGGATTGCTTGCCCAGATTGACGAAAAACGGCGCACCGCCGAACTTGGGTTTATCCCCGTCTTGATCGACGCCCTTGAGTTTATCGAACTCCGCGCGCAAGGCTGCGTCGCAAAGAACTTCGAAAGCCAGATTGACGACCTCGAACTTCTCCGGGTCTCCGGTGGCCGGATTGTCCTTGTGATACTTCTGCGCCAGCTTGGCGTAGGCGGCCTGAATCGTATCGGAGTTAGCCTTGGGCTCGACGCCGAGAATGGCGTAATGGTCCTGGAATTTTCCGGCAACCGGAGCAGACATGGGTTTCTAATCTGAATATCGGCTGAATCCGTCAAACGCAAGAGGTCAGCGTTTGCGCCGGCCGAAACGAAACGCGAAGCCGCCCGAAGCGCGTAGGCCACCGCGCCAGTGCGGTTGGCCCGTCGCCGGATCCGGAACTTGAAACGCCAGATCATCGGCTTGCAGCAGTTTCACCACGTAGCGGGTTCCAAAGAGAAGCTCCACGCCGACCTGCGCGAAGCTTACGGCCGGGGTGTCGCGGGTAAAAGATACCGGGGCTCCGGCTTGATCCACTCCGTTGACGCTCACGCGAGCGCCTCCAGCGGCGATGCCTCCGTACCAGCGGATGTGCCTCCATTCGTTGCCCCAGCGCGGACCGAACAGGTACGTGTACAAACTCGCTCTGCCGCTGGCCGATCCGGCGAACTCCGCGCTGATGCCCTACTCATCGCGTCCACCCCATCGCGGGCGCACCCATTTGAAGAAATATTCGCCGGAAATCGATGCGCCGCTTTGGTTGGCTTGGGCAGGACCGGCGGCGAATGCGTTGTAGGCATAATTCAAGCCGGCTTGGAACATGGGCGGAGGCTCCGGCTGGGTGTTTTGCGCCGAAGCGATGAACGTGCAAACTCCGAGTGCGAGCCCGAGGGCTTGCAAGGATGACATGGGTAACCCTTTTTAGAAAGTCCGCCCGTCGCGGACCGACGCGATCATCGTGCAAAGGATTCTGGAAATCCGGCGAGCAGAGGCTGGACAAGGTCCAGCGAGGATTGCGCGAGCGCGTGCGCCAGAATCACAATGCCGAGAGTGAATCGCAGGGAATGCTCCTGGTTATTTCGGCCAATTATTTCGTCGCCGGCATGAAGCGGACGTTGATATACGCCTGGTATTGGGTCCAGGCCAGATGTTGGAAGCGGCTTTTCTTAACCAGGTCCAGCGCCAGGGTCCCCAGCGCCGGGTCGGAGACCGCGCACAGCTCGGTTTCCACCGCATGGCCTTGCGCATCGATCTGCGCACGCACGATCACCGGCTGCACCAGCTTGGAAGGCAGCGGATTGAGCACGCGGATAGGGAAGCGCGCGTGGTTTCGCATCGTCACCACGGGACCGTCCGCCGCCTGCCCCGGCCGCGGCGTGAGGAGTGCGCGATCCTCCGGGGTCATGTCCGCGACCGTGAATTGCGCGTCCGCAGCCAGCGCGCCGCCGGTATAAATAGCGATGCGGCCGGGAACGGGGCGCCCGTGAAACTGGAGACGATCCTCGTAATCGTAAACCGTGAAGACGCCGGGGGCGGCCGATTCAATCCGCAACTGGCCGGTCGAATCATCCAGGCAGTATTCGTCCTCCTCCCACAAACGAACCTGCGTCGAAGTCGCCTCTCCGTTCATGTTCGAAAACAGCAGACAAGTGATCGGCCGGCCTTCCCACTGCGCCGCCGCCAAGCGGATGCTGCGGCCGAGCGGATTGCGGTCCGCCCAGTGAATCGCCTCGCGCAGGATCTGGACCACGGAGGGAATCGCGGAGGAGTGCCGGTCTTCGACCGTCCGCTCATCGTCAGTCCAGCGCGTGACGGAGAACCCAGCCAGATCCGCGGTCCAGCGCCAGAGCCCGGGCATCCGGATTTCGCGAAGCCGTCCTTGACCGGTTGGTCGCGCGTCTTGAGGCGCAGTGAATACGGCTTCGAAGCGGTAAGGCGGCGTGGCGGCCGTGGTCCAGCGCGCGTTGCGCCGGGCTCGATTGAGCCGCGCGCGCGCGGACGCTTCCTCATCGGCATTCAACACGTGCACCCCGCCCGTGACCAGCTCATGTGAATCCGGCGGGATCGGTGCGGACGGAACATAGGAGGGAGTTTCACCCTCCGGCTCAGCCGATTGGGGCTCCGGCGGCGGTGCAGGCCGCGATTGCGCAGTCGGTACCGGAATCGGCGCGCTGTGCTGAACGGGCGGCGCCGGAACCGCAGCCGCGATGGAAGCCGCGGGAGCCGGCGGTGGAACCACGCGCGCAGCCAATGGAAACGCCGAGGCGGCAGACCACCCAGCGACAGCCAGAATCGCCGTGATCGCCGCGTAGGAAGAGATCAGCCCCAGCGGCGACGCACCCGTTTCCTTGAACAGGGAGTGAACTCGCTGTGTCAAGTGCCGGCGGCGCAGAAACAGCGGAGCGGGGGCCAGATCGAGCGCCGGCCCTCCGCGCGCGATGGCCAGCAGCGCGTCGATGTACGGCTCCCGCGCCGCCGTCAGGCGCACCACCTCGGCGTCCACCAGTTGCTCGCGCGCCAGCCGGGTCTGCGCCAGCAAGGGCCAGATCGCCGGATTGAACCACAGCGCAGCGCCGGTCAATTCCTCCAGCACCGTCACCAGCCAGTCATGCCGCCGCACGTGCAACAGCTCATGACACGCCACGCCGCACTGCGCGTCTTCAGCGAGCGACAAAAATGTTTCCGGCAGCAACACCACCGGAGTCAGCCAGCCCAGCATCACCGGGCCTGGAACATCTTCCGAGATGCAGAACAGCGCATCCGCGTGGGTCACCGCCGATGCCGCGCGCACCGATTCCGGAATCGGATACATCGGCATCGACGAAATGCGGCACTTGCGAATCCGCCACAACCCGATGAGCAGCCAGCCCAGCTTCGCCGCCCCTCCCGCGCCGAGTATCCACAGAATCCAGCGGGTTTGGTCCGCGCCGATCACGAATGCCGCGGGGTGCCACCCCGCAGGCGCGCGCCAGGGCTGAATCCACGGCAGCAGAAGGCAGATCGCCAGCAGCGCGTGGCAATACGCGAGCTTGGTCCACGGATGGCGGACGCGGAAGAGCGCCAGCAGCAGTGAGCCGAGCGACGCCAGCACGAAAGCCTGCTCCATCCACGCCAGCAGATTGCTTGTGGACCACTGGTGCATTTACTTCTTCCGCCGCTCTTTGACCAGCGACTCCAGCTCCGCCAGTTCCTCCGCGCCGATCCCCTTGTCTTCCACCAGATGCACCAGCAGCGGTTGGGTCGAGCCGTTGAACACCCGATTCACGAATTCCTTCACCATGCCGGCCGTCACCTGTTCCTGCGGCTTGGCCGCGCGATACACGTAGGCTCGCTCTCCGTGGCTTTTTTTGAGATGGCCCTTGCGCTCCAGAACTCCCATCATGGTGAGCACCGTCGTGTACGCGATCTTGCGCTGTTTCGCCAATTCCAGGTAAACTTCGCGCACCGTGGAGGGCCCCAGTTGCCAGATGACCTTCAGGATTTCGAGCTCTTGATCCGTGGGAACCGGTTTGGAAGGTTTCATATTGTCCGTTGACTAATAACTTAGTCAACGATTGCGCGGAAGTCAAGCGAACTTTTTTTGCGAGTTGCGCGGATCGCTACTGAGCCAGCATCGTAGCCCAGGCCTTTTCATCGCGTCCGGCGCTCAGCAGGTTCCCGGCGCGCACCAGCGGTAACCGCAGCAATTGAGGATCGCGCTCAATCTTGCCGAGCAGGTCGGTGCCGGAAACCTTCAAATACTTCAATCCGGCATCGGAGTAGGCCTTGCTCTCCGAGTCCAGCAGCGCGTCCAGCCCGAAGCGCTCAATGAATCGCCGGATCTCGCCCGGAGCCATCGGGCGCTGCTTCAAATCCACGAACTGAATCGGCACGCGGCGTTCTTTGAAGAACCTCTCCGCCGCGCGCGTTGCCTGCGAGTTCTTCACCCCGAAGATCTGGACGTTCTGCACCCAGGCATTTTAGCGGACCTGGAATGTTTCGGGCTCGGCTTCCGTGAGCTGTTCGGGATTGTAGTAGTCGTAAAGCCGTGAAGCGGCCGCCTTGGCTTCGATCGCGAGGCGTGCGCGGAAACTGAACTCGAGGGAGACTCCTCCGGCCTTCGGCCAAAGATAGAAGATGACGCGATCCGGCAGGACATCGTAGCGGTACACGCCCAGCTTGTAATCTTCGAGCAGCTTCTCCAAGGAGCTTCGATCCACCTCTGCGCCCGGCGGCAGCCCGATCTCGGCCAGCGTCATTCCGAAACCGCGGAATCCAACGCGTTCGGCTTTCATGGAACAGAAAATCGTGTCGCCAACGCTTGCGTTGGTGCGATCGAAGCTGACGGAGAAGCGTAACTCGCTCGAACTTCGTGGCTGCGTCGAGCTCCAGGGAAGCCAGTGCGTGGCCGTAGCGCGAACTACGGTTGCTCCGGCGCCCTCCGGAGGAATCAGTTCGACGCGGTTTTCGCCAGTCGTGAGAAACGCCGATAGGTCCGTCACAATCGGGTCGCTCCAGCGTGGATCGTCCGGGAGCGGGACGGTCTTTGCCGTTCTCCCGTTGACCCGGACTTCCACGCTACCCCCCTTGCCCCCAAATCCTGGAAGTACATTAGCCGCATTCGCGATCGCTTGCATTGCGCGGACCGTGGCCTGAGTCGATGACCAGATTCCGAACTGGTCGCGGTGGCGGAGCAGAAAGACTAGCCCTCGCCGGATGACGGGATCGAGCTGGGCGGCATCGGCATGCCGTGCGCGCCAAGCAGCCATCGCGTTCACCGCCAGCGCCGAGGTTTCAACCCGCCCCGCGGTCCCCCAACCGTAGAAAGGCGTGTTGGTGCGGACATCCCAATACAGCGCGCCTTGCTCCTCGCGCGCGAGGCCGGCCAGCCGCTCTGCGGCATCGCCCAGAATCGATTCGTCGCCGGAGTCGATCGCCGCGAGAATGAACTCAGCCAGCATGTACGGCTCTGAGGAATCGTCGGTGGCCTGCGCCAAAGAATGATAGAGAGCGGTAAGGGCGCTGGGAGTCACTTTCGCGCCGGCGCGCTGCGCGGCGGCAAGCGCCCGCGCTGTTAGGCCGGCTACCAGAAAATTCTCCTTATCTCGTCCGCCGGTTGGCTGCTGAACCTCGAGCCAGGAGGCCAGGCGATTCATCTGGTCGGCGTCCGTTGGGACCACCGAAGAGGCGTCGGCGAGAAAGTTCAAGGCGTGCGCGGTCACCGCGGCATCCGACTCACCGTTGCGCCAATAGCTGACCGCGCCTTGCGGAGTTTCGAACGCGTCCAACCCATCAACAACAGCGGTGATGTTCCCCAGTGCTGCCTTCTCGAATTTCGGGTTGTTCGCTCCGATCGACCGCGCGTAGCGTAGCGCGATCAGGTTCGCGTAGCCGGCGGAAACGGTCTGCTCCGCGCAGCCGTGCGGAGCCTCCAGAATCGCGCGCGCGCTCTCCATGAGAACCGAGAGCGCGTTGGGATAGAGGCGAAGCTCCCCGCGCGTGGCCCCCGGGATCGCGCCGTCTGGGATGGGCAGCGAAAAAGAGATGCGACCCGCGGCCAAATCACCGAAAGTCTGCGTGATCTCCTGGCCATCCGGTTGGATGCGGATGGACTTTTCGATGGCATCGTGGTTCCCGGCGGCAACCGCGGTGATTCGCTCTTTGGCTGAGTCCGTTGCCTCGCGGGCGCGAATCGCGTACGCCGCATTGGCCGACGAGTTCGCCGCGACTTTCATTTGTTGCGTCGCGCTACCTTCCAGCTTCGACCAGGAATCGGGCCGAAGTGTGACGGCGACCTTCTGCTCCCGGTCCAGATAGTTGCGAATGGTGACGGGCAGAGTGACCTGGTCGCCGGAAGTCAGCAGCGGAGGCGGATTGAAGTCGGCAAAGAAGGGTTGAAACGCGCGCAGGTCTGTTTCCGTTTCCGCCGCGCGCCCGTCCAGGGTGGACGCGATCGCCGCGACCTTCCAGGTAGTCACGCTATCAGCCAGGGTGAACGCCAGTTGCGCGCGGCCCTGCGGATCGGTGATCAGTTCGGGATTCCACAGCAGCGTTTCCGGAAAATACTCGCGGACGCGAGGGGTGGAAGTGGTTCCAGCAACTCCGGCTGCCGTCGCGATTAAGGCAAGTTCGCCGCTCTCGGTTTGTAGCAGCGGCGCCGCAGCCGTCACCGTAACTGCCTCGGCCACAGCGCCCACTTGCAGTTCAATATCGACGGGAGTAGTCTGTCCCTCCGCCACTGGAATATTGCTGACCCGATACGTGTTAAATCCCTCACTGGAAGCGGTGATCCGGTAGGAACCGGCTCCAAGGCCCTCGAAGCGATATTCGCCGGTCGAATTCGTCTTAGTCTGGCGAGGAACCGAGCCGCCCGCCGCCATACACTGGATACTGGCGTTGGCGATCACGGCTCCCGCTGGATCGGTCACTGTTCCAGCGACGGCCCCATTGCCGGAGGGCAGGGGAGTGCTGGCCGTTCCCTTGTCAGGCGCCGCCGATTCCTCCCGCAAAAACACGGAAAAAGTGGCGATTTCGAAATCGTCGGATGTACCCCCGATTCCGTCCGGCCCCGCGCTGCGCAGGGAGAAGTCGAGCGTGGTGCGCGTGACCGGCGTCACGTCTGTGCGGTCGAAAGGGGCTGCGCCGTAGACACGCACAGTGGCGTGATCGCGTCGATCGGTGAAGGCAGAGTGGGTCTCGCTAAGCAGCCTGTAAGGATGGCCCCAGGCGTCCCGTAAAGTGGCCAAATCGATGCCCGCGCGGCGAAGAATCTCGCGGAACTCTTCTTCGGTCTGCGGCGCCTTGGGTGCCGAGTTGAGCGCGCGGCCGATGGCTTCGGTTTTGCGTTGGAAGTATGGGCCGCTAAGCTGCATCACGTTGATGTCATCCGAGTCATCGGAAGTCCCGAACTTGCGGTCGGGCCCCGCGCTCTCGATCGCGATAGTGCGGAATTGGCGGAAGGTATCGACTACGGCCCGATACGGCGCGCCCCAGGGATCGCGCAACGCGTCCAGGCGCAGCCCGTTTCGCGCGAGTACTGCGAGAACCTCAGCTTCGCTGGCCGGTAGATCCTCCAGCGGCTCCAAAATCTGCTTGATGATACGCTCCACCGGCAGGAAGTACGGGCGCTCAATCGAGCCCATGATGAAATCGTCCGCGGTTTCCATGCGTTGGTCCGGCCCCGCGCTCACAATCTCCATCACGTCGTTTCGCCCCTCCGTGCGGAATCGAGCCGAGTACGGCGTGCCCCAGGGATCGCGCATGTTCTGCCAGGTCATTCCTAACGCCGACGAGAGAGCCGCTTCGTCCCGAGGGTAGTCGAGCGTCAGGAGATAGCGCCGGTCGAGGATGGATTTTATCTGCTCCATCTGCGCGCGGAGGGTGCTCGCGAAAGCAGCCCCTTGTCCCGTGCGCAACTCCTCCCCCTCCTCGAGCTGAAGCCCCGCGGAGTCCCGCGAAACCAACATCTCGGCCACCAGGTCCAGTTCCGGGCTCGCCGGCTTGGCGGGATCAAGATGGTAAAGGTCACGCAGGCGTACGCTCCCGATGGCGTCAGCTCCAGGATCCCCGCAGAAGGCGCAACCGAACCAGCCATCCCTGCCGAACTCCGCATCCGTGCGAGCCCGCTCCATCACCGCTTCATCGACAACCACCACGGCCAGCGCACTCTCCACCGGTTGGCCTACGGCTGAAGTGACCTCTAACCGCAGACTCGCCTTATCTCCCGGCCTGTAGGTGCTTTTATCCGCGGCGATACCGATACGCAGATCCGACGTATCCGGAAAAATCACCGCACGGCTAGCGCCACCCTTCCGCAAGTTTTCGCCGCTGACCTCGCCCGCGTCCCAGGCGAGAAAGACCACCGTTTTGCGGAACTGAGGTTGATACGGGAACGTCGTCTCGCCCTTGCCGTTCACCAACTGAACGACCCTCGCCGCCACCGATCGGTTTTCGGAAACCGCGTTCACCATCACCGCGCCGTTAGCGCTCCTTGAGGTGACGCGAACAGTCACCGCCTCGCCCGCCCGGAATATCGTCCGGTCCGTCTCCAACCGAAGCCGCGTATTTCCGTAGAAATAAATCCGCTCGGAATGGACGCCCACAGTGCCGGAAGAATCCTGCGCGAGCAGGTTGACAGCATGGCCGCGGTCGCCCACCAATGTCAGATACGTTTTGCCCACTCCGTAGGAATTGGTGTGGGCCGCGGCGCGAGCTCCTGTGTCCTCAACGGTGATCTCGACATCAGTTTGCGCCGGCCGGCCATCCGGGTAAAACGTAGAGATATAGACCGGCGTGGGACCCGGACCTCCTGCGTCTCCCGGAGCGATGTAGACGTGAAGGGGCTGGCTCGTGACACGTACGTCGAACTTCTTTTGTTCGGTGCGGCCGGAGCCGGGGCCGGTGTAGTACGCCGCGAAGTGGACGTCTTCATAGCGCGTGTAGGTGCTGGTTTGGAGATCGCTGTAGTCCTTCGAAAGGTCAAGCGGCGCGGCGAAGCGTCCGTTCTCATCCGCCTCGCCTTCCGCGATTACCTCTTCGTCCGGATACAGGGTGTGCGTTTGCGGATTCCAGATTCCCTGACCCATTCGGACAATTTTCACCTTCCCCTTCGGCACAGGCTTACCGAAAAGATACGTTCCGCGAATCTCGACTGAGGCCGTTTGGCCGGGCAAGTACGCCGTCTGATCGGGTTTCGCCGAAACGTTGAATTCCGGCAATTCGTAGCGGCTCACGCGGACGGCACCCTGGCCGAGTTGCTGGTAGCTGCCTGCCTTCGTGAGGACGATGCCGTAGGTTCCCAACTCGGCTCCCTCCGGCAAAGTCCAATCGTCTTGGACCACCCCGAAGCGCGAGCTGATCAACGTCGCGGCATGAACCCGCTGGCTTTGTTCGTCCCTAATCTCGAGATCCACCTTTGTCCCATCCGCCGCCTTGTCCCCGGCGGACACTACCGCACGCATGTGGATGGACTGTCCGGGCTGATAGATCGGCTTGTCGGTCTGAAACCGAGCGGTCAGACTGTCTTGCAAAGGAACCTCAAAGGACTCTTCACGCACGAAGTCACCGTTCTTCGCGGTCACCGTCAGCACGGCCCTTCCCGAATCATCGTCCGAGCTCGCTAGCGCAGGCGGAAGAGCAAACGTCAACCCGACGTACCCTTGATCGGCAGGAGCAACGCGCGTGGGTTCGAGTTGCTTCCCGTCGAACGTCATGCTGGCCATCCACTGCACTCCGGCTACAGGAGCCCGCGTCGCCGGATGCACGGCTTGCACATGCACGGTGAACGGCGCGCCGTGGCGAGCCTCTTCGGCTCGCCCCAACTTAACCTCAAAAATGTACGGGGCGATCTGAGAGATCGCGAGCGTTCCCTGTTGCGGCGCAAAGGCGCGAGGTTCGGCGCGATCCGGATTCAACCGGTAGCGCAACCGCAGCCAGATGCTTGACGACGGCAGAGGCAGCGGAACTTCGGCGTGAGTCTCTCCCGGTGGAAGCTTAAGCGCCTGGGTCGCAGATGCCGCGGCTGCGTTATTCGGCAGGAGCCATTCGAGCGAAAGCTCCGACGAAACCGCACGGTCCAGGGTGTTGGCGACGGGAACGGAGACGACGGTCGCGCCGTCCCTTACAAAAGCCTGGAGTTTTGACGGAACAAGAGTAACGGGCGATTGCCCCCTTGCGCCCGTGGAACAAGCGATGGCCGCCAGCGCGGCGAACACGGTTCCCCGCATAACGCCTCCCACTCTACGCCGCTCCGCGAAACCCCTTCTTTCGCTGAAGCAACTTCACGTGCCGATAGAATACATCGGACTTTACGCGAGAGCAAGAGCTAATTTGGGATTTAATCGGCTTTAATTCTGAGAAAGCCACCGGCACGCTACTGCTTCGCGGGCGCAGCCGGCGCGGCAGCGGGAGCCGGTAAAGTTTCCGCTGGCGGCGTGGCCGGAGCTTCGCCGCACTTGCCGGTGCACACGGTCCGTGTAATCGGCCGGACATCGCCCAGGATGGTCGGATCCGAAACGCTCGGCTCGCGGACGCCGAAGGTATCCACCACGGAGCCGTCCGCGTTCTTCGTGCGCGTGATAATCTGCTCCTGCTTGATCTGCGGCGGCCGGTCGGAATCCCGCACGGTGCCGTCGGCCGAAGCTGCGTACACGTCCACAATCGTGGATTGGTCGCCGTTGGCGGCGGTGCTGGTGGTGCTGACGCGGCGCTCCTGAAATTGCAACTCGCCGTTGATCGATCCAGGCTCGTAATCGGTAGTGTCCGTGGTGGCCTTGCCCGCGCCGGTGGTTATCGTGGTCACTTTGCGCTCTGCTTCACGATACCCTCCGTCCGGGTCTCCGCGATAAATCGATTCCGTGCTGGTGCTTTTCTTTTCGTTGCCCGGGGTCTCAGCCTGCGTCACCGCGGACCTTTTCTCTACCGTTTCAAACGTTCCGCCAAGCGAAAGCCGGTCGATGTTTGTATTCACTGTGGTGGTCTGGCCCGAAATGCGCGTGTCCGTGGTGTCCCGTTCCGTAACCTGCTCCTGTCCGTTGAGGTCGGTTTGATAGATCGTCGATTGCGACGTCGATCCATTCGGGGTCTTCCGCACCTCGGTCACCGTGCGTTGGGTTGAAATCACCTGGCCGGTCGGATCGTAGCGCTTCACGGTCGACTCACTCACCGAGCCATTGGCGTCAGAGCGGATCACCCGCTCCTCATGCTGCTCCAGCGGCACAGATCCGCCGTTGAGAGACTGCGCTGTCTGGGTTTGCGTATGGTCGGAGGAGCTCGAAGAGGAGGAGACGGCGAAGCCGCCGTTCGCATAATCGGCGGTATAGGTGGTGGTGGTCGATTGCCCGCACGCAATCGCCGAGCACACCGCCGCTAGTACAAAGGCCCTCACAGTTCCAGGCTAGGCGGATCGCCCCGTCTGCGCAATCCAGCGAAACCCTTAATCCGGATGCCCTCGAAGCGGGGTGAATCGGCCGCGCGAGCTACAATGGATCAGAGAATTAGCGTGAAGACCTTCTATATCGAGACCTTCGGATGCCAGATGAACGCGCACGATTCCGAAAAGGTCGTCGGCACGCTCATCGGTCAAGGCTACACCCAGGTCGCGACTCCCGACGAAGCCGAGCTGGTCTTCTATAACACCTGTAGCATCCGCGACAAGGCCGAGCAGAAGGTGTTTCACCGCCTCCAGCAGTTCAAGCGCGGCGCGAAGGGCAAGAAAATCGCCGTGCTGGGGTGCGTGGCGCAGCAAGAGGGCGAAAAAATCTTCGAAAAAGCGCCCAATGTCAGCATGGTCTGCGGATCGGCCAGCTATAACAAGCTGCCGGAGCTGCTGGTGCAGCTCGAAACCGGGAACCGCCGCGTCACCGGCCTGAGCCTGGACACCGATCTCACCTTTGAAACTCCTCTGACGCGCCGCGACAATCCCCATCGCGCCTACATTACCATCATCGAAGGTTGCGATAAATCCTGCTCCTATTGCGTGGTCCCCTTCACGCGCGGGCCGGAGCGCAGCAGGACCGGCGCATCCGTGATCGCCGAAGCGACGGACATCGCCCGCGCGGGCTACACCGAGATTCAATTGCTGGGGCAGAACGTCAACAGCTATCGCGATCCGTCGCCGGCCGCCTGGGATTTCGCCAAGCTGCTGGATGAAGTGGGCCGGGTCGACGGCATCCGCCGCGTGCGCTTCACCACCTCGCATCCGCGCGATTTCGTCAAAGAAATTATCGACGCCATCGACGCCAATCCGGCTCTCTGCGATCATGTGCACCTGCCGGTGCAATCCGGGTCCAGCCGGGTTCTGGAAGGCATGCGCCGCCAGTACACTCGCGCGCAGTACATGGAGCGCATTGCTTGGATGCGCGCGGCCCAAAGGCCTATCGCCATCAGCACCGACATCATCGTCGGCTTCCCCGGCGAAACCGAGGCGGACTTCGAGGAAACTCTGGCGCTGCTGGATGAGGTCGGTTACGATTCCATCTTCAGTTTCAAATATTCGCCGCGGCCGAACACCTGGGCTCTGGCGCTGGCCGATCAAATTTCTGAGGAGGAGAAGACGCGCCGCCTGGCGATTGTGCAGGAGCGGCAGCGCGAAATTCAGATCCGGCAGAACGCCGGTTACTTGGGCCGCGTGGAGGAATGTCTGGTGGAAGGCTTCAACCGGGCCACCGGGCAGTGGATGGGCCGCACTTCTCAGAACAAGCCGCTCAATTTTTTGCGGCGCTCCGCGGATCAGGATTTGAGCGGGCGCTATGTGCACGCGCGTGTGACGCGCGCGGGTCCTAATTCGCTGGTTGGGGAGTGTGTAAACTAAAGGCGGCGGGAGGCTCGACGATGGAACTGGAAATGAAAATTCGGGGCTTGATGATGGACCCGCAAACCAACAACCCGATCGTGGTGTTGAAAGACGTGAACGGCACCGCGATTCTGCCCATCTGGGTGGGGATTTACGAAGCCAGCGCCATCGCCAGCGAGATCGAAAAGCAAGCCACGCCCCGCCCCATGACCCACGACCTGATCCGCAATTTGCTGTTCGGATTGGAAGCGGCCGTAAAAAAGATCGTGGTCAGCGATCTCCGCGACGACACGTTTTACGCCGTCATCTGGCTGGAGCGCGACGGCCAGATGATCAGCATCGACTCGCGTCCCAGTGACGCGCTGGCCATCGCTCTGCGCATGGACTGCCCCATCTACGTCGACGACGCCGTGCTTAAAACTTCGCGGGAGAATGCCTCCATGGCCGAAGTCGGCAACAATGAGGATCTCCGCAAATGGCTGGAGAGCCTGAGCGACGAAGATCTCGGCCGCTATAAGATGTAGCGCCGCCGGCGCTCTCTTCCCATCTCCGCTGTTCGTTGGTACGGCAGAGGCGCACGATATAATGGTCACCCTTTGCCAATCAAAGCCTCACGGCTGTGCTTGCTCTATGCCGCACTGTGCGCGGCAACGGGCCTGGCCTGGCAATACGCTACCGTTCATCGCAACTACCACGGTAACTGGACCGCTCTGTTTTGCGTCGGCGGCAAGGGCGCCTTCCCGCAGCTTCCCGGCGAGGACATTTACCGCTTCGACAACAGCGACGGCTTCGACGGTCAATTCTACTACCTGATCGCGCACGACCCTTCGCCCAGCGGCAAGATGGCCGGCCTGATCGACAGCCCGGATCTGCGCTATCAGCGCATTCTCGTTCCGTTCCTGGCTTATGCCGCGGCGCTGGGCAACCCCAGGGGCATAGCCTTCTCCTTCGTCGCCGTCAATCTTGTTTTTCTTTTTCTCGGCGCCTGGTGGACCGCGAGAATCGCGGCACTCCACGGATCGCACCCGGCCTGGGGTCTGGCGTTTCTCCTCATCCCCGCCGTGCCCATCTCCCTCGACCGCATGACTGTCGATCTGGCGATGGTCGCCCTCTCGGCGGGAGCGCTCTACTTCTGGGAAACCAATCAGCCCAAGAAAATGTTTGCGGTAATGGCTCTCCTATGCCTGACCCGCGATACCGGCGCGCTGGTTGCCGCGGCTTTCGTGGCCTTCTTCTTGATTCACCGCCAGTGGAAACGCGCCCTGGCCGGCCTCGCGGCGATCGCGCCTTTCGCCGCCTGGGTGCTCCATGTAACCGCGCTGCATCCGGTGCATATCGGACCTTGGCTGCCGGCGCGCCCCTTCGCCTGGACTCGCGACTTTCTGTTGCATGGCGCTGCCTACTCTTTTTCTCCCGCCGTCAATTTCGCGGTGCGTGCGCTGGATCTGGTGGCGCTGGCGGGCTTGGCCGCGGCGCTGTTGGCGGCCGTCCTCGAGGCGCGCCGCGGCTCCTGGACCCCCGCGCGCATCACCAACCTGGGTTTCGCCGCCCTGGCCCTGTATCTGCTCTCGCTCGACGAATGGACCCACGTCTATGACTTCGGCAGAGTGCTTTCTCCGCTGGCGCTAAACCTTTTGCTGTACGGAGCCGTGTCGCGCCGCTGGTGGTTGGCCGCGCCCGCTTGCTGCATGACGCTGCGCGTCGCCGCTCAACTCGGTCCGCAGATTCTAGGAATCGCGGCGCTGCGCTAGCGCATCCGTCTGTCCGGCGTGAACCGATAGGGAACGGTGTGTCCTTTCCCCTCTTATTGAAAGATTGTTCCGGCGGGAACTTCCCTTGGGGAAACTCCCGCCGGTTCCTCCACGTGTGCTCAAAAAAACGTGATTACAGTTTTGTATCACATTCGAGCAGCGGACGCACCTGCCACCGCCAGGCTGCGTTCGAAGGCCCCGAAGAACAGGTCCAGACCTTGTGGAGTTGCCAGCGGTCCCATTACGCCTATCCGGAAGATCTTGCCGGCCAGAGGACCGAATCCGGCGCCGATTTCGATGTCGTGCTCCGCCATCAACGTGCGCCGCACCTGCTGGTCGTCCACGCCCTCCGGCACGCGAACGGTATTGAGGTTGGGCAGCCGCAGAGCCGGATCGGTCACATGCATCTTCAGACCCATGGCTTCGATGCGGCGCACAAAATCGCGATGCATGCGCGCGTGGCGGTCGAAGCGTTGCTCCACGCCCTCTTCCAGGATCGCGGCCAATCCTTCGCGCAGCGCGTAGAAGTTGGAGACCGGCGCGGTGTGATGATAGCGGCGCATGGAACCGTAATATTCCATCAACAGCTTCAGATCCAGGTACCACACAGGATTCGCCATCTTTCTGGCGCGCAGCCGTTCCTCCGCGCGCGGAGAGACCGTGAAGGGCGCAAGGCCCGGGGGACAACTCAATCCCTTTTGGGTGCAGGAGAACGCCATGTCGATGCCGGATTCGTCCACCCGGATGGGAGTCGCGCCCAGGCTGGTGACGCAATCCGCAATCACCAGCGCGCCCGCTTCATGCGCCGGTTTGGTGATCCACCGCGGAGGCTGCAGCGCGCCCGTGGACGTCTCCGCATGCACGAAAGCCACCAGTTGCGGCTTCTCGCGCTCAATCGCCTCGCGCGCTTCGGCTTCCGTGAAAACTTCACCCCAGGGTTTTTCGGCGCGGACCAGGTTCGCGCCGTGGCGGCGCCCCATCTCCGCAATGCGTTCCGCGAAATAGCCGGCTGAGAAAACCAGCAACTTGGTTCCGGGATCGACAAAGTTGGAGACGGCTGCCTCCATGCCTGCGCTCCCAGTTCCGGAAATAGCTAGCGTCAAATCGTTTTTGGTGCCGAAGACCTGCTGAAGGCCAGTGCGAACCTCTTCGTTCACCTGAAAAAAGAAAGGATCGAGGTATCCCACCATCGGCTTGGACATGGCTTCGTACACACGCGGTTCGATTTGCGTGGGGCCAGGTCCAAACAGAAATCGGCGGGGAGGATGAAGAGAACCCATGAGTCCAGTGTAGCGAAATGGTATAGTGAGAAGTCGCGCGATTCTGCATACAGCCTACACTTGAGGCGCCTGCCCGTGTCCGCGAATCGCCACTCCGGGCCTGTAGCTCAGTTGGTTAGAGCGCCTGCTTGACACGCAGGAGGTCACAGATTCGAGTTCTGTCAGGCCCACCACCCACCAAGCACTTACCGCCACGCTCGGCCTAAGTTAGTGTCATAAAGTGCACACAATCACCCGAACTACGCTGCTGGCTCCCCTATATATATATAGTAAATTCGAGGGCCGCTCCCGCAGGCCATAACGCTAGGCAGAGCGAATTAAGTCACTCCCGATTGGCGGATGCGCTGCTTGTCGCCGGGCATCCATGGTCAGTCCTCTAACAGCCCGTGCCTAAACCGGGCGTTTTCGGCCAGCCGAGAAATGCAAGTGGGGTCGATCTGAACGGCGGGAAAATCGAAGCTTGCGATAAAGAGTTGGCCGCGGGGCTGTGAAAGTGCCTTCGACGGCCTTCAGGACAGCCAAAATCGTCAAAATCGCGTCCACGACCTTGTCATGAGCCGCCCGGGGCT
>JASHNT010000105.1 GCA_030041495.1 Bryobacteraceae bacterium | reverse complement strand
GGTCGAACTTGGCGTCGTCCAGAACTTCATTGAGCCGTTTATAGAAAGGGTGACCCGGCGCCGTGGCCAACTCGCCGCCGTACCACAAGCCCTCTTGCCGCTCCCGCATCTTCCGCGTCCCCATCGCCATACCCAAAGTTTAAAGTCAAAACATTTTCAGGTCCAGCCGTTTTTGGGGTTTAGACACGGGCTGCTAGATACCAAGTCCACCTTGCGGCCGATGAGGTGGGTGAGATCCAGCATCAAGCCCGAGTAGTCGAACAGATCCACCTTGGCCTCCGGCATGAAGTCCACCAGCAGGTCAACGTCGCTTTCCGGACGCATTTCGCCACGCGCGGCGGATCCGAAAACCGAGAGTTCGCGGACGTGGTACTGGCGACAGAGGTCAGCCAGTTTGTCCTCGTCCACCCGGGCGCTACCGAGTTGGAGCGTATGGTTCATGCGACACGCTCATTTTATATCGAATCGTGGGATCAGCGGCCTTGCGTCGCCCTCACCGGTTTGGGCGCAGCGTTGCAGCCCCGCCACGATGCGCCTCCCGGAGGGTTGCTCGATGGCTCGGATTTCCGCCGGGGAGTTGGCCTCAAAACGGATGCGTTTCACTCGCCGGGGAGGTTGCGGATCTGGTCCATGGTAAGGCCACAGTCGGCCACGAACGCGTTCGGCAAAGTTCCCAGCGCCGAAAAGCCCGCTCGGCCTTGGCGGTGATTCCTTGGAACGTCTTGGAGGATGATCGGCGAGGGCGGAGGCTACCGAGCCGCTCGCTTTGCCCGGTGGGACCTCGCTTTGCACGTTCCTGAGCAAAAGCGTTTATCGGCGCGGGACGAGGAGCCGCCGCACTCAAACCACTTTCTGCAATCCTCGCACTGCCGAAACCTCAGGTCGCCTTGGATAGCACGCGCAAATTGGAGCCATAGGAAGCCTATGAGTGTTCGGGGCACCATCGTCAGCCCAAGTTTTTCATAGTCGCGATCCCAAAATATTGCGACGTGAATTCTGTGCTCCGACAGCTTCGCGTTAACCGCCCGCTGGAGATACCAGAGCAGCACCCGATCCAGGCCGTTTGCCCCAAATAACTTCTGCAATTCGTTTAGAATCTCAGGAGAGCTCCGAGAATCGGCAACTAACTCCGCACCGCTGTCGTTCTCGGTCTCCCACTCGTACCAGACCGCTTCTGGTCCGTGTCGAAACCTGTGCTTGAACTTTCCGGACCGTAAGGGCTGTCGAGTGGTTTGGGACCATAAGCGGACCAGTCGGTTCATCAGGCGCACCTCACTGATCCAAACGTGGATGTCCTCGCCTGATTTGACTGGGAGAGCCTTGAGTTCTGTTTTTGACCGAATTTCGGATCGCGGAATGATTCCTTGGACGACACCGAGCCAACCGCATCGGTTGGCAAAATCCAACAGACTGTCAGGCTTCTGATCTATCACGGCAAACTCTTGGAAGAGCGCTTGATCTAGTTCGCGGAGTGGCGTCAACTGCCCGCCGGGGCGGGGAATCAGGAACAGGCGCGGCTTAGCGCGCCTTAGGTTCGGAACGTCGCGCATTGGGTAGGCGCTGATCCACTGAAAGCCTTCGCTGCATACGGGCCACCGAAAATTTCTTAGTTGAACCAGTTCGTCGGATGCTTGGGCAACACCCCGAGCCGTTTTCTTGCGCATGATACGAATATGATACGTTTAGCCGTAACACCATTCTCCTCCCAAAGGCGTCCTTCTTGTTAGGAGCCGACGTTCAGATGACCAGGGGGGAGCAGAACTAATGCGTGGTGGCCGCCGTCAAGGCGCCGGCCGTAAGCCGGTCAAGATCGATCTGGTGGAGTTGCAAAAGCTCTGCAGCCTGCAGTGCACCAACGAAGAGATAGCAGCGTGGCTCAACTGCTCCGTCCGCACTGTGGAGAATTATTCCAAAAAGCCCGAATACGCTGAGGTCATGGCGCGCGGACGGGCCAAAGGCCGCATTTCCGTTCGCCGCGCCCAGATGAAACTTTTGGAAGCGGGCAACGCCACCATGGGCGTCTGGTTGGGGAAGCAGCTGCTCGGACAGCGTGATGTGACGCCCATCGAGCTTACTGGCGCCCACGGTAAGCCACTAGAGATCTCAATCGAGGTCATTGATGCCATCCTTACGCAAGCCAAAAAATCTTGAGCAAGCCGCCTTGGCTCTTCGGGACCCGGTTAAGTTTACCGAAACTCTACTGAATCATCGCATCTGGTCCCGGCAACGGGAGATCCTCGAATCCGTCGCGAACCATCCGCGGACCGCGGTGAAGGCCTGCCATGCCAGCGGCAAAACATTCACAGCGGCTGCGGCGGTCTTGTGGTGGATTACCACGCGTCAGGAGGGGATCGCCGTCACCACCGCTCCCACCTGGATGCAAACGGAACGAGTTTTGTGGAGCGAGATTCGCCGAATGGTAGACTGCGCCCGAATCAAATACCCCGCAGCTGCTACCTCGTCGCTCCGTCTTGCACCGAACCGTTATGCCACGGGGCTGTCCACGAATGAGGGCGTGCGGTTTCAGGGCTTCCACGGAAACGTCCTGATCATTCTCGATGAGGCGCCCGGTGTGCTTCCGGAGATCTACGAAGCCATCGAAGGCATCCGGGCAGGTGGCGATGTTCGCGTCCTAGCCCTGGGGAATCCGATCATTTCTAGCGGGCCGTTTTACGACGCGTTCTCCTCAAACCGCGAGGGCTGGAATCTGATCACGATCTCCGCGTTCGATACGCCGAACCTGGAGGGCCTTACCATAGAGCGCCTGCATAACCTGCCCGATACGGAACTGGATCAAAATCCATATCCCTTCTTAACGACGCGCCGCTGGGTGAAGGAAAAGTACCTCGAGTGGGGTTCCGGTCATCCGCTTTGGGAAGCACGCGTATTGGGAAATTTTCCCGCGCAATCGGAAGACGCATTAATCTCGCTGACTTGGCTTGAACAGGCGAAGCTTCGAACCGAAGGGGACGGGACATGACCGCCGGCCTGGATGTCGCTGGACCGGGGGAATCTGAAACGGTTCTCTGTGTGCGGCAAGGGCCGCGGATTGTTCTGTTACGGGGTTGGGCTAGCGAAGATGCCCGCGGCCACGTCCTGGACGCCTTGCTACCGTTCAAGTCCCGGCTGAAGCGAGTGCAAGTCGACACGGTTGGCATCGGCTATTACATGGCGAAGCACCTCAACGACCATGGATTTCCCGTGACACAGGTCAATGTCGGAGAAGCGCCGCGCGACCGCGAACGTTTCTCAAATCGCAAGGCTGAAATCTATTGGCAGTTTCGCGAGCGGGCCTCCGCGGGCGACCTCGCCGGTTTGACCGACGATCGGGCCATCGCCCAACTGACCGGCATCCGCTACAGTCACAACAACCACGGCCAAGTGGTGATTGAGTCAAAGGAAGACGCGCGAAAGCGGGGCGTCAAATCTCCGGACCGCGCCGAGGCAATCATCCTGGCGTTCGCTGAGCTGGGAGGTTCCCTCGGCATTTTGGAGTTCTATCGGAGAGAGGTGGAAGCATCCAGAGCTCTAGACGGAGGCGGCGCAGACCGCGGCGCAGCGAGCGTGCGTGAGCGTCCCAGCTGCCCGAGGTGCCACTCGCCGGCATCAAAGATCCTCGCGGCGTGGCGCTGCGTGCAATGCGGCTTTCAATTTGGCGAAAGCGCGCGCTCACTTGCTCGGCCCAGCCGGCGTGACATGGGAGATTTTCTGGGATGACCAAGCCGATCAAATGTCAAATCGAATCGAAAGGAATCTATCGTGAAAGTTAACTTGTGGCCCCTCGAGCGAGTCTCCCCGTACGCGCGCAACGCCCGGCAGATTCCTCCTCAAGCGATCGATAAAGTCGCGGCGTCCATTCAGGAGTTCGGTTGGCGCCAGCCCATCGTGGTCGATAAAGACGGCGTCATCATTGTGGGCCATGTTCGACTACTGGCGGCCCGGAAGCTCAGGTTGGCTGAAGCGCCCGTCCACGTGGCGGACAATTTGACGCCGGCTCAAGTGCGCGCTTATCGCCTGCTCGACAACCGGAGTCACGAAGAAACCAGCTGGGATCTGGACCTGCTCGGCCTGGAGTTGCTGGATTTGCAGGGCATGGGAATCGAGTTGGAACTGACGGGCTTCGACGCGGAGGAAATTCACGATTTACTGGGTGCAGAAGGAACGGATGGGTTGACCGATCCCGATGCCGTTCCAGAGGTTCCCGAGCATCCGGTGAGTAAGCCGGGAGATCTATGGGTGCTGGGCGGGCATCGGCTCCTGTGTGACGACGCACTCTTACTTAGCAGCCTCGAACGCGTCATGGGAGGCGTGCCCGCAAACATGGCGTTTGCGGATCCACCGTACAACGTGAATTACCATCAGCCATCCTCCCATCCGCGCCGGGCCGGACGCACCATCGCCAACGACAATCTGGGATGCGACTTCGAGGAGTTCCTCTCGAAGGCGTGCGCCAATCTGGTGAAAATGACCCGCGGAGCCATCTACATTTCCATGTCGTCATCGGAAATCGATACTCTGAAGCGCGTGTTCGTGGGAGCGGGAGGCCATTGGTCGACGTTTCTCATCTGGGCCAAAAATACGTTCTCGCTCGGACGCTCGGACTATCATCGCCAATACGAGCCAATTCTTTATGGCTGGCCGCAAGGCTGCGAGCATTACTGGTGCGGGGCGCGCGACCAAGGAGACGTATGGTTCGTGAACAAACCGGTCAGCAACGATCTGCATCCGACGCAGAAACCCGTCGAGCTGATCGAGCGGGGGATTCGCAATAGCAGCAGGCGCAAGGACACGGTTCTGGACATATTCGGCGGTTCCGGATCAACTCTGATCGCTTGCGAAAAAACCGGCCGCCGGGGCAGGGCAATTGAGATTGACCCAAAGTACGTTGACGTAGCGGTCACACGCTGGCAGGAGTTTACTGGTCGTGATGCCGCGTTAGAGGACGGCCGGACGTTTGCTGAATCAGCCAGGTGCGAGCCGCCGCTTCCTGAGCGATCCTCGCGCGAATCTTCGGGTAGCGCAATCCTCAGTTGGAGGGTGCCCACGTTGTTTCGATACTGGAATGGAGGACATAGCGTGAGGGTTAGTGCACATTTCGACGGCAAGGTTATCATCCCCGACGAGCTCCTTGACCTGCCTAGGGACCAGACCTTGATTTTGGAAATCCGGCCGGTGAACGGCAAAGGCAAGCAGGCGGACGAGTCGGTTCTGAGCTGGCTCGCGGCAAATGCGATTGACAGTGCGGCACTGCCTGCGGATCTAGCAGACCGCCACGACCATTACCTCTACGGCCGTTCCCCCGGCGATGAGCAACGGTAGTGATCACCTATTTCGCGGACACCTCGTTCTGGATCGCACTTTCGAGCAAACGGGATCAATATCACTCACGAGCTCTCGCATGGCACGCCGCAGTAACGGATACCAGCAGCAAGATCGTCACGACGGAGGCCATCCTGTGGGAGTGGCTCAACGCTTTGGCGGATGCTTCAGTTACACGAGCGGAATCCTCACTATCCGGTTCCTCCATTCCTCAGCATCGGAAACGCTCCAGATCAGAACGAGTTCTTCAATTGCTTCCCTGATCGGCACGTATTGCGGCACCAGGAAAACGCCTGGGCTAGAGCCGTGAGCCTGCAGAAAATCCCCAAAGTGTTTGGGCATGGTCTGAAAATCGTGCGACACGAGAATACGCTCCTGCTGCGCGGCTAATGCCAGCACAGCGGGGTCGGGGACTCCCTCAAGTCCGGCGTCGTTAGCTGATTTGAAGTCCATCGTTGGTTCGCGGCGCCGACACCCACTCACGATGGTCCCGTTTAGGCTGGCGTCCGCCTAGAAGGCGGATCATCCGTCAGCCGCGCCGCGACGGCATCTGCTCGCGGGCCTGATCTAGCTTTTGTTTGAGTTCGGGAGGGGCAGGATGCGTGCTGCTGAAATCTTCTTCGATTCGCTGGCGTGCGGCCATATCCTCTTCTGCTTCTTGCTGGTTACCCAAGTAAAAGGTGATCGCGCCGTAGATCTGCTCTAGGTTCAGCGTTGGGAAATGAGAACGGATCACTTCTGGCGGCTCACCATTCTGGAACTCCCGAACGATTAGCGCCAACGGCACTCGGCTTCCGATCAGGTAGAAGCTATCATTCCGCCGCTCGACGAATTGCTTGCTCACGGTCACGCTTCAGCTTACCTCACGAGGCCACCTTCGAGGCTACCGGGGGCCGGACAAACCGTCGCAGCCAGCGTTGATAAAAACCGACAAATCCGACAATTCCGAAAGAGGTTGACCCTCAAGTCGACTCCACGCCCCCGCAGAAAAGGCTGGCTTTGAAATGCAACACCATTATTGGGCACCCCTCTAAGGTGCGGCGCACCTGCAGCATCTTTCGCCCCGTGTCGATGCTCGCGAGCAGGCCGCGCTCGCTCGAATGGGCGTGTCCACGCGCAACGGCGACAACGCGGGCGGTCTGGCGTCGAGGGCTTCGCCCCGGACTGACCATGGTTTTCGGTAGAGTCAGCCCGGCCCCATAAGCTCCTAATTATATTAGTTCTGAGTTATAATGCAAATTGTGGTATGGGAGATGGAGGTCACCGATGAATTCAGGACGTGGTGGACAAGACTGACGGACAGCGAGCAGGCATCGGTTGCGCGGTTGTAATTTGCTCGCCGAGTTCGGTCCAAACCTCCCGTTCCCGCACTCAAGTGGAATCAGCGGTTCGCGCCGCTCCGCCATGCGTGAGTTGCGTATTCAGCATCAGGGGCGCCTACCGCGTTCCTGTACATACTTGATCCGCGACGTACAGCAATCCTTCTGCTGGGCGGCGACAAAACCGGCGACGACCTTGGTACGAAAGGAACGTGCCGGTTGCCGGCCGCATTTGCGACGAATACCTGGAGGAGATCCGGAAGGAGCAAGACAATGCCCAAGCTAATAACTAAGTGGAGTGAGCTCCAAGCGAAGCTGTCTCCGGCCGCAAGGGCCGAATCCGATCGTCTACTCAAGGACCATCTGAAGAAGATGCCGCTGCACGAGCTGCGGGCCGCGCGCCGCCTGACTCAGCAGCAACTCGCGCAGACACTTGACATGAGCCAAGCCGCGGTATCGCAAACTGGAGAGGCGCACGGATATGTACCTGAGCACGCTCGAAAACTTTGTGGAAGCCATGGGTGGCCGGCTGGAAATGTACGCTGTGTTCCCTGATGGCAAAGTGGAGCTCAAACTGAACGAGCCCGAGCAATAGACGTTTCTTATGAATGGAGGAGCCGTCCTCGCTACAGCCATACGGCGCGCCGCGAAAGCGTCTGCTCGCCCGCATACACTGAAAACCGACAAATCCTACAATTCCGAAAGAAGTTGACCCTCAAGTCGACTCCGCGCTCCCGCCGAAGAGGTTGGCTTTGAAATGCAACACCAATCTTGGGCGCCCCTCTAAAGTGCGGCGTACCTGCAGCATCTTTCGCCCCGCGTCGACGCTCGCCAACAGACCACGCCCGTGCAGGCGATGACGCAAAGCCTGTTCGCTCACTGGAAGACGCTCCCGTCCCGCCATCTGCTGGGCTGCCTGGTAGCTCATATCGGGTTTCAGGAAAAGGTCGCTACCTGCCAGCCATCCCACGTGGACACCCTGAGGAATCCAACTCTTCCCGGAGCGCTTCGGCCGCCAGCCCCACGCAGCCGGAGATTCTGGCGTCTGGCCCGATCGGTCCGTCACGTAAGCGCCGCCTGAAGCGATGGCCGTTCTGAGGAGGGCTATCAAACGCAGAGCCGGGTCGCAACTCACGTGATAGGGAGTCTGGCCCGCAAGCACCTCGTCAAATGCATCCGCACCGCGCTGCCTGAGGCCGAACTGTTCCGCCGCGCTGATGGCGCCCATCTCGAATGCGAATCGTAGCCACACCTCGAATCCACCTTCCAATTGCGCCAACGCTCCCGGAAGCCGAGCATGCGCGGCAGCCCGGTACCGGTTTCGCAACTCGTCAACCCTGGTCTTATGTTCCCGACGCAGTTGTTCATATTGACCCGCAAGCCATTGAACAAATGCGCCCATCGCGGCAGCCAGGAGTCCTTGCTGGCCCCCGCTCTGGCATTCCTCAAGCACCGTTCGATCTACGTCTCCGCCGCGAATCTCGACAATCAGGAGGCGCGCCCGAAGACTCTGGCCGGCAGGGACATCTTCTCCGGTCGCGAGTACGAGCGCTCGCGGCGGCCGAGACGAGCGCAGACGCGCACCTCCGCCCATCCGGTTGCGTCCCTGGCGGTTACCTGCAGCACGAAAGACGCGCTCAGCAAGTTGCTGGAGAGCTCCATCGGTCGTGCGGCCCGTCGGAACGAAGTCGTCGATTACCAGCAGCGCATCTTTCGCCGCAAAGGCGATCTCTTCCAGTGCGTTTGCTGTGGAGAAGAAATTACCCGGCAAGTGGTGCGCGTCCATTTCTGGGCCGAAATGCTGCTGGCACACCGCCGCCAGAGACGTCTTGAAGGTTCCGGTTTGGCCGCACAAAAAGAGACTGAAATCCGTTCCTCCCAACGCCGCCAAGTGCAGCGCGGCAAACAGTGGGAAGCTGATCCGGTCGGGCGCCACAGAGAGAAACCGCAAGCTGGCACGAATCGCTTTTACGCGCTCCTGGGCGTTGGCAGGCGGTTCGACGCGGTAGTGGTTGAGCGCCGCCGGCAGCCGAACCGGTATGTCGGGTTGGAGCCCTTGGCCGCCGATGCCGCCGCTGTTGCACAGGTACGTCCACTTGCCGTCTTGCTGCGCCCAACCGAGGTGATGAAAGCTCCGCTCCTGTTGGATCTGGCCGGATAGAGACTGGATGGCGGCGCGAGCGTGTTGCTGCTGCCCCGGATAGATGATCGCCTTCGGTCCGAGCTGCCGAAGAACCCAATTCATCCGGTTGAACTCCGCCGGCGACAACGAAAAGCTGACCTTGCCGTTCGCCATCTCCGCTTCCATGCCGAACTCGCGAGTTTGCTCTAAGCCATCGTCCAGGACGAGATCCCGGACAATGCGTGCACAAAAGTTCGCGATGGGAGTCAGTCTTGGCCGGCCGTTTTCGAGGTACTGCCTTCGAATGATCTCCTTGCCGCGCTTCTCATAGCGTGCGCTTCGGTGAAGTTGGCCCGGATAGAGAGCCGGTTGACCAGAGTTGTCATCAGGGCCCATCCATACCAGTCGGAAGTTCATGGAATTACAACGTTAGCTCTCTGCGATCCGCACACTATGGGCGATCATAAGCTTGCTGATGCGAGTTCGCTCGGGAGTTGCCGCCTTAGCGATGTTTGGTCTTGGACGCATTAGCTTCGAGCTTGTCGTTACTGGCTTTGGTGTCACCATTCGACCCTCCGGATGCGGTGGAACCTACCATATCGTCTGAACCTGAGAGGCGCGGATTCGCGCATCGCGGCTGACTAATGGCGCACCGAGAGCGATAGCAGTAGCGGCGACGATTCTGTCCGGCAAGTCCGGCACGTCACGACGCTGCACACGTTCAAGAGCGTCGGCGACCAACCGGTCAAGCGGAACCAGCGAACACGGAGTTGCATAGTCATCCAGCGCCTGGATTAACGCATCCCGGGCTGCCGCGGGTAAGCGCCCTTTTTCGACAAGGTAGCTCAACTCGACGAGACAGATCGACGGAACGTGAATGATTCCTCCCGCAGCTGTTGTGGACCGCAGCAGATCCCGCGCATTCGTCGACAAGCGGGGATCGCGGGATAAAAACCATACAATGGCATGGGTATCGATTACGACATTGGGCATCAGAAGTCGTCCCTGGGAAAGTTGCGCCACATCTCGCGCTGGACCTCGTCGATTTCCTCAGCTGAGAGCGAAACGCCCAAGCCGGCCCACAAGCCCTCTATACTCTTGAACGGCGGCTTCTTCGTAACTTCGGCCCGAAGGCGCGCGGCGTGGTCGTAGATCTCCCGTTGTTTTTCCGGCGGTAACGCCCGAACCGCCTCTAAAATAGCCTGTTCAAGAGACATAAGGAACCCTCGCTTCATTATCCTTCTTCGTGATCCCGTCATTGATAGACCCGGTCAGATCTCATTGCGTATGTTGCCTCCGGCCCGATCCGCGCCTGGCCCTCAAAGCCGATGGTGGCTCGAACTTTGCGATGGCTGGCGGTTTGCGCTCGGCAGGGACCGGTGCCTCTTGCTGCTCCTGGTAATGCAGGGGGCAGTTGCCCCGAAAGACTTCATCCCGTGCCTCGTCGTAGTGGCATTCGCAGACTGGAGGCCACTCGGGCTCATTGAAGCTGTAACTCACGCCGACACCCTCTCCAGCGTCCCGGCCAGCCGGTCTTCGCCGCATATCCTCACCATCTTGCGCACTGCTGGCGCGACTCCGTCCCGCACCGGCCCGAGCCGGAACTGCTCGTCTTCGAAATAGCCGACGAAAACTCCTGCCTCGATGCGAATCACGGGCTTCGTGTTGAGCCGGCGGACGATCGCAGGAATGTCGAGATCGTGTATCTCCGCGAACCTCCTTGCGCCCAGACGGTGGTAACTATCATTGCCGGTACGATGGTGCTTGGCGCACAACGGAATGGCCGAGGAATCAGGAGATTTCTGGCCCAGGCCGTGCGGGCCGGTGTGAGACGCCTCGATGCCTCTTCTCGCCCCGCACACCAGGCAGGGCAGCGTGCGAATCCAGGCCAGGTACCTGTGGTTGCGCTGCGGCCTCATGACTCGGGAACCTCTCCGCCGAGTTCCCGTTCGCATCGCCGCCAGTAGGAGCAATTGCGCCGCGAACAGCTAAGTGACAACCGGTTGGGCATGAAGTTCTCCGAGCGCATCGCCTGCTGAGCGAGCGGGTACAATCTCTGCACAGCTAGAAGATCCTGGGCGCTGACGCTGAATCTCTGAGTCACCAGATTCGGCGTTTTGGTCTTGACGAGGGTGTCTAATCGTGCTTCGCCGCTTGCTCCGGGTGTGAGCTGCGCGTAGGTGGCGATCTGAAATCTATGTTCAGGATCGATCCCGCTCGGTTTGCGCGCGGAGGTCTTAATGTCGATGATGCAGCCGTGCACATCAAGGAGGTCAACCCAACCCTGTAACCTTACGCCGGCGATCTCGCCTTCGACGCGCGTCTCGACGGCGGCGGGCTCGATCCGCGGAGCCACTTGGTCCATGTATTTGGCCACGAGCGCTTCGCCGCAGCACTCGAGTTCGTGCGGGTCCTCATCGTCCCGGAAATCCACTTGTTCCCGCTCCATAGCCCATGCTTCGCGAAACAAGCAGACGACGCCAAAGCTCGGCAGATCTTCGTGGGTGTCGATCTTCTGTGCGAAGTTTTGAGCCAGCGGGGCATGAATCGCCCTTCCCAGAGCCATCTTGGAGGTAGGTTGATCGGGAATCTTGATGCGGTACTTGAACCACCAGCGCACCTGGCAGTCCATGAAACAGCGCACCTGGCTCGGCGAAAGGACTTCCGCGATCCCGGCCTGTCCACTGGAGGGAGTCATCGCCGGTTTTCTCCGCTCATATTGATCAGAACCGTGATCGCCATGGATTTGATGGCGTCGGAATCGAACCGCACCACGTACCCTAACTCCGAGCCAAACATTTCGGCGCTGCGGGCGGCTGCGATCGCGGTTTTTAGCGCGTGTTCGAGCTTAGTCGCAGCTGGAGCCGGAACCGTACCATTCCGCGGCGCCGCGACATGGTTGCCGTTGCCATTGGCCTTCGCGATGGGCGCGAACGGTGGGATCTCCTCGGCGGTGGACGCTGCTGCGGTAGGCTTTCTAGCGTTTTCAAGCGATGCGCGAAGGTCCTGCTCCAGTTGCGTAGGCGCCTCAACGCGCTTGAGCTGCCACTCGATCAGCCGCCGCCGTCCCTCCCGAATGGAGGTCTTGCACAACTCAATGTGCTCGCCCGTGGTGATGCCCTCGGTTTCAATTTTGGTTGCCACAATCGGTGGTACATACATCACCTGACCGTTGCCCAGGTGAAACATGACGCGGTTTCCGTAGCAGCCCTCGATAGTTGTGCCCTGCGGAGAAGCCAGAGTCACTTGTTTGGGCACGTTCATGTCGAAGTGAAGGATGTTCATGCCTTGCCCTCCTTTTGAGCCGCCTTTCGAACGCCTTTCTGCGCCAGAATTCGATACACACGCTCGCCATCGCGCTTGAACGACTTCACCTTCAGGCCCATCTTCTTCGTCAACTGGCCGCTGATGAATCCACGCACGCTGTGCGCCTGCCAGGCCGTTTCCGCCATGATTTCCTTGAGCGTCGCGCCCGCAGGCCGGCTCAACAGTGCGATCACACGGCTGGCTTTCGTGGCGGACGTCGCCAGCGTCTCGGGCGTTTTGGAGCCCTTCATTTCTTGCGCCTTCCTTTCCGACCGCTTTGGTCGTGACCATTCATCCCTCTGCTGCTTCGAAGAGTCAAGCGAAAACTGCAGAGCGTTTTCGGGAGTTTTCGGGCCGGTTATGGGCAGTACGGGGGCAGGCTGATTCCCAGTTCCCGGAGGAAGGCGCGTAAAGGTTGTGTTCAGGTCAAACGCGATCGGCTGGCCGCCACCGCTCACTATGTAGCGTTGCGTTTCCTGGTTAGAGGCGACGAGGTGGGGCCGTTTCTCGACGATGGGAACAACTTTTGTGGAATCCGGCATGCGCAAAGCTTAGGCTGATGCAGGCCGCAATTGGCAAGCGCAGATCTCCCGCCTACCTCGAAAATGCCACCGACATTCGGTTGTCAGCCTACGCCAAAAGGCATACCGGCATGTGAAGCACTTCCGAAGTGAGCGCGACAAGCAATCGCGCGAAGGCTGTCCATAGAAAGGAGTCGCCCATGACCCTGTGGGTCACAACGATGGATGAAAATGGGCGGGAGCAAGAGTAGGGTGGTTATGGATTGTGTCCAGACCAAGGTCGTATTATTCAGTGGCGCTGGAAAGCCCGCAAAGGAGTCTGACCCGGGAGCCTGGAAGCACAACGAACTGTGGCCGCCGTCGCCGATGGCGAGCACGCGAAG
>JASHNT010000104.1 GCA_030041495.1 Bryobacteraceae bacterium | reverse complement strand
CGATGGCGGGCACGTCACCGGCGCAGGCGCCACTACCGTCGACGTGACCGAGCCGTACTGGCGGGTGATCAAGGAGGGCGCCATCCCTGAGAAAGAGATCGCAGAGGTACTAAAGCGCGTCTGAGGTGTCCGCCTTAGTGCCCCAAGCTGCCCTAAGTCGCGACATGAAAAGGTTTTAAGCGAAAGCGCCCGAACGTGAGAGCAACGTTTTGAGTGCCGTGGGTTTCAATAAACAGAGCCGGAAACGCTCGCGTTTACGCGTAATCCGGAGAGCGGGGAAACCCGTGAGAAAGGGGATACGATGAGATCGCTTTCGATACGTAGCCTGTTGCTGGCGGCATCGATGCTGGTTGTGCCGGCCTCCTCCTTTGGCGGGGTGTTCGTTTCTGTTTCCATTGCGCCACCGGTGTTGCCGGTGTACACGCAACCGATTTGTCCGGGCCCGGATTATATCTGGACGCCCGGCTACTGGGCGTACGGACCCGAGGGATATTTCTGGGTTCCGGGTACTTGGGTGATGGCGCCGCGGCCTGGTCTACTGTGGACGCCGGGCTACTGGGGCTTCGCCGGTGGAGTGTACGGCTGGCATGCCGGCTACTGGGGTCCGCACGTGGGCTTTTACGGTGGCGTGAATTACGGCTTCGGCTACGCCGGCGTGGGATTTGGCGGCGGCATGTGGGTCGGCGGCCACTTCAGCTACAACACGGCCGTGGCCAACGTGAACACCACCGTGATCCACAACACCTACGTGAACAGAACGGTGATCAACAACACCACCGTCAACCGGACCAGCTTCAATGGTCCTGGCGGCATCACCAGGCAGCCTACGGCCCAGGAGAACGCGTACGGTCGGGAACAGCATTTCGGGCCCACCGGCGTGCAAGCCTCGCATGAGAACGCAGCGGGGGCGAATCGCGGGAATCTGGCCTCGGTGAATCACGGCCGTCCGGCCAACGCCGCAATGGCGCGCCCGGCGTCAGCGGCTCCCGGCCGCGGCAACGTAGCCACCCATGGCGAGAATCCTGTGCAGACCCGCGGCAATGTCAACGCCAATCGGGGCAATGCCCAGGCGAGTCGCAACGCCCCGCAAAATCGCGGCGGCAATCAGCATCCCGCGCCCGCCCGCAAGGCTCCCCCGGAGCACGAGGAACACGAAAGCCGGTAGAACCGGCTTAATTTCACTGAACGGCGATGGTCACGCCCGATTGGCTGGAAGCGTCGCCCACGTTGACTGCGACAGGAACGGCATTGCCGCTCACGTTGGTGGGGACCGAAACGTCCACGCGAATCATTCCCGGCGCGAGGCCGTTGTCGCCACCGGCGTAGGAGACGGTAGCCGAAACGCCGCCGATGGTTGCCGTGACCGGCAGCAGAGGATGCGCCAGGCCGGCCCCATTCGGCGAGCCGTCGGGCGCCGATGGAGAGACATCGCCGGCGCCCGTCACGTACAGGGTGATCAGGCTGCCGTGCAGAACCGGAGTCGCTACCGTATTGGCGACTCCGGTATCGCGATTCACCGCCATCGCCTGGCCTTGGCCGGACCCGTTTGCGGTGTAGAGGGCCGGCGCGGATGAGGCGACGTTGACAGGCAGCTCGAGGGAAACCTGGTCGCCGAATTTCACCGCGACCGTGCTGGTGCCCGGAGTGACCTCGTAAGGCACAACCACGCCGATCTGCCGCGTCCATGTGTAAACGATGGGCGCGGGGACGCCGTTGAAATAGACCACCGTGCCGGCGAGCTGTTGCGGTATGTTCCCCAGTTGATCCGGCTGGGAAGTGATAACGCTCGCAGGTCCGATGCCGGAGCCGAAAACGGTCACTGCTTCACCGGGCGCGATCGGGCCCAGGGTATTGGAGGCGGCGTTTACGATCGCGCCCGTGCTCGGCGCGGGCGCGACAGGCTGCAACAAGCGAACTACGCTGTTGCCGGAGTCAGCGACGTAGAGATCGCCGGATGTGTCCAGCGTGAGGCCGGCGATCACGTCAAACGTGGCTTGAGTGGCGGGTCCTCCGTCGCCTGTGTAACCAGCGGAGCCCGTGCCGGCGATGGTCGTGATGACGCCGCCCGGAGCAACCATGCGCACTACGCTGACGCCCGAATCCGAGACGTAAAGGTTGCCCGAGGAATCGAACACAAGACCGGCCGGGGTAGAGAGCTCGGCTTGGAGGGCAGGACCGCTGTCGCCGCTGTAACCCAGTACATTGTTGCCTGCGAAGGTACTGATGTTGCCGCCGGGCGTGACCACGCGGACGACATGATTTCCGGAATCCGCGATGTACAGATTGCCGGAAGAATCGAGCGCCAGCCCGAGAGGACCGTTGAGCTGCGCGGCGGTCGCATTGCCGCCGTCGCCGGAGTAGCCTTGGGTTCCATTTCCAGCGATGGTGCTGATCGTGCCTGAGACCGAAACCTCGCGCACCACCTGATTGCCGAAATCCGCGATATACACGTCGCCGGCGTTATCCACAACCAGGCCTGACGGCGCATTGAGGTTGGCATTGACGGCGCTGCCGCCGTCGCCGGAGTAACCGGAAGTCCCGTTGCCGGCAATCGTGTTGATGGTGCCGTTGACCACTTTGCGGACGCGCTGGTTGCCTGTATCGGCAATGTAGAGAAATCCGGAAGCGTCAACCACCACGGCATTCGGATAGGAAAGCTGGGCGTTCGACGCGGGGCCGTTGTCGCCGGAGAAACCGGGAGTGCCCGTGCCCGCCACCGTCGAAATGGTGCCGCCGGTCGAGACCTGGCGAATCCGTTGATTGCCCGTATCGGCGATGTAGGTGCCTGTGGAGGAATAGGCGACGGAGGTTGGCCCATTCATGATCGCGTTCTCCGCGGCGCCGCCGTCGCCAGAGTAAGAAATCCCGCCGTTGCCGGCTATCGTCGTCACTGTTCCGGAAGTCGACACCATGCGCACTCGCGCGTTGTACAGATCCACGAAATACACGTTCCCGGAGGGATCTATGGCGACACTGGTGGGTGTGTTGAGCAGCGCGGCATTTGCCGCTCCGCCATCGCCGCTGAAGCCGTAGGAGCCGGTTCCCGCCAGTGTGTTGATGCGGCTGGTGGACGCGGTCACCTTGAAGACGCGGTTATCGTCGGCATCGGCGATGTAGATGTTGCTGGCGCTGTCCACGACCACGCCATGCGGTCCGGCCAGCGCCGCGGCCAGCGCAAACCCGCCTTCCGTATACGTGGTTCCACCACCGACCACGGTGGAAGCAATGCCGTTAGTGCCGTACTCGCGAATGCGCCCGTTGCCATAATCCGCGATCCACAGATTCCAGGCGCTGTCGAAGAAGATGTCGGTGGGATCGTTGAGCGAGATCTGCCCGGTGGTATCGCCCGCGAACCCCTGAATGTAGTTGCCCAGGTAAGGGACAATCAGGCCCGTACTCGCGGAGACCTGGCGGATCGCGTTATTGGCGGAATCGCAGATGTAAAGGTTGCCGGAGGCGTCCACGGCGACCGCGGTAGGAAGCTGCAAAAGGGCTTGGGTGGCTGGCCCGTAATCGCCGTTAAGGCCGGGCGTGCCGGTGCCTGCCACGGTCGTGATGGTCCCGCTGGCAGCCGATACCATCCGGACCACCTGATTGAGCGTGTCCGCGATGTACATGTCGCCGGCCGAGTCGAAAGCAAGGCCCTGCGGTCCGTTCAACTGGGCCGAAGTGGCTGGTCCGCCGTCGCCGGAATAACCCGGACGCCCGTTGCCCGCGATCCTGGTGATCACGCCCGAGCTCAGCATGAAGACCGAGTTCAGCGCAGTGAAGTAAATATTTCCCGCGGAATTGGCGTACACGCGGCCGGGATAGCCGATAACCGTGCCGGTCGCCGCAGCCGTGGCGGGCGCCGGACTGCCTCCCGCAAACGTTGAAATCACATAACTTTGCGCATACAGCCCCGCGGGCGTTCCCATCACTACACACGCGGTCCATGCCCATAAGCGCCGGAGCAGGGCCGGCTCGTTCGAGAAAAGCCTCATCCTCTTCCTTTTGTGTTCCCTGTCGGGATCGCGACGACAGCGGGACCCAACCTCAAAGGCCCTTTGACGTGGCGATGAGTACTATTGTTTCATTGTACTTCTTTGCGGTCCTGCTATGATCTTGGAAGGAGCGTTCCTGCCGCGTTCGCAAGCGGCTTCCAAAAATTGATCCAACAGTCAATGTCATGGGGTCCGGCTCGATAACGTGCTGGTGAGCAAGCTCCGGTGGGCAGCCGCCATGGAGAAGCCTGAAGGCGCGCGGAGGACTCCGCCCTACTGAGTTTTAGGGTCAAATGACGGAAGCTAGAGCGGCGTGGTGGTGCGCTCCTTTGTTTTTGTCGCGCAGAACGGAGTGCGCCGAGCAGGGAGTCCGCAATTACTAACCTTCTTTTCATCGGTGATATTTTTGGTTCCACGGGGCGCCAACTGGTGGCGCGGCACTTGCGCGGCATCGTAGCCATCGAGAATATTCACCTGACCATCGCCAACGGCGAGAACTCCGCGGGAGGGTTCGGCATTACCCCTCCTTTGGCCGATGAACTGTTCGGCTACGGCGTGGACGTGCTGACCAGCGGCAATCACATCTGGGACAAGCGCGAGATCTACGATTATCTGCCGCGCGAGCCGCGCTTGCTGCGTCCGGCGAATTATCCCGACGGCTTGCCGGGCTCGGGCGTCGCTGTGTTGGAGGCGCGCAATGGCGCGCGCTGCGCGATCCTGAATCTGCAGGGCCGGTCCCACATGGCGCCGATCGACTGCCCGTTTCGCAAGGCCGATGCGCTGTTGGCGGGGCTGGACCAGGTACGGGTGCGCTTCCTCGATTTCCACGCCGAGCTGACCAGCGAGAAAACCGCGATGGGCTGGTATCTGGATGGACGCGTTTCCGCCGTGATCGGCACACACACGCACGTCCCGACAGCCGACACCCGCATTCTTCCCGGCGGCACTGCGTATCAGACCGACGCCGGCATGACCGGACCTTACAATTCCGTGATCGGAGTGGAGAAGCAGATCATCATTGATCGCTTCCTCACGCAGTTGCCGGTCCGCATGGAAGCCGCCCGGCATGGCGCGGAACTGCACGGCGTGATCGTGGAAGTCGACGAGTCAACCGGCAAGGCGTCGGCGGTCCGGCGCGTGGAGATTGTGGGCTAGCCCGAAAAGACCAAACCGCAAATGCACGCGAATGAGACGTGTGTGTTCATTTGCGTTAATTTGCGGCCTACTCAAAAATCTTGTCCACCGGCACGATCTCCACATCCTCCGGCCGCAGGCCGACATCGTACGACCCGACGATCTTGTCTTCCGCAAGAATGTCGGCGGGTTTGGGCGAGTTGTACTCGATGGTCGACGGCCCTGCGCCGGTGATCTGCCGCTTCAGGTCTTGAGCGTTGGCGCTGACCGCGACAATTTCCAGCCGGTCGGCGCGCAGGTGTTTGCGAATGGCAGTGTTCACCTGCTCCCGAGTCAGCCTCGCCAACGCATTCTTGACGTACGTGTTGTAATTCGGAATGCCGTAGTAGAGGCTGTCGATCGCGTAGGCCAGCTCCGCGCGCTTGGTCTTAGTAAGCACGTTGACGTATTTGCTCAAGAACTCCCTGGTGCGTTCGAAATCCTCTTGGGGAATGCCGTCTTTGACCAGCTTGTTCAATTCGTAGACGGCAAGCCGCAGCGTGAACGCAGCCTGCGGAGGCTCGGCCGGGCGAATCCAGATCTGGAAGGCTTGGCTCGACCGCGCGACGTTGGGCGGAGGCTCCATGAGCTGTTCGCCGCGCGGGAAGTATTCGATGTAGGCGTAATCGCCGTAATTGATCCCGCGGATGCCGCGAATGCGTTGGAACAGGCGTCCACCACTTTCCCGATGCTGCCCGAAATAGGACTGCACCACAAGTAGCGCCGGATAGTCGGGATCTCCGCGCTTCACGTCGATCGGAAAGCCGAGCGAGTACGCAACCGAGCGCGTGTTCTTTTCGACGATCAAAGCGCGGGTGTGCTGGATGGACTTGGCGTGAATCGCCACCGCGGGAGCCGCGTCCTTTTCCGGCAGCGCGGCGAAGTCTTGCTTCACGCGATCGAGAAACTCCGGTAAATAGCCCCCTGCGATTCCAACAATCAAATGCGACTGCGTGTAGTGTTGCTTGTAAAATTGCTTCAGGTCGTCGATGGTCAGCGTTTCGAGCGAAGACACCGCGCCGGCCGAATAGTGGCCGTATGGAGTTCCCGCGTACAGCTCGCTCAGCAGAACTTCCTTTCCTAGTTCTTCGTCATTATTGCCGCGCAGGCCGACGCGCAGCGAATTGATCGCGTTATCTTTGAGACGCTTGAAATCGTCATCGCGCCAGCCTGGTTCGAGCAGCATCGCGCGGAACAACTTGTAATACGCATCCAGATTGTCGATGTGCGTTGCGCCGGAGAAGGTGGTCATTTCCTGATCCACCTGGCTGCCGATGGAAGCGGCCATCGGGAACAGGGCGTTGACAATCTGATCGTGCGTCAAGTGCTTGGTGCCTCCGCCGGCGAGCATCTCCGCGGTGAGGCGCGCGAGCCCCGGTTTATCCGGAGGGTCCTGCGCGGCGCCCGTGGTGAAAACTAAACGGAGGGTAACTACCGGCGAATTACCGGGAAGCGCTACGGTTCGCATTTGAGCCCATCCGCACAAGCCGAACGTAGACACCGCGACCAGAAGAGGACCCCATTTCATTTCGCCGCTCCTGTCAAGGTCACGATGGTGCGCCCGCTGTCAATGAGATACTTGCGAGCCATCTCCCGCAAATCTTCCGGCGTGAGGGCGCGGTACTCGGCATAATACTTGTCGATGGAATCCGGCGTCCGCCGCAGCGCGACAAATTGAGCGACCGTGTTCGCCACGCTGTCGCTATTGTCGAGACGAATCGTGAACCCGTAGCGCTCGCGTTTCTTCACCGCGTCCAGCTTGTCCGCAACGATCAATTCCTCCCGGAATCGCGCGACAGTGTCCAAAAGCTCCCGGCGCATCGCCGGAATATCTTCGGCGTGCTTGAGGCGAGCGCGAATGGTGAACAGATCCGGATCGACGCTTGAAGGCGCGAACGCTCCCAGGCTATCCAGCTTCCGTTCCTTCACCACCAGTTTCTGGTAGACCTCCGAATTGGAGCCGAAGACCAGAGTGGCGAAAGCGTCCAGTGCGGCGGAGTCCTTTTGCGTGTCGGTGTAAGCGGGGCTTTTGTAAGCGATGGTCAACAGCGGCAGAGTCGGTGACGGCCAGTCGACATGCGCTTCACGCGGGCCTTGTTGCTTCGGTTCGGCCGGAATATCGGGGTGGTAGGAGCCACGCTGCCAGCCTCCGAAGGATTTGTCGACCAGCGCGCGCACCTGCTTCTGATTCACGTCGCCGGCCACGATGATGGTGACGTACTCGGGGCGGTAATAGCGGTCGAAGAACGTCAGGCTGTAATCGTACTGATTGGGCATGTTCTTGACGTCCTCGAGAAAGCCCATGGTGGTGTGCTTGTAGGTGTGGCGGTCGAAGGCCGTATCGTCGAGCACTTCTTCCATCTTTTCGCCGGGGTTGGCGCTGTTCTTGTTGTATTCGCCGAGCACCGCGCCGGTTTCGGTCTTGAACGCCTCCAAAGAATACTTCAGATGCTCGAAGCGGTCCGCTTCCATGGTCAGGATGGCGGCGAGGTCTTCTTTCGAAAAGGTAGTGTGAAAAACCGTGAAGTCGTTACTGGTGGAGGCGTTCGATGCCGCGCCGGCGCGTCTCAGCACCTCTTCGTATTTCTCAGGCGGATAGGCGTCGGTACCGCGAAACATCATGTGCTCGAATAGGTGCGCGAAGCCGGTCTTGCCTGGCTCGACCTCATTACGCGAGCCGGTCTGAACGACGATGTACACGGAGACCAGATTCGGCGAATCGGTGGGGATGGTGATCAGGCGCAGGCCGTTGGCCAAGTCTTCTTGTGTGTAGGCGAACGGGAAGGTCTTTTGCGGAACGTCGGCCGCGAAAACCACGGCAGCCGCACACAGCAACAACACGCACTTCAGCAGCATGCCCCGAGAATAGCACCAAAACTTTAGGCCGCGAATAAACAACGCGTGCATTGGTGGCTAAGAGTCTTTTAGGATCTCCCGTGCTGCGTTGTGGCCCGGAGCGCCCATCACTCCGCCGCCCGGATGCGCGCCGGAGCCGCACAAATACAAGCCGCGCACGGGAGTCCGATAGCTGGCCCATCCGGCCAAAGGCCGCAGCACGAACATCTGGTCCAGCGACATCTCGCCATGAAAGATATTGCCGCCGGTGATGCCGAAGCGGTGCTCTAGATCGAGGGGCGTCAGGGTCTGCTTGTGTTCAACGATGGAACGGATGTTGGGGCAATACTCCTCGATCACGTCGAGAATCCGTTCCGTGTAACGGATCCGTTCGCGCTCCCAGTTGGTGTCTTTGAGCGTGTAGGGAGCATATTGCAGGAAGATGCCCATGATGTGCCGGCCTTCGGGCGCAAGCGACGGATCGTACATGGTAGGAACAGTCATCTCGATGAGCGGCGATTGCGAAGGGCGGCCGTACTTGGCGTCATCCCAGGCCCGCTCGATGTACTCGACGCTGGGGCAGATGTGCATGGTCGCGCGATGCTGCGGACCGGGTGCGCCGGGGAGGGCCTTGAATTCCGGGAGACCGGTCAAGCCGAGGTTCATCTTGAGCGAAGTTCCCTCTGAGCGGAACTTGCGGATACCGTCGACGAAATCGGCCGGAAAATGGGCGGCGTCCATCAATTGGAGGAAAGTCCGCTTGGGATCGAGGTTACTCGCGACCACCTGCGCGGAAATCTCCTCGCCTGTGGCCAGGGCGACGCCGGTAACGCGGCCGGCTCGCACGAGGATCTCGCCGACCGTCGCGTTGGTGCGGATGACCGCGCCTTTACTGCGCGCAGAGTCGGCAATCGCATTGGACACCGAGCCCATGCCTCCGCGCACGAAGCCCCACAATCCACGATGTCCATTCACGCCGCCCATGCAGTGATGCAGCAGGATGTACGCAGTGCCGGGCGAGCGGGGGCCGCCGTTGGCGCCGATTACGCCGTCCGTGGCAAGCGTAACTTTGATCTGCTCGGACTCAAACCATTCGTCCAGGAACTCCGAAGCGCTCTGCGTGAAGATCTTGACCAGTCCGACGATTTCCGTTTTCGAGAGTCCACGCATCCGGCCGAGCAGCTTCAGATAGTCGATGAAGTCGCCGATACCCCCCGGCGGAAAATTCGGCGGGGTAGTCAGCAGCAGGGATTCGGCGACCTGAGCCAGCCGTTCCAGGTGGTCTTCGTATTTGGGATACGCCTCGGCATCGCGCTTGGAGAACTTGGCAATCTCAGCCAGAGTCTTGGCGCGATCCTGCCACATGAAGAGGTAGCGCCCGTCCGGGAAAGGTGAGAAAAACGCGGGATCCTTGGCATCGACCTGGTAGCCGAAGCGCGCGAGGTCGAGATCGCGAACGACCTTCTCCTGCATCAGGCTGGAAAGGTAAGACGCCGTGGAGACGCGATAACCCGGCCAGATTCCTTCCGTTACCGCGCAGCCGCCCACCAACTCTCGAGCCTCCAGCACCAGCACCTTGCGCCCGGCCCGCGCCAGATAGGCCGCAGTTACGAGGCCGTTGTGCCCCCCGCCCACGATAATGACGTCAAATGTTTCCGGCATGGCGTCAATTGCAGTCGATCGGCGCGAGCCAGACGCGATGCGAGCTGTCGAATTGCGAAATCTCGGCCCCGCCTTCGCAACCGCGCTGCGCCAGTATTTCGGGCGGCGTGAATTTTTCGTGCCACGAAGAATCCGTCCACGCAACCCAGAAGTGAGCGCCGGGAGTCACCGGAATCTGGCCGATATTGTCCGTCTGAACGGCTTCGAAACGAGCGGCCTTCGCCGGGAGCTTCGCCAGGTCGCGGCGCGAGGTCACGCGCGGGCCCAGAGGACCGAAATCGCCCTTGCGCATGCTGTCGAGATCGAAGCCGATGGAGTAATGCAGATAAGGATCGATCGCGTAAATGGGAATGTGCTGGGCCCGGCCGGTATCGGCGTCGATCATGTTTGTTACGAGGATGTCCCAGGGCAGCTTGCGATTGTCCGTGGCATGAAACTGCATCGCGTTCACGCCCCACCACCCGGCCAGCGCCATGGTCGGGTAGAAGATTGCGCGGGGCATTCTTGCAATTGCATCCGCAAACAGGAGGAACAGCGGCCAGATGGCGAATAGCAGATGGCGGTGGCCCCAGATCGACTGCGGCAACCACTGTGAGATGAGAAACGCGATCGGAGCGGGCGCGATCCACAGCAGCATCAGCCAGTGCACGCGAGGCTCGGTGTAACGCCGGTAGGCCAGCAGGAACAGCAGCAGGAACGCCACGGTTCCGTACCTGCGCAAACTCTCGAATTCAGAGAACCCGGTCAGGTCGATCCAGAACCAGTTCAGGTCGCCGAAGGCCGGGCGGGTTATCCAGCCCAGGTTCTGTTGCAATCCGCGCCCGTGCAAGACGCGCCCGGCCGCGATGGCCCACGGAGCAAACAGCAGCAGGACCGGCAGAGTCGAGATCACGAACGGAACCGGATTGCGGCGCTTCCATAAGAGATAGACGAACTCCAGCAACACCACGCACCAACCGTAGTATTGCGTGTAGCCGAGAAATAAATTGGCCGCGCCAAGCCAGATCAGGTTGCGCGTTGAGCCCTCGCCCAGATAGCGTTCGAAGCGCCAGGCGGAGACGAGCGCGGCCAGCATCAGCAAGCTGTACATGCGCAAGTGCTGCGAATAATACATCGCGTAAGGATGCACGGCCACGACGGCGATGGCGAAATTTCGCGCAGCGGGGGGAATGTCCAAATCGCGGCAGATGGCGAAGACCGGCAGCAGGCAAAGGACCGACGCCATGACCGTAAATAGGCGCAGCCAAAACAGGGAATCCCCGCCGATTTGGATCCACAGCTTCAAAAGCACGTAGAACAGCGGAGGATGGATCGCATCCTGAACCGCTTTGGCGAACAGGGTATGCCAGTCCGCCGTGGCGAGTTGGATGCTGAAAATTTCATCGCCATCCAGGGCGAAATCGGTCATGCGCCACAAGCGCATGCCGATGAATAAAGCCACTACCGCGATGGCGGCTAAAGTGGCGGGCGCGAGCTTGCCTGAAAGCCTGGCTCGCGCGGCGGAAGACGGGAGCGCCGCGGTGGTCATCCTTCACGGCCCACAATAGCAGGAGCGAAGGATGACGCGCCACGCCTCGGAGACAACCTAGAACAACAGCTTCAACGCGAACTGAATCTGCCGGGGCGGGAAAGTGGTGGTGATGGTCCCGAAGGAGGAGCCGTTGCTGATGGTGTTGGGCGGTCCGAGAATTCCGAGCGGAACTGCAGCTTCATGCTCTCGCGGATGCGGAAATTCTTATCCACCGCGAAGTCTCACGGCTCCAGGCCGGGCATGCGGAAAGCGTTGCGGCCAACGTTGCCGAAGGGCGCGATGGCGGCGGCGTGGATTCGACGCCGGTTTGCTGGTTGGTTAAGGTGACGTTCGCGCCGGACACCAGCATGTCGCTGGCGTCGCGAATGGTTCCCAATACCTCCGTAGACTCATGTGGGACAGAGTGCTGGCGCAATGCTGAAGTACGATATCGAAGCGATTACACTACGTTGAAGAAACGCCGTCACTCGAATGTAAATGTCCGCCGCTAAGCTTGAGGCGTATGCGTTTGGCGGCTGTGCTTCTGGCGGCAATGCTAAGTTTGGGAATGGTGGCTTTGGCGCAGACCGCTTCCGATTCGCCGCGGCGCAACATCCTGGTGCACGGGCACCGCGGCGCGCGCGCTCTCCGCCCGGAAAACACTCTGCCCGCTTTCGAATACGCGATCGCGCAGGGCGTGGACGCACTTGAGCTGGATATGGCAGTGACCAAAGAGAACGTCCTGGTTATCTCTCATGATCCGGAGCTGAAGCCTCCGATCTGCACCGGGCCGAAACCGTCCGCGGTGATTCACACTCTCACGCTAGCCGAAGTTCGCGAGTGGGATTGCGGTGCAGTGCGCAACCCCAATTTTCCGCGCCAGCAGACCGTGCCCGGGACTCGCATGCCGACGCTGGACGAAGTCTTTTCTCTGGCGCCGATGGGAAAATTCTGGTTCGATATCGAGACCAAGAGCTTCCCGGATCATCCGGAGCTGACTCCGCCGCCGGCCGAGTTTGTGAAGCTGGTGCTCGCCGAGATTCGCAAGCATCATCTGGAATCGCGCGTGATCCTGCAGTCCTTCGACTTCCGGACTCTGCGCGAGATGAAAAAGATCGCTCCGGAGATCGCTCTTTCGGCGCTCTACGAGGGGGCTCCGAAGGATTTTGCCGCCATCGCCCGGGAAGCCGGGGCAGGAATCGTCTCGCCGGAGTTTCACTTGGTCACTCCGGAGCAGGTCCGCGCGGCGCACGCGGCTGGATTGCAAGTGGTCCCCTGGACCGCCGACGCCGTGGCGGATTGGGACCGGCTTATTGCCGCTGGCGTTGACGCCATCATCACCGACGATCCAGCCAGTCTTTTGGCGCATCTGGGCCGGCTCCAAGCTCAGTGAGTATCTGCGTCCCTGCGATATAATTTGCTCGTGGAGGACAATGAGCAAAGAAGACAGTATTGAAGTTACTGGAACCGTAGTTGAAAAATTCCCCAGCGGCCTGTTCAGCGTTCAGCTTGACCAGGACCGCACCGTTCTGGCCCATTTGGCCGGAAAGCTGCGCCGCAATCGCATCCGCGTATTGGCGGGCGACCGGGTCACCCTGGAGCTTTCCCCCTACGATTTAACCAAGGGCCGCATCACATATCGTCACAAATAGCCTTCCGAATTCGCATCGTTTCGCGAGTTTAGCGTTTTCTTCGCCCGAGGCGGCACGCCTGCGCCCGGACAATCGGGGACGAGAGGAGATCGCGCCGTTTGCCTGGTCCGCCTATACCCATCCGGCCTCGCCGCACGCCTCCGCCCAATCTGCTGGATCAGTTGACACGCCGCGTGATCGGCCAGGCGCACGCGATGGCGCAGATTGTGCCCTACGTGCAAATGCTCCGCTCCGGCCTGGCGGCGGAGGGCCGGCCGGTGGGCGTGTTCCTGCTACTGGGGCCGACGGGCACCGGGAAAACGAAAACCGTCGAGGCTCTGGCCGACGCGCTGCACGGCAGCGAAAAGAGCGTGCTCAAGGTGGATTGTGGCGAATTCCAGATGGAACACGAGGTCGCCAAGCTCATCGGCGCTCCGCCCGGTTACCTGGGCCATCGCGAGACGCAGCCGCTGCTCACGCAGCAAAAGCTGAGCGCCGTCACCAGCGAGGGATCCAATCTTTCGCTGGTGCTGTTCGATGAGATTGAAAAGGCTGCGCCCAGCATGTCCCGTTTGTTGCTGGGCGTGCTGGATAAAGCCGTGCTGAGACTGGGAGACAACACCAGCGTCAATTTCGAGCGATCGATGATTTTCCTGACCAGCAACCTGGGCGCGGCGGCGATGCGCAAGGAGCTCTGCCCGGACTTCGGATTTGAGTCGCTGATGGAGTCACCGGCGGGGGCTTCGGCGCGCGGGGGCTTGGCCAAGCTCGCCAGCATCGGCATGGGCGAAGTGCGGCGCAAGTTCTCGCCGGAGTTCGTCAATCGCATCGACGCGGTGATCACGTATCAGCCTCTTTCGGCCGAATCGCTGAATGAGATTCTCGACCAGCAGCTTGCGCTGCTCGAAAAACACATTCGCTCGCGACTGGAGGAACGGGCGTTTAGTCTGAAGGTGAGCGCCGGCGCCCGTGGGCTCCTTCTGAAGCTCGGCACCAGCCCGGAGTTCGGAGCGCGCGAACTGAAACGCACCATCCTACGCAAGCTCACCCAGCCGCTGGCGGCGCTGGTGGAAAGCGGAAAAGTCGAGCCGCAGTCGTGCGTACGAGTGGAGCGCGGCGCCGGCGGCCAATCCCTGGAATTGATTGTCGAGGAGTCCTAGGACGTTTTCGCCAGGGACGTTTCGCCTGGGACGTTTGACTCCACTAGCGCGGCCGTGATACTTGTTTGTGCTGCGAGGCGATCATGAGCATTTGTCTGCGCTCGGCTGGGGCGATTGCTTTCACCGTCACTCTGCTGGCGATGCCTGCGGCAGCGCAAACCCCGGCTCGGCAGAGCAACATGGAGCTCGCCGGCTACAACGATCTCCAAGCCCGCAGCGCCTATCAGCCGGTGATCGAAAAACAAGGCCAGCGCTGGATCGCCTACATCGGCCATCACGCCGGCGTGCAACTCAATCCCTTGACCGGCAAGCAGGAGCCGAACGGGACCTCGGTTGTCGACGTCACCGATCCGGCGCGGCCGAAATACCTCGCGCACATTCCCGGCGAACCGCCTAACGCATCTGGAGGAGGAGGAGCCTTGATGGCCCGGGTCTGCAGTGGCGCGGAGCTGCCGCACGCCGATAAAAACAAATTCTACCTATTGCGTAGCTACGGCGTGACGGCGCATGAGATGTGGGACGTGACCGATCCTTCGAAGCCGGTCCGCTTGAACGTGATCGTCAACGGGCTGCGCGACACGCATAAAAGCTGGTGGGAATGCGATACCGGAATCGCGTACCTGGTGGGAGGCGTGGTCGGGTGGCGGACGCCGCGCATGGCCATGATCTACGATTTGAGCGATCCAGCCAAGCCGGCGTTCATCCGCTACTTCGGTTTGCCCGGCCAGCAGCCCGGCGCTCGCGGCCCCACGCCCGAGAGTCTGCACGGTCCCATTTCCACCGGACCGAAAGGCAATCGCGTCTACTTTGCTTTCGGCAACGCCCGCGACGGAGTTCTGGAGATTGTCGATCGGCAAAAATTGTTGAGCGGTCCCAGAGATCCGACCGACGAGAATCTGCGCCTTCCGGTGGTTTCGAGGCTCGATTTTCCCGAGGACGTGGGAGTGCATACGGCCTTTCCGCTGCTGCAAGTCCACTTGCCCGAATTCTCCAAGCAGAAGAAGGGCGGCGTAAAGGATTTTGTCGCCGTGGTGGGCGAGACCACCGCGAACGATTGCCAAGAATACCGGCAGATGCTGCGCATCGTCGACGTCAGCGACGAAACCAAGCCCACGCCCGTCTCGACATGGACTGTGCCGGAAGCCAGCGGGAATTTTTGCAGCGTGGGCGGGCGATTCGGCACTCACTCCTCGAATGAAAGCTTCGCGCCGGTCTATTACAACCGTATCTTGTTCATCGCGCATTTCAACGCCGGCGTGCGCGCGGTGGATATCCGCGATCCGTTTCATCCGAAAGAAATCGGCTACTACATTCCCGCGACGACCGCGAACACAGACAAGCGCTGCGTCGGCGATGGCGCCGGGCAGCAATGCAAGACCGTGATCCAGACCAATAACGTGGAGGTCGACGATCGCGGCTATATCTACGCTGTGGATCGCGCCAACACCGGGCTGCACATTTTGCAGTTGACCGGAGCGGCGCGCGAAGCGGCAAATTTTGCGGCTGGAAATTGAGGAGCGAAAACATGATGAACCGGCGGCAGTTTTTGGCGAGCAGTTCAATCGCGGCGGCGTGGGTTCCCGCTCGCCGGGCTTCGGCGGCGGCGAAGTATGACCTGGTGGTCAAGGGCGGGCGCGTCGTCGATCCTTCGCGCAAGCTGGACGCGCTGCGGGACGTGGCGATCGCGAACGGGCGTATCGCGGAGATCGGAGCAAACATCGAAGCCGGTGGTGCGGAGAAAATCGATGCGCAGGGCAAGTTGGTCGCGCCGGGTTTGATCGACATCCACACTCACGCGACTCGCTCGCCCGACGGCCCGAAGCTGTGTCTGGCCGACGGAGTCACCGGATTGATCGACGCGGGAACACAGGGCGCGGACGGTATCGACCAGGCGGTGCGTGCCGCACAAGCCGCGCCGCAGCCGTGCCGGGTGCTGATCAACATCGGCCGCAAAGGCATTATCGCCGAAGGCGACACCATGGATTTGAGTCGCGCCGACGTAAGCGCCGCGAAGGCAGCCATCGCCCGCAATCGCGAGACGATTGCCGGCGTCAAGGCTAGGCTGTCGCGCGACGTTGCGGGAGCAAACGATTTCGAAGTGCTGCGGCGCGCGCAAGAAGTGGCGTCGGCCTTCCGGCTGCCGGTGATGATCCACATGGGCCAGACGGTGTCGCCTCTGGCGAAGCTGTTTCCGCTCCTGAAATCCGGCGATATCGTGACCCATATGTTCGCGCCTCCGCCCAACAGCATCATCGACGATGCGGAGCACATCCTTCCCGAAGTCCTCGCGGCCCGCCGGCGCGGCGTGATCTTCGACCTGGGTAACGGACGAACGGGCCATTTGCGATGGGACATCGCGGAGGCTGTCCTCAAAACCGGCTTTCTTCCCGATACTTTTTCCACCGATTGGACACCGGAAGGTCGCACCACGCAGATCATCGACTTCCCCAATGTCATGTCCAAGTTCCTCATGCTCGGCTTGCCGCTCGACCGCGTGATCGCGTGCGCGACTGTTAACCCGTCGCGGGTGTTCGGCGTGTTTCGCGGCAAGGGCACGCTGAAGATCGGTGCGCCTGCGGACATCGCCCTGCTGGAGCTGCGCGAGGGGACTTTCGAATTCGTGGACAACTACGAGAACAAGCGCACCGGAATGCAGAGGCTTTTTCCGATCGCTACGGTGCTCGCAGGTAAGAAAGTCGCGGTTCACGGCTGAATCACGTTTGAGCTGACAGGCAAAGCTGTTCAATCGCGCGGCACTTTGTCTGGAGGCGGAATTGCATCTGCTCTCCACGCCTCCCCCACCAGCGTTTCCGGCTCTCCGGACTCACGCCGTGCGGGAACGCGACTGAAAAGGAGAAACACGCATGAAAGATCCTGTTTGCGGCGCGCAGGTGGACGAGAAGTCCGCCTCCGCCACCAGCTCTTACCAAGGACAGAAGTACGCATTCTGCGGAACCGATTGCAAGCAAAAGTTCGATCGGAATCCGCAGCGCTACGCGTCAGCATCGCACGGGTCCCAGCAACAGACGCAGGGCACGCACCAGGGAGAGAGAGCGAACCGGTAATCAGCCGCGCTTCGGCGCGACTTGCAAAATACTACAATTTCGGAGACCGCGGATGCGACTGAAAAAGATGCACCCGCGGTCTTTGTTGTAGTTCGTTTTTACCTGCCCTTCCCGAAGGCCGCGCGCCAATTCACGCCGTCCACAAACTCGAAACGGAGTCGCGGTGGAGCGGATCGCTTTAGTAGTGGATCCACGATTCACCAAAGGGAGTTTGGGAGTCATGAACAAGACTAAAGTGATTTGTTTGATTGCTGTTTTTGCAGCCGGTGCGCTGCAGGCGCAGGAGGTGTCCCTATTTTCCATCGACGTTGGGGCGGGTTTTGTCGAGCCGTTGGGAACCTTCGGCCGCTATAACGATGTCGGCTGGAACGTGAACGGCGGAGCAGGAATGAACTTTGGCCCGTACTTTAGCGTAATGGTCGACGCCAATTTCAACAACCTGGGCATCAACCGCAATACGCTGGATTTTCTGGGAGCTCCCGGAGGCACGGACCAAATCTGGTCTTTCACCCTCGATCCGCAAGTCCACGTGCTGCGGAGAAGCCACTTTGACCTGTATCTCACCGGAGGCGGAGGCATCTATCGCCTCCAGCAGCAACTTACCGCTCCTTCCGCCGGCTTCGTCCCTACACCGTTCGGTGGATTCCCCACTTTCGGAAATATGGTGATCTCCTCTTACTCGGTCAATCGTCCGGGGTTTGATGCCGGCGCCGGGGTCAATTTGGGCACTGCCTGGCGAGTGAAGTTCTACCTGGAAGCGCGGTACAACCGTGTCTTCGTGAACAACGGCGTGACGGATTATTTGCCGGTGACGTTCGGGATCCGCTTTTGAGGAACTCGCGCAAAACGGAGTGCGGCGCGAGACAGTTCCTGCTCTCTCTTGGGGGCGCGCCGCACCCTTTGCGCCTTCTAGGCGCAACCCGGAACTACCGCGCGATCTTGTCGAGGCAGATGTCCTCAGCCAACCTCCCTCCGGCGCGGAAGGAAAAAGAGCTGTTGACAGTCCAGGCGTGAGGGTAAGCGCCTGGATCGTCGATGGTGGCTTCATACCGCATGGCTTGCGCCGCAACACGCGTGAACTTTTCTGTCACGTGCAGCCGCTCGGTGTGGCGATGCCCCCCGTCGTCGAGCCACGACTTGTCATTGAAGCCAACCGTGTCCACAACCAGCGTGCCGCCTTCCCAATGGCCGATGGAGTCGCCGAGCCAGTCCGGGTTCGGGTCCTTTGGATGGCCGCGCCCGTCCATCCAAATTTGACGAAACACGTGCGCACCGCCCTCGAACAGGATCAGAATCCGGTTCGGCGTCTGCACGATTTCAAACGGGCGAGCTTCCAGCATGATGCGCGGAACACCGGGCGGAAGGCAGCGCGCGGCCGGATCGTCTTGCTTTGTCGGCGCCGCGCTTGCGGGAGGAGCAACGTCGGCCACATGCCGCGGCAGCCACACGCCTCCGCTGCCCAAATCCGGATGGCCTTGCGCGTGCGCCGTGGCAACGGCGGCCAAAAGCAGAAAATACTTCATTGTTTCTTTGAATCCGGCTTCTTTGGATCCGGTGGTTTCGAATCCGGCGTCCCGACCATGTGCATTGAGCTCTTCTCATTCTCCTGGCAAATCGATTCGCCGAGCTCCATTCCAGGCCGCCATCGCACCGTGTTGTACACGGTCCACGGAACCGAGTATGCGCCGGGATCGTCGATGGTCGCTTCGTACTTCAGCGTCAGCGTATCCGTGCGCGTGTAACGCTCGGTCAGGTGCAGTTTGTCCGAGGTGGCGTGGCCGGCCTGATCCATCCACGCCAGGCCGTTGAAACCTTTCACGTCCACCACCAACGTGTCGCCTTCGTAACGGCCAACGGCATCGCCCAGCCACGTCGGCTTGAGATTTTTCGGATGCGCTTCCGCCAGCGAAACTCCCGGTTGCGCGATGCGTACGATGCGCCACAGATAATTGTCGCCCTCGAAGAGGAAAATCACTTGATCGCGAGCCTGGACCATCTGAAAGGGATACGGATCGAACATGAAGCGCGGCACACCTACCGGCAGGCAGCGGGCTTCGGGATCGTCCTTCGAAAGCGTCTCCACGCGATGGTTGAAAGTGGCCAGGCTCCAGTCACGGAACGGAACGTCAACGTGCTTGTCCGCGCTCTTGACGCCTTTCCACTTCGTCTCCGCCACATTGCCGTTGAATCCCGGATACCACGCTCCGTTTCCTCCGAAGTCAGGACGGCCGTCGGCGAGATGCGGTGTTGGGCCCGCGACCTGTTTGGCTCCGCGGCCGCGCCCGGCTTTGCTCGATGTTTCGGCGCTCGGGGTTTCCGCAGACTGTTCGGGCGTGAGGAACGGACCCGGATCCTTGGCGAGCGCGGGCTTGGGTGGCGCGGGATCCTGCCCGAAGGCAAAACTCAGCCCGACCAGGAGCGCCGCCAGTCTCACTTCAAAACCTCTTTCACTGCAGAGCTCATCCCCATCGCGGCCAAATACGCCTCGCGAATCTCTTTCGGTTGGCCAAGCTGGAACGGATAGCCTTCGACGATCTGACGGCCGTGAATCGGGTGCTTCAAAAGCTGCTCGCGAGGTAGCCCTTCCATCAGGAGCTTGCGCTCCGCAATCGGCAGCCCCACGCATTGATTGACTTGCGCATCGCGGATGACGGCTTTCGGATCCTCGCCCCGCCCAATGGCCTCCAAATCATTTTGGAACCGTTTTCGTAACATCAAGATTCCCGCATCGCTTGTGCCGAGATGTTCCTGTGTCCGGTCCGCGATTACGCCTTGCCCCACCCACGCGACAAAATCCTGATTCATGATGTGGCTCGAAATCCAGCGTCCGCTCTCCGCTTCCTTCACCGGACCGTGCCATGCGGGAATACGCTCTTGCACGTACGGCTCGCTCTCCTTGGGTACACGGCTGAAGGCCCACGTCACGCTCAGAGTGTTTTCATCGTCGATGGGAACACGCCACTCGAAATGATCGCCCGTGAACAGCGCATTCGGCCACAAGCACACACGGCCCACGGTCCACATCGGATCGCATTCGTTCATCCCTTCACGAATGCGCCGGTAGACGAAGCCGTAATCGAACTCCTCGAACGCGAGCTTCAAATGCCGCGGCGAATACGGCCCCAGCTTGTCCCCTCCTCGTTCAGCAGCCTCCAGGCGCACGCTCCAGTTCATGTGCATCCACTCAAAGTGCACCGGGTCGATGGAATTTTCCTGGCACTGAAGCCAGTTGCACGGCACCTCCGCGAACACGATCTGGACGAAGCCGTTCTTCCAGGTGAAAGGTTCCCAGTTAGGGACCAGCGGGCGCGGCTCGGGACCCAGATACGCCCACAGCAATCCAGCGTGAGCCTCAACCGGATACGCCTTGATCCGGACTTTATCCTTGAACCGGGCTTGCGGCGCAGCGACGTCTTCGTAAGGCTGCTCCGTGCAGCGGCCATTCTCATCGAAGAGCCAGCCGTGATAGTTGCAACGCAGGCCGCACTCCTCGACAAAGCCATAAGACGTGTCCGCGCGGCGGTGCGGGCAGTGCCGGTCCACCAAGCCGAACGTCCCGCTCAAATCTTTATAGAGCGTCAGATCTTCGCCCAGCAGGCGCACCGTCTTAACGGAGATCGATTCGAACTCGCTTACCGCCGCGATGGGCAGCCAGTAGCGGCGCAACAGTTCGCCCATCGGCGAACCCGCGCCGACTTCTGTAAGCAGCCGGTTCTTCGCAGTGTCCAGCATCCAGCGATCAATCCCAATACACGAACGCCATGGCGTTGCCGGTGCCGGCTTCGGAGCGATAGCACGGCACGTAATCCACCAGGTGATACCGCAAGCCGGCTTTGTTCGCCGCCGCAATCACCGGATACCAATTCTTGATCTCCGCCGTGCCGACTTTGAACATGCTCTCCGGGATGGCCTCTAACGCAGGCTCGTCGCAGGTTTGCATCGCGGCGAGGATTTTGCGATCGAGCTCTTCATCCACCACAAAATGCGTGAGCCCGCCTGACGCCATGATCGCGACGCGTTTGAACCCGTTGAAGCTGCGGATCGCGCGCGTCAGCGCCGCGCCCAGATCCAGGCAGCGCCGGTTCTTCGGAACATTGTGGGGAAAGTGGACGTTCAGGATGATGGGCACGCTGGGCGGAGGAGTGTCGCCGAGGATCGAGTGATACAGGAACCCGTACGCGTGAGGAATGCCCCCGCGCGGAGCAGCCGTCGGCGTCTGATCCGACTGCGCCAGATCGAAATTCTCCGCGGCCAGCGAATCCAGAATGTGATCCGCCAGCGCCGTCGATCCCGGATACGACGCGCCTTCCTGCGGCGCATTCCCCGGCTCCGCGATGTTGATTCCGGGGGGGCTGTTTGCGGGCGTGTGCTGAAGGTTGCGGATCTCCCCGCCGCGGTAGACGGTAATGGACGGCGTCAGACCCTCGTCGAAAAATTCGCGCTGGTCGTTGCCGACGATCACCACCGCGTCCGGAGCTGTCTCCTTGAACTTCCGCGTCAGCGCCTCCATCGCCTTGTGGCATTGCGCGAAACGGTCGCGCCGCACCTCGACGGCGACCTCTTTCGCAAATCCCGGCGCGCGCTCCTTGAGTAGCGACTCGTAGTCGTAAGTCTTGCCGCGATACCAGTGCTTCTTGTTTTCGCGATCGGCCTGCGCCCGCAAATCCCATTTTTCGGGAGGAGTGGAAAGCAATGGCCCATGCGAAGATCCGATGCCCAGAACGATTTCCGCCATAACGGACCAGTCTACTTGAAAGCGAGTTTGGATTTCGCGTCCTCTTCCGCCTTGATGCCAGTGCCGAAGAGTTGCTCGAAGAAATGTTCCTTCACCAGGCGGTCGATGACGCTGTTATCGATCACCTTGTGGAAGTCGTAAGCCTGCATCTGCGCGGCGATGTTCGCATCGGCCTGGTGATGGATGATGTAATCGACCGCGGGCGCCAGCACGTACGGCACTCGCTCATACGTGTTGGCCTTCTTGTCGTGATCGTAGATGCGCTCGATATCGGCAGCCCCTTGGGGATCGTACATGCCGTAGGCTTTTATCGCCAGAGCCTTGTCGTCGTAATAGCGCTTGATCGCCTCGGCCTGCGCCTTGATCATTCGCTCCGGCAACTGCGGATTCTTGGCGATCTCACTCTTCTTGAAGACGTAGGCGAGCGGCGCGTAGAGATCCGCATTGTCCGCCAGGTTCGCAATTTCCTTGAACCCTTGCGGCTCCAGCTTGAAGTATGCGGGCGGAGGAATCATGGTCGCGTCGATGCGGCCTCCTACCAACGCAGCCACGCGTCCGTTTCCGTCCGTACCCAGCGGAACCCACGTCACGTCGCGCGGCCCGATGCCGGCTTTGCCCAGGATCGCTTCGGCGAAGCTGTACGGAGGGTCGCCAATCTGGCTCACGCCGATGCGCTTGCCTTTCAGCTCTCGCACGCTGTTGATGTCCTTGCGCGTCATCATCGCAAACAGAGCGCGATTCAGCGGGCTTCCCATGATCACCAGCGAGCCGTCGCGCATAGCGGCCTGCATTGCCTGGTCCATCGGATAGTTAGACATCACCGCCTCGCCGCTCACCACCATCGCGATGCCCGCCGGGTGCACCGCGAATGTGAGCTTGGCGTCGAAACCGTACTTCTGGTAGTAGCCGCCTTCTTTGGCGAGAAAAATCGGCCAGTTGGCGGGAGCCTTCGCTGGGTAGTTGATGACGATGGACTCGGCAGAACAGGGCAGGGAAGCGAGCACGGCGGCAGCGCAAAATAGGAGCTTCAAGAAAGGCGACTTCATAAGGCGCAAGCGGATTATATCGAGCCGGGAGGAGAGCGTAAAGCGGATACCGCGCCTAACAGGACGCCGTCAAGGAATCGCCGGGAATCGCTCCATTGTCCTTGAGCAATCCGCGCACGTGGCAGATGATGGCGTCGCGGGCCACCTCTCTGGCCTCGGGGAGCGTGCGGCCGTAAGTAACAATGCCGGACAAGGCCGGCACGACGACCTGGTATCCGCCCTCTTCGAGTTGCTCGTAAAGGACAGTGAACCCGTACTCAGCCATGAGCGCCTCCCTCCTAGGTTGTCGCTGATCGAGAGACGCTGATGGATCGCCCGGCATCTCCGAATAGCAGACCAAGCCTCAGGCCCAAACCTAGTAGGCGGTAAGCGAGCGCCAACTCCAGCTTCCGCCGCTGATCTCCTTCGCTAAGACGGCTGTCTTCGAGCATAGCAGCCCAGGGGCTTTTCTGTTGGCGCAACAAACGTTAACATTAGAGGCTCTGGCAGAGCTGCATGGCGGACAACGTAACATGGAGCCAGTTTCTTTCCGCACACCCGAACTTTGGGATAGAGTTCAAGAAGGCGTTTGAGGCGAGTCCGACGCTCGTCCTGACAACAGAACTGAAACCTGAGGACGACGCTGGACAGGTCATCGGCTCGCTGATGATCGCGCTCGCCGGCGACTTTGACTCGATACTCACACTCTGCTCATATGACAGGGTATGGGCTGCCTTCCGACTCCTGCGAAGCGCGTTTGAACGCGCCGTAACCTTGAAATACATCGCACTGAACCCTGCGGAAGCGCTCAACTTCCTGGACTTTGACGCTTTAGATTGGGAAGCAGTGATCAGCGGTATCGAAGCTAAGGATATCGCCTACATGCTCCCCGATGCGCGGGACGTTTTAAGGGAAAGGGCGAACGCTGCGAAAGGCCGTTTTCGACAGGATAAGTGCAGTCAGTGTGGCTATCGGAAACAAACGACCTGGACACCCCATTCCGCCCAGACGTTATCCGAAAAGGCGGGAATGAGTTATATGTTCTTGGAAGCATTTGCGATCTCGTCGAAGCATATACACCCTACACATTACGGCGTCCGATCTGAGTTGAGCGGGTCAGGCTCTTTGATGTATAACATAGCGAAGCACACCCACGCCCTTGCCGTTGAAACCATCCTGGCCCATCAATTGTATTTTCACGGAAACCGAACAGCCTCGGATTTAGCAAAAGAAGCATTGAAGGGATTCTTTGCCGTATGGCTCTACAGTGACACCGACTTCGGCGTCCCGGATCAGGTGCGCCTCCTTCAACCGCCCAGAGCGTGACTACCGGAGAGGCATTCGTTAACGGCAGACCCGGTCGCCTGTGCACCGACCTCAACCTCCGAAGATCAACTTGCTAACCCGCTCGCTCACTATGCCCCAAAACACTTGCCGAAAGCCATCCAACAGCTCGGGCTTCACCTGCGTCACAACGCGCCGAAAACGCGCCGCCGCTGCAGGGGCTTTTGGGCTATCCCTAATGAGGTCTTCGATGTTTTCGTCCAGCAATATTTTCTCCGGAACATCGAGTTGGAGCTCCTCCGCAAGCGCGCGAGCGGCCTCAAGTTTGGATTCCGTCCAAGGAAACGGACTCCCGCATTTTTCACAAAAGTACGGTGCTTCCGACATACCCTGCGAGTATCGGCCACGCCGATAAATTCCGGCATCCGCACCCCGTATCGGGTGCTCGCAGCCCACGCAGCTCGTGATTGCCTTCTGGCCGCACCGATCGCAGAAGGCCTTGGAGAGTTCCGGATAGGTGCGCGTAGCGCCGTTAACCACGTGCCCATTAAGGCAGATTTGCGCGATATCTTGGCCCACGTTCTTGGATTGTAGCAGCGATTCCCCCAACAGCTCCGATCCAACGCTCTCGGCGAGCCGCCGTGCAACTTCAAAACCGAAACACTTTCCTGATACTATGCAGGAATGCGAACGGCAATCCTCGCTCTTCTCTGCGTCGCGATTCCGGCGGCGAATGCTCAAGAAAAATCGGAAAAGTTCGCGGTGTTCGTAACCGGACTCGATGCAGCATCGCCAGTCGCTCAGTCCCTCGTCAAGAAGCTGAACGAATCAAAGCCATTCCAGGCCGTGGCGAGCACCGATCCGAGCAAGGTGGTCGTCCTCGTGTCCTGCATGCAGAGAAAACAAAGTGATCCATTCGCGTGCATGTATGTGGCTCATTTCAATGGTGCGACCTTTAAAAGCTTTCTCGGCGGCGGACTCTTCCTAGGGCGGACGGCCGACGACGTTGCGACTAACTTTCTCGCCTCGATCGCTCAGGACATCGTCGAGCGGTTCGACGCCACGAGCCTCGAAAATCTGCGGGAAGGGCTCGAAAGTTGTCTCTTGATGACGGAGACCAAGTGTAACATACCCGATCCGCTCCAAAAGGAATTCGGCGCGAAGGAACTCACCCTGGGCCAGTACATCCTCAAGAAGAATCAATAGTCGTTCGCTTAGGCGTCACCCCAAACCTTCCGCGCCGTCGCGACCACCAGCTCCAACTTGCGCCACTGGTCTTCCTCTGTGAGCAGATTCCCTTCGAGCACGCTGGCGAAGCCGCACTGCGGGCTCAGCGCGAGCCGGTCGAGCGGCACGTACTTGCTCGCCTCGTCGATCCGCTTCAGCAGTTGACCCTCAGTCTCCATCGTCGGCAGCTTTGTGCTCACCAAACCGAGCACCACGGTCTTTCCCGAAGGCACGAAGCGCAACGGCTCAAACGTGCCTGCGCGCTCGGATTCATACTCCAGTAGGAACGCATCCACGTTGAGCCGGTTGAAAACCTTCTCGGCAATTGGATCGTAGCCGCCCTCGGCATACCATTGGCTGCGATTGTTGCCGCGGCACAAGTGGATCGCCACAAGCACGTCTGCGCCGCCCGCTCGCGCACCTTCGATGCAGGCATTATCCACGCGAATCGCCTCGTCCAGAGCTTGCTCCGGATCGACGCCCATCTGCTCCTCCACGTAACGCCGCCACTTGGGATCGAGATAGTAGCTGTAGCGCGGCGCGTCGATCTGGATGTAACGCGCGCTTTCGCGAGCCAGCGCTTCCATCTCGGCTTTGAAAATCGGTACCAGGTCCCACAAGAATTCTGAATATGTGGAATAAGCCGCGTCGCTCAAACCCTTTTTGTACGCAATCGCCGGGAATTGATTCGGCGTGGGCAGAGTGATCTTGATATCGCCGGGGCTGTGCTCTTTGAGGAACGCCATCTCATGCGCAGCGAGCCTCCGCTTCTGCCGGATCTTCTCGACCACCACCCCGGGCAGCCGGTTTTCCAGACGCTTCACGGCGGTCTTGCCGCTCGCTTCCGTTTTCCAATCGCGCGTGATGGCTTCGGCGCTGTCCAGACCCTCCACCGAATCGTTGAAGTCGCTCATGAATCCGATGCGGCGGAATTCGCCGTCGGTGAAGATGCGGAATCCGAGATCCTTCTGCCGCTCGAGCACGCGCAGAATGTGGCGGTCCTCAATCTCCTTCAATTTTTCGGGCGCCAGCGCGGGATTTTTGCGGGCCTCGATCAATTCCGGAGGGCGTAGCAAACTGCCGACGTGATCGGCGCGATAGGGCGAGAGCATCTACTTGCCCACCAGATGCACCACGTCTTTTTCATTTTCGTCGCAGACGTATTCGATCAACTCGGTGTCCGGCGCGGCGGTGAACAGCAGGTTCACGGTCCACGGCTTGGTGTAGGCTTTGGGATCGTCGATGGTCATTTCCAGATTGATGCGCCCGTAATCGGGGCGGCGGAAACGTTCGGTCAGACGCAGAGCTTCGGTTCCAGGGTGACCGTTGTTGTCCAGCCAGTTGTTCTCCTCGAATCCATTCGACTCCACTACCAGCGTGTCGCCCTCCCAATGCCCGACCGAATAACCCATCCATGCGGGATTGGGATTTTTGGGCAGCGAACGGCCGTCCATGAAAATCTGCCGGTAGCTGTGCAGAGCTTCGTACAGAATTACGATCTCGCCTGAGCTGTTGAGGATCTTGAACGGATATGGCACCACGTGTTCGCGCGGAACTCCAGAGAGAACACAGCGCGCCTGCGGATCGTCCTTGCTCTCTGTATCCACGCGATGCTTGTACAATTCGGCGGCCCAGGGCTGGAAGGAAACTTCGCCCGGCTTAAGATCCTTGGCGATGTCCGAAGTGTAGCCCGGACGAGTCTGCCAGAGCCCCGAAAAATCAGGCTTCCCGTCCGCAGTCCTCGGAGCCGGAGCAGCCAGGTTGGGCTTGCCGTTGGCGAGCCGCGGTACTCCCGGAGTTGGATACTCGCGCCACTGGCCGTATGCGCTTGCGGTTGCCAACAGAATCATGATGGCGAGTCGATGGCTCATCTATTTCCCATCCAGCTTCGCATAAGGACCGGCCGCGTAGACGATCCTGCCGCCGACCATCGTCAGCAGCGATTCGATCCCGCCGATCTGCTCCACTGGCACGGTCATGTAATCCTTGGTCAGCACCGCAAGATCCGCAAGTTTACCCACCTCGAGTGAGCCGCGTTTCTCTTCGTCGTGCGAAAACCAAGCGCTGCCCGAGGTGTAGTAGCGCAGAGCATTTTCCCGGCTGGGCGTTTCCTCAGGCCCTCGCAGGGCGACCCCGCCGACCGTCTTGCCGTCCAGGAAACATTGGAGCGATGTGAACGGATTGTACAACGCCACGCGATGCGCGTCCGTGCCCGCGCCGACGGGTACCCCCAGCTCCCGTGCAGTCTCCACCGGAGGCGAGCGTCGCGTGACTGCCTCGCCATGCTGTTGCCGGAACTGCTCGCCCGAAAAATACAGAGCATCCTGCACCGTCCAGCCCACGCCCAGAGCCCTCATCCGGCGCAGAGTCTCGATCGAAGCATCGTTCAGGTGCGCGATGGACCAGCGCAGCGGAGCGATCGGAATCTCTTGGTTGACTCGCTCCCATACCGAAAGCAGCTCGCCCACGGAGGAATCGTTGCTCCAATGCTGTGTGAGGGACAGGCCGCGCTCGGCCGCCCACTTGGCGATCTCGTAATACTCCTGTTTCTGCGCCTGGGTCGGATGATCGTTGTTGTACATGCCGGGGCTGACGTTTTCGCCGAGCCCATTGAAGTGCAGCATGTCGTCGCCGAATCCCATGGGCAACATCTGGATGGCGCTCTGCAACTCCGCAAGACCGGCCCACGGGCTGAGACTGTAAGCCACGCGCACGGTCAATTGTTTTTCGCGCCAAACTTGGAACAGCGCCTGATATTCTCGCGGCGACATGTTGTTGCCCATAGGATCCACCACGCCGGTCATCGCCAGGCGGTTCAACTCACGGAAAAATTTCTTGGTGCCGTCGACTTGTTGCTCGAAGCTCGGCTTGGGCAGTTTGTCGAACAAGCCGCTGATGGCGGATTGCCCGCCCGTCACAGCTCCGGTCAGCTTGCCGTTCGCGTCTTTCTCAAACTTGCCGTTGTTGGGAAGGTCGGATTCGCTGGCGATGTGCAGAGCCTGGTACGCCAACGGAGTCATCATCACCCAACCGTAGGCGAGCTGCACATACACCGGATTGTTGGGCGCCGCGTCGATCAACTCGGCTTGGGTCGGCTGGCGCTTCTCCCGGAACTGGTCCACGTTCCAGCCTCCCGCCACAATCAACCAGGAGCCGGGCTTCATCGCGCGCGAAGCCTCCGTGATCCGCCCCAGTCCTTCCTTTAGTGACCGCGTACCGATCCAATTCACCTCGGTCGAAAAACTCAAGGCTGCGCGGATCGCGTGCATGTGCGAATCGATCAGGCCCGGGATGACCGTACGCCCGCCGAGATCGATCACTCGCGTGCCGGAGCCGGCCTGCCTGCGGATCCCGGCATCGTTACCCAACGCCGCAATTTTCCCTTCGCGAATCGCAACGGCGCTATCGATCGAAAACCGCGCGTCGGCGGTCAGGATTTTTCCATTGACCAGGATCGCATCCGGAGCCTGCGCAAAAACGCCGCAGGCTAGGATCGCGGCGCAAAGTACGGCTTTCATAAACGGCGCTCCACAGTATATATCCTGAAAGCATGCAGCGCCTCGACACGGTCGAATTGCTTGACGACCCCGCGCTCTCCGACGCGGTCGTCGCTGAAGCGTATAGCGACCTGGCCCGAACGAACCGCTGGCTGGGCAACACGCGCGCAATTCTGCGCCGGCTCAAAGGTAGCGGCGCTCGCAGCGTGTTGGATTTGGGCTGCGGCCAAGGAGCGCTGCTGGAGGAGATCCGCGACACGCTGGGCCTGAGTGTGACGGGCTTCGATTTACGGCCTGCTCCTCGGGCGTCCGTGGGGATTGTAACCGGGGACGCGGTGAAGGACCCGCTGCCTCAGGCGGATGTGGTACTGGCTGTGTTAATGGTCCACCATCTTTCCGAGGATGAGATCGTGCGGCTGATTCGCAACGTCTCCCACGCCTCGCACCGCTTCATCATCCTGGACCTGGTGCGGCACTGGCTGCCGCTCTGGCTGTTCCGGATTTTCGTGGCTCCGTTTTTATCCCACATCAACGCCGCGGACGGCGCTACCTCAGTCCGTCGCGCGTATACGCCACGTGAATTGCGCAAAATCGTAAACCGGGCAGTCGAAGGCACCAGTGCCTGCGTGCGCCACACGGCTGCGCCCTTTTACATTCGCCAGATCGTGGATATCTCCTGGTAGCATGGCGCCTCGCGCGATTACGGTGATCGGCGGCGGACCTGCCGGTTGCGCGGCTGCGCTCGCCGCATTGGCCGAAGGAGCATCGGTGACGCTCTACGAAAAGTCCCGCCTCCCGCGCCACAAAGTTTGCGGCGAGTTCCTTTCGCCGGAGATCCTCGCGCTGGTCGAATCGCTTGGGCTCCGCGATGCATTCTTCGCCGCCCGCCCCGCGCGGCTCAGCCGAGCCGTGCTAAGGATGGGCAGCCGCGAGAAACACTTCCCTTTACCTCAGCCGGCTTTCAGCCTCAGCCGCTACGCGCTCGACCGGCTTTTGCTCGATGCTGCGGTCCAGCGCGGAGCGGAGGTGAAAATGGAAACCCGGAAAGCGGATGACTGCTCAGGCCAACCTGTGGTGATTGCACACGGGCGCCAAGCGCCTGCTCCGAAAGGAGGCCGGCTCTTCGGTTTCAAGGCGCATTTCCGCGGGCCGGTCGAGGATGCCGTGGAGATGTTCTTCTTTCGCGGAGGGTACGTGGGCGTCAGCCCTGTGGAAGACGGAGCGGTGAACGTGTGTGGACTCGCGCCGGAGGAATTGCTGCGGGCCGGAGGCTTCCGGCCGGAGACGTTGTTCCCCGAAAGTTTACAGGAGCGCCTGGCTCCTCTGGAGCGCAGTTTCGACTGGCTCGTCACCGGGCCTTTGGTATTTCATGAGAAATTCGACCGCCCGGCGGAAGCCTATCTGGCGGGCGACGCGCTAGGGTTTGTGGACCCTTTTACCGGCTCCGGGATTTTGTCTGCCCTTGCGACGGGAAAACTCGCCGGACGCAGCGCCGCGCGCGGTGTCCCCGTGGCCGGCTACAACGCGCAATGCCGGCGGATTTTGGGGCTGCAATATGGCTTTTCCGCGATCCTGCGGCATGCACTGAGCGATGGCTTGGTAGCGGAAATCATGCTATATGTTGCTCAATGGGTTCCAGGTCCTCTGTTGTACCGCCTTACTCGCCCGGCTATGGGAAAGGCCACGGCGTGACCGGAAAGGCAAAAAAATACGCGTCGAAAAGTGAAACAATGGTCGAACAATATTGTGAATTAAAATGCGGATTTAGTCTACATCCTTTGGCAGCGTCAGACGATGTTACAACTGAATGTGCCCGTGGCCTGAAGACCTCTCCTCCTGCACTATGGAAGAGTTGGCAAAATGGCATACTCTCAATCGTCAATGGAGCGAGGAGCTTCGCCGCAGGACCAAGAGCCTGGTCCAAAGGCGCTTGGCGGAGGAGATCACGCAGGATGATTACGTCTTGTTCCGGCAGCTCACCAACGAAGATTCTTTGGAGTGCCGCCGCCGTGCCACTCTTCTCCGCGACCAGGTGGTGCGCCGCTCCTGGGCGATCGAGCGCAATCGCGCAGCCATTGGGGAGCTGTGAAGCTGCACCGGTTCGCTTCCCTGGCGCGGCGCGAGTACTGCGCCCGGGCCAACGGCCGGCGCAAGGCCGGGCTTGCTTCGTCTGGCCAGGAACATCAGGCTTGAAAAACTCAATTCTCAGCTCCGGCGGGGTCTTCTGGCTTCAGCCCGCCGTGATGCTGCGCTTGCGCCCGTAGTTGAAATACAGGATCAGACCCACGGCCATCCAACCGAACAGCCGGATCCAGTTGCTCAGCCCCAGCCCGAACATCAGAAACAGATTGAACGCAATTCCCAGGAGCGGAATCAGCGGCACAAACGGCGTCCGGAAGGGACGGTGACGATCCGGATGGGTGCGCCTCATCACAATTATGCCGATGCACACCAGCACGAAGGCGAATAAAGTGCCGATGCTGGTCATGTCGCCGAGCACCGAAAGCGGCGCGAACGCCCCAAATAGTCCGGTGAACACCATGAACAGCAGGTTGGACCGCCACGGCGTGCGGAACTTCGGGTGGACGTCGCTGAAGACTTTGGGGAGTAAACGGTCGCGCGACATCGAAAAAAATACCCGGCTCTGCCCCAGCAGCATCACCAGAATCACGGAGGTGAATCCGAGAATGATCGCCAGCTTCACGGCCGGCCGGAAGAACATGTAGGGCGTGCGGTCTACCGCTACGGCGACCGGCGCGGACACGTTGAGGTCGCGGTAGTTCACGATGCCGGTGAGCACGTGCGAAAACACCACGTACAACAGTGTGCACAACACCAGAGAGCCGACGATGCCGATAGGCATGTCGCGCTGCGGCTTCTTGGCTTCCTGCGCGGCGGTCGAGACCGCGTCGAATCCAATGAACGCGAAAAACACTTTCCCCGCGCCCCGCAGCACGCCGCTCCATCCGAACTCGCCGAAGGTTCCGGTGTTGGGCGGGACGAACGGAGTGTAGTTCTTGGTGTTGATGTAAGCCCAGCCCATGATGACGAACAGGATCGCGACCGATATTTTCAGGATCACGATCACTGTGTTGGCTTGGGCGGATTCCTGAATGCCCAAAATCAGGATCCCGGAAACCAGCACCACGATGAACAGCGCGGGAAGATTGATGACGCCGTGAATCACGGTGGTCGACCCCGGTAACGTCACCGGCTCCAGCGGCGAAGCGGCCAGCTCCGGCGGGAAATTGATTCCGAAATCTTTGAGCAGGCTGATCACGTATCCCGACCAACTCACCGCGACGGTCGAAGCGCCCACCGCGTATTCGAGCACCAAATCCCAGCCGATAATCCACGCCATCAGCTCGCCCATGGTGGCGTAAGAATACGTGTACGCGCTGCCGGCGATCGGGATCATGGTGGCGAATTCGCTGTAGCACAATCCGGCGAAAGCGCAACCGACTGCCGCAAGGATGAAGCTGAGGACCACGGCCGGTCCGGCATTCTGCGCAGCCGCCAGACCGGTCAGCGAGAACAATCCGGCTCCAATGATCGCGCCGATTCCCAGCGCCACCAGTTGGCCCGCGCCCAAAGATCGCTTCAGGGACTCGCCCTCGGAATCGCGAAGGATGAGATCGAGTGGCTTGGTTGCGAACAGGCTCATCTCGTGGTGGGTTGTAACCGGCTAGTCTAACAGACTATTGGTGGAGCGCGCCGCGCAGGGAATGCTCTTTCGAAACGGGGACCGCGATATCCAGCCAGCCGATCATCATCTCATCCCAGGTCTGCGGTCCCCAGCGCACCCACGTGTTGGGGTCGGGATTGAAGGGATTGTTGGCGGAGTTGTCGTAATATGCGGTGCACTCGATGCGAGTGCCCGCCGGCAACAGCTTGGGCGTTTCCAGGTAGTAATACGGCTGCCAGTTGAAATCGTACTTGGGCAGGTCCAGGAGAACCTCGGTTTCTCCGTTGGGATAGACCGCGCGGAACTGGAAGGATTTTCCGCGAACGTGCATATGGGCACGCATGCCGACCAGTTTGACTGTGTCTTTCATCACCAGCGACGCGTCCACGCGGAAGTTGGGATTGCCCGGCGGAATTGCCAGGCCCAGATCCATCACCTGCATGGCGATAATTCGATCCGTCACCGGCTTCTTGGCAAACACCAGGCCGATGCGCGTGCGGTCGCGTCCGGGTTTGCCGTTGGCCTGGTAGTGCATCTGAAAGACCAGCGTGGAGCCGGCCTTGACCAGCCGCGCCTCGCCGGGCTTCCAGATTTGTACGTTACCACCCGGTGCGTATCCCGCCAGATACTCCTCGTTGTTGACTCCCGTTCCGTTGTCGATGACCACGATGGCATGATGCACCAGGGACCGGTCGCCCGGCCGCACCTCGGCCTCCTGGACCCATTTGTCTTCGGTGAAGTGAGTGGGCACGGAGATGTACTGGTAGTCGATGACGCCCTTGGCCGGGACGTCGAACTCCTCGGGCATTTCGAAAACCATGTCGGGCTTGGAGATGCGCCAGCCATCGGTGAAGACAGCGGGCTTGGGCGCGTCGGCCGGGTTGCCTTCGGGCGCGCCCGCATCCACCCAGGCGACCAGTTTCTCTTTCTCGCCGGGGCCGAGCGAAAGGTCGTTGCTGAACTTGCCGTAGTGCGGATCCGGCTGCCAGGGAGGCATCTTGCCGGTGATCACCGAGGCGCGGATGGCTTTGGCCCATGGCCGGGTCTGCTCGTACGTGACCAGCGCCATCGGCGCGGCTTCACCGGCGCGATGGCAGCCCTGGCAACGCTTCTGTAATATTGGTTCGATGTCTTTGTGGAAGGTCGGAGTTGCGGCAGTCACGGGAATGATACCCAGAATCAACACAAGCGATACCGTTCCGGGCCGCATACGTCTTTATTCTAAGCCAGCGGGGGGCCGCGCGAACTCCAGCACTTCTTGCTTCGGCACGCCCGGCTCAAAACACCGCCGGCAGCGCGCTTCGTAGGTCCCTGAAGCGCCGACCACAATCAGATCGTTCGACTCCACCAACCTTTGTGTGTGCTTGGCGGGATTGCCGCAGCGCATGCAGATCGCCAGCGTCTTGGTGATCGATTCGGCCAGGCACAACAGCTCCGGCATCGGCGAAAACGGGCGGCCCAGGTAGTCCGTGTCGAGTCCGGCGACGATCACTTGCTTGCCCGTATCGGCGAGTTGGCTGGCGACGTCGACCAGCTCCGGACCGAAGAAGTTCGATTCGTCGATGCCGACCACTTGCGTCCGCCAGTCGATCTGCTCCAGGATTTGGCGGGCATTCGAGACAACCGTCGATTTCATGCGCTGGTCGCCGTGGGAGACGATTTCGTCTTCCGAATAGCGGTTGTCGAGCGCGGGCTTGAAAACCTGCACGCGCTTACGGGCGATCTTGGCGCGGCGCAACCGGCGGATCAACTCTTCGCTTTTGCCCGAAAACATCGGGCCGCAGACCACCTCGATCCATCCCACGTGCCCGGTAACAATGTCCATAGTAACGAAGCTTCTTGAGAATAGCGCGGCGCCCGCCGTGTGCACCATCAATCTTCGAAGATCTTAGCAACCGGCATCTCTCAGCCGGGAAGCAGCTCCGTTAACGAAAGGACATCGCCAACGCCGAGCCGTAACGTTGTCGCCCCCAGAAGGTGAACGTGGACCTTGCGCTGGCGAGGATACACTACCCAGACCGCGAGCGCCCCGGTCTGGAGCATCAGTTCGACTTTGCGATTCAGATCCGACGCAGACTCCAACGGGGACAAGACCTTGACGGCGAGCTCCGGCGCGCCGAGCAGGTAGCCCGAATCCTCCGTGTCTTCGACGCGTTTCCCGCGGACGAACGACACGTCGGGCTGGACCCAACTTGCCGGGCTTTGCCCAAGCTTGAACCCAGCCTCGAAATAGGCTTGACCTTTCGCGCCTTCCTCAGCGGTCAGCAGCGCCTTGAAATTCGCTTCGCAAGTTTCGAATGACCCAGTTTTACAGACGGCAAGATTTGGAGTTCTCCTTCGATCAGCTCACGATGATAGCCATCGCCATCCGGGAGCTTTTCGAAGTCTTCCCAACTCATCACCTCCGCCGGCGGCGCGGCGGCCGATGGGTAATCCGTCGATGGAAGATTGGTAGTCGCCATCTGTTCAAAGCATAGCCGCGGGCGGACCCTGCTTGCAAAGGTTCGCCAGGATTTGGTACCTTGAGTGTTCGTATCCCTTGGGAGGCTCCGGAGAGGGATCTTTGTCGGGGCCGTTTGGACCAATCACATTATGAGCCGCACATCAGGCAAGAAGTACACTGCCGCGTCCAGTCAGGTAGAGCGCCGTCCGTACGCCATCGAGGAGGCCGTGCCGCTGGTACAGAAAGTAAAGTTCGCCAAGTTCGATGAAACCGTGGAGCTGCACGTGCGCCTGGGGGTCGACCCCAAGCACGCCGACCAGATGGTCCGCGGCACCATCGTGCTGCCCAACGGCTTGGGCAAATCGAAAAAGGTGCTCGTGATCGCCTCCGGCGAAAAGCAACGCGAGGCGCAGGAAGCCGGCGCCGATATCGTGGGCGGCGAGGACATGGTCGCCAAGATCCAGAGCGAAAACTGGACCGATTTCGACGCGGTGATCGCCACGCCGGACATGATGCGTTCGGTGGGCCGTCTCGGTAAGGTGCTGGGACCTCGCGGCCTGATGCCGAATCCCAAGACCGGAACGGTGACCGTGGATGTCGCCAACGCGGTGAAGGAGATTAAGGCCGGTAAGGTGGAGTTCCGCGTCGACAAGACCGGGGTCATTCACGTGCCGGTGGGCAAGACCAGTTTTGCGAAGGACAAGCTGGTCGAGAACGCGTCCACACTCCTGAACGCCGTGGTCAAGGCCAAGCCCGCCGCGGCCAAGGGCAAGTACGTGAAAAGCGTCACTATGTGTTCCACCATGGGGCCGGGCGTTCCCTTGGATGTGACGCCGTACAACCAGAAGGCCGTCTGACATTGGAAGAGAAACCGGCATGAAAAAGAAACCAGAAAAACAGAAGGACCTGGACACGTTGCGCGAGGAGCTGCTCGACGCGGCGCACGTGTTCCTGGCCGGCTATGAAAAAACCACCGTGCAGCAGGATTATGAGCTGCGTAAGACCATTCGCGGCGCGGGCGGCAAATATAAGGTTGTGAAAAACACGATCGCCGGTAAAGCGGCGCAGGGCACCCGTTCGGCGGACCTGCTCAAGGCGCTGAAGGGCATGAGCTCCATCGCCTACACTTCGGGCGATCCGGTGGCTCTGGCCAAGGCTTTAACCGCGTATGCGAAGGCGAATCCTTCCTTTACGTTCCGTGCGGGCATGGTGGAAGGCCACGTGGTCGATGTGGCCGGCATCGAAGCTCTGGCGAATCTGCCCGCCAAGGAAGAGATTTTCGCAAAGCTTCTGTTCCTGATCAATGCTCCGGCTCAAAGGCTGGTCACCGCGGTGAGCGGCGTCGGCCGCAACTTGGCCGTGGTCGTGGATCAAGGCGTCAAGGAAAACAAGTTCAAGAGTTAGGTTTGGCAACAGATTTAGCAACAATCAAGGGGAGTCGAGAGAAGGACAATGGCTGACATCAACGCGATTGCGGATCAGATTCAAGGATTGACGCTGCTGGAGGCATCGCAGCTCGTGAAACTGCTGGAGGAGAGACTGGGAGTTTCAGCCGCGGCGGCTGCGGTGGCGGCGGCTCCGGCTGCCGGCGGCGGCGCTGCTGCTGCAGCTCCGGTGGAAGAGAAGACCGAGTTCACGGTGGTGCTCACTGCGGCGGGCGCCAACAAGATCAACGTCATTAAAGCTGTTCGTGAGGTCACCAGTCTGGGCCTGAAGGAAGCCAAGGATCTGGTGGACGGCGCGCCCAAGACCATCAAGGAGGGCGTGAATAAGGAAGAAGCCGAAGCCATCAAGAAGAAGTTCACCGACGCAGGTGCTACTGTAGAAGTGAAGTAGTTTGTACGCGGTGGCGGGCCGGGCAAATCCGGCCCTTGAGCGCCGTTTGACGGGTAGGACGGCGTTTGTTAGTATGGGATTACCCGGAAAGAGCGTCGGCCCTTATAGTGACATTGGTACCCCGCGACCTGCTCGGCAGTTCGTTCGAACTACCGCGTGGCTTTGCTCTGCGCGCATTTACCCCGCCCGAGGTGTATCTCCAGAACCTGAGGAGCCCTCGGGCTGTTGTCTTTCAAGTAGCACCGCGCAAAACCGGCGGCGGTGCGAGTCGTTTGTTCTTGTCTCAGGGCGTACACACCGCGCCCTTTGCGCTTTTTTGATTCCAGCGGCTACTTTTTGAGTCCGCTGTCGCCTCACGCGAAGAAGGAATTTTGGAAGATGCTAACCCCCGACAATGGCGCCTCTCGTGAACGAGTCGATTTTTCAAAGATCCGGACCTCGATCCCGATCCCGAACCTGATCGAGGTTCAAAAGAAGTCGTATGAGCGCTTCCTACAGATGGACCTGCTGCCCAGCGAGCGCGACGATACCGGACTGGAAAGCGTATTCAAGAGCGTTTTCCCGATCTCGGATTTCCGCGGCTTGAGCCAGCTCGAGTTCGTGGATTACGCCATCGGCAACTGGGAGTGCAAGTGCGGCAATCTGAAGGGCCTGCACCACCTGCGCTCGACCTGCCGCAATCCCGCTTGCGGCGCCACCATCAAGACCGATCCGTTCCACTTGGGAGACGTGCTGTGTCACCGCTGCGGCACGTTTAACAAGAATATCGTCACCTTCTGCAATCGCTGCGGAGACCCGGTCGGCTTGCAGCTCAAGTACGACGTGGCCGAATGCGAGGAGCGCGGCATGACTTACGCGGCGCCGCTCAAGGTCACCATCCGCCTCACCGTCTTCGACAAGGATCCGGAAACCGGCAACAAGACCATCCGCGACATCAAGGAACAGGAGGTCTTCTTCGGCGAAATCCCGCTGATGACCGACAACGGCACCTTTATCATCAACGGGACCGAGCGCGTGATCGTTTCGCAGTTGCACCGCTCGCCCGGCGTGTTCTTTGAGCGCCAGCCCGCGCAAGGCTACTTCCTCGGCAAAATTATCCCCTATCGCGGAAGCTGGGTGGAATTCGAGTACGACAACAAGAACTTCCTGCATGTGCGCATCGATCGCAAGCGCAAGTTCTACGGCACGATGTTCCTGCGCGCGCTGGGATTGAAGACCGACGCCGAGATTCTGCACGCCTTCTATCAGTGCAGCGACGTCGTCCTCAAGGACAAGAAGCTGTTCTGGAAGGTGAACGATAAAGAAGGCAAGGCTTCGCGTGGCCTGATCGGCCACAAGCTTTCCTTCGCCGTCACCAAGGGCGGGGAAACCGTCGTCCCCCAAGGCCGCAAGATCACGGAAAGTGTTTTCAAGGAACTGCAGAAAGCCAAGGTGGAGCAGGTCGAGGTCGCTCCCAACGATCTGGAAGGCGGCTACGTCGGCGCGGACGTGATCGACATGGAAACCGGCGAGGTGTTGATCGAAGCCAATCATGAGATCACGCCCACCATCATCGGCAAGCTGTTCGAAGCCAAGATCCCGGCCTTCGATATTTTCTTCCCTGAGCTGGACGACGTGGGCAACGTCATCTCGCAGACCCTGAAGAAGGACGGCGTGCGCTCGCAGAACGACGCGTTGCTCGAAATCTACCGCAAGCTGCGCCCCGGCGATCCGCCCACCGTCGACACCGCCACGCAGCTTTTCCAGGGCATGTTCTTCGACGCGCGCAAGTACGATTTTTCGCGCGTGGGCCGCATGAAGTTCAACATCAAGCTGCACGACAAGGCGGACGCCACTCCGCTCGACAAGCGCACGCTCGACACCCGGGACTTCATCGATACCATCCAGTACCTGCTCAAGCTGCGCAGGGGCATCGGCGCCGTCGATGATATCGACCACCTCGGCAACCGCCGCGTGCGGGCGGTGGGTGAGCTGCTCGAAAACCAGTTCCGCATCGGCCTGGTGCGCATGGAACGCGCCATTAAAGAAAAGATGAGCGTGTACCAGGAAATGTCCACGGCCATGCCGCATGACCTGGTCAACGCCAAGCCGGTCATGGCTGCCATCCGCGAATTCTTCGGCTCCTCCCAGCTTTCGCAGTTTATGGACCAGACCAACCCCTTGAGCGAGATCACGCATAAGCGGCGTTTGTCCGCCCTGGGGCCCGGCGGCCTGTCCCGCGAGCGCGCCGGATTCGAAGTCCGTGACGTGCACCCCACCCATTACGGCCGCATCTGCCCGATCGAGACGCCGGAAGGCCCCAACATCGGTCTGATCAGCTCGCTTTCCTGCTTCGCCCGCATTAACGAATACGGCTTCATCGAAAGCCCCTACCGCCGCGTCAAAGACGGCGTCGTGGTGGATGAAGTGCGGATCTTGAACCCCGGAGACACGGAGCTGAAGGTCGGACAGGTGATCACGCGGGGAGAGCTCGACAAGGCGGCGAAGGGCAAGAAAACCACGCCCGAAATCGAGGCGCATTGCGATTATCTCTCGGCTTGGGAAGAAGACAAGTACATTGTCGCCCAGGCCAATGTCGGCCTCGATGAAAAAGGCAGGATCACGGCAGAGCTGGTCAACGCCCGCCAGGCCGGCAACTTCGTGCTCAAGCATGTCGGCGAGATCGAGTACATGGACGTCAGCCCCAAGCAACTCGTCTCCGTCGCGGCCAGCCTCATTCCGTTCCTCGAAAACGACGACGCCAACCGCGCGCTGATGGGATCGAACATGCAACGCCAAGCGGTTCCTTTGCTTCGCGCCGAGGCTCCCTTTGTGGGCACTGGCATGGAGCGCGTCACCGCGCGCGACTCCGGAGCGGTTATCATCTGCAAACGCGCCGGCGTGGTCGACTCTGTCGATAGCGAACGCATCATCGTGCGCGTGGAAGGCAACACGCAGGAAGGCCAGCTTTCCCGCGAAGTGGGCGCGGACATCTACACGATGACCAAGTTCAAGCGCTCCAATCAGAACACCTGCATCAACCAGAAGCCGATCGTGGGCAAGAACCAACGCGTCAAGAAGGGCGACGTGCTGGCCGACGGTCCCTGCACCGAATTGGGCGAGCTGGCTCTAGGCCGCAACGTCCTGGTTGCCTTCATGCCCTGGCGCGGCTACAACTTCGAAGACGCCATCGTGGTCTCCGAGAAGCTGGTCAAGGAAGATTACTACACCTCGATTCACATCGAGGAGTTCGAAGTCGACGCACGCGACACCAAGCTGGGTCCCGAGGAAATCACTCGCGATATTCCCAACATCGCCGAAACCTTCTTGCGGAACCTGGACGAAAGCGGAATCATTCGCGTCGGCGCCACGGTCAAGCCGGGCGACATTCTGGTAGGCAAGGTTACGCCCAAGGGCGAAACCCAGCTCACGCCGGAAGAAAAGCTGCTGCGCGCCATCTTCGGCGAAAAAGCCGGCGACGTGAAGGACGCCTCGCTGTACTGCCCGCCGGGCATCGAAGGCACGGTGGTGGATTGCAAGGTTTTCTCGCGCAAAGGCGCGGAGCTGGATGAGCGCTCCAAGCTGATTCTGGAAGGCTCCGAAGAGCGCCTGCGCCGCAACCTGGAGGACGAGAAGCGCATTCTCAATGACGAGCGCGCCAAGCGCCTGGCCAAGCTGCTGGAAGGCAAGGAGCTGCTGGCCGACCTCCACGACGAAAAAACCAACAAGAAGCTGCTTGCCAAAGGCACCGATCTTTCGCGCGACCTCATCGAGAAGCTGCGCGCCCGCGACCTGAAGCGCATGAAGCTGAAGGACAAGGACCCGCGCGTCAATGAGCAGATCGACGAGATCGAAGAGATGACCTCGCGGCAGATCGCCGTGCTCGAAAAGATCACCGAAGAGAAAATCGCCAAGCTGCGCAAGGGCGATGAGCTTCCTCCGGGCGTCATCAAACAGGTCAAGTGCTATATCGCCATGAAGCGCAAGCTCTCGGTCGGCGATAAGATGGCCGGCCGCCACGGAAACAAAGGTGTGATCGCGCGCATCGTTCCGGAAGAGGACATGCCATATCTGCCCGACGGCACTCCTGTGGAGATTGTTCTGAATCCTCTGGGCGTGCCCAGCCGTATGAACGTCGGCCAGATTCTGGAAACGCACCTGGGATGGGCGGCCCGCGCGCTGGGGGTGCGCTTCGCCACGCCCGTGTTCGACGGCGCCACAGAAAAGGACATCAAGAGCCAGTTGAAGAGCGCCGGCCTGCCGAGCTCCGGCAAGGTGCAGCTCTTCGATGGCATCAGTGGGCAACTGTTCGAGCAGCCGGTCACCGTCGGCTATATTTATATGCTCAAGCTGAGCCACCTGGTGGACGACAAGATTCACGCGCGCTCCATCGGGCCGTATTCGCTGATCACGCAGCAGCCTCTTGGAGGTAAGGCCCAATTTGGCGGGCAGCGCTTCGGCGAAATGGAAGTCTGGGCGCTGGAAGCCTACGGGGCCGCTTACGTTCTGCAGGAGTTGTTGACGGCCAAGTCCGACGACGTCTACGGCCGCGCCAAGATCTACGAGGCCATCGTCAAGGGCGAGGCCGCAGCGGAGCCGGGCGTGCCGGAAAGCTTCAACGTGCTGATCCGTGAATTGCAGTCGCTATGTCTGGATGTGGAGTTGATGAAGATTCGCGAGGAACCGCTCGCGCCCGAAACGGCGCTGGCGGCGGATTAAGAGAAGTCGAGCGAAAGGAAAGAGGCCACTATTATGTATCGTTCATCGCCCTATGATCGCGCCAACATGATCGCGGATTTTGATTCCATCCGCATCTCGCTCGCCTCTCCTGAAAAGATCCGGAGCTGGTCGCATGGTGAAGTCACCAAGCCCGAGACCATCAATTACCGGACCTTCAAACCGGAACGCGACGGATTGTTCTGCGCCCGCATTTTCGGTCCCATCGCGGATTGGGAATGCTTGTGCGGCAAATACAAGCGCATGAAGCACCGCGGCGTCATCTGCGACAAGTGCGGCGTTGAGGTCACTCTTTCGCGCGTGCGCCGCGAGCGCCTTGGCCACATTGAGCTGGCCAGCCCCTGCTCTCACGTGTGGTTCTTCAAGGGCCTGCCCAGCCGCATCGGCTACCTGCTCGACATCACCCTGCGCGAGCTGGAACGCGTGCTGTACTTCGAAGCCTTCGTAGTGGTTGACCCCGGCGAAGCCACCGGCTTGAGCAAGGGCGAAGTGATCAGCGACGAGCGCAAGCGCCAGCTTGACCAGGAGTTCCCCGGTAAATTCGTCGCCATGATGGGCGCCGAGGGCATCAAGGAACTGCTTAAGAAGGTCGACTGCGAAGCGCTCAGTCTCGAAATTCGCGAAAGGATGAAGACCGAAGCTTCGCAGCAGAAGAAGCTGAAGTACGCCAAGCGGCTTCGCGTTGCCGAAAGCTTCCGCAAATCCGGCAACAAACCGGAGTGGATGATCCTGGACGTTCTGCCGGTGATTCCACCGGAACTTCGTCCATTGGTCCCGCTTGACGGCGGCCGCTTCGCAACTTCGGATCTGAACGATCTCTATCGCCGCGTGATCAACCGCAACAATCGGCTGAAGAAGCTGATTGAGCTGCACGCGCCGGATGTGATCGTGCGCAATGAAAAACGCATGCTCCAGGAAGCCGTCGACGCGCTGTTTGACAACGGCCGCCGTGGACGCGTGCTGCGTGGCGCCAACAACCGCCCGCTCAAGTCCCTCTCCGATACGCTCAAGGGCAAGCAGGGCCGCTTCCGCCAGAACCTGCTGGGCAAGCGCGTCGATTACTCCGGCCGCTCCGTCATCGTCGTCGGGCCGGAGCTCAAACTCAACCAGTGCGGCCTTCCCAAGAAGATGGCACTGGAGCTGTTCAAGCCCTTCATCTATCATCGCCTGGAGCAGCGCGGCCACTGCACAACAATTAAGCAAGCGAAAGAATTGGTTGAGCAGCAGGACGCCGTGGTTTGGGACATCCTCGAGGAAGTCATCAAGGATCACCCCATTCTCCTCAACCGCGCTCCCACGCTGCACCGCTTGGGCATCCAGGCCTTTGAGCCCGTGCTGGTGGAAGGCAAGGCCATCAAGCTGCATCCGCTCACCTGCACCGCGTTCAACGCCGATTTCGACGGTGACCAGATGGCGGTCCACATTCCGCTGTCGCCGGAAGCGCAGATCGAAGCCGCGACGCTAATGCTCTCGGCCAACAACATTCTTTCGCCGGCGCACGGCGGCCCCATCGCGATTCCCACCCAGGACATGGTTCTGGGCATGTACTACTTGACCAAGGCGCGTCCGGGCACCAAGGGCGAGGGCCGCACCTTCGCCTCAATCGACGAAGTTCTGATTGCGCTCGAAATGGGCGAGGTGGAAACGCTCACGCCCATCAAGCTGCGCTACACCGGCAAAGTCATCGACCTGGCCAAGGCGTTCGACAACCAGAATCTCCTGCATACGGAGCCGATCGAGTTCAACAAGCAGTACATGGACACCACCGTCGGCCGCGTGATCCTGAACGATGTTCTTCCGGAGGACATGCCCTTCATCAACGGTCTGATGAAGAAGAAGGGCCTCGGCCAGATGGTGCAGTACTGCTACCTCAAGTTCGGCCTGACCATCACCGTGCAGATGCTGGATGAGGTGAAGAAGCTCGGGTTCCTGTACGCGACCCGTGCGGGCATCTCCATCGGCATCGACGACATGACCGTTCCCGGCGAAAAAGCCGCGCTGGTCAAAGAGGCCGAAAAGCAGGTTATCGAGGTGCGCTCGCAGTATCAGGAGGGCGCCATCACGCAGGGCGAGCGCTACAACAAGATTATCGAAATCTGGTCCAAGGTCACCGAACGAGTCTCCGAGGAAATGTTCAAGACCATGGAAGAGGACGACCGCACCGGCCGCTACCTCAACCCGATTTACATCATGGCGGACTCCGGCGCGCGCGGTTCGAAACAGCAGATCCGCCAGCTCTCCGGCATGCGCGGCTTGATGGCCAAACCCTCCGGAGAAATTCTGGAGACGCCCATCACCGCCAACTTCCGCGAAGGCCTCAACGTGCTGGAGTACTTCATCTCCACGCACGGCGCGCGGAAGGGCTTGGCCGACACGGCGCTCAAAACCGCCGACTCCGGCTACCTCACCCGCCGCCTCTGCGACGTGGCCCAGGACGTGATCGTCACCGAAGGCGATTGCGGAACCACCGAAGGAATCTACGTCGAGCCCATCGTTGAATCCGGCGAAATCATCGAGCCTCTGCGCGATCGTATCGTAGGCCGCGTGGCGCTCGAAAACCAGCAGGATTACGAAGGTAACATCATCGTTCACGTCAATCAGGAAATCACCGAGGATCTCGCCGCGGCGATTCAAGCAGCCGGTATCGAACGCGTGAAGATCCGCTCCGTACTGACCTGCGAGTCCAAGCGCGGCGTCTGCCAGCTCTGCTACGGCCGCAATCTCGCCACCGGAAGATTGGTGGAGCGCGGCGAAGCCGTCGGCATCATCTCCGCGCAGTCCATCGGCGAGCCTGGCACGCAGCTCACCATGCGCACGTTCCACATCGGCGGAACGGCCACCGGTTCGGCCGAACAATCCAAGCAGGACGCCAAGTCCGACGGCTTCGTCAAGTTCCTGGGCATTCAGACCGTCAAGAACGCCAAGGGCGAGCTGATCGCGATGAACCGCAACGGCATCATCGCCATCATCGACGAGAAGGGCCGTGAGAAAGAGCGCTACCAGGTGGTCTACGGCGCCAAGGTCTTGTTTGACGACGGGCAGAAGATCAAGACCAACGATGTCCTGCTCGAGTGGGATCCGTACACCTTCTCGATCCTCACCGAGGTCAGCGGCGTGGTCCATTTCAAGGATCTTGCCGAAGGCATCACCATGCAGGAGCAGGTGGATGAAATCACCGGCCGCTCTCAGTGGGTGGTCATGGATTCCACCGATGAAAAGCGCGTTCCCGCGCTGTACGTCCGGCCGCAGGGCGGCGGCAAGCATGAGGAGAAGCGTTATCTCATGCCCATGCACGCGCACCTGACCGTGGCCGATGGCGACGAGGTTCACGCCGGCGACGTGCTGGCCAAGATTCCGCGCGCCACCACCAAGACCAAGGACATCACCGGCGGTCTGCCGCGTGTGGTCGAATTGTTCGAAGCCCGCAAGCCGCGCGAAACCGCCGTCATCACCGAAATCGACGGCGTCGTGAAATACGGCGAAATTTCCAAGGGCGTCCGCAAAATCTACATCGTCGGCGACGACGGTGAGCAGCGCGAGTACGCCATCCCGCGCGGCGTCCACATCAACGTGCAAGAGGGCGAGCGCGTCCATCACGGCGATCCTTTGATGGATGGTCCGCGCAACCCGCACGACATCATGGCCGTGCTCGGCGAAATGGCTCTGCAAAAGTACCTGGTCAACGAAATCCAGGAAGTCTACCGCCTGCAGGGCGTCAACATCAACGATAAACACCTGGAAGTCATCTCGCGTCAGATGATGCGGTGGGTGAAGGTCGAAGACATCGGCGACACCGAATTCCTTCCGGAGGAAGTGGTCGACAAGTTCCGCTTCCGCGAGGAGAACGCCCGCGTGGAGCAGACCGGCGGCAAGCCGGCGATGGGCAAGACCGTGCTGCTGGGCATCACCAAGGCCTCGCTGTCCACGGATTCGTTCATCTCCGCGGCCAGCTTCCAGGAGACCACCCGCGTGCTCACCGAAGCCGCCATCAACGGCAAGGTGGATCATCTGCGCGGCCTGAAGGAAAACGTCATCATGGGCCGCCTGATTCCGGCCGGAACCGGCATGGAATATTATCGCGGCGTGAAGATCGCCGGAGAGGACGTCGAGGAAGAGATGGCGGCGGAGCAGGAAGCAGCCGCGCTCGATGTCGTTCCCGGTTACGACGAAGAGACCCGCGCGCTATACGCCGGGGGCTTGTCCGAACGCGAGCCGGGCGAGGAATCGCTGGCCGAGTAGCCCGCCTGCTCGGCGCGCATCACTTCTAGCATGGCGGCGCCACGGCTACCGGCTCACTTGCGATTGGTCCGCGGGCTGTTGCGCCGCCTCAATTACCACCTCACCTCCGCACATCAGCGGAGCTTTGTCGAACCCTTTGATCCCCTCCGCCTCAAAGCGGCGGAGGACGCTCTGCGCCAGTTCCCCACGCCGGACGCCGGAGCCAAGGCGTATCTGGAAAAACACATCCCGCGCTTGGCGCGCACGCTGGCGCTGGTGCCTCCTCCGCAAGGTACAGGCCGGGCGCTGGAACTTGGCTGTTACATGCAGATCACCCCGTTTCTTCAGCGCCTATGCGGATACAAGGAAGTCCGTGGAGCGTTCTATGGCGCGCCCGGCCGCGTCGATCGAAAAACCGTCCAATTCCCCGGCGGCGAATTCGAATGCTACATCGATCACTTCGATTGCGACCGCGATCTGTTTCCATACCCCGACGGCCATTTCGACCTGGTCGTCGCAGGTGAAATCATCGAGCATCTCACCTACGATCCCATGCACATGATGCTCGAAAGCCGGCGCGTGCTGCGCGACGGAGGTTGTCTCCTGATCACCACTCCCAACGCCGGTAGCATCACCAGCGTAGCCAAGACGCTCGACGGTCGCGATAATCCGCAGATTTTTTTTCTGTACAAGCGGCCGGACGGCGATCCCGAAATCGGCCACGTCCGCGAATACACCGCGCACGAAATCGGAGAAACGTGCAAGGCCGCCGGGTTCGAAGTGGCCCAGCTCTTCACCACTTTTATCGAGGAATTTTCCTCGCACCTGCCCTTGCTTAAATTCCTGGAGGAGAGCGGCTACGATACCGAGAATCGTGGTGAACAATCCTGGTGCCTGGCGGTGAAGCGTGCCAACCTTCCCGTCGACCGCTTTCCATGGTTCATCTACAGTCCCGCATGAAGACCATGCAGCCAAGCTTTCTGCAGCGCTATCTGCAGGCGTTTCAGCGCATCGACGGCTGGTTCTCCTACGACGCCGCGCTGCTGTTCATGGCCTACAATCAGTTGAACGCCACGCACGGCATCTCCGGCGACGTCCTGGAAATCGGCGTCTACCGCGGCCTCTCGGCGATCACCGTGGCGCATTTGCGCGCGCCCACGCGCCGCATGACCGCAAGCGATCTGTTCGAGACCCACTCGACTGATGAAGCCTATGGCTCCGGAGCGGCCTACCGGCAGGTATTCGAAGCCAACATGCGGGAATTTCACCAGCCGCTCGATTTTCTGGACATCGTAACCGCCGCCTCGGGCACCCTGAAGGCGGCCGATTTCCCGCAAACATTTTCCTTCTGTCACGTGGATGGAGGACACTCCCCCGAAGAGACGCTCGCCGATCTTCTCTTCGCCAGCGAGATTCTCATCCCCGGCGGCATCCTCGCCCTCGACGACTATTTCAATCCTCAACAGCCCGGCGTGAGCGAGGGCGCGATCGAATTCGCGCGCCAACGGAGCGGAGTGCTCCGGCCGGTCGCGATCGGCTACAACAAAGTTCTGTTCCAGAAACAGCCGGGCTCGGTCGACTTAAACGCCGAATTCCTGAAAGTGTTTCCCTACGTCCCGCGTCTTGACCCGAGACCGATGTGGAACACGCCGGTGCATCTGTTCGGCGTACCGCTCCGCTACGCCTTCGATCTTTACGCCTCCACCCCCGCGCGGCTCATGCCACTGGGCGCGGCCGGCGCTCGCGCGGCTCTTTCACCCCGGCGAAAACAGGTACAGGCGCGGGCCGGCGAATCCATCTCCGTCCCGGTTGCCGTGAAAAACACGTCACAAGAAATGTTTCCGGAGGGCAACAACATCCTCGGACTTTCCTACCATCTGCTCTCAGCCTCCGGCGAGACCATCCAGCACGACAACCTTCGCACGCCGCTCAAGGGCGCTCTGCCGCCGGATCAGCAGCAGCAGGTGGACCTTAAGATCCAAGCGCCTTTGAAGAAGGGCAAGTACCAACTCGAAATCGACTTGGTGTGGGAGGGAGTCATGTGGTTCAAAGACGTGGGAAATCCTCCCGGACTGATTCATCTGGAGGTCAAATAGAGATGCAACGCATTGGCCCCCAAGCCCTCGCCGACGCCCGCATCTGGCAGGCCGGTCTCCAGCAGACCGGCTGGTGGCACAGTTTCGAGCTGCCCGATGGCCGCGTCATCAAAGGCGCCAACACCATCGAGTCCTTGCGAACTCGCGTCAACCTGTTCCCGATTCCTCAGGACCTGCGCGGCAAACGGGTGCTGGACATCGGCGCCTGGGACGGCTGGTTCAGCTTTGAGATGGAGCGCCGCGGCGCGGAAGTGGTCTCGGTCGACGCCTACGACAGCAGGAATTTCCGTTACCTCCAGCGTGAGCTTCACTCCAAGATCGACTATCGCATCATGGACATGTATGAGCTGACCCCGGCCAAGCTCGGCACCTTCGACATCGTCCTGTTTCTGGGCGTGCTGTATCACTTGAAGCATCCGCTTCTCGGCCTCGAACGAGTGTGCGCTTTGACCCGCGACTTGGCCGTAGTGCAGACATTCGTTTCGTCGGAGCCGGGCTCGCCCGTGATGGAGTTTTTCGAGTTCGACGAACTGGGCGGCCAGTTTGACAACTGGTGCGCCCCCAACACGGCCTGCGTGATGGCCATGGCTCGCACGGCCGGATTCGCTCGAGCCGGGCTGGTGGACGTCAACAAGAGCAGCTCCGCGACGGTGATCTGCTACCGGCATTTTCCGGAACCAAGCGCGGCCCCGGACACGCCGCTGGTGCTGGCCGGCTGCATGCATGCCGTGAATTTCGGAATCAACTTCGATTCCGAAAAAGACGAATACGCCAGTGCCTGGTTCACCTGTGAGCCGTCCATCAAAGACGCACCGGAGCTGACCCGCGCGGACATTCAGGTAAGCGTTGGTCCTTTTCACATCGCACCTGTCGCCCTCGACCGCAAAGCAGACGCCTGGCAGGTGACCTTCAAGATGCCTCCCGGCTTGCCCAACGGCTGGAACGAAGTCCGGCTGCGGACCGCTTCGAGCGGTTGGAGCAATCCCTGCAAGATCGCCATCGATCTGCCGGTCGATTGCGAATCTCTCACCATCACCGGAGCCGCCGACGGCAAGACCTGGACCCCTTACCAGCTTCAAACCGGTCCGGACGCAGTGCTTGCTCTATGGGTCGCCGGGCTGCCGGAGAATCGGGACCGGGCTAACGTTCGCATCGGCCTCGGCGAATACGCGCTCCCGCCCTATACCATCGAGCCTTGGGAAGCCGCCAAGCCCGCGCAGATCAACGTGCGCCTGCCCGCAGAGCTGGAGCCCGGAACGTATCCTCTCACCGTCGCCGTCGGCGGCGTGATTTCGGCGCCCGTCTCGATCCGCTGCGTTCACCGCTGAGCCGTGCCCCTCGGCGAGCGGTTCGCTACGCCGCGGAGAACAGGCACTGCTGCTCCGCATAAGCCGGATCGAATGGAGCCAGTTCCACCGGATATTTGCGCCGCAGCTCCCTCGGGGCCGATCCTCGCGCGCCGGTCATCTCCGCCCGCAGTTGCAGTGCGTTGACGAAGCTTTTTCCGCCGGCGTCGTTGTTGAACACGACGAAGGTCCGCTCCGCGAAGCGTTGGACGTGCTGGATGCGCTTGGCCCAGGCGGTCAACTCCGCTTCGCTGTAGAGATAGTCGTGCTGGCGCAGACGAGCCGCATACTGCGCGTTCTGTCCCTGCAAGCCGCGTCCATAAGCCCCCAGCGCGTTCGCCGGATTCCTTCCATGCAGCCGCACGTAGCCGACGCCCGAGGTCAGCAGCTCCGTCGGAGGCATTGCCCGCGTGTATTCCGGCTGGTCGATGTTGCAGAAACCGACGCGGTAATCCAGGAAGGTCCCGACCGCTTCCTCCGCCATCCAACTACTGTGCCGCATCTCGGCAACCAGCGGAAATTCGTGAAAAGCGCGGCGCAGACGGATGAAGAATTCCTGGTTCTCGGCCGTGAACCGGAAAGACCAGGGAAACTGCATCAAGACCGCGCCTAGCCGGTTCGCTTTAAGCAGCGGCCATAGCCCCTCTTTGAACGCCGCAACTTCCGAATGCTCCAGAACCCGAACATGCGTGAAACGTTGATGCAATTTCGCCGTGAACAGAAACCCCGGCCGGGAAGAAACTTTCTTCATCCAAAGCTTCACGAGTTCAGGCTTAAGGAATTGATAAAACGAACTGTTGATCTCGACCACGTCAAGATACTTCGAGACCAGTTCCAAGGGGTGGCTGCCCGGAGACTGCAGCTTCGGATAAACCACCCCGTTCCAGTGTGGATACGACCAACCAGCGGTACCGATGTAAAGGGAAGACATCGCCGACTCCGTATTCGTCTTTTGTTCGCTAATTGAGTATAGCGAAGAACAGGCGAATTAAGCAATAGGAAAATTCCGGCTATTGCACGGTCACCGACCAGGAGTTCTCCCACAGCCGATGCCGCCGGTCGGTTGTGGCGCCTTCCTTGCGATCCCGCTTCTGCTTGTACATGCGCCGGTCGGCCTCGGCCAGGAGCTGTTCGGCGTCGCTGCCGTCACCGGGGAAGTTCGCCACCCCGATGCTCGCCGTCAGGATCTGCTCATTGAACAGCTCGGAACACGTCTGCGCCACCATGTTCTGGAAGCGCTCGGCCGCGGTCTCGGCGTCGATGGGCCGCGCGCCGGGCAGCAGCACCACGAACTCGTCGCCTCCCATGCGCGCAACGTAGTCGTACTCGCGGCACTCGGTCTTGAGTCCCGCGGCTACCGCTTTCAGAGCCTTATTACCATCCAGGTGGCCGAAGCGGTCGTTGATCTGTTTGAATCCGTCCAGGTCGGCAACCAGCACGGCCAGCGGCTGGTTCCCGCGCTTGGCTCGGGAGATCTCGGAATCAAGCTGCAGGAACAGGCTCCGCGCGTTGGGCAGATTGGTGAGAAAATCCGTCGTGGCCGAGGATTCCACCTGCCGGAAGCGCAGCGCGTTTTCAATCGAGATGCCGATCTTGGAGCTGATCCCCAGCAGCACCCGCAGGTGATCCTTGGTGAACGCATCGCGATCCAGGTGATACAAAGACAGCACGCCGGTCAACCCGCCGATTCCTTCCAGCGGCACTGCCACGGCCGAACGCAGAACCGAATTCTTCCCGGAATCCCCCAAGTAACTCGATTCCACCGTCGGATTGCCGTTCACGATCGGCTTCAAATTGTGAGCTACCCAACCCGACAAGCCGTGGCCAATCGGAATCTCCAATGAGGAGAACAAGCGGTAATCTTCTCCATTCACATACTCGGGGACCAGCACGTGTTCACGCCGCACCCAGATGGCCAATGAATGATGCGGGATGATCTTCCGCAGCCGCACCGCCAGCACGGAAAGGGTCTCATCCAGGCTGAGCGAATTCCCCAGATCCTGCGAAATTTCGAACAGAGCCTGCACCTCTTGCCGCGCGGCCGCGATGGAAGTTAGGAAGTCCTCCGCCGGAGCTCCCTCGTTGGCTTGTTTGGGAGCCGCCTGCGCGGCGGATTCGAAACCCGCGGCGGGCGCGGCTCCGCGCTCCACTTTGACGTCGGTGGAAAGCTTGCTGGCGCGGGCGTTCTGCTCTTGCGCCATTCGCTCCCACTTGGTGTAATGCTCCGTCAGCAGCTCCACGATGCGTGGGTCGAATGCCTTGCCGGAATCCGCCTTCACCACCTTCATCGCTTCGTCCAGCGGCAGCGCGCGGCGGTACTGGCGGTCGCTGGCCAGGGCATCCAGGCAATCCACCGCGGCGATGATGCGCGCGCCGATGGGGATGTTTTCTCCCGTCAGGCCCGACGGATAGCCCGAGCCGTCCCATTTTTCATGATGCGCGCGGACCACTGGCGCCACGGGGTAGGGAAATTGAACCCGCTCCAGAATCTCCGCCCCCACCACCGGATGGATCTTCATTTTCTCGAACTCTTCCGGAGTCAGCCGGCCCGGTTTGGAAATGATGTGCTCCGGCACGGCCAGTTTGCCGATGTCATGCAGCAAAGCGGCGGCGCGAAGCGCGTCGGTTTCCTGCTTGGTGAGCTTCAGCTCCTTGGCCAGCTCCATCGCGTACACCTGCACGCGGCGGATGTGGTCGTGGGTGGTGTGGTCCTTGGCCTCGATCGCCAGCGCAAGGGCTTCGATGGTGCGCAGATGCAGCGCGGACATCGCCTCGGCATGCCGCCTTTGTTCCTCCAAACGTTCCACGTATAACCCGACCGTTCGATAGATCAAATAGATCACCGGCCCTGTCAGCAGAACCGTCTGCCATCCGACGTAGCGGTTGGCGATGCTGGCCACCTGCGCCACCGCTGCTCCGCCCAGATAATACGGCGTCAGCCACATGTGCCGCGCGCGCCAAATCTCGATGAAGCTGGATTCCTCCGTCATTGCCGCCAGGAAACTCGCCGGCACTGTGTTGGCCACAAATAGCGACGTCGTGGCGATCACCAGCCGCACCGACGAATCCACATGCTCGGAGGCCAGCCACGAAGCGTGGTAGACGCTATGCGAAACCGCCGCTCCCAGCGCTGCCGCCCCCACGTTGAAAATAGTCGCCGCCGTCCTAGTTTGACGCTGCTGGCAGTAGCGGTGGGTCACGGCCATCAGCGCGGCCATCATCACGGTCTCCGGCCGCGTCAACTCCAGAGTCCCGAACAGCACGAAGAGAAAGATCAGCGAGAAGGATCCGGTAACGCCCGGAACATCGATGTTGACTGCCGAGGAAAGAATCGCGATGCTCAGAAACGCGAAGTACTTGAGCAGATCGGGAGATTCCCAGTTCACCACCGACCCCACGATCACCACCAGCCCCAGCACCGCCATGGCCTGCACCCAACGCAGAGCCCCGGGGGAAAGCGGTGGCTGCCCGCCCTCCTCCGGTGTCCTAACTGCCACCGCGGTGTCGACTGGTTCCTTAACGCCGAACATGGAAATCCGGACTTCCTTATGCATCCGGATTTCCAGCCGAGTTCCCACCCCCCACGCTTCGCAATCCTCATTGGAAACACGAAGTTTCGACGCCGCCCGCGCAGCTCCGCCATGGGCACGGCAAGACAAATTGGCACTACGGGACATTTAGTCTTGCGACAAACTGTCTCAGGTAACGGGGGAGTTTTCTGAGGGTCCTTAGGGTGTTTGACCGAAGCGCCCGATGGAGTACTTCCGTGATCATTAGGAGGTACGCCATGGCAGAGGAAACTCAGATACGGACTAGCGTCTTCTTAGGAATGAAGGCCGTCATCGCGAGCCAGCCCATGCTCCGCTTGATGGAGCGCGTCGAGCGCGCCGCCAGGTCGTCAGCCTCCGTGCTGATCACCGGGGAGAGCGGCTCCGGCAAGGAATTGGTCGCTCGCGCGATCCACCAGCTCTCGCCCCGCTCGCACCGGTCTTGGGTGGATTTGAGCTGCGCCGCCTTACCGGAGCATCTGCTCGAGAGCGAGCTCTTCGGATACGACCGCGGAGCCTTTAGCGGCGCAGACACCGCCAAGCCGGGACTCTTCGAGCTGGCGCACCAGGGCACGCTGTTCCTGGACGAGGTCGGCGAGTTGGAGCCCAAAATGCAGGTGAAGCTGCTTCGCGTGTTGGATGGTGTTCCCTATTACCGGTTGGGCGGGACCAAGAAGGTCAGCGCCGACGTCCGCGTCGTCGCAGCGACCAATCAGAATCTGGAGCGCCTGGTGGACGAAGGCCGTTTCCGCGGCGATCTGTTCCATCGGCTCAGCCAGCTCACCCTCCACGTTCCCCCCTTGCGCGAACGCGTCGAAGACATCGCGCCTTTGGCGAATTACCTCCTGGAACAGAACAGTCCGGGGGGTTCGTTTACCGACCGCGCGCTCCGGCTGTTGGAGACGCAGCCCTGGAAGGGTAACGTTCGCGAGTTGCGGAACGTTGTTATGAAAGCGGTGGTGATGCATGCCGACTGCGGAACAGATGCGCAAATCGATATCGACCATTTGCCTGTGGGCGCAATCCCTGCGGCGGCGCCCTCGGCCGGAGCTCCGCCTCCCTCCGACGTCGCGAGCCTGGAAGGCATGGAGCGCCGCATGATCTTCGATGCTCTGGCCGCCACCGGCGGGCATCAGCAAAGGGCTGCGGCTCGGCTCGGGATCTCCCGCCGCACTTTGAGCCGCAAGCTTAAAATCTACGAAGCGGAGCGCGCCGGGGCGGCTCTATGAACCCAGCCCTCCGCCGCGATAATCGTAGGGAACCGCGCTTTGCCGCCGATGGCGCAGTGCGCGTATGGTTCAACGGTCCCAAGCCGCTCGAAATCCAGGGCCGCCTTGTGGATGTGAGCGCCAGCGGATTCCGCATGGCTCATAACTACACCACCCTGGAAGCCGGGCAAACCGTCAACTTCCGCCATCTGGACGCCAGCGGCCGAGCCCGCGTGGTGTGGAACCGCATCGACGGAACACGAGTAGAGACCGGGTTCCTATTGGAAGGCGCTTAGCGAATTCGTCTACTGCGTATAGTCCAGTGAACGAACCAGGCCATCGGCCCCGCTGCCATCCGGAGCGGCGACATATCCCAACTCTACTGCATGCGCAGGTTTCTGTTCTCCGCAATATAGGTTGATCTGGTCGTCTTTGACGCCGAGGAACAGGATCTTTTGGGGATCATCCATCAAAAATCGCTGCCGGCCGGAAGCAGTTTCGAGCACGACCTGTTTCTTTCCGCCGGTACAAAGAAACTCGACAAAATTGCCCTTGACGATTGTCACTCCAGCCAGCCGGATGGGCGGACTTTGAATGCTACCCGGATCCCCAGGCTGTGGGCGGTGGACCAATCTTGGCGCGGCTTCGGGACCGGAATCGGCCGCCGGCGCCTGTGCTTGCAGAACAGCCGCGGGAACCGGAGCGGTCGGACGGTTGAGCGCGTCCAACAGGCGCTGAGCGCTTTGCCGATCTTGGGGAGTCTTGGCGTATTTCAGATACTGATCGGCTGCCGTTTGCGCTTTTTCCTTATCGTTCATCCGGTAGTATGCATAGCTCGCAACACCCATGCACTGTGACGCCTCCGCCGGCGTACAGCCATGCAGGCTCAGAAGGGTGTTGATCGCGTTATCGGGACGGCCGGCATTCAGCATTGCGCTAGCCAACTCGATCTTGACGTCGCGACGGTCAGGTTCGAGATCCGATAGCTCCGTTAGGACGCTCACCGCATCGGCGGGTTTCGTCGGAGTAATCATGCGTCCGTAATCCCATAACATCCTGGGGCTGCGCCCGCCCAAGGCGTAGGCCTTCGCGAAGAGTTCGCGAACCTGATCGGTGGCCGGCTTGCCAAAGCCCCATTCGAGATAACCCATCTGCACATACGGCTCCGGCCGCGCCGGCTGCTCGGCCGCCAATTGTTCCAACTGCTTTTGGGTCTGTTCCGGTGTGCTCCCCGCCGCGATGTCGAGCAGCATCAGCTTCACGTCGAAAGGGGGAGCCGGCTCGGCCGTGTACTTCTCTTTTATGTTCTCGAGCTTCGCATCGAACACGCCTGCCGAAAAGCTCGTACTTTGCAGGTAACTTTTCAAGTCCTTTTCGATCGCCGCGATGGGTTTGCCGTAAACCGAGGTCAGGACCTCCGCCGAATCCTTCCCCGCGATGATCTCTTTGAGCGCATCCCGCCACTTCGGGCGGTAATCCTCGCTTAAACCCAGCATATGGGTCAGCGCCCAGCTTTCGTCATAGAAACCGCCGGCCTTGCTCTGTTCGTTGTAATAGGGGGAATTGAGGCCCACCGATAAGATAGTCGACAAGGGGATCCATTTGTTCTGCTGCATCTCCAGGAGCCTTCCGGCAAGCGGGTGCCCGACCGTGACTTTGTTGCCGGTCTGTTGCAGGGTCGAATAGACCTCCGCCATCCCCTCGTTGAGCCAGGGCGGCAGATTGAATCCGGCGTGCCTCATAAAGAGATGCGTGTATTCATGAATCGAAACCGGCATGTTCTCCGCGCCGCCGTGACTCATGACGATCATGTCCCGCTCCGCACCGGGCTTGTAATACGCCTTCGCGACCGGGTTTAAGCGGTAAGGCTGGTATTCCTTCTCTGAGTTAAATTGCACGATTCGAACCGGCAGCGGCTTGACGTCCTTTATCGGCATCACCGTGAGGAAGAACGCCCGCACTTGCTCGAATTGTTTTAGCGTATCGCGCGTCGATGCTTCGCTGGCAGTCGAGTATATCTCAAAATTAGGGGACTCAATCCGGATCCATCGGGGCTCGGCAGCGATGCAGGTTGCCGCAAATAGGGAGAGAACTCCAGCAAGAAAGGCAGGCCGCATGGGAAGATTATATACGATTATCCCAGTGCGCTTTATGCAGCAGCGCTACGGCTGAGCACACCCACGCCGCCTCGATTTCACCGCCTCGGCGGACATCCCGCGGATTTTTTGCGCCGAGCTCCTTAGGGAAGCTCTACTTGCGCTGGGTCTGAACCTTCGGCGCCGATACGTAGCCCACGATCAAATCCTTGCTGATCTGGTTGACCACCAGCTCATACGGCTGCGAAGCGCGCGACAGATAGAACTGCACCGGCTCGTTCAGTTCCTTATCTTTCTTTTCGAGAGTCTTATCGTCGGCGATCAGCTTGATCGTGTACTTGTTCTTCTTGGGATCGGTGGAGACCAGCAGCACCTGCACATCGCCCACTTTCTCCGGCTTCTTGGCCTTGGCCACTTTGAAGTCGTAGTAGTTGCGCTCCCCGAGCTGCCTGAGCGCCGCCAGCTCCTTGCCGTTGGTCGCGATCAAGCCGCTCTGCACGCCCAGGTCGCCCACCGTCGATTTCAAATCGGCCACGGTCTTTTCGAGCTGCTGCTGCGTCGCGGTCTGCTGGGTCTTGAGAGTGCTCACCTGGTCGGAGACCTGACCTACCTGCGTCTGCGTAGTCGCCGCAGTATCCTTGACCGTCGACACTTCCGTGTTCAGGCTGCTCACCTGCTTGGCCTGCGCGTCCTGGGCTTCCTGAAGCCTCGCGGCCAGTTCATCGGCGTGTTTGTTGGCATCGACCTTGGCTTGCCCAGCCAATTGGCCGGCCTGCGCCCGAGCTGCGTCCACTTCCTCCTTAAGGCTTTCGACGCTCTTCTTGCTGGTTTGATTGGAGATCGTGCTGGACTCGTGCTCTTTGGCCAGCTCCGCCATGATCTGATCGCGCGCATCGGTCAACTGCGTCTGCACATCCGTCCGGATGGCGCTTAGTTGATAAAAGAGATAGATAACGGCAGCCACCAACGCGGCGACCGCTCCGAACAAGATGGGAATCTTAGCCCCGCCGCCCGCGGGTTGCGGTGGGGGCGGTGTGGACGGAACTGGTCCGCCGATGATCGAAGAACCCATTGACTTTTTCTCCTTAGGGGCTGCCAGAGGGGGGCACCAACGCTTATGGCTCCCAGCCCCTGCTCACCCTCATCTTAGCATTGACAAGAAGTGCCTTACCGTCTTCTGCTTGGACGGAATCACCTGAAATCGGGTTACAATGCTACCCAGTAAGATGCGGGCAAGCCCAGCAAACGGGGAAAAGCGCTGGTTTTGGCTCGCGGTTGCCGTCATCGCCGGGACACTGGCGGCCGTCCAGATCTCCACTATCCGCCAGGAGTCCCAAACCTGGGACGAAGGCTTCGAAGTCGTCGCCGGCTACCAGTATCTAACCCGCGGCGAGTATCGAGCCTCACTCGAAAACCCTCCGGTTGAGCGCATTCTCGAAGCTCTGCCGCTCCTGTTCCTGCATCCCGATCTCACCGGCGAGGCCCTCGGCGCCAACAATACCGGCGACGCCGACGTCAACGCCGGCGTGGCATTTCTCTATAAGAACCGGATTCCCGCGGATAAAATCCTGCTCGCTGCGCGCCTCCCGATGATCGCGGTGACTATCGGCCTCGTGCTGTTACTCGCCGCTTGGTGCCGGAAAAAGTTCGGAGCTCTGGCCGGCATCCTGGCCGCCACTCTGTTCGCCCTCGACCCCACCGTCATCGCCCACGGCCGCTACGTTAAGAACGACATGACTGTCACGGCTTTCGCATTCCTCGCCGTTATCGCCTGGGACTGGTTTCTCGAAACCGGGAAGGGAAGTGCGCTGGTAGCGTCCGGCCTCACCCTCGGCCTCGCCCTCGGCAGCAAATATTCGGCGTTGTTTCTTCTGCCCGTCTACCTACTGCTCTATCTGCTCCGCGAATTTCGCGCCTTCTCTTGGCCGCGATTCCTCAAAACCTTCGCCGCCGTCTTTGTCCTCGCCGCAGGCGTACTCCTGATCCTCTACGCGCCTTACGACGCAACCTTGCTTCCCCACTCCCGCACTGCTTCAGGAACACCTCTTCGCGACGTCATCGATCAATCGACGCATCTCGGCCGCGCCCTAGCCTGGACCGGATCGCGCCTGGGTTGGCGCGCCCATCCCTATCTGATCGGCCTGGCCCAGTTCGCAAGCCATAGCGGCGGAACGCATCCCGACTACCTCGCCGGCCGCCGGGGCAGCTCCGGCTGGTGGTATTACTTCCCATTTGCCTTCGCCATCAAGACACCCGCCGCGGTGCTCATTGCGGCGCTCATCGCGGTCCCGTTTTTGATCGCCCAGCCGTTTCTGTCGATTCCGATCGCGACTTACGGCGTGCTCTCCATCGCCGGCCACGTCGACATCGGACTGCGCCATCTGCTCCCGGTGTATCCGTTTCTATACGCGGCAATCGCCGCCGCGCTGGCCGATCTGCGCTGGCGATTCCGCACGCCTCTCGTCCTCGCCATCCTCGCCGCAACCGCCGTCGAATCCTTCGCCGTCTATCCTTATTACACGGCGTTCTTCAACGTCCTGATTGGCGGCGCGAACAACGGCCCCAAGTATCTGGTCGATTCCAACATCGACTGGGGCCAGGACTTGAAACGCCTGGGCGAATTCGTGGCCGGCCGCGGCTCGCCCAAAACCTGCATCATGTATTTCGGCACCGCACCCACCTGGTACTACCTGCGATATCCCGCAAATTTCCCGTCGATTGAAGAAATGTCCCGCGGCGTTCAGCCCGATTGCACCCTCACCGCCGTCAGCGTCACCCCGCTCGAAGGCGTTTATGTTGATCCACGATGGTTTTCCTGGCTACGCGATGTCCCGCCGCTCGCCCGCATCGGCTACTCGATCTATGTCTGGGACGTCCGCGATCCCGCGTTTCAGCGGGCGTACTCTGAGATGTTGGCGCGCGCTGCGATACTAAAGTAGATCCAATGCAGGACGCCATCCTCGAGCTGCGCGCCGTCACCAAGCGCTACGCGTCGCAGTTCGCCGTCAGTGCGGTGACTCTCGCCGTGCCTCGCGGGTCGTTCTTCTCTCTGCTGGGCCCCTCCGGCTGCGGCAAGACCACGACCCTCCGTATGATCGCGGGATTCGAAACCCCCGATGAAGGCGAGATCCATCTCAACGGCTCGCGCATTGACCCGCTCCCTCCCTATCGCCGCAACGTCAACACGGTCTTCCAGAACTACGCTCTGTTTCCGCACCTGACGGTGCGCGGCAACGTCGAATTCGGTCTGCGCCGCCGCACTTCGAAAGAGGCGAGAGCCCTCGACTCCGTCGACGCGCGCGTGCGCGCCGTTCTCGATCAGGTGCAGTTAAATGACAAATCCTCGCGCCTGCCCGCACAACTTTCCGGTGGTGAGCGGCAACGTGTCGCGCTCGCCCGCTCCCTGGTGCTCGCCCCCGACGTGCTGCTTCTCGATGAACCTCTCTCCGCTCTCGACCCGCAGCTTCGCAAACAAGTCCGCGCCGAATTGAAGGACCTGCAACGCCGCGTCGGCGTCACGTTCCTGTTCGTTACGCACGATCAGGAAGAGGCTCTCTCCATGTCCGACCAGATCGCGGTGATGAACCGAGGATCGGTCGAGCAGACCGGCACGCCCGAAGAAGTCTACCGCCGGCCAAGGACTCGTTTCGTCGCATCCTTCCTCGGTGCGATGAACTGGATTGCCGGCTCGAATTCAACCGAAAGTTGCGGATTGCGCCCTGAGGCTTTGCATGTGTCGCGGACTCCGGGAAACGGCTCGCGCGCCGCAGTCGTCACCGGGGCGACGTTTCTCGGTCCCGTGATTCATCTCGAAGCGCGGCTTGCCACCGGCGAGACCTGCATCGCGCAAGTTCTCGCCAACGGAAATCAACCCTTCTGCGTCGGCGAGTCCGTCCACCTCTGCTGGGACCCCGCCGATGAGCTGAAGTTCGGATGAAAGTCCTCCGCCGCATCTTCATCGCGCCCTCGGCGGTGTTACTGGCAGTGACTCTCGTCGGCCCGCTCGCTATCGTCTTGCTCTACAGCCTGCTCACCCGCGGCGCTTACGGCGGCGTTGAGCATCCCTTCACCTTCGATAACTTCACTCGCCTGTGGGACCCTCTCTACGGAGCCATATTGTGGCGATCCGCTTGGATCGCCATCGTCTCCACCGTGCTCTGTCTCGTCATTGCCTTCCCCATGGCGCTGTTCATCGCGCGCAGCGGCCCGAGGAAGAATCTCTACCTGAGTCTCGTGATTCTTCCCTTCTGGACCAGCTTTCTGATCCGCATGTACGCCTGGATGTTTCTCCTGCGCGACACCGGCCTCATCAACACCGCGCTTGAAGCTCTGCATCTGATCCACCAGCCTTTACCGATGCTCTACAACAGCGGCGCGGTGATTCTCGGCCTGGTCTACGGTTTTCTTCCCTTCATGGTGTTGCCTCTCTATGCAACGTTGGAGCGCCTCGATCCCTCCCTCGCCGAAGCCTCCGCCGATCTCGGCGCGCGTCCCTGGCAGACTCTGTGGCGCGTCACCGTTCCTTTGTGCGCCCCCGGAATCCGCGCCGGCTCGATTCTCGTCTTCGTGCCGTGCCTCGGGACATACATTACCTCGGACCTCCTGGGTGGAAGTAAAACGATTCTGATCGGCAACCTCGTCCAGAACCAATTCACCAGCGCTCGCGACTGGCCCTTCGGCGCCGCGGCTTCCGTCACGCTGATGGCCATCGCGATGCTCCTGTTGCTCTCCGCCCGCAGACACGGCGAAGAACTTTTATGAGAAGCGCGCCTAGGAAGCGAAGCCTTGCCTTTTACGCCCTCGCTGTCTACGCGTTTCTTCACTTGCCTCTGCTGATCCTCGCCGTCTTCAGCTTTAACTCCTCGAAATTCACCCTTTGGCAGGGATTCTCGACCCAATGGTATTCCGCGATCCTCCAGGATCGCGACCTCATGCAAGCCGCCGCGAACAGCCTCATCATCGGCGTCTCCGCCACGATTCTGGCGACCGTCTGCGGAACCCTCGCGGCCTACGCCCTCTGGAAGCGAGCGTCAACCTGGATCGCCAGCGCGCTCTATCTCTCCTTGGTCACGCCCGAAATCGTCACCGGTGTTTCTCTGCTCGCCTTCTTCCAATTCGCTTTCCGTTTTCTCAATCTGCGCCTCGGCATGCACACGGTGATCCTGGCGCACGTCGGATTCTCGCTCGCCTATGTCGTCATCGTGGTTCTGGCGCGATTGCGCACCCTCGATCCGGCACTGGAAGAAGCCGCGCTCGATCTCGGAGCAACCGAATTCGGGGCTTTTCGAAGCGTTACGTTGCCGTATCTCGCGCCCGCCATCGCCGCCGCCGCGATGCTCGCCTTCACCGTCTCCATCGACGACTACGTCATCACCAGCCTGGTCGCCGGAGTCGATTCGCAAACCCTGCCGATGGTCATCTATAGCCTCGCCCGCCGTGGCGTCAGCCCCATGCTCAACGCCGTCTCGACCATCATCGTCACCGGCCTCGGCGTGCTGGTGCTCCTCTCGGAAAGGCTGCGCGCGAAATGAAGAGGCGAGCATTTCTGAAACGCGCCTCTGGCGCGCTCCTACTCCCGGCGGCATGTTCTCGCCGCCCCCGCCTCAATGTCTACAACTGGTCCGACTACGTCGCGCCCGATACCATCTCCAATTTCGAGCGCGAATTCGGCATCGAAGTCCGCTACGGTACCTACGAAGGCGTCGATGAGATGCTCGCCAAAGTCTCGAGCGGAAATTCCGGATGGGACGTCGTGTTTCCCTCCAGTGACTTCCTCCAGCCCATGCATCAAATGGGCCTGCTCGCGTCCCTTCGCGCGGACCTGTTGCCCAACCTCGCGAATCTCGCGCCGGAATTTCGCAACCCTCCCTGGGACCCGCAGCTCCAATGGTGCGTGCCCTACATGTGGGGCCTCTCCGGCATCGCCTATCAGCGCAGCCTCAATCCTCCCGTCACTCGCTGGCTCGATCTCTGGGACCCGCGCCTGGCCGGCAAAATCACCATGCTCGATGACGGAACCGAGGATCTCGCCGCTGCGCTGAAGATGCTCGGCTTCTCGGTCAATTCGTCAAACCCCACGGAGCTAGCGGAGGCGCGGAAGCGCCTCGTCACGCAGAAGCGCCTCGTGCGCGCCTACCTCAACGCCGAAGTGCGCGATCAACTCGTCGCGGGCGATGTCGTCGCCGCGCAAACCTGGAGCGTCACCGCTGCCCAGGCGATTCAAGCCGCGCCTTCTAAACTCGCCTTCGCGTTTCCCGAAGAAGGCTTCAGCCGCTATGCCGACACCGTGGCTATCCTGCGCGAAAGCCGCCGCCAGGAATCCGCGCACCAATTCATCAATTACCTCCTGCGTCCCGAAGTCTCCGCGCAAATCGTCATCGCCGAGCAGACCGCGACCGCCAACGCCGCGGCCCACGCGCTCTTGCCCGCCGCCCTGCGCGACGATCCGGTGCTCTACCCCTCCGCCGAAATCCTCGCTCGTGGTGAATGGCTCCAACCGCAATCCGCCGCCGCCCAGCGCCTCCGCGACCGGCTCTGGACCGAAATCAAGAGCGCCTGACGCCCGTGCCTCAGCGGAGCAGCTTCCGGCAATCTGAGTTCGGCCGCCCGGCGCGGATTCTGCGTGACCGGGCCACGAGGCCGGCGACCGGGGACTCACGCCCAGTTTGTGAGAAGATGAGGTTCGGTTTTGCGTTTGGAGCGCGTCACCTTGGACCCAAGGTTCGTCGTGGTGTCGGGCCTGCCTGGAAGCGGAAAATTGACACTCTCAGCCGGACTATCTCCTCTGTTGGGGCTGCCCGTCATCGATAAGGATGACATTCTTGAACGTCTCTTCGATGCCAAGGGTGTGGGTAACATAGCCTGGCGTCGTGCGCTCAGCCGCGAAAGCGACGTTCTCTTCCGCGCCGAAGCCGAGCGTTCGAGCGGCGCCATCTTGGTCTCTTTTTGGCGCCAGCCCGGTATGCCTCCACACTCGGGAACGCCGACCGATTGGCTGCCGGGCCTCTCACGCCGCATCGTCAACCTGCACTGCGAATGTTCCCCCGCGATCGCCGCTTCGCGTTATGCCCATCGCCGGCGCCACGCCGGTCACCTCGACGGCGGCAGATTACACGACGAGGTATTGACAAGCATTCAAAAGCGTGGCTCATCTGAAAACCCTGGACATCGGCACACGAATCGAGTGCGACACCACCTTCGAAGTGGACTTGCCGCTTCTGGCCAGGACTATTTGCGAAGCGTTCGAACAGCCGTGAAATCGCCCCTCGGCTTGCCCCGCCTGCATGCAGGATGATAGCGTAGGATACATTCTCGAAATGCGCCGCTTGCTGCGGCTTTGAGGTTTGCATGTCGATTCATCAACGATCGTTCCTTGTTCCGGCGCTCGCTCTCGCCGGCTTCACCTTCGTGGGTTTCCGCTTGGCACAGGCTCAACGGCCCACCAAGGTCGATGACGCCACGCTGCGCAATGCCGCGCAAAGCAAAGGCGAGGACTGGCTCAGCTACGGCTTTACGCCGCAGGAAACCCGCTACACGCCGCTTAACCAGATCAATGCCTCCAACGTGTCGCGTCTCGGCCTGGTCTGGTCCTATGAGGCCGGCCCCGGCGGCGGAGGCCAGGAAGCGACCCCGCTCGAGCACAACGGCGTCATCTTCTCCATCACTCAATGGAGCGTCGTGTTCGCGGTGGACGCGCGGACCGGCAAGGAAAAATGGCGTTGGGATCCGGAAGTGAATCAGACCGCGCTGCGTTCTAAAATCTGTTGCGGCGTGGTGCAGCGAGGCATCGCCATCTACGACGGTAAGATCATCTCACCCATCATCGACGGCCGCCTCATCGCGCTCGATGAAGAAACCGGCAAGCCGGTATGGGAAGCCCGCGTGTCCTACCCGCAGGACAACTACACCATCACCATGGCTCCGCGCATCGCCAAAGGCAAGGCGATCATCGGCGTCTCCGGCGGAGAGTATCCGGTCCGCGGCTTCATCGCCGCGTTCGACGCGAAGACCGGCGCGCAGGCTTGGAAGTTTTACACCGTCCCCGGCCCTGGCGACAAGGATCCCGGTTTAATCAAAGCCGCTGCCACTTGGCCCAAGAAGATCATGGGCGGAGGCGCTAGCGTCTGGGACGCCATCAGCTACGATCCCGAGCTCGAGCTGGTCTACTTCGGAACGGGCAACGCCGGTCCGTGGCCGGAAGACGTGCGCGCCTCCAAGGGCTACGACCTGCTGTACGCGGCTTCCATCGTGGCGGTCGACGTCAACACCGGTCTCTACCGCTGGCATTACCAGAACGTCCCTGGCGACGAATGGGACTACGATAGCGTCCAGCACCTGCTGCTGGCCGACGTGACCATCAAGGGAGTCAAACGCAAGGTGCTCATGCAGGCCAACAAGAACGGATTCCTCTATACCATCGATCGCACCAACGGCAAGTTCATTTCCGGCACGCCCATCGCCAAGATCAATTGGGCCCTGGGCCTGAACGAAGCCACCGGCCGTCCGATCGTCAATCCCGACGCCAAGTATTCCGAGACCGAATCCGCGAACATCACGCCGGGTCCCGGCGGAGCCCACAATTGGTCGCCGATGAGCTTTAATCCCACGCTTGGACTCCTGTACGTGAGCGGCCAATCCGGCACCGGCTTTACCTATGCCGTGCAACCCAACTTCGAGTACGATCCTGCAAAACAGAACATGGGCATCGTGTTTGGAAGAGGCCCTGGTGGCCCCGGAGGGCCTGGGGGAGGTGGTCGAGGTGGCCGCGGAGGACAAGCGGCGGCTGGACCCGGCGCTGAGGGTGCTCAGGCGCCTGCTGCCGGTACGGCCGCGCCTGCCGGGAGGGCTGGTGAAAACGTTTCTCCCGAAGTTGCCGCTGCGCGAGCAGCCGCTGCCGCCGCAGCCCCTCCGCCCGCGCCTGCCGCCAAACAACGTCCGACGCTCAAGTCCATCGGCCCGGATGCCAGCGGCGGCTTCCTCATCGCATATGACCCGGCCACCGGCACTGAGCGCTGGCGCGTTCCCGGAGGTTCCGCTATCGGCGGCGGAACAGTGGCAACCGCTGGAGGAATCGTGTTCCAAGCCACCGGCGGCACACTCTACGCTTACTCGGCCGATAAAGGCGAGAAGCTTCTGGAGCTCAAGACCGGCGTCTCCGGCGGCATGGGTCCGCCTATCACTTATATGCTGGACGGCAAGCAATACGTCGCCTTGCAAATCGGGCAAGGACGCGTGAACTTCCCCGGTCCTGGCGGCGCGCCGCCGCCCGCCAATCCCAACGCTCCGCCGCCGCAGAACCCGCGCCTTCTGGTCTACGCTCTGGACGGAACCGCGAAGCTACCGTAGGCCGCCTTACGGCCGTGTGCCCAGCGTCTGCGACCACCCGGCTCTATGCCGTTTCGCGTAGACGAAGCGGTGTCCCCACCGCTGGCCGCGCGGAAACCAGACCGATAGCGCCGTCGGTGAATTCGACGGACGTTCCTCAAATTGGATCACCGTGTGCTGCGGCACCGGTTCGAAGCGGTACATCGGCATGGTAGCCACTCTCGCCACCAGCGTCCCGTCCGCGCTGTAGATCTCGATGGTGTCCAGGTTGGACCATATGTCGGCCACCTGGAATCGATACGTCCCCGCCGGCAGCGCATGCCCGGGGATCTCCACCGGCGCGCTGAAAGTAATGTAGGTAAAATCGTCCCAACTATTGGCCGCGCCCGCCAGCGTCGGCGCAACAAGGGCCAGCAGGGACACAACCAAACCACTGATTCTAGGCATTCTCATACAGCCTCTCTTCTCACCCATTTCAGAGACTGCACTTCGTCTGCCAGCGTCGCAGTTTTTCCGGTCCGGTTTTTGCAGCCCGTCAGGCCATCTTCCACGCCGGAGCAAACAGCCGCCTGACAAGCGCACTGTCGGCCGCCAGCGCCATCAGGAACATCCCGCCGTGCTCGCCGAACCACAACGGCCCCACCAGCATCGTTCCGCCCCAGCATCCACACGCCACCTGCATCTGCCGCCATGCCGCCGCGACGCCCAAGCCGAGAAACGCCATCAGGATCGCACCGGTCGCGAGCACCACCCAGCGCAGCGGAAACAGCAGTAGAATCGCGATCGCAACCTCGATCCAGGGAATCGCCACCGACAGCGGATGCACCCACGGCGAATCCCCAGAAATTCCAACTTGGAACTCGACGATCGATCTCCCCAGCGTGGTCCACGGGTTGGCCATCTTAACCAATCCGCCGTAGAGGAACGTAATGCTCAGCGCGATGCGCGACCATAAGGTGATCCGCCGCATCGTTTCCTCCCGCAAACGCCCCGTCATCCAAGCTCCCGCGACAAATAGGACAACGCTTGCCGTCAGCGCCACAATCGCCCACGCAATCCAGATTTCCAGTACGCTTCGCCACATAATCACCGTGAAGGGGTGCAATTTCCAGTCCGATTGGCCACGCTCTGAAGAATCTTCGAGTTGCCGCGAGGCTCTCGGTTTGGTGCGCGATATCGCTCAATCCGAATCGGAACGCGGCTCCACGCCGCTGGATCGCAGTGTATGATGTTCTCTTATCCTCAGGAGGTGTTACGTGCGCCCTTCACTATTCAAACGAACTACGACCGGCGGCACCGCGATCGCGCTGTCACTCAGCGTCGGCCTGTTGCTGACGCAAAGCCCCAGCCGCGCCCAACAACAGGAGGGCAGAGGACGAGGCGGCCGCGGTGGCGCTCCCGCGCCCGTCCCCGAGCTCTTGCAGCATTATTCCCCCGTCACTGCGGAGCGTTTGAAAACCCCCGAGGACAACAACTGGCTGATGATTCGCGGCACCTACAACGGCTGGGGCTACAGTCCGCTCAATCAGATCAATACCACCAACGTTTCGAAGCTGCACCTGGTCTGGTCCACCATCACCGGCGAATCGCGCGTCCACGAAGCGGCTCCGCTGGTCAACAACGGCGCGATGTTCATCTCCACTCCCACCGGCCAGGTGATGGCGCTCGATGCCAAAACCGGTGACATCTTCTGGCGTTATCGCAAGCCGCGGCCGGAAGGCGCCGTCGTTCTGCACGACGTAAGCCGCGGCGTCGCGCTGTACGGCGATAAAGTGTACTACGCCGCCGGCGAGGCGGAGCTGGTCGCGCTCGACGTGAAAACCGGACGCCCGGTCTGGACCACCACGGTTGCCGATACCAAGGCGGGCTACTACATTACCCTTGCGCCGCTGATCGCGGATGGCAAGGTGATGGTCGGCTGCTCCGGCGGCGAGACCGGCATCCGCGGGTTCATCGCTGCCTACGATCCCGACACTGGCAAGGAGTTGTGGCGTACCTATACGGTCCCCAAGCCGGGCGATCCCGGCAGTGAGACGTGGCCCAAGGGCGATGAGTGGACGCATGGAGGCGGTTCGATATGGGTCACCGGTAACTACGATCCCGCAACCAACACCGCCTATTGGGGCACCGGCAACGGCGGCCCATGGATGGGCGATAAGCGTCCCGGCGATAACTTGTACACCTCTTCCACGGTTGCCCTCGACGTGGCAACCGGCGCGATCAAAGGATATTTTCAATATGCGCCGAACGAATCCTGGGATTGGGATGAGGTTTCGCCGCCGCTTTTGATCGACTACCAGCGCAATGGGCGCACAATTAACGGCTTGGTCGACGTCGCCCGCGACGGTTATTTGTGGTTCCTCGATCGCGGTAATGGCGGCCCGATCAAATTCGTCGAGGGCAAGCCGTTCGTCTATCAAAACGTATTTCGTAGTCTCGACCCCGTCACCGGACGCCCGGATGTCGATCCAGAGCACAAACCCGGAACCGGTAAGCGCGCCAACTTCTGCCCCGGCACCGCCGGCGGCAAGAACTGGCCTCCCATCGCCTACAGCCCGCAAACGCGCATGATCTACGTCCCCGCGAACGCGAATGTCTGTGGCTCCATCATCGGCCAGGAAAACTTCACGTACACTGCGGGCAGAGGCTACGCGGGCGTCAACATGGGCGGCCCTCCGGTGCAGCCTCCGGCCACCGATCATTTTGGCGAAGTGCAAGCCTGGAATGTAGACACCGGCGAAAAAGTGTGGACGCATAACTTCGAAAAATCACCGAATTGGGGAGGCATGCTCGCCACCGCGGGAGGCCTGGTCATCAGCGGCGGCACCAATGATCGCATGGTCCGCGCCTTCGACGCGAAAAGTGGCAAAGTGCTGTGGGAGTTTCCCACCAGCAGCGGTGTCGAGGCTCCCGTCACCACTTTCGTGGTCGATGGTAAGCAGTACATCGCCGTGCTCTCCGGTTGGGGTGGCGATGCCAACGGCATGAACGGTACCATCCAGCGCCTGGTCAGCGGAGTCCGTTCCGTTCCCGAAGGCGGTTCGCTCTGGGTGTTCGCGCTGGAGTAGGATAGCCGAGGCCGCAGCAGCCGCTTTAGCGGCGCAGATCCGTCACAACGGCGTGGAGACGCCGCGCCATATCAGTTATCCGTCGGGGTTTTCTCGATGTGGTCGATAATAATCGTGTCGAAAGGCGCCTTGCGCGCTTCGAGTTTTAAGCCAAGCTTTTGAACGGCTCGAAAGATCGCAGCGTTGGACGTGTCGGAGCCCCCATTCGCAAAGAGCGCCCCAGGATCGCACCCGGCGAATGGACCACCTCGGCCTCCGTCGCCAGGACCGCGCCCTCCATCGCCGGGACCGCGGCCGAAGCCTCCTTGTCCCGGATCGGGCAGTCCGTTGGCGCGGATCTGGTTCTGCATCATGGTGATCATCACTTCCATCGGAAGGTCGAGAGTCGCCTTGTAGGCTCCCTTGAGCTCGGTCGCATCGACTACCGGTTTGTCGAGGAACGGAGTCAGAGTATCGGCAAAATCCTGCATCGTGAGCTTGGACAGCTCCAAATGCATAGAGCAGCCGTCACCCGGGGAGATTCGCGCAGTGGCGCCATTGGCTCCTGTGGTGGTCGTGAACCCGGGGCCTCTTCCGCCCCGACCATCCGGCCCATCCGGTTGCGGACCACCTGGACCAGGCCCACCCGGCCCGCGGCCGAAGGGACCTCCGAAGGGTCCCGGGAACAAACCGGGAGCGGAAGCACCGACGGTCGCAGCCGGCTCGTCACTAGAGGACGGCTCGGCCGCCTCGAGTTTTGGTCCGCCTTTAGCGACCTCCAGAGCGTACACGGGTTGATCCCGCTTCTCACGGTGAATCTTTAATTGGAAACGTTCGGCGAGCAGCGTCTGCATCATCTCCGGCGCTTGATCCTGCGAAGCGCCATCGGGCAGCCGCGCCAGGATGTTCCACCGGGAGCTGCGCATCCAATCCGGACCGGAGATCTGATAATTCTTCACGCGGAACGCGTATTGGATCATGTCGGCTAGAGAGGCCAGCCCCCAATCCAGACGCGCGCCGTCCAGTTCCAGGCCAGTTCGGATTTGCTGCCCGCCGCGGAACATCTCCGGAGTCGGGAGTTCCGCCGCACGAATCGCGGCAACCTCGAAAGCCGGCGCGGTTGCTTGGGCCTGAGCGGCCGCGGGAACCGCGAGAAGCGGTAACAGAACGAGTTGACCCGCAATTCTCATCACGCCCTACATTGAACAACGGATTCAGGCGCATCCGACCTTAAGTTTTGTAAAACTACGCGTGAAAAACCCGCGAATGACGCGAAGTTGGGCTACATTGGCAATTGAGGGAGCATGCCGGATCACGCTGCACCGAAGTCAATTCTGGTTGTCGATGACGACGCCGAACTCTGCGCGCTGATCCGGGACTTTCTCTCCCCGCACGGATTTCGCGTAGAGACGGCGCACGACGGCCGCCAGGGTCTGGCGCGGGCCCTCGAAGGTGGCTTCGACCTGCTAATTCTGGACGTGATGCTGCCGGTGCTGAGTGGATTTGAAGTTCTTGCGAATATACGCAAATACAGCGCGATTCCGGTAATCATGCTGACCGCGCGCACGGCGCAGGCGGACCGGATTGCGGGACTGAACGCAGGAGCGGACGACTACCTCCCCAAGCCCTTTGGACCGGGAGAACTTCTGGCGCGAATCCGAGCAGTGCTCCGGCGCATTGAAAAATCGGGAATTGCAGAGCCGCGTACGATTTTAGTGGGCGGTGTAGAACTTAAGCCGCAGACACGCACGGTTTGCGTGCTTGGCGAACGCGTGGAAGTGACGTCGATCGAGTTCGATATTCTCGAGTTCCTGATGCGATCGCCTGGACGGACGGTATCGCGCGACGAGTTAACGGCCGCGCTTCATCATCGCGAATCGACGCCATATGAACGTTCGCTCGACGTTCATGTCAGTCATTTGAGAAGGAAGCTGGAAGCAGCCGGAACGCTGATTCATACCATACGCCGGGTGGGATACATGTTTGCGCCGCAACCCGCGCCGGCTGCTGCGCGGAAGCAATGAAGTCCGTTCATTTCAAAATTCTCGTCTGGTGCTTCGCAACGCTGCTGATTTCGCTGGGCGCATTCATCATGGTGACCAGGTTCGTGTCGGTCGCCGCCGCGCGTGGAAATTTCATCACAGACGTCCACGCGCTGCAGACCGCGGAAGCGGAGGAAGCTTACCAGGACGGTGGCTCTGCGGGTTTGGCGGCTTATCTGAACCGGCTACACCGGTTCATGCGCGAGCGCGATTATGTGACGGACGCGCAGGGCAAGGACCTGGCCACCGGAGAGGATCGTTCGGCGCTGCTCAGCCTGGCCCGGCCCATCACGGAACCGCCGCGCCAGACCCATGGCCAGATCGTTTTCGTGACGACTTCGGTAGATGCGAGAATTCGGTTGATCAGTACGATTGACCCGCCCATCGGCTTCGGAAATCTGTTGCCGTATTACTTTCTCATCCTCGCCGCGGTTGCGCTGGTGTGCTGGCTGCTGGCGGTGAATATCGCAAGCCCCCTGCGCGATCTCGCGCGCGCGGTGGAACGCTTCGGACGCGGCGATCTCAGCGTGCGCCTTAACTCGCGGCGAACGGATGAAATCGGAGAGTTGAGCCGGAGCTTCGATCGCATGGCGGAGCGAATCGGGACACTGATGACGGGCGAGCGCCGCCTGTTGCAGGACGTTTCGCACGAGCTGCGTTCGCCTTTGGCGCGCCTGAGTTTCGCCGCTGAACTGGTGCGAACGGCGGCGGATCGTGATGCGGCGGTTGACCGGATGAAGAAGGAAATCGACCGGCTCGCCGGTCTGGTGAGCGCGCTGGTGGAGGTGGCGCGCGCGGAGGGCGACCCATCGGCAGCGCGTCTGGAACCGCTGCGTTTGGGCGACCTGCTGCAGGAGGTCGCCTCGGATTGCAACGTTGATGCGGATGCACGCGGATGCGGGATCGCGATTAGCGCTGAGGCCGATGTCACACTGCGAGCCGACCGTGAACTGCTGCGCCGGGCGGTGGAGAACGTCGTGCGCAATGCAATTCGTTACACGCCGGAGGGCTCGACGGTTCAAGTGCGAACGGAAAGTGCCGGAGAGTCGGTGCGCATTTCGGTGCGGGATTCCGGGCCGGGAGTTCCGGAAGAACTGCTGCCGAAAATTTTCCAGCCGTTCTTTCGTGTGGACGATTCGCGCGACAGCTCCACCGGCGGAGTGGGGCTAGGGCTGGCGATCGCGTATCGCGCCATCAGCGTCCATCACGGACGCGTGTGGGCCCAGAACGTGAACCCCGGGCTGAACGTTTGGATTGAACTTCCAGTGGCGGCGTAGGCGAACCGGACTTAGGCGCCGCGCCGCAACCGCGCTGTGCCGATGCCTCTAAGTTCGACTACCGCAGCTTCCGCGTTCACGCGAGTTCGCCCCTCTTCCAGCAGGTGAACCCCGCTTTTACTCGCACCCTCTTTTATGACTTTTGGGGGTTCGGGGGTACATACTGGCTCATCGCTTCCCCTCCTTGTTGAGGCCTTTTCCTCGAAGACATCCGGCAAAATCAGCGACCGGCAAGGTACCGGCTTACTCTGTCCCGGAAAGACATTCGCATGAATGTGAGCCTTACGCCACGCATCTGGTTTGTCCTTTTCGCCCTGTTGGCTCCGCAAATGGGTCACGCCCAGGATGCGCAGGCCTCCACGTATGAGAACGCCGGCTCTCCCGGTTTCCCTCACACCGATTTCGGTTTGCACACCGAGGCGCTGGGCCTCATGAAGAACTTCCCCGTTCCCGGCGTCAAGTGGCTCACCGGATATAAATGGATTCAGGGCGGCATCGGCAGTTTCACCGGCTACGCGCAAGTCGAAAACCGGCTCTACGATGGAGAGTCGCTCGGCCTGATCGTTCACTTCAACGAAAAGAACTCAATCTGGATTCAGGAGAGGTACAACAAGATTGTGACCGTCCCCTGGTACACAACGGCCTCGATCGGCTACACCCGCAGTTGGTAGCGCGGGAGCAGTCACTGCCGCTGAATCAGCTCAATGCGATTCCCCGCCGGATCGACCGCGAAGCCCAGCACAGTATTCGAGCCTTTGAAGGGACGCGGTTCGCCGGTCATCGTTCCGCCGGCGGCCTTGATGGCGGCCACCGTTTTGGCCATATCTTTAACCACAAAGATGACGTGCGGAATCGGATCCTTTACGTCGTCGGAGTCGCGATGAAACAGGATCATCAACGGAGCCTTATTCGCCTTTGCAGCTTCCACCGTCACCCCGAAATTCACGAAGACTTCAGTTCCTCCCGGGTTTTCGATCCGATTGACCTCCTGCATGCCGAGCGCCGCCTGATAGAACCTCGCCAACGCAACCGTGTCCTTCGCCGCAATCCGGATCGAGTCTAGCGCGGCCTGATCCTGCGCCCGCGCCAGCAACGCCGTAACGAATATCGGGATTCCAAATGTCAGAACTCTTTTCACGAAACCCTCCGCTGGCAAATCGAATCGCTACTTCTTCAAACTCCGGTACGCCGCCTCGACAAACATATCCGTGGTCCAGGCTCCCGACGTCGTCCCGTATTCCGGATCGTAGTCGTAGGTCGGTTTGGCGGCCTTCACCTGCTCCAGGGTCATACCCTTGTTCACCATGTCCTGGATGCGGTCGCGGATGATGGTCACCATGTCGCGATACTCCACCACGTCGGCTTCATCGCACAAGCGCCCGTGTCCTGGAATCACGTACGTCCCGCCTTCTTCTTTGTCGGCCGGCACGGTCAGATCCAGAATGCGATTCAGCGCCGCGATCTCGCCGTTAATGCTTCCGCCCTGGTTCACGTTGATCACCGGGTAGTAGCCGGGAGTAAAAATGCCGCCGGCGCTGATTACGTCGGACCGCCGGAAGAACACCAGGCTGTCGCCGTCGCTGTGCGCGGCTCTTTGATGAAACAACTGCACTGCTTCATTATTGAAGTACAGGTCCTTCTGATCGCCGAAGTACATGTCGCGAGGCCAGCCGTCCGCGGGTATCACCGTCGCTCCGCTTCCTTTTGGCGCGGCGCTCAGCGTGCTCCCGACATTTTCATGCGCGACGATATCCGCCGCCCATCCCGCATTCGCCCCCGCCACGTTGCCGCCTGTGATGGTGCTGCCCGCCTTGGATAATTTTTCGTTGCCTCCCACCCGATCCGGATCCGCGGCCGTGTCGAGAATGTAGTGGATCGGTTTGTCGGTCAGCGAACGGATCGCCGCCAGAACCTGATCGGTCTCCGACGCGCGCCCCGCATCCACCAGCAGCACTCCATCCTTGCCGATCTGCACCGTGATGTTCGCGCCCGCTCCCACCAGCATGTACACGCTGCCCTTCGCGTTGCCCGGCAACGAAAGAATGTGGATGGTCCCCGTATCCTGATCCGGCATCGGCCGATTCACCGTCACCGGATTCGATGCCAGCTTCATGTTCAAGCGGTACTCCGGATACATGGTGATCGCACCGCCGCGAGCCGCCGCCTCCGGAAGCTGATGGCGCTGCGCGAATTCATTCAGGAACGGATTCGTCCCGGGGAGATGATTCGGCACGTCGCCTTTTTCTAGCGTCACCTCTTCCACCGATTCGCACGGATACGGCGCAATCTGCTGATGCAGATCCATCACGAAATCCGTGCTCCTCACGAACGGCTCGGTCAGATACACCGGGTCGTTCACCTCCGTCACGATGGTCAGGTGATCGCCGTGGCGGATCCAATGTTCGGTCACCGTCGCACGATCGCTGCGTGGGATGCCGTTGCGCCGGATCCAGCCGATCTTAAGATGCGTCGTCGTGATGGTCAGGATGTCGCCGTCCCACTGCCCTGTGGAGAATCCTTGCCAGGTATGCGGAGCATATTCCGGCGGATGCGGTCGCCCATCCATATAAATGGTCCGCTCCGGAGCCTGCCAGGAGATGTGCGTGTGCCACGCGATGATCTCCTGCGTCGCCGTGTCCACTTCTTTCCAGATGCGCAGGTTCGCCGGGCCGCGCACCCCGTAGTCGGAAGGGTGCGGCTTGCACTGGTGCTCCGGCAAAGTGAGAATGTCCGCGTCCCAGATGTCGCCGCGTTCGCGAGCCGCGTCACTGATCGGCAGTCCCAGGTAATCGCCGATCTCCGGCCCCGGGATGCGCTCCGGCTGATCCTCGTGAAACAGCGGATTCCATTCGCCGGATAAATCGATCTGCGCGAACGCCGGAAAGCCAAACAGCGCCGCGGCCAGCGCCACGACTCCTGCGCGGGAAATCGTGCTCATGAGTGCTCCTGACGGCTCCCTATTTTATTCCCTTCGCATCGATTCCGCCAATCGAAAACAGCGAGGATTCCGGCTCGCCCCATTCGCCTTTGTGCACCCGCAAATTGTGGTAGTGTCCGCCGTAGAACAGCAACGGCCGCCGGTCATGCCACTCAAGGTAGGTGACGCGCGCCAGATACAGCGTATGATCGCCGGCCGGATGAATTTCAGTCACCTCGGCGATGAAGTGCGCCACCGCGCCATCCAGCAGAGGGATGCCGTCGCGCATGGTGAACCCGGCCTGCACTCCCGGTGCGGTCTTGCCCGCGAAGTGATTGCTCAAGGCTTCCTGATCCTCCGCCAGCACGCTCACGCCGTAGCGCCGCACCGAGGGCAGAATGCGGTGCATGTTGGAGCGATTATCCAGCGATACCAGCACCAGCGGGGGCTCCAGCGACACCGAAGTAAATGCATTGGCTGTCATTCCGTGCGTCCGGTCTTCATGATGCACCGTGATCACCGTAACCCCGCTGGCGAAGCGGCCAAGAGCGGTGCGGAAATCGCGATCGCTGAACGCCGGTGCGTGTAACGAATCGCTCAACGCGTGTGCGTCCAATCTTGCTCGAACCGGAAAATCTCCTTCGCCGGAGGCAGCGGCGCCTGCGTCTCGATCCAGCGCACCGGCTCCGCGCCCACATTCGCGAAACTGTGCACGCAGCCCACTCCGGTCCAGATCACGTCGGCGGGGCCAAGGTCGTAGCTCTTTCCGTCCGCCGTCGCCTGCACGCGCCCTTTCACGATGAGATAGGACTCCTCGAACGTGTGATCGTGCGCATCGATCTTGGCTCCGGGCATGTACTGAATCAGAAACAGCGATTGATGGATGGCCCCGAAGGAGCGGTCGACAAACATCTTGATCGCGACACCCGTGGTCGGGTTGAACCCTTCCATTTGCGACGCCCCTCCGGGCTGCGGCAACTGCGATTCGTCGAAATAGCCGAACCGCGCCTCCGCGCCGCCCGCGGAATCATGATCGCTAAAGAATGTATCCGCTCCCGCCGCTGCGCCCCCCGGCCGCGGCTGCGGAGCCTGCATCTCCAGCCAGCGCACCACCCCCTCGCCGGTGTGGTTCCAGGCATGAGGAACTCCCGTGGGGATCAATCCGAAATGCCCGGCGCTCACCGTATGCGTCTCTCCGCCTGCCGTCAGCCTCGCGCTCCCTTCCAGCACGTAAAAACTCTCCTCGAAGGAATGCAGATGCGGATCCACCGACCCTCCGCGTGCCATCGCGCACACTCCCACGCCCATATGCACCGAGCCCATCGCTCGATCCACATACCCGGCCCGCGTGAAACCCGCGCTATGCCCCGCGTAGGCCGTGGGAGTCTGCGCCTGTGCGTGGTCGATCCTCGAAACAAAATGCATGGGCTTGCCGAAGTTTATCATTTGTCTCAACCCGAAGCTATTCCTGCGCCAGTTTGTCGCATCGCCAGGTGACAATCTGTCCTTCGCGCCAGCCGCGCCTATCGGTGACTCCCGTAATCTCCTTCCGCTCCTATGACATCGGAGCGGCCTGCACCCGGCATTTGGCTTGCTCTAAGATCGCCATCTCCAGCGATCATGCTCCTTGGGATCGAAACCCGTATCTTGTGCCCTGCCTGCCGGCGCACCCTAAGCGGCCCGGCCGGTGAGAACGGAGTTCTGCGTTCATGAGGGTGAAGTTGCTCACCAGTTCGGGAGCCTTGCCTCAATTCCGGCGCGGCTGGAACAGCTTGTTCGTGCTCGCTTATTCCCTGGCCGGGGGTTGGGCTTGCCTGTACAATCTGCTGCATCCCGGTTCGCAGGACGTACCCCGTTTCCTGTTGTACCTGCTCTGTGCCAACCTTTCCGCCCTGTGCCTCCGCCTCACCGCCGGACGCAGCCTGCTCTCCGCCGGACTGCTGATCTTGCTG
>JASHNT010000103.1 GCA_030041495.1 Bryobacteraceae bacterium | reverse complement strand
AAGGAGAAACCTGATCAGCGAAGCGAACGAAACGGCCCCGGTGAACGCGGCGGCCCTGCGCTCGGCAATGAAACACGGAGCCCAGGGTCCGGGAGCCGTCGCCATCGACGTACACAATCTGAACATCCACGGTCTCATCGTGGATTTCCGAAGGTGCTTCCAGCCGCTCTAGCCGGCGCAATAGAGCCTTTGGCATGTCAGCCTCGAAGCTCCTGAGCATCGCCACACCATCGCCCGCAATGTCGATTTGCAGAATTGTCTTGCTTTCCCTCGCAACCAGAGTGATCGATGTCGTGACGGCGACGATCGCCGCGAAAAGGAGAAACACGAATATGATTAGCGAGACGAACCAACCGGCCCCGGCAAGCGCGGCGGCCGCGCCGAAAGCCACGAAAGTTGCGCGCGCTGGCGCACGTCGCGCGCCGGTTGCGCCCAAGAAGGGGAAGTCGGGGAAGAAGGCCACCGTGGCCAAGAAAGCGCCCACGGGCGCGAAGAAAGCCAAAGGCGGCAAGGACCCCAAGGGAGCCCGTGACGGCAGCAAGACGGCCACTGTCCTGGACCTGCTGAAGCGACCGGGCGGCGTCACCGGGAAGGAGCTGATGAAGGCCACTGGCTGGCAGCCCCACAGCGTGCGCGGATTCCTGTCCGGGACGGTTGGCAAGAAGATGGGCTTGAGGGTGGTTTCCGCCAAGGGCGAGGGCGGGGAGCGCACTTACTCGATCGAGTCCTGATCGCCCGTCATTTTGACCATCTCGCGCCGCCGGGTTCCGACTCGGCGGCGTTTCTCGTTGTGGGGACCCGCTTCCATGGCGCTTCAATTCCGCCTCGACCTTTTCCTGCTCGGTCCAGCATCTTTGGAATGCTGCCAACTCTTCTGGCCTGAAAACGGGCGACTGCTCCGCCGGACTCGATTCGTCGTACTGCTCCAACCGCTGCAGTACGTCCCGCATCAGAATCAGCGTCTCGATGTCCAGCCGGGCGAGGGTCGCGGTGACGACTCGATTCTGGTAGGCAGCGAGCTCGGCGGCAAAGGCGCGCTCCAAGACAGCCAGCCGGGCTTTCGTCTTGTTCTTCATCGCGATTCGCCCAGACATCGATTGGTCAGCTTCACTGCTGTTCCGCCGCGTCTTGCTGTTTTCTGAGAATCCGCAGTTCCGCCGACCAGTCCGAGAGCGCCAGCAGCAGCCCCTCCAAATCCGAGTTGCCGACAACCAACTCGGCTTCGATCGCGGCAATCTCGCGTCGGCAGCGTTCGATTCATACTGGTGCTCCTGCGCGTTCCTGCTTGATGGCATCGAAGGCCCGGCCATCGCTATCGAGTGTCGCGGCCTTGCCGGTGAGCTGCTGCCAGCGCTCGACGATGACATCCACGTACTTCGGGTCCAGCTCGATGCCGTAGCAGACGCGCTCGGTCAGCTCGGCGGCGGCCAGCGTCGTTCCAGAGCCGAGGAACGGATCGTAGACCAGCTCGCCCCGGTGAAGGTGGTTCAGGATCGGGCGCCGCATCAGTTCGACTGGTTTCTGACAGGGATTGTCCCACTTGGCTTCGTCGCTGCCGCCCATAATAAATTTCGGCGACGGCGAACTCCAGATGGTCGAGTTTTCGCCGGCCTTGCCATACCACGGTGCATTTTTCTTCCTCACGAACCAGCAGGGTTCATGCTGGAACCAGTAGAGCGTGCGGGTGAGGACCGTCCGGGTCTTGTCCCAGATGATTTGCTGGTGGTGCACGAAACCGATGCGCAACAGGCCGTCGAGCACTTCGCGCGTGAATTTACTCGCGTGCCAGACGTAGGCTGCCTCGAGCGAGGGCACCAACGCGAAGGCCTCCGACCAATCAGCGCGCGTGTCGCCGGAGATGGTGGTCTCGGTGTGGCCGGCGGTGCGCTTCTTCATGTACGACGGCTCCGCAGGCCCGTGGCCGTTGAGTCCTGCACGATCGCGCCATTCTGAGTCCAACTCGATCCCGTAAGGGGGATCTGTCACCATGAGCTTCGGTTTCCGGTCGCTCAGCAGCCTGGCGACGGCTTCCGAGCTCGTAGCGTCGCCGCACAGGATCCGGTGCTTGCCGCAATGCCACAGGTCGCCGAGATGCGAAACCGGGTTCTCCGGCAGCGGCGGGGCAGCGTTGGCGCGCTCCTCATCGTCGATCGCGAGCAGGCCATCGATTTCGCCGGGATCGAACCCGCTGAGGCTTAGATCGAAGTCCGCATCCTGGAGGTCCTGAAGCTCGAGAGCGAGCAGCTCTTCATCGAACTCGGCCCAGGTAGCAGAACGATTCACCAGCAGCCGGAAGGCCTTCACCTGCGCCGGCGTCCATTCGTCGCAAAGCAGCACTGGAACCTCCGCGATGCCGAGTTTGCGCGCGGCCTTCAACCGCAGATGCCCGTCCACCACCTCGCCGTCACTGCGGGCCAGAATGGGAATCTTGAATCCGAACTCACGGATCGAATCGCACATCCGATCGACCGCCGCGTCGTTCTTCCTCGGATTCCGAGGGTAGGGGATGAGCTTGTCGATTGGCCACATTTCGATTTTGGTTACAGCGGCAGCGGTCATGCTCCCTCGATAGCAATTGCCGGATTCATTCGTCAACAGAAAAATGTGGACGCTGGTTCGGAATCTGAAGGGCTCTGGCAACGGCCATTGCGATGGCCCGCGGCTTGGATTCGTCCTGTGCCTCGCCCATGTGGCCACCGATCTGTACCTGAACCCAGAAGAGCCCTCCTGCCCGGCAGCCCATGGCGTACTGCTGTGGCACCGCGGCGGCTAGCAAGCGAAAGGCGTCCTCCAACTTCTCGGTTGGCTGGAACCGCCACCTCGGTATCCAGCGACGCTCTCCCAGCAAAAAACGACCGGGCGCGGCCTCCCAGCCCATGACACGTTCCGCCAAAAGAGAATCGAAATCCTGCGCCATCACACCTGTCCCTTTCCGGCCTCCCCGTCAATCGCCCAGAGAGAGATGTTGCGGCGAGCGCCCGGAACTGCCCGCGAGTGTCCGCCTGTCCGGTATGACTCGGATGTCCGCGATGTCCGGAGCCTCACCAGGTTCGTATCTCTGCTGGCCGGTTCGGTTCGCAAAGCACTCGATCTTGGGGGCTTAGGCGAACGGACATTGCGGACATTAAGGACATATCGGACATTACGGACACGAGAGAGAGTATTGGACATTTGGACATTCACGACCGTTCGTGAGATTGTCACTCTCGAGTTGCATTCTGTAGTCGCGTCGCAGCGTCGCTTACACTACCTTCAAGCATGTACTTGCCCCGCTCCGACTCCACCACCGCGCCGATATGCTCCCATTGCGCGAGGTTCCGCCTTGCCTGCCTGTCAGTCACGCCGAGCAACTCCCCGACCTGAGCGGCGGTGAAAGACGCGTACTGTCTTCTCGCTACGATCCGCAGCCGGTCCCAGTGAGCGGCGGCGGGCCCATCGATCACAGCGAATAACCGCCGATCGGCTCCGCGCGCATAAACAAACTCGAATGCGTCTAGGTCGCGGCCGTCGATTCGTACGATGCGTTCCGTATCTTCGAGCTTCTCCACGAGCATGCGGCCGTCGGTACCCGCGCTCATCGCGAAGCTGCCGGCCACCGAGTCGAACGGATCGGTATGTTTGGTCTTGCTCTGATGGTGAATGAGATTGATCCCGGCTCCGCTTTCCGCGCCCAGTTCCGCAAGGCAGCGCATGTCGTCATATTCGGCCTTCACGAAATCGGCATTTCTTGCTCGCGGGGTTCGGATGGTCGTATAGGAATCCACGACAATAAGCACGGGTTGGAATTGCTTGACGGCCTTTCGCAGGTTGATGATCCCATCAGGGTAAAGATGTTGGCGTGTTGTACACAAATGGAAATTCTCGACCGTGGCTCCGCCGCTCACAACCCGCCAGGCTTCCGCGAATCTGCTGACATTGGGATCATCAGCAAGCCAGTAGAGCACCGGCCCTTGCGTAACGGTGTACCGGCCCAGCGCCAGACGTCCCGTGCTCACGGCATGACAGATTTCCACCATTAGGGTGGTTTTGCCACTCTTCGCCTTGGAAGCGTTGAGCATCGAGGCTGCCGCAGGAAGGAACTTATCGACGACCATCTGCTTGCACCGCGGTGTAATCTGGCTCAATTCTGCACCTCCGATCCAAACCAGCGGTTCCGGATCTGTGGGCTCAGGACCGTGGTCCGCTGTCGCCCTGGCAAACGCCTCGATATCCGCTTCAGCGACAATTTCGCGTTTCATCGAGCAACCTCACGATCCTCAAGCTGGGCGATCAGTTCACATTCGGAATGTCCGCTTCGGAACCAATCGGTTACGTCCTTGGCGCCCTCCAACTCCAGGATGGTCAGGCGCGCGACCCTGCCCACTAATGCCCGTGCAATACGGGCGACTCGTTCGATTCCCGGGCGATCACGGTCTGGCAGCAAGATGACTTCCCGTCCACGCAGCGCCTCTGTGTAGACGGCAAGCCAAGGCGCCTGCGCGCCGCCGGCGTTGGTTGTCGCCACAAACCCGTACTCCCGGAGAGTTTCAACGTCCTTCTCGCCTTCGCAAACGAAAACGATGGGCGCCTCGAGAACTTCCGAGAGATGGTAGAGAACTTGGCGCTGCGCCGTTTTGTTGACCCAGCCGCCTGATCCGTCAGGACGCCGCTGGAAAAATCCCTTGGGCTCGGTACGGACCACCTGGTAAAGTAGCTCACCACTTTCATCACGGTAGTCGTATGTCGCGACGATTCGGTTGGGCTGTTCGCGCTCCGGCCATAAACCTTGTGCCTTAAGCGCGGCGACGACCGCCTGCTGCGGGCAGCCGGTGTGGCAGTGCACCAGCACCTTGCCGTCGGCGTCCTTGAGGCTCAGAGATGGGCGGTGATCCTCGTGCGCTGGGCAACGTGCGATCCAACCGGAGCCCGACTTTCGCCCCTGAAGGCTCTGTGCAATGTCTGCGGCTGTCATATGATCACCTCGAAGCTAGGGGCCATAATTCACTCCCGGAAAATGAAAAAGCGCCGCTGGTGCGGCGCCTTCTTTGGTGCGTTCGAAAACCCTGTTGCTATGGGCCTAAGACGGCCCGATCCGCGAACTCACCGGCTGTGCGGTTTCCTGGACGCTACTTGGACAAAATGGACGTTAAGTGGACAAAAACCCCGCAGAGCAAAAGGTCTGCGCAGGGTTTTCGAGGGCCGAGAGGCCGCTAAGTCTTTGAGAAGTGGTACGCCCGAGAGGATTCGAACCTCTGACCTTTTGCTCCGGAGGCAAACGCTCTATCCAGACTGAGCTACGGGCGCAAGCGGCTTCATGAACAGTCTACCATCGCGCGAGCGACGAAAATAGGCCGATCCGCGTCGGCTCGGCAATACCTCTGGCCAAAAACGCGGAATATATAAGTCTTGCGTGCGCGGACCGATAACCTCAGTGGCGAGGCTGCGCGGTACCAGCAGCGCCGGCAAGCACGCGGCTGCTTGGTCGAAAAGGCCGCCGCCGGTCTGGAGAACACACAGGCATGCAAGAGCAGGATCAGGACATCATCCGGGAATTTTTGGTGGAGAGCCACGAGAATCTTTCCCGCCTGGATCGGGAACTAGTGGAACTGGAAAAGCGGCCTAAAGATGCCGAACTGCTGGCGAGTATCTTCCGCACCATCCACACCATCAAAGGCACGTGCGGCTTTTTGGGTTTCACGAATCTGGAGCGCATCGCGCACCAGGCGGAAAATCTGCTCAGCCAGTTGCGCGACCGCCAAAGAGAGTTAACGCCATCCCTGGTCTCGCTCATTCTGCAAACGGTCGACGCGGTGCGCAAGATCATGACATCGATTGAAGCCAGCGGCGAAGAAGGCTCCGGACAATTCGAGGATCTAGTGGAGCGGCTGCGCGCGACCGCGCGGCAGGACGCCCAGCCAAGCGAACCGAAGCCCGGCTCCAAGCCGGTACCCGCGGACCCGCAGGAAAGCACGAAGCGTGAGGAGGACGCCGCCAAGAGCTCCGCGGTGGCGGACTCGAATATCCGCGTGGGCGTGGGGCTGCTCGACAAGCTGATGGACTTGGTGGGCGAGCTGGTACTGACGCGCAACCAGATCCTGCAATTCAACGCGGAGCGCGAAGACGCCGCGCTCAATGCGACCTCGCAGCGGCTGAACCTGATCACCACGGAATTGCAAGAAGGCGTCATGAAGACGCGCATGCAGCCGATCGGGATGGTCTGGAACAAACTGCCGCGCGTGGTTCGCGACATGGCCGTGTCGCTGGGCAAGCAGATACGGCTGGAGATGGAAGGCGCGGAGACGGAACTGGACCGGACCATCATCGAGGCCATCAAGGATCCGCTGGTGCACCTGGTGCGCAATGCCTGCGACCACGGCATCGAAGCTCCGGAGGCGCGGCAGCGCGCCGGGAAGAAGCCACAAGGGACGCTGGCGCTGCGCGCGTATCACGAGGGCGGGCAGGTCAACATCGAGATCGCCGACGACGGAGCGGGCATCGACGTCGCACGGGTCAAACAGAAGGGAATCGAAAAGGGGCTGTTGCGGCCGGAGCACGCCGAGAAGATGACCGACCGCGAAGCGCTGAATTTGATCTTCCAGCCCGGATTCTCGACAGCCAAGATTGTGACCAACGTTTCCGGCCGGGGCGTGGGCATGGATGTGGTGAAATCCAACATCGAAAAGATCGGGGGCGTGGTGGACATTTTCAGCCGGGCGGGCGAAGGCTCCACGGTGAAGTTGAAGATTCCTCTGACGCTGGCCATCATTCCCGGGCTGGTGATCGCCAGCGGGGGTGAGCGGTTCGTGATTCCGCAGGTCAGCCTGCTGGAGCTGATCCGCCTGGAGGGCGACTCGAGTGAAAGACACATCGAGCAGGTGCACGGCACGCCGGTGTACCGCAGGCGCGGGAGCCTGTTGCCGATTGCGTATCTGGACCGGGTGTTGGGGCTCAGCGCGGCGCGCGACTCAGCCGCGGTGAACATCGTGGTGCTGCAAGCCGAAGACCGGCAGTTCGGGCTGGTGGTGGATGCCATTCACGACACGCAGGAGATCGTGGTCAAGCCGTTGGGCAAGCAGTTGAAAGGGCTGAGCGTCTACGCCGGCGCGACCATCATGGGCGACGGCCGCGTGGCGCTGATCCTGGACGTGTTGGGCATCGGGCAGCGCTCCGGAGTGCTGGCGGAAGTGCATGAGCAGACGCGCGCGGCGCAGGAACAGAAGACGCAATCCGCGGCGCAGTTGGAGCGGCTGCTGCTGTTCCGCGCCGGCTCCTTCCACCGTCTGGCCGTGCCGCTGGGGCTGGTGGCGCGCCTGGAAGAATTTCCGGCGAATTCCATCGAACGCGCGGGCGGGGACCAGGTGGTGCAATACCGCGGCCGCATTCTTCCGCTGGCTTCCTTGCGCGACTTACTGCAGCCCGGCGCGGCCGGGCTGGCGCAGGCCGCCGACCCGGTTCAAGTGATCGTCTTCAACGACGGCGACCACAGCGTAGGACTGGCGGTGGACCAGATCCTGGACGTCGTGGAGGACGTGGTAAGCGTGCGCCAGGGAGCTTCGCGGCCGGGCTTGCTGGGATCGGCCGTGGTGGGCAAACGCGTGACGGATTTCCTGGACCTGAACTACGTGCTGCAAGCCGCCGCGAATTGGTTCCGCAGCGCCGACGGCGCATCCGGCGCACGGCGGGTGCTGGTGGCGGAAGCTTCGGCGTTTTCGCGCGGACTGATCCGCAGCGGCCTGGACATGGCCGGCTATCGCGTGCTGGAAGCAGCCAGCGGCGAGGAAGCCATTCGCGGGCTGGAGCACAATCCGGTGGACGTGGTGGTGGCCGCGCTGGATCTCCCGCATAGCGGCGGCGATTTCGTGACGGCCATGCGGAGGCGGCCGGAGTGGGAACGCATTCCGGTGCTAGCCTTGGCGAACTCGGCGGAGCAGGCGCAGGCAGCCGGCCGGGACAACGGCTTCCAGGATTGCCAGCTGAAGTTCAATCGCGAAGCCATGCTCGACTCGGTGGCTCGCCTGGCGGCGGCGGTGAATCCGCCCAGGGACGCGCTTGTGGGCGCGGGCAAGGAGCGATAACCATGGCGTCTGAGACGGCGAATTCAAGAACCGAGGTCAGCAAATCGAGCGGCCAATTTTCCACGTTCTTCGTGGGGGATTTGTTCTTCGGGGTGGACGTGCTGTGCGTGCAGGAGGTGCTGCGCTTCCAGCAGATGACCCGGGTGCCGCAAGCCCCCGACGTGATCGAGGGGCTGATCAATCTGCGCGGCCAGATTGTGACCGCCATCGACATGCGCCGCCGGCTGGCGCTGCCGCCGCGCCCCGGCGGACAGGCGCCCATGAACATGGTGGTGCGCAGCGAAGAAGGCGCGGTCAGCCTGCTGGTGGACGAAATCGGCGACGTTCTCGAGGTGGACGGGGCGGCTTACGAAGCGCCGCCGGAAAATCTGGACCAGGCGGCGCGCGACCTGATCCGCGGAGTCTACAAACTTAAGGACCGGCTACTGCTGGTCCTCGACACGGAGCACACGGTGGAACTGGCGCAAGCCGGTGCCGCCTAACCTGCTCCGCGCCGCTTCTCCGAACGCGGCGCCGGGCAGCTCAATCGATTCAACCTCACAAGGAGCACAGAACATGAACAGCAGGAGAACAGACGGGAGCCGGTCCCAGACGGCGGGCGGCGGAGTGGCCGTGGCCGGCGAGCCGCGCGAGACTCGCCCGGCGCGGAGCGCGTCCATCCAGACCGCGCGTCCACGGCAGGTGGAAGCGGATTGGACGGTGCGTGGGGAAAGTCTTGCCCGGCGCTTCGGCATGGACGAGAATTCAGTGGCGCAGCGCCGCCAATTCATCCGCCTGGGCGCCGAAGAGCGCGAGTTGCTGCTGGAGATGGCCCCGTGGGCGCAGTCAATGGCGGCTCAGATCGCCAAGGAGTTCTATGACTTTCAGTTCCAGTTCCCGGCCACGCGGGAGTTCTTCGAGAACTTCGCGCGAGAGCGCAAAATGCCGCTGGCGGCTCTGCGCACGGCGCTGGAGGCTTCCCAAGCCGGATATCTCACCGAAGTTTTCGCGGGAGCGTCGGTCAACTATGACCTGCGCTACTTCGAAAAGCGTCTATACGTCGGGGAAGTGCACGACCGCATCAACCTGCCGTTCAAATGGTACGTCGGCGCCTACGCCGAGTACGAGGAGTTGCTTGACCGCTACCTGCGCCGGGATTTGGATGACGAGGACAAGATCCGCCGGGTGAAGGCGGCGGTCCTCAAAGTCTTCAATCTGGATCTGCAGGCCATCGGCGATTCCTTCATTCTCTGCACGCTCTATAACGTTCTGAAATCCGCGGGAATCGAAATGTCCTCCGTGACCGCGCCGGGGGATCAGGGCGAGCAGGTGGGGACCATCAAGAACGTGTTTACCCAGAACCTGGAAGGTTTCGTGAAGGCGATGAACCACATGTCGCACGAGCACGACCTGGGCGAAATCGACGTAATCATTCCCCCGGACCAGTTCGAAGGCTCCTTCCGCGCGATGGCCGAGGGCGTCAACAAGATGGTGGCCGGGCATATCGCGGTGAAGAAAAAAGCCATGGCGTGCGTGGCCGAATTCGGCAAAGGCAACTTCAGGGCCATCCTTGAAAAATTCCCCGGCAAGAAGGCCTTCATCAATAACACCATCGAGGACATGCGCACCAACCTGACCGGATTGATTTCGGAGACCTCGCAGAACACCTCCGCTCTGGCTTCTTCTTCCGAGGAGCTGACCGCAGTGAGCCAGCAGATGGCGGGCAACGCGGAGGAGACGGCGACGCAGGCCAACGTGGTCTCGGCGGCCAGCGAGCAGGTTTCCAAGAATGTCTCTTCGGTGGCTTCGGCCTCCGAGCAGATGCAGGTTTCCATCCGCGAGATCTCCAAGAACGCCAATGAATCGGCGCGGGTGGCCAAGAACGCGGTGAGCGTGGCGCAATCCACCAACGAAACCGTGAAGAAGCTGGGCGAATCCAGCCAGGAGATCGGCAACGTGATCAAGGTGATCACTTCCATCGCGCAGCAGACCAACCTGCTGGCGTTGAACGCGACCATCGAAGCGGCGCGCGCCGGGGAAGCCGGGAAGGGCTTCGCGGTGGTGGCCAACGAAGTGAAGGAGCTGGCCAAGCAGACCGCCAAGGCGACCGAGGAGATCGGCCAGAAGATCGAGGCCATCCAGGGGGACACCAAGGGGGCGGTGAAGGCGATCGAGGAGATCGGGACGATCATCAACCAGATCAACGATATTTCCAACAGCATCGCCTCGGCGGTGGAGGAGCAGACGGTGACCACCAACGAAATCGGCCGCAGCGTAAGCGAAGCGGCAAAGGGCGTCAACGACATCGCCAAGAATATCGGCGGGGTGGCCGTGGCCGCCAAGAACACCACGCAAGGCGCCAACGACACGCAGAAAGCGGCGCAGGAGCTGAGCCACATGGCGGCGCGTCTGCAAACCGTGATCTCCAAATTCACCGTCTGAACAAGTCTGGTGCAGCATGGCCAAAGCGTTAGTCGTGGATGATTCGAAAGCGATGCGCATGATTCTGGCGCGCCATTTGACGGAGCTGGGCTACGAGGTATGCGAAGCGGCCGATGGCAAACAGGCGCTGGAGATCCTGGCGTCCGGGAAGACCGGAGTGAACCTGGTGCTGGCCGACTGGAACATGCCGGAGGTAAACGGTCTGGATCTGCTCAAGCGGGTGCGGGGAAATCCGGAGCTGGCTTCGGTGGTGATCGTGATGGTCACCACCGAAACCGAAATGGATCACATGACGGCGGCGCTGGAGGCCGGCGCGAACGAATACATCATGAAGCCGTTCAACCGGGACGTCCTGGTGGAGAAGCTCCAGTTGGTGGGGATGGTTCCTTGATATGGCCGCGGTAAGCGTACGCGCGTTGCAGCCCGGCGAACGGATCCGCGTGCTGGTGGTGGACGATTCGGTGGTGATCCGGCGGCTGGTGACGCACGCGCTGGAGCAGGACCCCTGGATCGAGGTGGTGGGGGTAGCGGGCAACGGGGCCATCGCTTTGCAGCGCATCCCGCAGATGAACCCGGACATTCTGACGCTGGACATCGAGATGCCGGAGATGGACGGGCTGGAGACGCTGCGGCGCATCCGCAAGAGCCATCCGCAGACGCGCGTGATCATGTTCAGCACCTTGACCGAGCGCGGCGCGGCGGTGACTCTGGAGGCGCTGACGCTGGGCGCCGACGACTACGTAACCAAGGCTTCCAATGAGGGGTCGCTGGACCGCTCCATGGCCCGGTTGCGGGAAGAGCTGGTTCCCAAGATCAAGCAGTTTTTCCGGCTGCCGCAGCCGCGCCGGGCTGCCTCCGCCGTCACGCCGGTGGTCCCTGGCGCGGTGCCCGCGCTCCGGGCCGCCTCCGCCAGGACGCAGCCCCGGGTGGTCGCGATCGGAGTCTCCACGGGCGGACCGACGGCGCTGGCCGCGATGCTGCCCGGTCTGCCGGCTGCCTTTCCGCTGCCGGTGCTGGTGGTGCAGCATATGCCGCCGCTGTTTACCCGCCTGCTGGCCGACCGGCTGCGCGCGGTCTGCCCTTTACGCGTGGAAGAGGCCAAGCAAGGCGACGCGGTCGAGCCGGGAAAAGTTCTGATCGCGCCGGGCGACTATCACATGAAGGTCGCGCCGGAGGGAACCTCGGTGCGCGTGTGCCTGGATCAATCGGCGCCGCTCAATTCCTGCCGTCCGGCGGTGGACGCTTTGTTCGCCTCGGTGGGCGAAGTCTACGGGGGCGCGGCGATCGCGGTGATCCTGACGGGCATGGGCCAGGACGGCTTGCGTGGATCCGAAATCCTGAAGGCGCGCGGGGCCAGCATTCTGGCCCAGGACGAAGCCTCCAGCGTGGTGTGGGGCATGCCGGGCGCGGTGGCCGGCGCGGGGCTGGCGGAACGGATCCTGCCGCTGGATCAGGTGGCGGCGGAGATCCAAAGACTGGGCGGAAGGAGGTAGCGGCAGCTTATGGCCGGCGCGGCGCCTCCCCGGATCAACGTCGAGAACTACCGCTTCCTGCAGCAGCACGTTTACGCCAACTCCGGCATCGTGCTCGAAACCGACAAGCATTACCTGTTCGAGAGCCGCCTGACGCCCCTGGTGCGGCAGATGAACCTGGGCTCGATCAACGATCTGTGCGCGCTGCTGCGCGCGACGCGGGACGGCGAGATGGGGCGCAAAGTGGTCGAAGCGATGACTACCAACGAAACCTATTTCTTCCGCGACCCCGCGCAATACGAGGCGATCCGCAAAGTCTTCCTGCCCCGGCTCAAGCAGGAGCGCGCGGACACCAAGCGGCTGCGGGTGTGGTCGGCCGCGGCGTCCTCCGGGCAGGAGGCCTACAGTCTGGCGATACTGCTGCTGGAGGAGGGACTGGGCGATTGGAACGTGCAGATCCTGGGCACGGATTATTCCTCGGGGATGGTGGAGCGGGCGCGGCAGGCGAAATTCCAGCAGATCGAAGTGAACCGGGGTTTGCCGGCGGCTCTTTTGATCAAGCATTTCCGCCGCACGGGAATGGAGTGGCACTTGTGCGAAGACGCCCGGCGAATGGCGCGCTTTGAAACCATGGACCTGCGCTCCAGCATGCGGGCGCTGGGCCCGTTCGACCTGGTGTTCTGCCGCAATGTGCTGATTTATTTCGACCGCGAAACCAAAGCTAAAATCCTCAAAGAGATTCACGGCGCGCTGTACCGGGGAGGCTGGCTGTTGTTGGGCGGCGCGGAAACCGCGTTCGGAATCGAGGAGCGGTTTGACCGCGACAACCCGGGCAACGTGACGGTTTACGTGGCCCGCTAGAGAGGTGAAACATGTCCACCGAAGAGCAAGTCGAGTTGCGCGCCGGCGATCTGGTCCAGATCGTCCAAAGCGTGTTCGGCACCATGCTGGGGATGGAAATCGCGGAGAGCGGGGCAGGCTGGTTTCCGGGAAGCGGCCGGCTCACGGCGCTGGTTCATCTGTCCGGCGCCTGGAACGGAGCGGTGCTGCTCGAATGCAGCCGCGGACAAGCCTGCTGTTTCGCGAGCCGGTTTCTTTCTTTGGACGCGCTCAGTGCGGTCGACGACATCGTGCGGGCCGCTCTAGGCGAGCTGGTCAACATGATCGGCGGCAATCTGAAGTGCGTCATGACGCCGGGCATCCACTTGTCGATGCCCTCGGTGGTCGACGGCAGCGACTATCGCGTGCTGGTTTGCGGCGCTGAGCTGCGCGAGCAGTTGGCGTTCGACTCGCCGGAGGGTGTCTTTTGGGTCACTGTCGTTGCGGCGCCGAAGGCCTCGGATTCCTGACTGCCACGGCGTCCCGTACGAGAATAGACCCATGGACGGTGCGATCCCCGGCCAGGTCAGAATGGACCGGGTCAGACTCGACAAGTGGCTGTGGGCGGCGCGATTCTTCAAGACGCGGACGCTGGCGGCGCGCGCCTGTGAGCTGGGACGGGTGGAGTGTCAAGGGCGGCCGTCGAAGCCCGCGCGTGAAGTCTCCGCCGGCGACTTGCTGCGGGTGAAGAACTCGAGCGGGGAGTTCGAAATCGAAGTGCTGGGCGTGAGCGAGATTCGCGGGCCGGCGCCGGTTGCGCAGGGATTGTACCGGGAAACCGAAGCCAGCCGCGAGGCTCGCCTCAAGCTAGCCGAGCAACGTAAGGCGCAGCCGCAGGTTGACTTCGGACGCGACGGCAAGCCCTCCAAGCGCGACCGCCGCAAAATCGAGCGCCTGCGCGGGCGCGGATAAGCGAACCGCGGCTCCAAATTCCCGGCAATTTTCCCTTGCCATCAAGCATCCCCTGTGGCATTCTTGTAACCAATTCGTCATCTTTCTGTCATGCGATAGACATTGTTGGGTGCGGGGGTAGTATGCGCGGTTTTGGACGACTCCTGGTTTGGGGCGGCTTGCTCGCTGCCAGCCCGGCCTGGCCCGCGATGAAAATGCGGGTGGTGGAAGGGCATCCCATCGTCGACGGCGTCTACGTCAACGGGCACGGGCCGTATTCGTTTCTTATCGATACCGGCACTACCGCGAATCATCTGGATACGAAGGTCGCGCGCGCCATTGGGTTGAAGGCGACCTTCCGCAGCCGACTGATTTCCTCGGGCGGAGCGATCTACGTGCCGGGAACCGACGGCATCGAGGTACAGGTTGGTGAGGTGCACGCCGACCGGCAGAGATTTCTCTTCGCCGGAGTCGAAGTAATCCGCCAATTCGAGCCCGGCGTTCAAGGCGTGCTGGGCCAGGCGTTCCTGTCGCATTTTGATTACCTGCTGGATCTGAAGGGCAAGCGCATCGAATTCGGCAAGCGTGAGCCTGCGGCGTCCGAAATCCGCACGCCGCTGCGGATGGCCGACCAGAGGCCGCTGGTCTCGACCAGTCTGGGAGAGCTGGTGCTCGATTCCGGCACGCAGTGGGTCGCGCTGTTCGGCTTGGATTCCAGCGGCGCGCGGGGCGATCTGGTGACCATGTCCGGGGCGCAAAGGGTGGGCACGGTGGAGCGCAAGCTGCTGATCGAGGGACGGGCTTTCTGGAGCGGACAAGCAGTCGCAGTGCCGCAAGGCGAGGCAGGCGCGCAAGGGCTGCTGCCGGTGAGCCTGTTCAAGACCGTCTATTTCTGTAATTCCGAGGGCTATGTGAGCCTGGAGTGAGGTCCCTTCCCAGGCGCGGATGGCGATACAATGCGAAAGGCGAGGTTCGCAATGGTTACGTCACCGGAAGATGCGCGGCTGCTGTTCACGCGATGGATTGAAGATTCGTCGCCTTTGCGCATCCGGTTGCGTAGTGCGGCGCTGATTTTCGAAGGCGTGGGCGTGGCGCAAAGTTACGATGCGAGCGTGCTGAACCTGGGCGGCGAAACCTGGCAGGTAGTGGTGCCGCTGGCGGGCGCCAGCTATACGTTTTCCGATCCGCGCGAAGCTCCGGAGGGCAGCGTGCGGGATGCCGAGGCCTCGCGCTACGAATTCGGCCTGGCGCTGGAGCTGGCCAACGGCGACCGGTTGGCGCTGATCGAAATCAAGGTTCCCGACGCGGAACCTGCGTCGGAAGAGTCGGAGTAAGAGGAACCGGCATTGGGCGATCGAATTTGCGTAAGCACGGAATATAAGGGTGTCGGTCTTTACCTAGCCCGCGGTGAGCGAATTCGGTCTAAGATATTAGTTGAGTGAGTCGATACAGCAATTGAGGAGAGTGAAAGCCCATTGGGGGACGCTCTCCGAATGAGTTGCTCGACATGAAGGTAGATAATAATAACCTTTCTTCTCTGACCCCGGCTGAGACGCTGGGGACCCAGCAGACGGGACGAACGGGGCAAACCACCGGTTCGTCTCTTACGCCGGCGGGCGCGTCTTCGGTTGATGCGTCTTCGGTTGGGGCAACCTCGGGCGACGATATTCACTTATCGGAGCTGGTGCGGAGCCTGCGATCGCTGGCGGCGGATTCTCCGGAACGGCAGGCACGCATCGAGCAGATTGCGCGGTCCTACGCCAGCGGCACCTATCAGGTGGACTCGCAGGCGACGGCCGGCAAGATCATCGACGATGCGCTGCAGCATTCCTAGAGTTCGCGAAACGGTGGCGGCCCTGCGCGCGGCCCTGCTTGCCCCTCCGGATGAGATGGCCGCGGAGAGGCTCGCCGCGCATACGCCCGCCTTGCAGAATGCGGCTCTGGATCTCGAACGTTTGCGGAACGATCCCGTCTTACGGACTGGGTTGACGCGGGAGGAATTGGAAGCTCTGGCGCGGGAACTGCGCGCGGCGGCGCGGCTGACCGCCCAAGGCCTGGAACTGGCGCGCGGCATGGCTCGTCTGCTGGCGCCGGCGGCCGGCTATGGCCAGGACGGCGAACCCGCGCCTCTCAAACTGCGGGGGACTTTGCTGGTGCGAGGCTGAGATGGGCGGAATCCTGAGTATTCTGAGCAGTTCGGCGAGTGCGCTCTCCGTGTACGAACGCGAGTTCAGCACGATCGAAAACAACATCACCAACGCGAATACACCGGGCTACGCGGATCAGAATCTGGCGCTGGCGGCCATGCCCTTCGATCCGGCGGAGGGAACTTCGGGAGGCGTGACCAGCGCGGGCCTGATCAGTTCCCGCTCCGAATATCTGGAACAGAATGTTCGCAATCAACAAACGCTGGCAGGGGCGTCGCAACAAACCGCCACGGATCTTGCGCAGGTTCAGACGCTTTTCGATCCCAACGCGTCTGACGGAGTGGCCTCTTCCCTCTCCAGTTTCTTCAACAGTTTCTCCGCCCTCAGCGTCAATCCCAACGATGCCAGCTCACGGCAAGCGGTGATCTCGGCGGCCGGAGATGTGGCGCAGAGTTTCAACCAGGCGGCCAACGGAATTCAACAGGTCGAGAGCGGCATTGCGAGCCAGACCAGCAGCACAGTGACCCAGATCAACCAACTCGCCGGGCAAATCGCCTCGTTGAATCAACAGTATCAGAGCGACGCCTCGTCAACGCAGGACCCGGGGCTGGACGCGCAGATGCATTCGGATCTGGAGACGCTTTCGACGCTCGCGAATTTTTCGATGATCAAGGCCAGCGACGGGACCTACAGCGTGTATCTGGGAGGGCAAACTCCACTGGTGCTGGGCAGCCAGCAATATCAGATTTCGGCCGCCTTCTCTTCCGGGCAAACCCAAATCCTGGATTCGCAATCGAACGACGTCACCAGCCAGATCACCGGAGGTTCGTTGGGCGGCATGCTGGCCGATTCCAACACGACTCTGCCGGGTTACATGACGCAATTGAACACACTGGCGCAGACCTTCGCCGATCAGGTGAACGGGCAACTGGCGCAAGGCGTGGATGAGAGCGGCGCGGCGCCGGTAAACAATCTGTTCTCTTACGACCAAGCGGACGACGCGGCAGCCACACTGGCCGTGAACAGCGCCATGACTCCGGATCAAATCGCCGCGGCAGCGGCGGACTCACCCGGCGGGAGCGACAACGCGATCGCGGTGGCGAATCTGGCCAACGCCACCGCCGACAACGGAGTCACCTTCACCCAGGCGATCGCCAATTTGACTTCGCAGGTGGGCAGCGACGTCTCCACGGCGCAGCAAAACCAGACCGAAGATCAGGATCTAGTGACACAGGCGCAGCAGCAGCGCCAGCAAGCAAGCGGCGTGGACTTAAACACGGAAGCCGCCAAGCTGCTTCAATACCAGCAATCCTACGAAGCCGTGGGACAGATGGTGACGGTGCTGAACAGCATGACGCAGACGCTTCTCGACATCCTTCCCCTGGATAGCTCCGTATGATTTCCAGCCTGAATCCAGACGCACAACAATTCGTCAACAATCTCAGCCAGATCAATCAGCAGATGCAGCAGGCCGAGACCGAGCTCTCCACCGGGCTCAGTGTGAATCAAGCCTCGGACGCTCCGGACGAGATCTCGGCGATTCTTCAAGCGCGGGCGAACTTGAGCTCGACCCAACAAGTAAACTCCGACCTCTCGCAGACCAGCACGGAAGTGAACACCGCGGAGCAGACGCTGGAAAGCGCCGTGCAGCTCTTCGATCAGGTGCAGACGTTGGGGTCCGAAGGCAGCACCGGCACGGCGACCGCGGCGTCCAACGCGCAGTTAGCGCAGCAGGTGGGCGGCGTTTTGCAGGAGATAGTCGGCCTGGCGAACACGCAGGTGGGCGGGCGCTATATTTTTTCCGGTGACCTGGACCAGCAACAGCCCTATTCGATCGACACCACCCAGAATCCTCCGGTGGTCAGCAGTTACCAGGGGTCGGCTTCGACGCGCGTCGCGCAGAGTCCGGACGGCTCGACGTTTCCGGTGGCGCTGACTGCGCAGCAGATCTTCGATTCGGGCGATCCCACGACCGACGTCTTCTCCGCGATTTCAAACCTGGCCACGGCGCTCGATAACAACGATTCGGCAGGAATCCAGACGGCCGTCCAGGGTCTCGCCAACGTCAGCTCCTACCTGAATGAGCAGCTCGCGTTTTACGGGAACACGCAACAGCAGGTGCAGCAGGCCACCGACTACGGCCAGACACTCCAAACCCAGCTCCAGACGCAGGTGAGCAATCTGGAGGACGCCGATTCCGCGACGGCGATCGAGCAGCTCACGCAGGCGCAAACTCAGGACGAAGCCGCGCTGCAATCAGAGGCGCTGATTCCGAGGACATCGCTCTTCAATTTCCTGGGGTAGCCACGGCTAGCGCCTTCCCGCTAGACCAAGCCCGAGGCTCGCATCGCGGACGCGTCCGTCCTGGCCCACCACCGCGGACACCGAAGCGAAGCCGGGCCGGCGCGGCGTGCCGAAGCGCATGTCGATCAACTGCACCAGCGTGGCGTTGTCGAGCGGGGTCACCTTCCAGAAGGGGAGCTGGTTGAAGCGCAGGAATGCCTGAAACGGTTGGGTGGCTCGCGCGGCGCCGACCGCCGGGGATTCCGGGGCGGGGTAGTCGACTTCGCCGGAGGTCGGATCGAACTCCTGAGTCAGAAGAATGGGGACATCGAATACGGATGCGGTGCTCTCGATGACGCCGCGCCAGCGCAAAGGGTCGGAGCCGGAGGGTAAAGCCTCGATGAGCTTGGCGGGCTCGCCATCGTAAATTCGCGCGGCCATCACGGCGATGGCTCGCTGATGCGCGGCGTAGCGGAAGCCCTCGTAGCCAAGCAAGGCCACAAGTGCAAAGCAAGCCCAGGCGCGCTTGGGCCCGGCGGATTTTGCGCCACGGATTTCGGAAGTGACCATGCCCGCGAGCGCCGGCGCGATCAACGCGATCGCGAAGATAACGAGAATCCAGAGGTCGATCAGTTCAACCGTGTCCAGGTGCGGCATGCGCGAGGAGAACGGCAGGAACATCCGGATGCCATAGGCGTTGGTGTAGTCGAGCAGCACGTGACTGAGCACGCCGAGAATGCACGCGAACCAGGTGCGCAGAGTGACGGAAGCTCCACGAATCCAATGCGCCAGCATGAGCGCGAGCAGGCCCATCACCGGAGTCATCGCGAAGGAATGAAGGAGGCCGCGATGATACTGAATGTAGGCGAAGCCGTTGCGGAACAGAGCAAGGCCGTCGAGATCCGGGGCGTTGGCGGCCAACACCAGCATCAGCGTGCCGCCGCGCGCAGTGGTGCGGCCGAGGCCTGCCCGCGCCAGCATCAGACCGGTGAGCGAGTGCGTGAGGTTGTCCATTTGCTACTTGTAGGTGGGGGGCATCAGCAGCGTGAGCGAATCGGGCACGGCCTCGAAATGCGCGGTTTGGCAGCCGGCGTATTCGCCGTCGACATGCAGGGGAGCGGGAGTCAGAATTTCGGCGCATTGCGCCGCGACGGTGCGAACTCCAGGCATTTTCTGAACCTGGCGCAACAGCGTGGCGAGCATGTATGCGCCATAGCGCAAAGGATTGGAGCCTTCGAACAGGACCAGCTCAAAATCCGTGCGCCGGAGAGACGCTCCGCTGGCGATCTCCAGATCTCCGCCGTAGTTGCGCACGCGGCTGGCCAGCAGAAAGCCGCCGCGGTAAGTCTGGTCTTGGACCCGCACTTCCACCGGATCGATTTTGCCGGCGAACTGTTCGAATCCGGCGGCCCAGTAAGCCAGCTTGCCGGCGCGATCCTTGAGGGCGGCATTAACCTGATTGACGATCTTGGCGTCGAGCCCGGCGCCGCCCATGCACAGGAAGTAGCGCGGAGGATCGGTCGCGCCGTTGAGCCGTCCCAGAGCTACTTTCTGGGGGATGCATGTGGCCAGCCGCTCGATCGCCGGGCCCAGGTGCGAGCCGAGCCCCAGCTCCATCGCCAGCACGTTGGCGGTCCCGGCCGGCAGCGCGCCCAGAGGGACATCGGTGAACGCCAGCCCGTTGGCGGCTTCGTTGATGGTTCCATCGCCGCCCAGAACCAGCACCAGGTCCGCGCCTTGCTGGACCGCTTCGCGGGCGAGCTCCGTGGCGTGGCCGGCCGCGTCCGTCGCCAAGATACGCGGGGTCACGCCCACACGGGCTAGCGCCGCGGTGGTACGTTGGAGGGTACCTGACTTCCGGCGGATTTTGCCTGCGTAAGGGTTATAAATTAAGACTGGCTGGCGATAAAGTTCGATTCACTTATCATAACTTGCACACCAACCTCGAAAGGGTGCGCGTGCCCACACCCAAAGAGAAAATCGAAGCGCTGCGTGAGCAGCTCCGGCATCACGAGTACCTGTACCACGTCCTCGACGCGCCGGAAATCAGCGACGCCGAATACGACGCGATGCTCCGTACGCTCCGGGATCTGGAGGAGCAGCATCCCGATTTGGTCACGCCCGATTCGCCCACCCAGCGGGTAGGCGCAAGGCCGCGCGAGGGCTTCGTCAAGGTGCGGCATTCGAGTCCCATGCTCAGCCTAGACAACGCCTTCGGTGAAAACGAGCTGCGCGATTTCGACCGCCGCGTGCGCGGGCTGCTGGGCGACGAAGCATACTTCTACGTGGCGGAGCTGAAGCTGGACGGGTTGTCGATGGCGGTGCATTATCGCGACGGCAGGTTCGCCCAGGCGGTGACCCGCGGTGACGGCGAAACGGGCGAGGATGTGACGGAAAACGCGCGCACCATCCGTTCGATTCCTCTAGGCCTGCGAAAGCGCAAAGGCGATTGGGAAGTCCGCGGCGAAGTGGTGCTGAACAAGAAAGCCTTCGAGAAACTGAACGAGGAAAACGAAGCTGCGAATCTGAAGCGTTTCGCCAATCCTCGCAACGCCGCGGCGGGCTCCCTGCGCGTGCTGGATCCTTCCATCACGGCGTCGCGGAAACTGGAGTATTTTACGTATTTCCTCTACCAGAACGGAAAGTTCGCGTGCGCGACGCAACATGAGGCTCTGGAGACGCTGCGCGAGCTGGGATTCAAGATCAGCCAGCATTGGACGCGTTGCGCCGGGATCGATGAGCTGGTGAAGTTTTGCGCGAACTGGGAAGAGAACCGCGACTCGCTGCCGTTTGAGATTGACGGAGTGGTGGCGAAAGTGGATTCGGTGGCGCAGCAGGAGAGATTGGGCTGGACCGCGAAGGCTCCGCGGTGGGCCATCGCCTACAAATTCGCGGCGCGTCAGGCCGAAACGGTGGTGGAAGATATTATCGTGAACGTCGGCCGCACCGGGGTGTTGACGCCCGGCGCGGTGTTCCGGCCGGTGAACATCGGCGGCGTGACGGTCTCGCTTTCGACGCTGCACAATGAAGACGAGATCGAGCGGCTGGGTGTCGAGATCGGCGATACGGTGCTGGTGCAACGGGCCGGGGACGTAATCCCGCAAGTGGTTCGCGTGGTTCAGCAGGGCGAGCACCGGCGGCCGTTCCACATGCCCAAGCACTGCCCCATCTGCGGCGGCGAGACGGTGCGGGCGGAAGGCGAAGCCGCCACGCGTTGCGTTAACACCAATTGCCCGGCGCGATTGAAGGAGTCGGTACTCCACTTCGCCGCAAGAGGCGTCATGGATATCGACGGGCTGGGTGAGGCCCTGGTGGATCAACTGGTGGAGCAGGGATTGGTCCGCAACATCGCCGACTTGTACGGGTTAACACTGGAACAGTTGACGGAGCTGGAACGGATGGGCAAGAAATCGGCGGCCAAGCTCCTGGAGCATATTGAAGCCTCGCGGGGCCGTCCCTTGCCGCGCGTGCTGAATGGCCTGGGAATTCCGTTCGTGGGGGAGCGCACGGCGCAATGGCTGGCGGAGGCTTTCGGCGATCTGGACGCGATCATGACGGCGAGCGAGGACCAGCTTCAAAGAGCCGAAGAAGTGGGGCCGAAGGTCGCAAAAAGCATCCACGGTTTCTTTCACGAGAAGCGCAACCGGGAGTTGGTGGAGCGATTGCGGCATGAGCATTTGTCGTTCACTTACGAAGCTCCGAAACGAGCCGGCGGCGCGCTAGCCGGGCTGACCTTCGTGCTGACAGGCACCCTGCCGACCATGGCGAGGGAGGATGCGAAGGCGCGGATCGAAGCCGCGGGAGGGAAAGTGGCCGGCTCGGTGAGCCACAAGACGGATTACGTGGTCGCGGGCGCTGAAGTGGGATTGAAACTCACCAAGGCCCAGGAACTGGGGATCAAGGTGATCGACGAAGCCGCGCTCCTTGCCATGCTTGAAGGAACCGAGTAACGCATGCGGCATCTGCGCGACGTCCTGATTTCGTGGGGCCCGGCCGGCTTGCTGATTCTGGCGACGCTCGAAAACGCCGGTCCGCCGACGCCGGGAGGCACGGATTGGGTGCTGCTGTTCCTGGCCGCGGCTCGCCCGGAGGCCGCCATGCTATGCGCGGGATTGGCGATCGTAGGGTCGGTGATCGGCAGCGTGATTTTTTTCGAAGTGATGCGGCGCGGCGGAGAAAAAATGCTGGCCAAGTACACTTCCAGCGGGCGCGGCGCCCGTTTCCGCGGCTGGACGCAGCACTACGGCCTAGTGACCGTGTTTGTCTCGGCTCTGATACCGCTGCCGATCCTGCCCTTCAAGGTATTCGTGGCCTGCACGGCTGCGATGGGCGTCAGCCGCGTCCGTTTCCTGCTGGTGCTGACGCTGGCGCGCATCCCGCGGTATCTGGCGCTGGCGTATCTGGGGCAGCAACTGGGCGAGAATTCGTGGGATTGGCTGAGGACTCACACCTGGCAACTGCTGGCGCTGGCGGTGGTGATTGCGCTGGGGCTATGGGCCTTTATCCGCCGCGCGGACCGGATGCGCTTGACCGAAGAATTACAATAAAAGTGACATTTCCGTATCTCCGTGACTCCGCTCATCGACAGCTTCGGACGCCGCCACGATAACCTGCGCATCAGCGTAACGGATCGCTGCAATATCCGTTGCTTTTACTGCATGCCGGAGGAGAACGTGAAGTTCGAGGCTCGCGAGCATGTGCTGAGCTTCGAGGAGATCGAACGCTTCGCGCGCATCGCGGCCGGGTTGGGCGTGCGCAAGCTCCGGATCACCGGAGGCGAGCCGCTAGTGCGCAAGGACCTGGCCGGGCTGATCCGCAAGCTGAATGCGATTCCGGGCATCGACGATCTGGCGCTGACCACCAACGGCGTGCTGCTGGCCGCGCAGGCCGAGGAGTTGTACGCCGCGGGGCTGCGGCGCATCAACATCCACCTCGACACGCTGGACCGGGAGCGGTTCCGGCAAATCACGCGGCGCGACGACTTGAACCGGGTGCTGGATGGAATCGAGGCGTGCCGCCGCATCGGTTACGGTCCCATCAAGATTAATGCGGTTGCGGTGAAGAATCTGGTCGAGCCGGATATCGTGCCTTTGGCCCGCTTCGGCCGCGAGCGTGGCATCGAAATCCGCTACATCGAGTTTATGCCTCTGGACGCGCAGGGCCTGTGGTTGCGCGACAAGGTGCTTTCCGCGGACGAGATGCTGGCGATGCTGGCGCGCGAGATCGGGCCACTGGAGGAGGTTCCGGACCGCGATCCCAGGGCTCCCGCAACGGAGTATCGCTTCACCGACGGCGTCGGAAGCGTGGGATTCATCGCTTCGGTGACGCGGCCGTTCTGCCTCAATTGCAACCGCCTGCGCCTGACCGCGGATGGGCACGTCCGCTATTGCTTGTTCGCCATCGAGGAGACCGACGTGCGCGGCCTGCTGCGCGGCGGCGCTCCGGACGAGGAAATCGCCGCGGCGGTCCGGACCTGCGTGAGCGGGAAATGGATCGGGCACCAGATCGGCTCGCAACAGTTCGTGCCGCCGCCCCGGCCGATGTACTCGATCGGAGGGTGAGATGACGATACCCTTCAAGAACGACAACAAAGCTCCGCTGATTGTGCCCGGTGCGGTGCGCCGGCGGGCGAGGTTCAAGCACGGGCAGGAGCTGGAGTTTTGCGTTTCCGGTGGCCTGATTACAATTCGCGCGAAGCCCCCGTCAGGGGAGGATGAGTACACGCCAGCCCAGCGCCGCGCGATCGACGCCGAACTGAAAGAGGCCGAGAAAGGTCCATTTTATGGCCCTTTCGAAACGATGAATGAGCTGATCACTGACTTGCGGGGCAAGCTTGATAACCCGAAGCGGCGGAGAAAAGTCAAAGCTTCTCGATGAAGGCCGAATACGGGGAGGCGGTGGCCAAGGCCCTGAGAGCGGCACCTGATTCGGTCCAAACAGCGTTGTTCAAGCAACTGAGGCTACTCGAGAGAGATCTTCGGCATCCCTCGCTTCGTGCCAAGAAGTATGACGAAGCCGCCGACATCTGGCAGGCCCGCGTCAATAGCAATTGGCGCTTCTACTTCAGGATCGTTGGTGACACGTACAGGATTCTCAAAGTCATCCCACACCCGAAGTAGTCCCCGCTAATGCCAGCGCGCCCCACAGCACGCTGTCATTGCCCAGTTCCGCCGGAACTAGGTCGAGGCGGGCCTGGGACCAGCTCGTGACTTGACGGCGGAGTTCGGCGCGGAGGGGTGAAAACAGTCGCTCGCCGGCTTGGGCGATGCCGCCGCCGATGACGATGCTAGCCGGATTGAGCAGCATGATCGCGGCTTTCAGACCTTGCGCCAGATGGACAACGTAGCGCACCACGAAGGCTGGGTCTTGGAGCAGTTCGCTGGCGGGCTTGCCGTAATCGCGCTCCAGCCAGAGGCCGCTGCACAAACGCTCGAAGCAGCCGCGCGCGCCGCACAGGCATACGGGACCATCGGGATCGAGAGCGATGTGGCCGACTTCACCCGCCCAGGAATCCGCGCCGCGATACACGGAGCCGCCGGCGAGAACGATGCCTCCGCCGATGCCGGTCGAAAGCGTCAGATAGAACAGCGGCAGCTTGCCGCGGCCGGCTCCGTAGCGGGCCTCGCCGAGCGCGCCGGCATTGGCGTCGTTGTCGATAACCACTTTCACGCCGAGCGTCGCTTTCAACCTTTCGACCAGTGGAAACCCGGACCATCCGGCGACGTGGGTCGAGAGAGCGATGCGCTGGCGCGCAAAATCGACGGGCCCTCCGAACCCCACTCCGCAGCCTTCGAATTTCCAATCGTGAACGGCTTGCTCGATGTGCCCCAGCATCCACTCCGGCCCGCCGGCGCGATCGGTGGGACGCGTGAGGCGCGCGGCGATGCGTTCCTTTTCAAATAACGCGAGGCTGAGCTTGGTCCCGCCGATATCGATGGCGAGCGTGTTCATCAAGCCGCGTGGTCTACCGGGAAGCGAAGAGGGCTTCCATCAGCTCGGCGTGGCCGAGGAAGTTGGGCACGATGAAATCTGCGCCGACGCCGATGAGGCGCTCGCGTTTCCAGTCGTCGATGGCACGGCATTCCGGCTCGCGCGTGGCCACGCCGACGGCAGTACCGCCCACTAGCTTCACCTCTTCAATTTCGACGTAGCCGTCGCCGAACCCGACGATTTCTTCGCCGCGCACGTCGGTTTGCGAAAGGATGCGCTGGACCAGGATTTTCTTCGAGAAGCTCTTATAATCGTCGAGCGCGCCGTAGACGCCGCCGTCGAAATAGCGTGACACGTCCAGAAGGCGAGCCTCTTCCTTCATGTAGACTTCATCGGTGCCGGAGGCCAAGTACAGGCGCAAGCCCTGGGCTTTCAGACGTTCAAGAAGCTGGCGCGCGCCGGGAACCAGATACTGTTCGGGCGTGGCGTGGCCGCTGCGCAAATCCTCCACGCGGCCGCGGATCTTGGTCCACAGACGATCCAGGTACATGCGCTTGTACTCCAGCGGGTCGAGAGCGCGGCCGCCGCGCTTGGTCACGTGCGCGGCGAACTCCATCATCTGGTAGATGGTCTCCTTGCCGGTCAAGCGCCAGACGAACTCCTGAACCAGAGAGGTCAACTCCTGCTCGGATTCGCCGGTGTCCAGATCGAGAAGAATCTCCACCATCATGGGGACCATGACGTCGACCCAGCCGGAGCGGATCAGAGAGAGAGTCCCGTCAAAATCGAAAAGAGCAACGCGGGCCCGCGTGGCGCTAGCGCCGGGGCGAACCTGTTCCATAGCCGGCGCAGGGCCGGCCCGGCCCCCAACACGGTCAGGAGCCGTGGCCTTATTCCCCGGGCCAGGCGTAGTTAACCCGCTGCGGGTTGTGCCGGCGAGTTTCTTAGAAGCGGTTTTTGTCATTCTGTCTACGGCCAATATTCCCATCTGCCGCTCCACGCAACGTAGGCGCTGAGGCATGCGTTGGTGACGGCGTGGGCGACGATGAGGTCGCCCAGGCTGCGCGTGCGCAGCATCCACCAATTGTAAAGCACGCCAGCCGCGAGGCCCACGTCCCAGAACGCGCCATGCTCGCTGGCAAATAGTACGGCGACAATCCAAAACGCCTGCGCAGACCAGGTACCCAGCGGGATGGACTCGAAATCCGGGGCGATCAGCCAACGCATCAACCAGCCGCGCCAGAACAGTTCCTCGATCACCGGAACGATGATCACTGCCCGGAAAGCGCGCAGCCACAAAGTCAGAGGTTGGGAGCGCGCCGCGGCTGACAAGCCGGTTTCCGGCTTGCCCATCAGCGGATTCTCAAACAACCAGAAATGGCGATAGCCGGGAAAGAAATGCTCCGGAGCGATCCAAAGCACGAACATGACTACGCCCACCGCGAGCGTCGCGATCCAGGAGCGGACCTGCACTTGATCGCGCGCCGCCGCCAACAGAACAGGACGGCAGAAGATCCACAACACCAGCAGCATCAGCGCCACGAATCCGGCCTGCGTGGCGACAGGGGGCAAAGACACTCCCCGGGACAGCGCCAGCAGCGCCAGAAAGATGCAGAAGGGCGCGACATAGTTTGCCGAAGGCGAGCGAAGCACTGGTCCCAAGCGTCTCAACTCAAGCTTGTCAACCCAGCTTGCTCAGAAGGTCCTTGATCTCCTGTTCCTGCGGCTTGGAGGGACCGTCGGCCAGGGCTTTCTGCAATTCCCGCTTGGCCGAAGCCCGATCGCCTTTTTCCTGGAGGGCCATGCCGTAATGGTAGTGGTAAATGGGATTGTTGGGCTCCTTCACCACCAGACCTGAGAACAGGCGGACGGCGTCTTCGCTACGGTTCTTGCGGATGTAGATCCAGCCCAGCGTGTCCTGGATGTCGGGCGAATTGGGCTGCTTTTGCAAGGCGTGCTGCGCCATGCCCAGGGCCTCCTCAAGGTCGTTCCCCTTTTCCGCTTTGATGAAGGCCAGATTGTTGAGCGCGACGGGATGATCCGGCTGGATCTTCAGAATTTGTTCGTAAATCGGTTGCGCCTGGTCGGAGCGTCCGGTTCCATCCAGGACCAGGGCCAGCGCCAGCAGCGGCTGCGCGTTATTGGGCGCCGCCTGGCTGGACCGCCGGAAGTAGTCGATGGCCTTTTCCAGGTCGCCCTTGCGGCGATAGGTCTCGGCGAGGCGGTACAGCAGACCCGCGTCCTTGGCATCGTCTTTCAACAGGTCTTGATATATCTCGATGGCGTCGTCATACCTTTCGCCTACGACATCCAGATTGGCCACGTACAGCTTCAAGTCGCGGCGATTCGGCTCCGCGGCCAGGGCTTGCTTCATTTCGTCGATCGCTTGCGGAATATGTTTTTGGGCCACCATTGTTTCGGTCACGCCCACCAGCCCGCGGTGATCCTTGGGAAAGTCTTTGTCCAACTTGCCGAAAACATCCTCGGCGGCCTTGTAGTCCTGGTCCAAAAAGTCCAGATAGCCGACCTGGTAGCGGGCTTCCACGCTTTGCGGAAATCGCTTGACGATGTAGTCCAGTTCCTTGCGAGCCTGGTCTTTCTCACCAACACTCAGTAAAGCGCCGCTACGGATCAGGTGCGCTTGCAGGTCATCGGCGCTCAGCGCGATGATATCGTCGGCCGCCTTGAGCGCCTTAGAAGTGTCTCCACGAGTCAGGTACAGAGTAGCGGCGAACTCGCGGGCCTTCAAAAAATCCGGGCGCAGTTTAATGGCGGTCTCCAGTTGCAGCAGCGCTTGCTCATCGTCTTTCTTGGCATGCAAGGCGCGCGCGTAGTTGAAGCGCAGTACGTAGTTATCCGGAGTCTTGGAGACTAACGACTGCAAATCATTGGCCGCCATGTTGATTTGATCGCGGTTCCCGCTGGTCAGCATCAGCGCGGCGCGCATCGCGATCGCTTCGGAATCCTTCGGATTGTCCTTGAGGATGGTGGCGAGCAATTGATTCGCGCTGTTGGAATCGCCAGTGGTTGCGTCCAGCTCTACCAGGCGCTTTTGATATTCAACCTTATCCTTGGGGAAGGCCTTGATCGCGGCTTCGTACTCCGAACGCGCGCGGGTGTAGTCGCGCATGCGGAAGAGGAAGAAATCGCCGACCATCAGGTGACCGTCGGGGTGCTCTTTCTCGTCGGTCATGGCTTGGAAGACGCTCTCGGCCTGATCGCGCCTTTTTTCGGCGATGTAGAAAGTCGCCAACTGGAGCATATACCCCGTGTTCTTGGGATTATTGGCGGACTTCAGCTTGAGGATGCGCTCGGCGTCGTCCACCCGGTTCAAGCGTGCGTACTCTCTGTATAGAACGTCGTAGATGGTCGCGTAGGTCTTGTCCTTGCCGATCATCTGATAGGCGAGTTTTTCGGCTTCGGGAAACCGGTTGACGGTGGCTAGAGCCTGAACGTAGGGCACGATCACTTCCGGTTGCAGGGGTTTGGCGGCATTGGCGGCTTGAAGCTGCGTTACGGCTGTGTCGGGGTCTTTCTGGAGCAAGGCCAGCTCACCTAGTACACGGTGTCCATCGAAGGAGTTGGCATCCTGTTGCAGGAGCTTATTGGCAAGGTCCTTGGCGTCGTCGAGGTCCTTGGCCTTATGATCGGTGTTGGAATCCTGCGACGCGGATACGATGTACAATTCCGCTAACCGGGATTTCGCATCCACGTTAGTGGGCTGCAATTCGACGGTATTCAGGAAGGCCTTAAAGGCGTCGCCATAGTGGTACAGTTTGGTGTCGGTCAACGCCAGGCGATACCACGCCTCTCCAAAACGCGCATCTTCTTTCAAGGCGCGGCGGTACATGATGGAAGCGTCTGCGTACTTTCCTTTGTTGAAGAACTTATTGCCGTTCTCGACGTAGCGTTGCGCGCGAACTTTGGGATCGCGTGAACACGCGGCCAAGACAAGCACCAGCAACAGCGGCAGGATTGTCCAGAGTCTCCGATACTTCATAATTCCCACTTCACCATACTCGTTGGCGGGCTTGCAACGGCTGAAAGTCCTTAGAGGGAACCACGCCATTTTCAGGCGCTCTTGCGCGTATTTCGCTCAATATCCACCAGCAACATGAGGCATTCGGCCCACAGATAGCCCAGGATCAAGGCGCTGAAGCCCAGCACCGCCAGATACACCAGCACGACGATTCCAGCGAGGAATCCTCCTTCGGCCGGGAGTTGCGGCAACAACGGAACGCCGGCGGGAATGCCGAGCAATCCCTCCGGGCTGAGCCACAGGTATAGGCACGCGCCCAAGCCGAAGCCGGCAAAGCCCGTCGCCGCCGCTTCGCCGCCGGCGCGGCTGAGGATAGAAAAAATCCCGATCACTGTGTTGCGGGTTTGGTGCTCGAGCGCCGCTACCGACCCAGCGCGATACCAATAGATTTGGCCTACGCAGGCTCCTGTTCCCAGCATGATGATCGCGAACAGGATGCCGCCCAAAGCTGTTCCGCCGGTGCCTTTCAATCCGGCCGTCAGGGCCGTGAGAGCCAAAAGCAGCCCACCCAGCGCGAACAATACCGCGGCGACCTTAAGGCATATGATCACGAACTTGCGTATCACGCGGCCGTCGGAGAGCGCGTCCAGCACCGGGTAATAGAAGAAGGCTCCGTGGGATGCGGTACGGCCCGCAGCCGGAGCCGCGGAGACCGGTGCAAATGCGGCTTGTCCCGGGGAAGCCGGCTGTTGCCGGGGCGCAGCCGGTTGTTGCCAAGGCGGAGCCGGTTCTGGACGGGGCGGAGCCGGTTCTGGACGGGGCAGAGCCGGTTCTGGACGGGGCGCAGCAGGTTCGGGACGAGCCGGAGCCGGGTCCAGGCGCGGTGGGGGCGCGGGGTGGGGGCGGACCGAACCGAAAGCGTGCCATTCGGTCAAGCCTTCGCGCCAAACCAACGTGTCATCTTTGACGATTCCCTGGCGGACCAGAGCCTCTAGACCGGCATCATCGATAGGGCCCTGGCGCTGGCCCTGGAGTAAGTAGTACCACTGCATCTCACCCTCCTGGCGTGGAGTTACGTCGAACGGCTTGAAACAGTGTACTCCCAGGCGACTTCCGGCGCACCGAAAAAAAATAGGCCTCCACGATCACCGCTTTTTAGACGGATCGGTGGAGGCCTTGTTGGTGCTCTGTGTAGGAGGAAACTCTAAATGATCCTCGCCTGGAGCACCCTATACGGGCGAGTTACTGGGCCGCAACGATGTTGGCGCGGCGATTCCGCTGCCAGCACGCCTCGGTCGCATCGGAGCAGACCGGCCGGTCCTTGCCGTAGCTGATCAAGGTCAACTGGTTGGTCGGAATGCCCATGGAAATTAGGAAGTCTTTGACGGATTGCGCGCGGCGGTCGCCCAGGGCCAGATTGTACTCTTCAGAGCCGCGTTCATCTGCATGTCCTTCAATCAAAAGCTTTTGGCTAGGATAGGCGGCCAGGATATCGCGAATGACGCCGACGTCGTCCTTGAGCGCGGTGGTCGCGTCCGGACGGATGGTGGACTTGTCGAAATCAAACAGCGCGTCCTGCAGCTTGGCCAATTCCTGGTTCAGCGTATTGCGAACCTGTTGCGGCATCGTCCGCGGACTGGAAGTCCGCGCCACTTGCGGCGGAGCGGACGTGGTGGACCGGGTTGCGGGCCGGGAGTTGTTAGAGGGCCGTGCGGCTGCCACTGGGGTCGTGTCCGGGGCCTTCGGCGTGGATGCTACGGGAGCTTTCTTGGAGCATCCTGCCATGATAAGCGCAAAACTACTCAGAGCAATCAACAAGGGTTTCATAAATTCACCTGCGGTTACCAGTAAAACCCGCGCAAGCCCTTTCCAACAATCCTGTTGGGACGGTATTCAATCCGCGCTCGCGGGAGCTAGACTTAATGCAGATGGACCTTCAGGTTAGCGGCCGCCGGCTGCTGTTTGCCGGGTTCGGGGGATTATTGCTGTTGATGCTGATTGCGGGCGTCGACGCGGTATGGGTCCTGCGCGACGTTCGGGCCAAGGACACCCAGGAGCGCGACCGGTACCTCCAGCGGACCACGGCCCTGGACCAGGTGCGCACGGGCATCTACCAGTCTGCGATCGTGATGCGGGCCTATTTGCTCGCCCGGAACGCGCGCGACGCGGGCGAACAGATGGGACTATGGGCCGGCGTGCGCCGCGACACGGATAGGGCTCTCCAGGAGTCTGCCAACGTACTGGATCCGGCCGACGGACCGCAACTGGCCAGCCTCCGGGCCGAGGTTCAGGAATATTGGCGCTTGCTGGATTTCCTGGGGACCATTCCGGAAAAAGACCGGCAAGTGCTCGGCGGCGACTATCTGAACCGGGAGGTAGTGCGGCGGCGCGGCGCGACCCTAGATCTGGTGGACCGCATCGACCAGATGAACGCCCGGCAGATGAAAGCCGGCGATGCCGCCTTGAACCGCACCTTCGATCTTCTGCGCCTGCGCCTGATTCTGATGCTGGCGGCGACAGTGGCGCTGGGAATGGTGCTGGCGGCGTTCACGGTTCGCCGTACATTGCGCTTGGAAGAAGAGCTGGAACGGCGCTTTCAGGAAGGCGCACGCACGCGGCGCGAGCTGCAGGAGCTTTCCGCGCGGCTGCTTTCGGCGCAGGAAGAAGAGCGGCGGGCGATCTCGCGCGAGTTGCACGACGAGGTCGGGCAGTCGCTGTCGGCGCTGCTCATGGAAGCGGGCAACGCTGCCGCGCACGTACCTCCCAACTCGGCCGAGGTGCGGCGCCACGTGGATTCGATCAAACGGCTGGCCGAGGCCAGCGTGAACGTGATCCGCAACATGACTTTGCTGCTGCGGCCTTCCATGCTGGACGATTTCGGATTGGTGCCCGCGCTCGAATGGCAGGCGCGCGAGGTTTCCAAACGCACCGGCCTGCGCGTACAGGTCGCGGCCGATGACACGGCGGGGGAGCTACCCGACGCGTTGAAGACGTGCATCTACCGCGTGGTGCAGGAGGCTCTGCACAATTGCGCGCGGCACGCCCATGCGCGCTCCGTTAAAGTGGTGGTGGAACAAGGCGAGCGCAGGATTATGCTGACGGTGGAGGACGACGGGGCCGGTTTCGATGCGCGCCGCGTGCGCGGTCTGGGACTGGTGGGCATGGAGGAACGGGTAACACATCTGGGTGGAAGTTTTTCGATTCGGTCGACGCCGGGAACAGGGACCAGGGTCGCGGTAGAGCTTCCGCTGGCGAGTTGATAATTATGACAGCGGCGATGACCAACACTCCGATTCGTATTCTTCTGGCGGATGACCACACGGTGATGCGCACTGGCTTACGCCTGTTGCTGGAGCGCCAGCCGAACCTCAAAGTGATCGGCGAAGCCGCGGATGGGCGCGAGGCGGTCACCATGGCCGCGGCCGAGGACCCAGACGTGGTGGTGATGGATATCGCCATGCCGCATCTGAATGGGGTCGAAGCGGCGCGCCAGATCGTCTCTCATAACTCGCGCGTCGCGGTGGTGATCCTCAGCATGCATAGCGACGAAAGCTACGTGATCCGGTCGCTGAAGGCGGGCGCGCGCGCCTACCTGCTGAAAGATTCGGCGGAGGCGGATTTGATCGAGGCGATCCACGCCATCTGCGGGGGCAAGAGCTTTTTTAGTCCTGCCGTGAGCCGGATTTTGAAAGAAGACTATGTGCGGCAGCTCGGCAAGATGGATGCCGAGGACACCTACGAGCTGCTCACCAACCGCGAGCGGGAAGTGCTGCAACTGGTGGCCGAGGGCAAGAGCAACAAAGAGGTCGCCAATCTGCTCAACTTGAGCCTGTACACGGTGGAAACGCACCGCACCCACATCCTGCAAAAGCTGAACCTGCACAGTGTGCCGGAGCTGATCCTGTACGCCGTGCGGAAGGGGATCATCAGCTAAGGCGGTTATCAAACACGCCGCTCCGGGAAGTTTTCGCGCCCCGAGCTCGCACCGGTCTTAATTTGCCGATGGGCGCTCCACGTGATCTATAACCAGCGCCTGGACCGAACCTCTGGTTTTCTGAAGTCTGAGACCGAGTTGGTTCTCCAGCGCGGCAAAGAGATCGGGCTCGGGGTGGTCGGGCACACCCGGGGAGAGTTCCCCGCCGAATTGGGTTTCGTCGGGCGTCCACTCCAGATCGAAATCATATCTGCCGGTGAGGCCGGTGTTATCCACCACCGGCCGGTCGAGGATGCCGCGCTGTAGCACGGAAGCGAACAAGGTCATGGTCGCGTTATGCGCCGGCATCAGGATATGATCGATTCCACCCGATGCGGCGGGGTAGACGGTGCTGAGGACGTTGGGCTGATCGTCAGGCGGCGCAGTGCTGGCTTTCAGTTTTGAGCCAGTTTTGGCGACCGTCAACGCGTAGATCGGCATTGTTTTCGGTTCGCGATGAAAGGTGAGTTTCACCCGATCGGCCAAAAGCCCCTGCAGCATGAGCATCTGCTGGGCGACGCTGGGCTGCTTTTCGCCCGGCGTAACGGCCAGAATGTCGTAGTGGTCGGATTCAATCCAGGAGGGTCCGCCGGAAATCATGCGGGGGTTGAGATTGTAAGCGGCGCCGACGAGAAATTTAATGCTACAGTTCTTGGCAACGAACTGGCGCCCGCTCTGCATCCGGGTGTACCTGCCGCGTGCATCGGGTGGGCTGGGCTTGATGGTGGCGACTTCAAACCCTTCGAACTGCGCGCAGATCGTGCCTGCCGTCAGAGCCAGCGCCGTCAATGCGATCTTCAGCATTTCTGACTTCAGGGATTGACTCTATCACGGATTGGCCCGGACGGCGTTCTGAGAAGGGCGGCTCAAACGTTTGAGCCGATCCACGAAGTTGCCGGGATGCTAGGCTGGAAGCGGAGGAGAAGCGTGGCTGCTTATTGCTCGCATTGCGGTACCCAGCTCGAAGGGAAATTTTGCGCCAAATGCGGCGCGCCGGCGCCGGACGCACCCGGCGGGGCTGCGCCTCCGCCGCCATCCTCGCCAATGGCCCAGCCGCCGGGGATGGCGATGCCGGGGTTACAGGAAAACGTCGCGTGTGCGCTGTGCTATCTGATCCCGATCCTGACCGGGGTCTTGTTCCTGTTCATCGAGCCGCACAATCGCAGCAAGACGGTCCGCTTTCACGCGTTTCAGGCGATTCTGTTCTGGATCGGCGTGTTCGTCGCAGACGCGGTTATCGACATTGTCTTCGGAGACGTTCTGGGAGGGTTTGGCTCGTATGGGCTGTTCCACCTGATCTGGACGGTGTTCCGTTTGGGCGTGCTGGCTCTGTGGCTGCTGTTGATGTACCGTGCCTACATGCGGCAGCAGTGGGTGCTGCCGGTGGTGGGAGAAATGGCGCAAAAGCTTGCGTGATCGAGTTTGGTGTAACGGAGAACCGATGAGCTGCGTTGGTACCAGCATGCGCGTCTTCCTGGCGGCCGTCGCATTGGTTTTGCCGGCGTGGGCCCAGAGGACTCCGGCTCGCCCCGATCCGGAGCTGCCCTCTAATATCAGCCGGGGGCCGCTGATCGGAACCATCGATTACTATGGACTGCGCAAGGTGCCGCTGGTTACGGTGGAAAAGGGGTTGAACGTTCACGTCGGCGAGCCTTTGCCGCTCGCCAAAGGCGATGTCGAGCAGCGCTTGGATGAAATTCCCGGCGTGGTCGAGTCGCATCTGGAGGCGGTCTGCTGCGAGGGCTCAAAAGTGACTCTGTACGTGGGCATCGAGGAGCGCGGAGCGACTCATTTTGAGCTGCACGACATCCCCGACGGCGACGAAATGCTGCCGGACGAGATTGAGCTGACTTACAAGCGTTTCATCGAAGCGTCCGACAACGCATCGCGGCAGGGCCGGATGCGCGAGGATCTGACCAAGGGCTATGCCCGTTCCGAAGATCCGGACGTGCGCGCGATCGAGGACATGTTTCCCTCGCTGGTGAAGGAGTATCTGCCGATGATCCGCGCGGTGCTGCGGAATTCCGAGGATGAAGGCGAGAGGGCCACGGCGGCGTATGTCATCGGGTATGCGCCGGACCCCAGCAGCGTGGTCAACGACCTGCAGTACGCCTTGCGCGACGCCGATCAGGGAGTGCGGGTCAACGCCGCGCGCAGCCTGCTGGCGTTCGCGATTGCAGGCGTCAAAGTGGAGGCGACCTGGTTCATCGAGATGCTGAACTCGCTTTCCTGGACGGACCGCACGCGGGCTTTGGGAGTGCTGCAGATCCTGACCGATTCCCGCGATCCGGCGGTGCTGGACCAGCTCCGGATGCGGGCGTTGCCGTCGCTCGAAGAGATGTCGCGCTGGAAGACGCTGGAGCACGCTCTGCCGGCCTACCTGTTGCTGGGGCGCGTGGCGGGCATTCCGGAGCAGCAGTTGCGCGACGCCTGGGCGCGCGGGGACCGCGAGACGATCATCGCGCAAGCCGCCAAGAAACTGTCCAGCAGGTAGGCCGGTTACCATGGCGCGGACACGCCGCGCCATATCAGTCGATATTCCGGCGGAACTCGCACTGGCAGCAATCGCTGCAGCGCTGGCATTTCTCGCAACGGTGATTGGGACAGCAATCCTTGGTGCAATAGACGCAGATTTCGGTGGCGGGCTCCCCGCAGATGCTGCAGGCAAAGGTTGTCGTATTACTGCTTTCGGTCATTTTCGGCGTCTCACTCATTGTGGTTTGGCGGGCGGGGGCTTGGGCGAAGCCGGGCGCGACTGCGGGCGCGTGACTATGCCGCGGCAGCGCTGCGCTTCCTCATCGACCACTGCGAACTCCTGTTCCTTTTGCGCCGCCAGATCGGTGATGTGCTGCTGGAGCAGATCGCGGTTGGTGGAGTTCTCCCCCAGCACGGCTACCATCAGGTCGCCGACCGCGGGGTTCTGATAATGCCGCACGCCTTCGACCAGCGACGACAGATCCGAAGCCAGGCGCTGCCAGCGAAAGTAGGTATCGAGCGCCAGGGTGAGACGCTCCGGGTCGTTTTCGAAGGACTGGGCGGACTGGGTGACGTATTCAAGCTCCTTACGAATGGACTCCCACTGCGCGACGTAGGCTTGGGGCGCGCCCTTGGAAACCCATTCCCGCGGAGTCAACTGGTCCAGGATGGGCTTGAGCCGCGCGGCTTGATTGGAGAACGCGGCCACCACTTTGGAGGTGTCCCAGACCGGAGCCGTGCTGGGCTGCTGGGCGGCGGGTGCTGCGGCCGGCGGCTGGGCTTGCGCGCCGGCTGCCAAGGCCAGGAGGAGGAACGCAGGAAACACTGGAGGAGTTCGCATGGTCCTACCGCCAGTGTTGCATAAAACATCTGCTACAATCGCCTCACCGATGATCACCGAAACCAAAACCCGTCACATCGAGCCGGACATCACCGTGCTGGAAATCGCCGGGCGCTTGAACCTCGGCAACACTCTGCTGTCGATCGAGAACACGATCAAGCGGCTGATCGACGAAGGCTCGCGGCGTTTGATTGTGGATCTTGCCGGATTGAACGCCATCGACAGCTCCGGCATCGGCATGCTGGTGACCTGTCACGCGCATATGGAGCAGGCCGGCGGCCAGATGCGCGTGGCCGGGGCGCAGGGCACCGTGCTAAAGGTGTTCGAGACGGTGCACCTGGACCGTATCGTGCAAATGCATCCCGATGTGGATTCGGCTTGCCGGAGTTTTCGCGCGGCGAGCGCGTAGGAAGGCTTTCAGCGGTCAGCCTTCAGGGTTCAGCAGCGGGACGGCTCCCTCAATTGGCCGGAGGCGGCGGCGGGGGTGGGGGCGGGGGTGGAGGCACCGGCACTGTTCCGGGCGAAGACCCGCTGCCGCCCGTTCCGCTGGTTCCTCCGCATCCTGGCAGACCGGGCTTGCAGCCGTCGCCGGCGCTGCCTCCCACGGGAATATTCAGCTTGGGCGCGCGCCCTCCCATGGTCAGGGCGGCATCGCGCAGGAACTGGATCACGTACCGGGCGATGGTGTTCTTATCCAGGGCGGACGAAGCGATCGGCACGTTCTTGTAGACCTTGATCGATTCACCGGTGTGCAGCGTGGCGACGCGGTCGCTGGGCAACAGAGCGTGCTGCACCACGACGGTGCCTTCTTCGACGTCGACTTCGGTGGTCTCGTCATCCTCATCCACGCTGACGTCGAAGGTTGTTCCGCGCACGGAGATCACGGCGGTCGGGGTCATGATGCGGTTGGGATTGGGGACGTTGCCGAAGTGTTCGATGTGCACGCGGATCCGTCCGATGATGACGTCGAGGAGATCCTTCCAATCGCCGGTGTTCTTACGGAACACGAGCTCGGAGTTGGGATAAATTTCAATGGTGCTGCCGTCGGAGACCTGCAAGGTTGCATGGCCGTCGTTTCCGGCGATGATGGTCTGGGTGACCTGCACGGTGTCGCCGGTGGACAGAGCGATCAGTTGGGAATTCTTGTACAGCGAGATTTGGCCGGACGCGCTGATGACGTGCGCCGAGTAATTACCGGCGTTGGAGGGGATATAAGGGTACTGGGCCAGACACAGAGAGGCTGTAACTGCCAGCAAGAGCGACAGCTCCACCGTCCGCGTGCTGTAAGGGCGCCGCATGGATAAACGCATCCCTGGGTTCGTAAAACTGGTGAACCCGACAAGAAAAGCTCAGTCTAACATAAGTGGCGCGCTGCAATTGCATTTCCGGTGCAAGATTCTTTCCCAAGGATTACTGGAATCAGCAGTTTCGGAGCGGAAATGCCGATAGATGAGGGTACAATGGACTCAATCGATGAGTAGGCTGGCCACAGTACTGGTCCACTGCGTCACAGTCGTGGGCGTCACACTCGGCATGCTGGTGGCTGGCTCGGAAGGCGCTTGGGCCCAGGCATCCGCGCCTGCGACAGCCCCGGATTGGTACCACGTTGGGAATTCGCTGGAGGATCTGTCGCTGGCGGGTTTGGCGACGGGCGCGGTGGATCGCGTGTGGTATTCGGCCGACGGCTCGATTCTGTACGCCAGCGCGGCAAGTAAAACGTTTGAGACCAGTGACTTCGAGAAGTGGGCCGGATCCGGAGCCGAGGTTCCGGCCTCCTCCGATCTCTCCAGCGAAGGGACCAATTTGCCGGAACCGGCCGCGCACTTGCAGGGATTCAATGGCGAGCGGTCGACTATGTACGCGTTCGGAACGTTCGTCTACCAATCCCAGGATGGGGGCGCGAACTGGGATAACGTCACCGGTTATCAGGGCCGGTCGATCATTGGCGAAGGGGTGCGGGACCTGGCGGTTTCGCCTCGCGATCCGAATGAAGTGACGGCGGCGACCTCGGCCGGAGTGTTCCGGTCGCTGGACGGCGGCAAGACCTGGAGCGGATTGAACGACGGCTTGCCCAATCTTCAAGCGCTGCGGCTGTGGGCTCTGCCCGCGGGAGATCGCGGAACTGAGATTGAGGTTGCGGGGAATTTGACGCTCGAATGGGAGCCGGGAGAAAAACAGGCGTGGCGGCCGGTGGTGAATCAAGAATCCGTGCGCGAGGCGCAAATCCGCCGGGCTCTGAATGTGACGGCTTTCGCGCAGAGCGGCTCGACCATCTACCAGGGCACACAAGACGGCCGCATCATCGTCTCCGACGGGAGCAACGCGCCGTTGCAGACTTCGGTGCAAAACGCCGGAAAGGTGGAGCGGTTCTGGGTAGATCCCAACGATGCGCGGATCGCGGTTGCGGTGCTGGGCGCGCGGCCGCAAAACGCGCCCGCCGGGATGACGGTTCAGCATGTGCTGCACACGGTCAACGGCGGCGCGAATTGGGACCCCATCACCAACAATCTTCCCGATGCGGCGGTGCACGGAGTGGCGGTGTCGCTGGAAAGCGGGGCGATCTACGTTGCCAGCGATGCTGGAGTTTTCTTCACCCGCACTGACGTGACGCAACTCCGATTTCCCGGGCAATGGCAGCCGATGACCGGTCTGCCGCAAGCGCCGGTGACCGATGTCCGGCTGGATTCCGGCGACAACCAGCTTTGGGCCGCGGTGGAAGGCTTCGGGGTGTATTCGACGCTTGCGCCGCACCGTCTGGGCGATCCGAAAGTGGTGAGCACGGCCGACCTTATTGCCCGCGCGGCGGCGCCGGGGTCGCTGATGAGTGTGCGCGGGGCAAGAGTGACATCGGCGCAGGCGGGCGATTTGCTGGTGCCGGTGCTGGCCACCACCGACGCCGAATCCCAGATCCAGATTCCGTACGGAGCGACAGGAGACACGCTGGCGCTGTCCCTGGTGCCGGCGGAGGGCAGGCAAATCGGAACGCTGCTGCCCTTGGCCGCGACCTCGCCCGGAATCCTGGTGGCTCCGGACGGCACTCCCATGCTGGTGGATGCGACCACCGGCACGATGCTGGACGCGTCGAATCCGGCGCATTCGCGGGGGCGCATGCAAATTCTGGCTACCGGATTGGGCCGCGTCATTCCGGATTGGCCGGCCGGAAAGCCTGCGCCAGCCGACGATCCGCCGGCTGTTGCCGCGCCCGTGACCGCGTATCTGAACGGCAACCCGCTCGCAGTGACCCGGCAGGTGCTGGCGCCGGGCTACACCGGAATTTACCTGGTGGAAGTCGAGCTGCCGAAGCTGGTTAACTACGGGCCCGCGGAGTTGAGTATCGTGGCGGGAGGCCACGCGAGCAATCCCGTGCGGGTATATATTGAACCTTGATGCGCGCTTTGGTTGCCATCGTTCCCGTTGCGTTGGTGGCGTTTCTCGGCGCGGCTTTCCTTCCGGCGCAGCAGGATTCTTCCAAACCCGCATCTTCCAAGCAGGACAAGGGCGAGAAGCTGGCGCCCTATTTCCCGACTCCGGAAACGATTGTCGACCAGATGCTGAAGCTGGGCGAGCTAAAGGCCGGTGAGACGATGTTCGACCTGGGCTCGGGCGACGGGCGGATCGTGATCGACGCGGCGCGGAAGTATAAGGCAAAGGCCATCGGCGTCGAGTTGGACGATTCGCTGTACAAGCAAAGCATGGAGCGGATCAAGAGCCTGGGGTTGTCCAACACGGCGTACATTATTCATGGAGATCTTCTGAAGCAGGATTATTCGTCCGCCGATCTACTGACCGTGTATTTGCTGCCCGTGGCCACGGAGATGGTTACGCCGATCCTGGAGAGACAGCTCAGGAGGGGCGCCCGCATCGTCGCCCACGATTTCCAGTTCGCTGCCTGGAAGCCCGAACGGACCGTCGACATAGATGACGACGGCGAAGGACGGGCGCACGAATTGTACTTATACCGCCGGTGACATGATTCCTTATCGGGGGCGGTTGAGCCTTCGGATCGCGCGCTCGGTGCTGGCCGCCGCCTGCCTCGGCTGGTACGGACTCACCGCGGGTCTGCACGTCACCTGGATGACACTGCTGCTGGCGGCCTACTTCGCGTACTCGCTGGGCGCGCTGGCGGAAGTGCGCTTCGACAAAGCCATGCGGTCGCCGGTGGGTATCCTGGCCGACACGCTGTACTTCGGATTGTGGAGCGCAGTTGCGCCGGGAGCGTGGATGCCGGCGATGGCCGCCGGCTATCTGCTCGCCTCGGTATGCCTGTTGCAGGATCTGGCGCGCACGGTTTCCGCCGCGGCGGTGGTCTTGGTGCTGGCGGTGATGCTGCCGTCTCCCTCGACGCCGGCTCTGATCTGGACGGTGCTTGCGGCGGGCGCCGCTGCGGTCAGCCTTGCGCTCTACAAAAAGTATCTGGATGAGCGCATGTCCTTGCTGCTGCGCAACAACCTGATCATCCGCTCCCAAGCCGAAGGGGCGCGCGAAGCGGAGCGCCAAAGGATCGCCGCGGATTTTCATGACGGCCCGCTGCAAAGCTTCATCAGCTTCCAGATGCGGCTGGAGGTGATCAAGAAATTGATGGCGCGCGACCCGGCGGCGGCGGAAGAGGAACTGCGCCAGCTTCAGGATCTGTGCCGCGGGCAGGTCGCCGACCTGCGCAGCTTCGTGCGCAGCATGCGTCCGGCGGACGAAGGCATGAGCCTGAGCACGTCGCTGAGCCGCATGGTGGAATCGTTCCAGCGCGACGCCGGAATTTTTTCGACGTTCAGCGCGGAAGAGTTTCACGATCCTTCGGCAACCGAGGTCGCGCTGGAGATTTTACAGATTGTGCGCGAAACGCTCAACAACATCCAGAAGCATTCCGGCGCGACGCGAGTAGCCGTGACCGCCCGGCGCGTGGGCCAGAAGCTGGAAGTCACGGTGGAAGACAACGGCAAAGGATTTCCCTTCAGCGGGCGATTCACTCTGGAGGAGTTAGAGGCTCTGCGGCTGGGACCCATCAGCATCCGGCGGAGGGTGCGGATGCTGGGAGGCGAGCTGGTGATCGAATCGAAGCCGGGCGAAGGATCGAAGATCGAGCTGCGGTTGCCGGTGTGAATAGACTTTGCCGCTAATAAACGCAAATAAACAAAGATTATTATTAGCCTGCCTGGCGCTGACGGGGTGCGGGAGGTATGCGGATTTTACGTTGCCTGCGCCCGATGCGGGCGGGCCGCGCGTGCCGTTCGTCTGGCAGGCGGCTGCGCAGCCGGTGCTGGGCGCTGACCCGGGGATGTGGGACTCGGTGGATGTTCTGAATCCTTCGGTCTTCCGCTTCAAAGATTCGCTTTGGAATTTGTATTCGGGCTTCGATGGGAAGAATTGGGGCACGGGAGCTGCGACATCGACGGACGGGTCGACTTGGAAGAAGCTCGGGCGGGTGCTTTCGGGAGCGGGCGAAGCCGGGCAGGGAAGCAATGGCTCCGCGCTGGTGGAGAATGGCGAGATATTATATTGGTACGTCGCGGGGGACCCTCCGGGGATCGCGCTGGCGCGGTCGAAGGATGGGCTCACATTTGAGGAGTCGCCGAAGTTGGCTGTGTCCCCTGGGCCTCGCGGGAGCTTTGATGAGCGCGGCGCGGCCGATCCTTATGTGATCCGGCGCGGCGAGTACTTCTACCTGTTCTTTCTGGGGCAGGACCGAGCACGAAGGCAGACGCTGGGAGTGGCGCGGTCGCGTGACGGAGTCACGTGGGAAAAGCTGCGGACGAATCCGGTGCTGGAGCTGGGCGGGAGGGATTCCTTCGACGAAAACGGATTGGGCGAGCCGGCGGTGTGGAGCTCGGGGGGGTCCTATTGGATGCTGTACACCGGGCGCGACCGCGCGGAGCACCGAAGGCTCGGGTTGGCGCGGTCGAACGATGGAGTGCATTGGGAGCGCGAGCCAGGCTTCACTGCGGTCGGCGGCGAGCAAGCCTGGGACAAAATGGTCGTCTGCGATCCGACGGTGCTCGTCGACGGCGACACCGTGCGCGTGTGGTTCGGCGGAGGGGACGTGCCGAATCCGGTGGCGAACATTCACGGGCAGATCGGCTACGCGACGCTGCGCGGCAAGTAAGACGAAGTAAGATCATCAGATCCCCGGCAGCCTCTGTGTGCCCCAAGAACCTCCGGCCGCCGGGCCCTCCAGCACGCCAGCGCCACCGCGAGCGCCAGGTCGTCATGTTCGCCGTGCCCCTCCGCCCCCATCGACACCCTTCCGCCAACCCGCTGATGTATCCGGATATCCGTCAGCTCCCGCACCAGCGCCGCCGCTTCGCTCAACGTCTTCTGGATCTTCAATCGCCCATCCTCCAGCAGCACCTGCACGCTCGCCAGCAGATCCCTCTTCGGCACGTGCCAATCCTCCCCCCGCCCGTGCGCATGCTCCCCTCCCGTGATCGTCACCGCCGTCAGGCTGCACGGCAGCCTCGCCGACCTCAACATCTCCACCACTGGAGCCCCCACTCCCGTCGCATCCACCACCAGCCTGCAATCCCGCGCCAATCGAGGATTCCACGCCACCTCGCCCACCCTTTCCACCACCTTCGTATACGGCGTCCCCAGCGCGAGCCTCTCCAGATGCCGTACATGCATGCTCCGTGCCCTCTCATCGCGCTCCACCACCGCCACCGCGCTGTAATCCTGCCTCTGTCCGAGGTCCAATCCTATAAAGTACATGCTTTAATCTGTGTTCATCTGTGTTAATCTGTGGCTAAAATCTCAGCTTTTCCCCGTCCTCCAACGCCCCCATCAGCACATCCCTCCCGAACATCTGCCTGTCGTCGTCCACGAATTCGCACATGTGTTCCTGCCGGAACCACGCGTCCCCCATCGCCCTCCGCTGCTCCTCCAGAAACTCCCTCGAAATCCGCGCGCACTCCGTCGCCGGCGCCGTCACTCTCACCCACTCCTCGTCCCCGTCCATCCAAGTTTCATAGAAAAACCCTCGCTTCCCGAACGGAGTGCTCAGCAGCCACAAATCCCCATCCCCCACCGCCAGCATCGGCCGCAGAGCCTTGTACACGGCATCGTCCACCCGCGCCGCCTCGTCGATAATCAGCAGCGACACCGCCGAATATCCCCGCAACGTCGCTTCCTTCCCCGGAATCCCGATGATCCTCGACCCGTTCGGAAACCGCAGGCTGATCCGGTTGCTCCCGTCGCCCTTCAGCTTCACCCCCGCCTTCACCGCGAAGTCCCGAGCCTTCCATACCAGCTCCGCGCTCTGCTTCTCCGTCGGACACGCCACCACGACTAAGGTCCTCTGGTGAAAATACGCCCGGTGCACGGCCATCACCGCCGCCACCGTGGATTTCCCCCACTGCCGCGTGCAATTCACCATGCCCCTCCTCACCCGGGCCCGCAGCAGCTCCTCTTGTCTCTCATCCGGAAAGAACCCCAACCGCGACCGCGCGAACTCCGCCACCCCCGGCCTCTCCCCCGCCGCCCGCCGCGTCCTCCTCGCGATTGGCCCCTCGCATTCTTCAAACGTCAATCGTTCAGCGGCCAACTCTCTCACCGCCCGCGCCGGTCGCTGACTTCGCGCAAATGATCGTGCGCCGCGTCGATCGCCAGCTCGGGGAACTTCTGGCTCACTGCCCTCCGCACCCGCGCCCTCGTCCCCGGATTCGCATCCCGATTCGCGTCATCCAGCGCCGGCCTCGCGTGCAGCCGGTCCGGGATCGGATAGCTGCGCGTCTCCGGAATCGCAAACTCGCTCCTCTTCATCCTGCTTCGATCGAGCTTCATCTCCCCTCTCCCATCCGCATTCTCCCCGCGCTCTCCGCGCGCCCCCCACCGCGTGAAACGCTATGTTGTTGCCTTTCGCGCTATTCCCTCACATGGTGGCGTGCGCAACATGCGCCCCGCGCACACCACCGGTCGAGGCCACCGCTCCGGACTGTAGCCGCGGTGCCGGCCGGTGCACCGTGCTCAATGCCGGCGTGGTTCCGAAACGGGTACTGATGGCACGTCACCTAAAGAACCGCGCGCGTTAGCAAGCGGATCGGAACAGCCTTACTCCGCAGCCTGCTAAAGGCGGAGCACGGGCATCGGGCCTGAGGACATCCTGTTCCACATTGCGAGAGGCGGCCTGCTGGATATCCTGGATCACCAGAACCGGGAGCGATACGGCAACCAGCGGATCCTCGTCGTTCGCCGCGCGGCGAATGGCGACCCACGGCCGGCCAGCGGGGACGTAGCCGGTACGCCGGACGCGCGGGCGGCTTTCCGCAAGGACCGCCGCGTGAACATACGCATCTCCAGCCAGGACCCGGAGGCGATCCAGAAGCGCGCCCCAACACAGCCCTGCCGCCTCTGCCTGCCGCGTGTGATAGCGTCCTTTATAACACTTGATTCCAACCGCTCGGCTACGTACCCTGGAGTCATCCAGCAACCCCAAAGGAGCCCTTTTGATGAACATCGCCCTCGACCCTCAAACCGAAGCCCGCCTCCGCGCTATCGCTGACGCCCGGCACCTGTCGCTCGAAAGCTGCCTGGCACAGATTGTAGGGAGTATCGCGGAACCCCCTTTAGCGGAACTATCGCCAGCAGGCCCCAAGGACAGTCTGGTTGATTTCTTCCGGCGCTCGCCGCTGTGGGGCGCCAATCTCAATCTGGAGCGAGTCCAAGATTACCCGCGCACGATTGATCTTGGATGAATGGATATTTGCTCGATACCAACGTGGTCTCGGAGTTCAACCGGGCACAAATGCCCCACCCACGAGTTGTGCAGTGGTTCGAGAGAACCTCGGAGGCTCAGTTCCATATCAGCGTACTTACCCTCGCGGAAATCGAAAAGGGCATCTTGATTCTCGACGAGGGAAAGAAGCGCCGGGATCCCCAGCAATGGTTTGAGAGCGAATTGAAGGCACGGTTTTCCGGGCGCATTCTCCCTCTCGACGAGGCGGTGGCTTCGCAGTGGGCGCGATTCGTAGCGGCCCTTCTGAAACAGGGGAGGCCACTCCCCACAATCGACTCGTTGCTGATGGCCACTGCACTGGCGCACCGTTTGACGCTGGTCACACGAAACACGAAGGATTTTGCAACGCTTGGCGTTGATCTGATCAATCCATGGCAAGAACCGTAGCGGCCGAACTGATCCCCGCCCCGCCCGTGCTTCTTCCGGCGCTGTTCGCGCCGACGCCGAAGGCGTCCAAGCGTGTGCTGGAATTCTTCACCGCGCAGATCAACAACGACAACACGCGCAAGGCGTACATGAACGCCACGGCATCGGCCAGCTCGCGGACGTTCAAGCCATCCACGTCGCAGCCTTCCCTGCAAACTGAGTTCACCGCGCCGACGGTGAAACAGCACTTGGCCGCGCTGCGCATGCTGTTCGATTGGCTGGTGGTCGGCCATGTCCTCGATGTCAACCCCGCCCACGCCGTGCGCGGCCCCAAGTACGTCGTCAGGAAGGGCAAGACGCCGGTGCTCACCGCCGAGGAAGCGCGCGCGCTGCTCGATGCCATCGAAACCGACCGGCTGATCGGCTTGCGCGATCGCGCGTTGATCGGCGTGATGGTGTACACATTCGCCCGCATCAATGCCGTGCTCCAGACGAAGGTGCGTGACTATTTCGTGCAGGGCCGTCGCGGCTGGGTCCGGTTGCACGAAAAAGGCGGGAAGGAACACGAAGTCCCTTGCCACCACAATCTGGAGCAGCTTTTAGACGAGTACATCGCGGCGGCCGGCATCGCCGGCGATCTCGAAGGGCCGCTCTTCCGAACGGCGGCCGGAAAAATCAACGCGCTCACCGGCAATTCGATGTGGCAGCAGGACGCCCATCGCATGATCCAGCGCCGCGCGGCAAAGGCCGGGATGAAGACGAGAATTGGGAACCATAGCTTCCGGGCCACCGGCATCACGGCGTATCTAAAGAACGGCGGCCGCCTGGAAATCGCGCAGCAGATGGCGAACCACGAAAGCAGCCGCACCACCGGCCTCTACGACCGACGCGGCGACGAGATCACGCTCGACGAAGTCGAGCGCGTGGGGATTTGAGAGAGAGAGAAGACCGAACGAGCGGATGGCAGGTTACGATACAGAAGACCTCGTTTAACACATGTCGAAACGGAAGCCGATTGAACCTGCTGTGGAAACGCAAGTTCTTTTAAAAAGCCGCCGCCGGTGTTGTTTGTGTGTACACCTTCACCATGACTTCGAAATAAAGAACGGCCAACTGGCTCATGTGGACCACGATCCATCCAACAGTTCCGAAGACAACCTCGTATTCCTTTGTTTGGACCATCACACCGAATACGATTCAAAAACCAGCCAGCACAAAAACTTCACCAAGCACGAGGTCGTAGCCGCACGAAACTCTCTGTACGCTCAAACGATGCAGGGTCAAGGGCTAGCCAGCAGCGGGAAGAATGCCCCGTCGATTAATCAGAGTGGGGGGATGAACTTCGGGACCGCCGGCACAGTGCAAGTCTATGGGGACGTAATCGGTGGTGACAATGCGCCGCCCCGCAAACATGAGGCCTTGCGAGAGCGGGGCGAAGAACTATATCGTCACCTCGACAGGTGGCTCAACGCTATTGCCGGTTACTGCATTCGTCTCAATTCTGTGATGCAGGGCAAGCTTACCTATAACCAATTCCTTGACCTCGAGATCGAAGATGGGAAGCAAGAGCGAGATTTCGACTTTTCTCGGATTGAACTTTTGATCGATCTAGATTTTTCTTCTTTGCGCGCGGCCTACGAAAGCCTTATTGGGGCTCGAACCGCTATGAATCGCATAGCAAGCGAACATAAGCGCGCGTATGAGGATGGCCTGGACGGCGCCCGGTTTCTTGGACCATTCATCGCTGCTCAAAAGACGCTCGAAGCCCGTGGCGATGATCTAAAGAGAGCTCTGGTCAACTCAATCCGAGGGGCGTCCTCGTAACCCGCCTGGCGTTTCCGACGGAAGCGGCGGGGTCCTTCGGGCCGACCGTATGAAAACGTCCTTTATCATACGTATCAACGGGGATGAGAGGAATTGTTTTGGTCCCTCTCCGTTGATGGAAATTGGCTGCGGTATCATCTTTTCGGATGACCGAGGCCACCGCGGCTACTTTCGATGCCTTTTGGGATTTGTATGCCCGGGCCTTTGTGCAGCCGTTTGAGAGCAATGGCTTGCTCTCGGAGTTCGTTGCCAACCCGACCGTGACCGGTGCCTTCGCCGAGGCGTACACACGATCGATGATCAAAAAGATCCTCGGACATCGTTTTCGGATATCAACTGGTGCGGTTATTCGTCCGTTGGACAAGACCCGAGTATTACGCAGCATTCCTCAGTGCGATGTGATCGTGTGGGACCCATCCGAATTGCCTGCAATCTTCGAATGTGGGGAGTTTGCTTTGGTACCCTTTCATTCCGTTCGAGCGATCATCGAAGTGAAGAGAACTGGTTGCAAGAAAGCAAGGGCACTGCTTGCCGACCAGTTGAAAGAGCGTCTCGGCCTGATGCCGACAATGTCGGCGATGGACTTTGTGCTGGGCGTGCTCGCCAATGATGACGACCCGGAGCCACTGTTTAACGATGAGCGCAGGCCTTCCCCGAACTGGTTACAGAGCCACACCGGAACGCCGCCCATCACGCGTATCCTTCACAATGGCAAGGCCGACACGAATGGCATTATGGCGTTCATCTACTTCCTTGCGCAGGTGGCCCAGAAAAGGTTAGCCCGCGGCCCGGATAGTACGACCTAACGTCCTTTATGTGCGGCCATCCGGGGCGGGCCTTTCGCAGAAATCTCGCTTCCGATCCTCGTTGTGGAGCGCTCAGTTCGCCGTCGGCGTCTTCTCCAGATGATCGATGACGACTGTACCAACCGGCCCCTTGCGTGGTTCCAACTCAAGACCAAGCTTCTTGAGCCCGTCTTGCACGGCCTTCAAGTCCGCTTTGGCTTTTTGCAATGTCGCGAGGTCTCTGTCGCCCTCAAGAATCGCCGCGACAACGTCCGCCCTGGAAGCCGTGGAGATATCCAAGTTCACCTGATATCGGCTCTTCAGTCCAGTCATATCCACTACTGCAGGGTCCAACCCATCTCCGGCAATCACCGCAAGATCGGCTAGCCCCTCAAACGTGATACTTGGGGCTTCGAAATGGATGATCCCACCCCCGCGCCCCCCGCCGGTGTCCGACCTTCGCACAAAGCCCATGCTGGGAGTCTGCATGATGAACATCGGCTCGCCATCGGGATTCGGAACATCAATGGAACGGAACCGTATGCCGCCGATGAACCCGTTCCCGTAGGGCCCGCTCACGGCTGCGGCCGCAGCGACCCAGGCTGGCTGTGCCGACTCTGGTGCAGCCGCTTTCACCTTCAGCCCGCCCTTGGCCACCACCAAGGCATTAATTGGTCCCTCCTTAGATTCACGATGGAAGGCGAGCCCAAACCGGTCCTCCAGTAGAGATTGGAACATCTGAGGAAGTTGCTGCTGGGTCGCACCCTCGGGCAGTTTCGCTGAGATGTCGAACACCTGAGTTTCGGCCCAATCCGGAGCGACAAGTCTGGCAGGAGCAACCGCAAACACTTCCAGCAGCAGCTCTCTCAGGGACACGCAGTAACGATCGATGCGACCCGCATCCATGGCCGTTCTCCCGAAGCAGTTCGAGCCTGGAGGCGATGGCGGTGGTGCCGGCGCATTCACACCAGCGCCGCCTCTGCTTGGGACAACGGCGCCTTTGCTTTGGTCAACGCCGCGTGGGGGCGTTGGCGCTGTTGGCCGTGCCGGCCGTATGGTGGCGACTTCAAATTTTGGTCTTGGTGCTGAAGCGGGCTGCGCAGCAGCGGAAGGCGCATTCACCCAACACCCCAATGTCCAGACGCCTGCGAGCAACAGTCTCTGGCCGCGACCTTGCGCACTATTGTTCATGGTTAATTCCCTTCTCCTTTAGCAACACATGCAGCCTCTTCAACAAAGGATCGGGAAGAAGCTCTTCAGCGCTCAGCCTTCCGGCCCCGCTTTTATCCAGCAGCTTGAGCGCGGCTGGAGCACTATGAATCTCACTTCCTGAAATCAGACCATCGTGATCCGCGTCGAGCGCGGCAAGCACCGGGTTGATACGCATGAAATTCCCGGTGAACACCTTTCCGCACTCGTCGGCGTCCAGCGCGCCATCACCATTTGCGTCGAGAGATCGAAGCGCTCGCGGCGCGTTTGCGATCTCTTCTGACGAAATGACCAGGTCGTGATTCAGGTCCAGCGCGCTAAGCACGCGGATGTCTTGAAAATACCAGGCGACCAGTTGGCGAGCGGCCCCCGTAGCGTCAGCGTCGTCCATCGTCACCTCGGTAGTGAGACCTGATACTCCCGCGGTGCTCTGAACCCCAACACCCGACCGGCTGCTCGCGTGAGAGCCGATCACAAGCCGAGAGTGATTTCCGCCGTGGGCGATCAAGAAGCCTACTGTCGCGAAGACCAGAAGCGAAAGCGCCACTCCGCTCACCCATTGGCCGCCGGTGAGTCTGGGATCATCGTCGAGGACAAGAAACATCGGTACGCCAATCGCGTATTCACGGTTATTTGGTTTTGGATCGGTAGCGCTTCGGCGCAAGTGCTCCTTCGGCACCGAGACGGCAAGATCGGAAATCACGTCAACCCAGAGTCGGCATTGCTGCGGGATGCCGCGTTCGGCCTTAAGGCGATCGCGAAAGAGCTGTATCGCAGGTGATCCGTAGTCCCGGCGAAAGCGCTCGGGATACAGTTTCAGCAGCCAGCTATAGACCCTTTCAGACATGCGAGCCTCTCAGGACGCGTCTGGCTCGCGCGACGCGGAGCGTATCGGCGAGGGCCTCAGCCTCCGATCGCAAGGTTTTCAGGCCGACCGATGTCAGGCGATAGTAACGGCGGCGCTCCCCGGACTCGTCGACCTCTGGTCGATCCTCAAGTTCCTGAATGAGCCCGGCTTCCAACAGGGTCTTGAGAGAGCCGTACAGCGTTCCAGGCCCCAAACGCATGCGCCCGCCCGTTTGTTGCTCCACTTGGCGCATAATCGCGTAACCGTGAAGGTCTTCGCCGGCCAGGGCGAGAAGAATATGGAAGGCGGCAGAAGGTAGCGGGTCGAGCTTCCGTTTTGGCATAGCGAAGATCGATATATCGATGAACGATTATCAATCCGGTTGGTTGTCGAAGTCAAGCCCGTACTCGCACCCAATCTCGTCCGCCGATAATGAGCGTTATGACAATACGCCTCCTCTTCACTCTCCCGCGCCAACGGCGCTAGGGCCCGTCACTCCGCCACTCCCTCGGTCTTACTTCAGCGCCTCGTTGATCTCCATATCGCGCTTCAGCACCTCGGTCACGAGTTCCGACAGTTCCACTCCTCGCTGCTCGGCCTTCCCGGAGAAGTACTCCCACACGCCCTTCTCGATGGAAACCGGCATCAGCACCTTCGCGCCGGGCGGGATATGGTGAAGCCCTCGAACCCCTTTGCTGAAGTCGATGTCGGCCGGCATGTCGTTCTTCTCGCTCTTCATAACCCTCCCTCGTACTGCCGGCGCTCGGCCGGAGTCGCTTTGCGGGCCGATATCAGCCGGACCTTGACCATCGCTGGATCGGCTTCCAGCCAAAGGTACACCAAGGACAGCAACGCGCCGCTCCGGGCGATGCCGATGGAATACCATGCTTTCGTTCGTTGGCGGCGGCCTTACCCTCATCCCACTCGAACCGATACGGCCGCCCATTCACCACCCTCTCATACCATACGGCCTGACCGCGAGCAAAACCCCATCCCCCCTCCCTCCAAACCCCTAACCCCCTCCCCTTCAGCCGCTCCCCGTCTCCAAAACCCTCCACCCCAAACACACCCAGGCTACCCTGACCCCGAGGGTACAACCATGCCAACCGACAAACAAATCCAAGCCTCCCGCGCTAACGGCGCAAAATCCAAGGGCCCCGTCACCCCGCAAGGCAAACTCAACTCCTCCCGCAACGCCACCCGCCACGGCCTCCTCGCGCAAACCGTCGTCCTTCAGGCCGAATCGGCCGAACGCTTCCACGAACTTCACGCCTCCCTCATCGAGGAGTTCCAACCCTCCACCGCAGCCCAAAACCTGCTGGTTGAGACCATGGCCGTCGCCCGCTGGCGTCTCTGGCGCGTCTGGGGAATCCAGTCCTCCGCCCTGGATCGCGAAATCGCCCTTCAGGACCCATCCCTCGGACCGCCCTCCGTCCGCGCCATCTCCGCTTTCCGCCCCTCCTCCGACGGTAACGCCCATCCCGCTGAGCTTCTTCTTCGTTATGAGATCGCCTTTGACCGCCAGTTCACCCGCGCCCTCCACCGCCTCCTCGCCCTCCAATCTCAACCCGAGCCCCGCAAACTTGCCCGTACCGGGCTTGCTTACCACCCCGATTCCCCCGGCGGACGCACCTGGAGCGACCAGAGCCCTCAGCCCGCCCCCATCCCGCCGCCTGCCCCCGCGCCCGCCCAACCGCCCGAAAATTCCTTAGCGAAACGAACCCGGGAACCCGTTGAAGCTCCCGCCGCTGCGCGCGGTTCAGCACGATCGATTCGTTACGGAACCGCGGCTGTCAAGCAGCGGAGCACGGCGGATTTTGCCGTCGGCCAGGCGTGCCGTGGAGGGTACCCGCTGCCCCCGGCTCGCCCGCCGGCAGCCGTGAGGCGCTCAATCCGCCGCAGGCCTCTCGGCGTGATCGACCATCAACACCTCGACGCGCATCCGCCGCGACTTGAGGGTCAAGCCGAGCTGCTGCTTGATCGAGTTGAAGAAGTCCACGCCGGCGTCGGATGCTGCGCCCGTTCCCAGCTCCGTCGTGAGCGGGGCATCGGGATTCCACACCAATCGGAAGTTGAATGCTCCGGTGAGCCCAGTGCGATCCATCACCGGCAGGCCCAACTGGCGCGAGAGCACCTCCGCGAACAGGCTCATGGTCACGCCGCTGGCTTCCATGTGCCCGTGCGCGTTGTTGTACGAGCGGGGGGCGCCCGTGGCCGGCTGGAGCTTTGGGCCGTTCTTCGCGATCCCGAGCACGAAGGCCGGAAGGTTGCGCATCTCGCGATGAAACTTCAAATGGAACCGGTCCGCCAGGAGCGCTTGAAGCATTTTGTCGAGTTCCTCCCCGCGCACCGGCTGAGCAGACTTGGCCGTGATCTGGAAGCGGTCGGAATCGATCCAATCCGGACCTCCGAGGACGCGATCCGGGATGACGTCGTAAGCGCCCACAATGGCGCGCTTGAGCGTCACGTTGGTGCATCGGACCAGGATGGCGTCAGTTGGGCAACCCGACGGAGCGTCGAGTTCGTCGCCCTGGCTAAGGCGGATGGAGGCGGCTTCAAACCGCGCCTGCGGGGCTTGCGCCGGGAGAAATGCGGCCATCAGCAGGAGACCGGAGGCTAGACGCATGCTTCTGTCGAGGATGACGAGCGCCCTAGCCCGAACGTGCAAGCCTTCGCGGCTATGGACTTTGAGCCTAATTCCGCCGATTCTTCGCGTATCCAGATGGAATGAGCGTTAGACTGGGAGCCAGGAGAAAAGCTGTCATGAAGTGCTTGTCTCGATTGGGGATTTTCGGCGCGGTGGCGTTGGCCGGGGCCGCGTGGGCGCAGGATAACTCAGGTTTGCACGCGCGGGAGCTGTTTTATACCCCGCCTCCGGACGCCGCGCCCACCAAACCTGCGGCGCCCAAAACCTCGGCGAAGCGCGCTCCCGCTGCGGTGCAGCAGAAATCGAGCACAAACGAGGCGAGCACGAGCCAAGCGAAAGCTCCGGCGGCGGCTGCGCCTGCCCCGGCTCCTGCTCCTACTGCCGCTTCCACTCCTGCCGTGACGCCAGTTTCCGCACACACGGTAGCCGTCGCGGCGGTGCCGCTGGGCGTGCGCTACAGCGTGCTGAAACGGAATACGGCGGGTGAGTTTGTTGAAGTAGCGCCTGACACCACGTTTCATTCGGGCGACCGCATCCGGCTCCAGGTGAAGGCGAATACGACGGGCTATCTTTACGTGGTGGCGCAGGGATCGAGCGGGACTTGGCAAGTGCTGTTTCCTTCTTCCGACGTGGCCGGCGGGAGTAACCGGCTGGAGCCGGGCGACGCGCGGCAAATTCCTTCGGGCGGCCGCGGGCAATTCGTGTTCGACGATCAAGGCGGCACGGAAAAACTTTTCCTGGTGCTGTCGCGGCAAGCCGAGCCGGATTTGGACAAGCTGATCTACGCGGTGGGGGGCGCGGCTCCGGCCGCTCCGGGGGGCTCCCGCATGTTGATAGCGAAAGCCTCAGTGACCAACGATGTGATCGAGCGCCTGCGCTCGCAGGTCGCCAGCCGCGATCTGGTGTTTGAAACGGATCCCGAGGTCGACGGCAAGGTAGAGCCGGCGGCCTACGTGGTGAACCCCAGCACCGCGCCGGACGCCCGGCTGGTGGTGGACGTCGACCTGAAGCACCAGTAATATGCGCGCGGCGATTCTCATTGCGTGCTTCGCGGGCGCCATTGCCGCGCGGGTTTCCGGGCAAGATCCTCAGCGGATCAAGCTCAACGTCGAACGGCAGGATGGAATCTGGAAGGAAGTGAACGCGGCGACGGTGTTCAACCCCGGAGATCGGGTGCGCTTCCGCGTTTCGGCGAATTTCTCCGGATTCCTGTACGTGATGAATCACGGGACCACGGGCGGGTATGAGCTGTTATTTCCCCGATCGGATACGGGCTCTGACAACCGCATCGAGGCGTTGAAGGAATACGTTGTGCCGGCGTCGCAGGGCTGGTTCAAAGTGAGCGGCCCTCCGGGGCAGGATGTGATTTATTGGCTAGTGAGTCCGGTGGAACTGGCGAGAACCTACCGGCCGTTGCCGCCGCCTCCCGTGAATCCGGAACCGCCCAGTTCGATGCACCCGCGCTGCGACGATTCGGTCTTCAAAGCTCGCGGCGAATGCATCGACGATTCGGCCGGCGTGAAGCCGGTAAAGCCCGGTGAAGAGCTGCCGGAGAATCTGGCGGGAATCGCGGGAGCGACGCCGCGCGAGTTACTCTTTATGCAGGAGCAGGGCGGAACGGTGCTGAGCTCGCCCGAGCCCTTGGGTGGACCGGTGGTCTATGAACTGCGCCTATCGCATCGCTAGTTTTGTCGCCGTTGCCGGGTTGGCATTCGGGCAGGGTAAGACGCGCGACCTCAAGTATGAGGAGAACGCGCCCGCTAACGCTTCGGTGAATGTGCCGCGCGGCTACGCGCTGATTGTCGGCATCTCCAATTACAAAAACCTGCCGGCAAAATCGCAGCTCGAATTTCCGGAGCGCGACGCGGATGCGATGTATTCGGTCCTCATCAGTCCGGAGGGTGGAAATTTTCACGCCGAGAACGTGCACCGGCTGACCGGCGCGAAGGCGACGCTCGCGAACCTGAAACAAGAGCTGGAAGTGTGGCTGCCGTCGGTAGCGAAGGAAGATGACCGCGTGGTGATTTATTTCGCCGGTCACGGATTCATCAAAGACGGGCGAGCGTATCTGGCTCCGTACGATTTCGATCCGTCCAACATTGCCGGCACCGGGTATCCGATGGACACGCTGGGGATGGTGGCGGGGTCGAAGATCCAGGCGAAGAATAAGGTTCTGATCACGGATTCGTGCCATAGCGGCGCGATTACGCCGGATGCCGATGCGCAGGCGTACAACAAGCGATTGCTGGATTTGTCGAAATCGATGTTTTCACTGACCGCTAGCCGCGACCGCGAGCGATCGTTCGAAAGCGCGCAGTGGGGCGGAGGCCACGGCATCTTTACTTACTACGTTGTGAAGGGGCTGGAAGGCGAGGCGGACGAAAACGGCGACGGCATCGTGACCGCGGATGAGCTGGCCGATTACACTTATCGCAACGTGCGCGAAGCCACTAAGGGCCAACAGAATCCGACCAGCGATCGTGGCAGTTTCGACCCCAACATGCTGCTGGCGTATCTTCCGGCGGGGTTGCGAGCGGCCAAGGCTCCCGAGGCAAAGGAGGGAACGCTGATCTTCGAAACCAACATGGACGGCGTGGAGGTTTTCGTGGACGGAGTTTCGCACGGGATCGTGAACAAATCCGCGCCGCTGCGCCTGCCCGGTCTGCGTCCCGGCGCGCACACGATTCAAGGCGTGAAGATGGGCTACGAGCCGGATGGCCCGCGGGATGAGACGGTTTATCCGGGGCAGGAATCGACAGTCTCGATCAAGATTTTGATTGCCCGGCGGCGCAACAAGGCCGCGATCGATGAGTTGAACGAGGGCCTGGCGGCTTTTAACAAAGGGTCGGCAGAGAATTACAAGAAGGCCGTAGAGCATTTCGAAAAAGCGTTGAGCATCGATCCGAAATACAGCCAGGCGGCCTTGTACCTGGGCCGCGCCTACTATTCGCTGTTTGACGAGGACAAGGCGCAAGCCGCGATGAGGCAGGCGATCGAGATCGATCCCGATTATCTGGAAGCGCGCGTGAGCTACGCCGGAGTGCTGCTGGATACCGGTGGCGTGGATGAGGCGATTCGCCAATTGAACACGGTGACGCAGCGCGATAAGCGCGACGCGACAGCGCTATATATGCAGGCGCAGGCGTATCGCATGAAGGGGCTGTACGCGCAAGCGATCGAATCGGCGAACGCGGCCATCAAGCTGACGCCGCAGGTGGCCGAGCCGCACATGTGGCTGGCCGACAGTTTGCGTTTGAGCGGCAAATATCAGGAATCGACCGGCGAGTACATGAATTATCTGCGCCTGAGCAATTTCGATAGCGGAGTGGGCGGGCAGATGAATTATTACGTGCTGGGGTATTTGTTCGGAGTGGGGCATAAGAAGCGCGCCGCGCAGACCGATACGTGGCGCGACCTGCGGAGTCTGGCGTATTTCGGCTTGTGCGATTCGGAGCGCAACATGATGCACTACCCGGATGCAATCGGTTATTGCCAGAAGTCGCTGGCGTACGACAAGACCGATCCCTACACGCACTACGCGTTGGGTCTGTGCTACATGCACCAGGCGCAGTCGAGCGGCAGTTACGAGACGCTCTCCGCCGCGCAAGAGCACTTCCAGAAGATGATCGAAATCAATCCGGATCTGGAAGAGGCGAAGTTCGCCAAGGCGGACCTGCGGAGCATCGATATGGCGCTGGCGGCGCGATAGAGCGCGCGCCGCGCTGCATGCAAGCGGGCTTGACAGACAACGCCGCCTGTTTGACCATAGTACGCATGAAAATGAGAACCGCTTTATTGGCCCTGGCTGCCCCTTTTCTGTTCAGTCTAGCCGTGCCGGTGTTCGCGCAGGAACCGGTGGTGGGCGTCGAGAATCCGGATGCCTTGTTCCATAGCAAGGATAAGAAGCTGGACCGCAATCTCCAGTCGGCGTATCACATCATGCTGGATCTGCTGGAGTGCAACCACTGGGACGAGTCCGGCAAGTGGCTGACTGAGGCGTATCATCAACACAATCCGCTGGCGGCTTCCGGCCGCGCGGGCGTGGTGGCGTTCTTCAAGGCGCGCGGCGTGCAGCCCACGCCAGTGCCTCCGAAGTTCGTCAAGACCAAGATTGTTTCCGTGGTGGCGATGGGCGATTACGTGATTGTGGTGACGCCGCGCGGGCCCACGCCCGATCCGCGCGATCCCAGTAAGAGCTACTACACCACCTGGTTCGACCAGTGGCGCTTCGTGGACGGCAAGGCGGACGAGCATTGGGATCCGCAGACCATTCCGCCGCCGAATCCGAACGGACGCGGCAAGAAGTAGCGTCTTTCTTGGGTCGCGCACAACGGCCGCCGGCGGCCTGTGCGCCTGCACGGAGCCGCGTTAGCGCTTCACGAGCTGGAACGCGAAGTCGCGGCCCATGCCGCCTTTGATCGCGAGCCAGATCCACAGCATCGCTGCCGGCTCCAGCAGGCGCGCGTTGGAAAGCGGACCGGCGTCGATGGGGTGAAAGCCGATGTCGTGCGCGAGCGTCGCGGCGGTGTGCTTGGCCTGCGCATCGTCGCCGCAATAGAACATGGTCAAGTGTTCGCCGCGGATGACCGGATCCATCATGTTGTTGTAGCCGGTGGTGTTGAAAATCTTCACGACCTTGGAACTGCGCACCCATTGCGCCACCAGCTCTGCGCCGGAGGTTGTGGTTCCGATCTCCAGACCCGATAAGTCGGGCTTGAGGGGATTGGTGCAATCGAGCAGAGGCTTGTCGCCGATGGAGAGGTGCTCCAAGACTGAACGCGTGGCCGGCCAGGGCAGCGCATTGACGATGACTTCGCCGGAGTGCACGGCGTCCGAGGGGCTCTCCGCACGTGCGCGCGGACCGCAACGGTCGAGCAGCGCGTGCACATCGGTCGAGCTGGGATTGCGGACTCCGAAGAAAACTTCGTGACCGTGGCGGGCCCACGCCGCGCCGAGGGATCCGCCGACATTGCCGGCTCCAAGAATTCCGATTCGCATTTTTTCCTTAACCTTTCTTCACCATTCTAGAGGCCTCTTCAGGTGCGATGGGCGGCGGCCGTTGGATAGAATGAGATGGATTTAATCATTTCACGGGAGGTCTAACTCAAGATGACTCGCTACATTCTCATGACCGCCGCATTAGCACTTACGGTCTACGGACAGGGACGGGGACGGGGGCCGCAGACAATGGCTTCCGCCGTCAAAGGAGCATACGCACAAATCAAGAACAATATTACTCAGGCCGCCGACGAGATGCCGGAATCGGGCTACGGTTTCATGCCGGAAAACGAGCCGCGCAGCTTCGCCGGCTGGGTGGGGCACGTGGCCGACGCGCAGGCCAGAACCTGCGCCGGCTTGACCGGAACGCAGTTGAATCTGGGCGCGTCGCAGATGACCACCAAAGCCGATCTGGTGGCGGCACTCAAGAAGTCGTTCGATGCCTGCGACGCGGCGTTCGACGCCCTTACCGACGCTAACGCAACAGAGATGGTGAACGCCGGATTCATGGGCATGCAGCCTCGCGCGGCGGCGCTGTACGGGGTGGTTGTACATTCCAACGAATGCTACGGCGCGATGGGCGTGTACATGCGACTGCAGAAGCTGACGCCTCCGTCGACCGCAAACATGGGCCGGGGCCGCGGCCGCGGCGGGCGTGGCGGCGGCGCGCCGAAGGAATAGGCGCGAATCATTCCCACTCAATCGTGGCGGGCGGTTTGTTGGTGACGTCGTAGAACACGCCCGCCACACCTTCCAACCGGCACAGCTCGGCGGCCGTGCGCTGGAGCAGTTCCTCCGGCGCGCGGACCACGCTGGCCGTCATTCCGTCCACTGAATCGATCGGCCGAAGCACCACGGAATCCGGACAATCCGCGGTTCCGAAGGGAATCAGCACCACGGGGAATTGCCACACCTGAGAGTCGAATCCTGAGTCGTGCGACAGACGCCGGACCACGGCGTCGGCGTGGCGCAGACGCGCCAGGCGTTGCCGCGTGAGGCGTGCGGGATGCGCGCGCATCTCCGAAATCCGCGCAGCCGCGCGAACCGCGACCACCACGCGATTCACTCCCTCGTTGCGATTGACCAGGAGCGCGGCTTCTTCCATGCTCGATGGAAAATCGTCGATGGCCAGCACGGCGCGATACGTGCGCGAATCGCCTTGCACTCCGACCGAGCGGATGGGCAGCTCCCAACCGTCCTTCGATTTCACCGGCGGAGCCTCCACCGCGCCGCACAGGCAGCGGATGGCGAGTCCGGGGCCCGGAAAGGGATGGCGGTCCAGCAGAGCGCTGGAGATTCCCAACTGGCGGCCCAGGGCGCGGACTTCGTCTTTATAAAAGGAAGAGAGCGGCTCGATCAAGCGGCCTTCGTCGATTATTTTCTGAATCCCCGCGACTCGATTGTGGTGCGTCTTGATCAAATCGGCTTTGGCCGTCCCTCCCGATTCGATCGTGTCGGGATAGATGGTGCCCTGGCCCAGGATCCAGTTGCCATCCAGGAAGTGCTCGGTTTCCAGGATGCGCTGCTGCACGCGGACGAACTCCTCGCCGATGACCCGGCGCTTGTGCTCTGGTTCGATCGCCTGCTCCAGCGCGGGCAGGAATTGCGGCGCGGCATCGACCACCTGAAATCCGCTGGCGCCGAGCGCGGCGAAATTGGCGCGGACGAAATCGGTTTCGCCCTGGCGCATGAGGCCGGTGTCGACGTAGGCTCCGTGAACGCGCTGCGAGCCGAGGCTCTTAAGGCACAGAGTGAAGGCGACGGTGGAATCGACGCCGCCGCTGACGAAGAAAAACACGTTGCGCCCGGCGGCAGTTTCGCGAATCTGGGCTTCGAGGGATTCGATCTGGCCGGCGGGGTTCCAATCGCGCACGCACCCGCAGATGCCAAAGACGAAATTCGACAAGATCTCGCGGCCGGAGGGCGTGTGCACCACCTCGGGATGAAATTGCACGCCGTAGAGCCGGCGGTCCGGGGCGGACATCGCGGCCACACGGCAAGTGGGCGTGCTGGCCACGACTTGAAATCCGGGGGGCGGCGCGGCAACCAAGTCGCGATGGCTCATCCAAACTTGCTGTGGTCCGGCGATGCCGCGGAAGAGGGAATCTTCGGCCTGTAAATCCCGGGCGCGCAGGTCGAGCTGGGCGAAACCGTATTCGCCGCGCTCGCCCTTCTCGACCTGTCCGCCAAGCAGGTGCGCCATCAACTGCTGGCCGTAACAGATGCCGAGCACGGGCGCGCCTAACCGGAGCAGCCGGGGATCGATGTGCGGACTTCCGGGATCGTAGACGCTGGCGGGGCCGCCGGAGATGATGACGCCCTTGGCGGAAGCGAGCTGGGAGGCGGGAGTTTCGCTGGGCGCGACTTCGGCGAAGACACCCAGGTCGCGCACCTTTCGGGCGATCAGGTGGCAGTATTGGCCGCCTGCATCAAGAACGGCGATTTGTGCGTGCAAATTCGGTTCAGATCCGGCTTATTGGGCGTCGGCGACCGTGGGCTGCTGGGAGATGCGCTCCACCAGCAGCTTCTTGGCGTTCTCCAGCAGCTTCTTGGCGTTGGGCATAGCCTCGATGGCCTTGGCCACCGCCGGATCCTGCTCAATCGCGATCCGCTGGGAATCCTCGTAGCTGAACGCGGTGACGTACATCTCGCGTTTCAGCTCGCGCTTGATCCAGTCACGGTCCGCGGTGAAGTCGGCTTCGTTGAAGTCAAACTTGTTCTTCACGATGTAATCGTGGAACTGCTGGATGACGGTGTCATCCGGCTCCCAGCCCTTGGGAAGGGAGACATCGGTTTTGGGTCCAAAGTAGGCGACGGCAAAGGTGAAGAATCCGGACTTGCGGTAGATCTCGGTCTGGAACTTGTCCCACTTGGTGGAGGTGGAGCAATAAGGCGATGTGGGATAGTCGACCGGGCTGCACTGGAAGTGTTCATCCGGAGTGATGCCGCCGCCGCCATAGACGGTGCGTCCGCCATCGGTCATCTTCACGTCCTTGGTGTTGCGCTGCTCGAGCTGGGAATGGTTGTAGTAATCGAGGAACGAGATGGCCGAGTAATCGCGCTGGATGAAGCGGCCGCTGGGGGTCAGGTATTGCGCGGTGGTCAGCGCCAGGCCGGTATTGTCGCTCAGCGGGAAGACGGTCTGCACCAGGCCCTTGCCGAAGGTGGGCTCGCCCAGGATCCAGGCGCGGTCATGATCCTGCAGCGCGCCGCTGACGATCTCGGCCGCGGAAGCGGTGCGGCGGTTCACCAGCACCACCACCGGATAATCCTTGCCGGTACCTTCAAAACGGGTACGGTATTCCTTGTTCGATCCCTGGATGCGGCCATGGTGGCTGACCACGATCTCATTCTTCTTGAGGAAGTGGCCGGCTACGTCGATGCCTTCGTTGAGCAGGCCGCCGGGATTCTCGCGCAGATCCAGCACCAGGCCTTTGAGGTTCTTCTCGCCCAGGCGCTGCATCTTCTCATCGAATTCCTTGCCGGTATTCTCATTGAAGGCGGTGATGGTGGCGTAGGCGATGCCGTCGCGCAGCATCATCGCGTAGGGAACGCTGGAGCGGGGAATCTCATCGCGGACGATATTAAACGTGATGGGATGGTCGACGCCCTCGCGCCGCACTACCACCTGCACTTTGGTGCCGCGCGGCCCTTTGAGCAAGTCCGCGACGTCGGACATGGCCAGCGTGTCGGTCTTCTTATCGTTGACCTCCATGATGGTGTCGCCGGGGCGCAGGCCGGCCTTAAACGCGGGCGAGCCGGAGAAGGGGAACTTCACGATGGTGCGCATGAAGTCCTCGCCGTCAAAGTGGCGCTGGCCCACCATCATGCCGATGCCGTAGTAGCGTCCGCTCTGGTCTTCGCGCAGCTTGCTGTACTCTTTGGGGTCGAAGAAATTGGAGTGCGGATCGAGCGTGTGCAGCATGCCCGGAATGGCGCCGTCGTAGATGGCTTTATCGGGGTCCACCTGATCCGCGAAGTTCTGCTCCACGGCGCTGTAGACACTGGTGAAACTCTTGACGCTTTGATCGCGATCGGTGTCCTCCGACGGGTTGGCGGCGGAAACCGCGCGTTGGTTCAGAAACCCCGCGGCGGCGGCGCACACAACCACGCATAGCGGGACGAGAAAATAAGGACGGCGACGAGACGGCATCGATGGGCCTCCAGGCGCTTCCAGTATACCAACCGCGAAAGGCCTTTGCGGACGCCCGTTTGGCAGGGCTGGGAAGGCCGGGCGGCGCCGGGGAAGCCCGGTTTTATCCCACGCGGGCGCGGCGCACCTGCGGCGCGATCACCCCGGGCTCGATACGGGCAGGCTTGCGCTCCGTCTCGGAGAGGCGGCGGGCCTGATCGCTGACGCACACCAGGAACATCGGCTGGCGCGCGTTCTTCAGGATGTCGATGATGCGCTCATGATGGTCCTCCAGGAAGATGGACCTTCCGTCGGTGACCAGATGCAACTCCGAGCCGGGCTGCATCAACTCCGCCAGGCGCTTGCCCATCTCGCGCTGGAGGAAGCGCAGAACGCGCCGGATTTTTTGGAGCGAGAATCCCTTGCGGCGCAGTTCCGCGATGACGGTGATTTCGATCACCTCGCCCCGCCCATACACCCGGCGGTGCCCTTCGTGACGTGGTGAAACGACCTTCCGCTCATCCCACCACTGCAACTGCCGCAGGCTCACGCTGGCCACCTGCGCCACTTCACTAGAAGAATAGGTCCGCTCTGGGACCTGAGGTTCGGGGCGATTCTTGGTGCGGGCTTTAAACATGATGCGTGTTTTTCGTTTAATCGGATTTAAACTCGACTTACCGATTGTACTCGACTGGGGGGTGGTGTCAATAGGGGTGGTGCCTGTTTCTTGCGAGGGCCCTCCCGAGCGGCAATTTCGCGCGCCGCGCAACACCAGGCCGCCAAAACATTAGACGTCGTAGGTGGGCGGAGTGACGCCCTTGTTGCGCAGATACATCTCTCCATAGCCGCGCGTATGGGCCGTGTGGATCATCGCCTGGTACAGAAGTTCCAGGCCCGCGGCCGGCGCGCCTCTGCCGCCGGCGCCGAAGTTTGCAGTCAAATCCGCGGCAGTGAGCTGGCCCACCGCGCCGATGGACCAATCGTACAGGGCGGTCAGATATTGGATGGTTGTGGCTTTGGTGATATCGCCCTGGGGTGCGGCGGGAGCGCGGCCATTTTTGCCCAGGCGGCCGAGATAAAAGCCTTCGGCCTCGCCCAGGTGCTGCAGCTCGGCTCCAAAGGCGCGAGCCTCGGGGAAGGGCTTGTAGTCGTAGTTTTCGGCGGGCATGGCTTCGGCCATCTTCAGAGTCAGAGCCTTGGACTTCTTCCAGTGCTCGGTGAGAATCTCAATTTCCTTGTCGGCGGCGCGCGCCAGTGGCGCGGTGACCGCGGCGGCAGCCGCACCCATCAGGATCGATCCCACAGCTTTACGACGTTCCATCTTCAAAAGAGTCCTCCTCGGATATTTTGCGATTCTACACTGAAAGCCCTGGGCGATTCTACGGTGGCACGTGGCCGCATTCGCGATTACTCAATGGTTTCGTATTCCGGGCGGCGCGGTCTCTTGATCTTCATGCTCGCCGAGCCAGCCGATCAAGGGTTGAACTGGCGGTGAAAGATCGCTTGTTCAATCTGGCCGGAGAGCCGCCGGATCCCTTCGGGGCCCTCCGTGGCTTTGAGACGCTTTAGCAAGGTCAGCAAAGCCCTTGTCCCGGTTCTTTCCCGCCTGGCTGCGCCCGGAGCGGTCCGTCGCGCGGACCTTCTAGGCCCGGCTGACGATCGACGGAATTGTGATCTTCTCACGGGATCTCCTCTGACTATGGGCGGTCGCGTTCCTCGGGTTCCACGTCGGGGACGCGATTCAGAGCCTGATCAAAATCCGCGCGCGTGAAGAGTTGGGCGCGCGAATCGACAAACTGGCGGTTCGCCACGCGATTCGCGAGCAGCACGGACACGAATTCTTCTACCGAAAGGTGGTCTCTTGCGGCGAGTTCCGCTGCCCTGTTGTACAGATCCTCAGTCAGAGCGATGGTCCTGCTCATCTTCCCTCTTCCTCTATTCTCTTCAAAAACTCGCGCGGTGTCATCGCCGGGATGCCAAACCGCGCGGCTTCGAAGAACTGCCTCACGTTGTGGGTTACGAGGGCATTTGCCCGGCCGGCGGCGGCGACTTCGAGCAGGAACTCATCGTTTGGATCGGGCAGTGACGGCCGCAGCCGGAAGTAGACCGGTATCTCCCGGCCGAAGTAACAGAACGCGTGGATGATCGCATGGACAGATGCCGTGGGAATATTCAACAGTTCCGCCTCCCGAAGGCCTACGGATTCATATTCGAGAATCAGGGGCCCGGAGATCAGCGGCATCCCCGCCTCGCCAATCTTGCTGAGAACCGCAAAAGACGCTCCCCGGCGGGACCGGAGCGCGGAAACGAGCACGTTCGTGTCAACAACAACGGAGTCAATCAAAGCCGGTGTCTACTTGCCCTCTGGAGCGGCATGTGAAGGGTGAGGATAAGCCGTCAGTATCGCGCTCCCGCCGAACTGGTGTCTTTGCGATTCTAACTTCCCCCGCCGACGAACCACACCACTTCGATGAGCGCGCCATCCTCGACCGGAGTCGAGCGCCAATCCTGTTTGCGCACGATGGAGCGGTTCAGCTCCACGGCCACTTTGGCCGGGTCGATGGCCAGGTGCTGGAGCAGAGCCTCAACGTGAAACCCCTGAGGGACGCGGCGCGGATCGCCGTTCAGCACAACTTCGATCGATTTTGTTTCAGCGGTTTCCACGGGGGAGTTTGACACCTCGTTTCGAGGATCATTATATTCAATAGTTAAGCTTAAGACTTGAGCTGACGCCGGCGGATTAAGCCGTGAGCCGCAACGGCGAGTGACCAAATGCCCACAACATACCCTGAAATCTACTTCCCTGTCCTGGTCCAGATGCTGATCGCGGCCGCGCTGGCGGGCGGATTGATCTTCGTCTCGGTCGCGCTGGGCAAGCGCGGGCGCAGCCCGTTGAAGGACACGCCGTATGAGTCGGGCATGGCTCCGGTGGGCTCGGCGAGGGAGCGGTTCAGCGTCAAGTTCTATCTGGTGGGGATGATTTTCATCCTCTTCGATATCGAAGCCGTGTTCCTGTATCCGTGGGCGGTGGTGTATCGCCAGCTTCGGCTGTTCGGCTTCATCGAGATGTTCATCTTCGTGGCGCTGGTGTTGATCGGATTCTTTTACGTGTGGAAGAAGGGCGCTCTGGATTGGGCGCCGCACCGGGACGAGGAGGGCAAGTGACCCATCCGGCGATTGTGGAGACGATCGAGGCGTTGGGCGAAACCACTCTGCGTGTCGAGCCCGCGCGGGTCGTCGAGTTGTGCCGGTTCTTGAAGGACCAGGAAAAATTCGAGCGGCTAAGCGCGGTAACCGCGGTCGATTGGTATCCGGCGGAGCCGCGCTTCGAGGTGGTCTATCATCTGCATTCCGTCGCAGGGAACAAGCGCCTGCGCGTGAAGGCGCGGCTTTCCGGGAAGAGTCCGGAGATCGATTCGATGACCGCGGTGTGGAGCGGGGCGAACTGGTATGAGCGGGAAGTGTACGACATGTTCGGCATCACCTTCCGCAATCACCCCAATCTGGTCCGCATTTTGAACCCGACGGATTGGGAAGGCTACCCGCTGCGCAAAGATTATCCGGTGCACGGGTACAAGTACGGTTACAGCAATGAGTAAGCATCCACTCTTCGAAGAGCACGTAGCGACCGTCCCCGCGGAGCAGGAAGTTCCGTCAACTCCCTCGGCGCCGCGGCGGATGACACTGAACATGGGTCCGCAGCATCCGTCCACGCACGGCGTATTGCGCATCGTGCTGGAGCTGGAAGGCGAGACCATCATCTCGGCGGAGCCGGACATCGGTTTCCTGCACACCGGCATCGAGAAGGAGTGCGAGCAGAAGCACTGGCAGCAGGTGGTGACGCTGACCGACCGGGTGGACTATCTTTCGAACTTGTCCAATAATCTGGTCTACGCGCTGACGGTGGAGAAGCTGCTGCAACTGGAAATTCCGCCCAAGGCGCAGTGGTCGCGCGTGATGATGGCGGAGCTGTCGCGGCTCAATAGCCACCTGGTGTGGCTGGGGACGCACGCCCTCGACATCGGCGCGATGAGCATGTTCTTCTACTGCTTCCGGGAGCGCGAAGACATCCTGCGCATTCTGGAAATGTTCTCCGGCCAGCGCATGATGACCAGCTACATCCGCATCGGCGGGCTGGCTCTGGACCATCCGCGCGGCTGGCAGCACGCGCTGGGAAAGTTCATTCGCGCGTTTCCGAGCAAGGTGGATGAGTACGAGGACCTGCTCGATTCGAATCCGATTTGGACGCGCCGAACCAAGGGCGTGGGCTTCATTTCGCTCGCGGACATGCTGGACCAGGGCGTGACCGGTCCCATGATACGCGCGGCCGGTGTGCCGCTGGATTGCCGCAAAACCGAGCCGTATTCCAGTTACGACAAGTTCAATTTCAAAGTCGCGACGCGGACGGAGAACGACGTTTACGCCCGATACCGGGTGCGGTTGCAAGAGATGCGCGAGAGCGCCAAGATCATCACCCAGGCTCTGGAAGGCATGCCGGATGGATCGTGGCACGCCGACGCTCCGCACGTGGTTCTGCCGGACCGCGAAAAGATGAAGACCCAGATGGAGGCGCTGATCTACCACTTCAAGATCGTCACCGAAGGGTTCCGCGTGCCGGCCGGCGAAGTGTATCAGTGCATCGAATCGCCGAGGGGCGAAATCGGCTATTACATCGTCAGCGACGGGACGTCGAAGCCCTACCGTGTGCACATGCGCACGCCCAGCTTCGGGAATCTGCAAGCGCTGCCGACCATGCTCAAGGGGATTCTTCTGGCGGATTCGATCGCGGCGCTGGGCAGCATGGACTTCGTGCTGGGAGACACGGACCGATGAGCGCACGACCTGCTTCCGATAAGGCGGGCGCGGTGCGCGATGGACAACTTCAATGACTTTCTCTCCACAACTTGAAGAACGCTTTGCCAAAATGCTGGCGGCTTACCCGGAGGGCCGCAAGCGCTCCGCCGTGGTGCCCATGCTGATCTACGCGCAGGATGAAACCGGCGCGGTGACGCCGGAGCTGATTGCCGAAGTTGCCAAGAGATGCGAGGTCGAGCCCTTGCAGGTGGACGAAGTGGTCGGCTACTATTCCATGCTGCACCGCAAGCCTCTGGGCAAGTATCACGTCCAGGTGTGCACCAACATCAGTTGCCTGCTGGTGGGCGGCGAGGAGTTGTATGAGCACGCCAAAAAGAAGCTGGGCATCGGGAACAAGCAGGTGACCGCCGACGGGCAGTTCTCTCTGGAAGAGGTGGAGTGCATGGGCGCCTGTTCCTGGGCTCCCGCGGTCGAGATCAACTACGATTTTCATCACTACGTAACACCGGAGCGGTTGGATCAATTGATCGATGCCTTAAGGAAAGCAAACTAATGCCGACCACGCTCTACAACGAACCCAGTCCGCTGGAAACCAAGGTCCTGAGCAAACGCTTCGGACTGGAGAATTCGCACCGCCTGGACACTTACCTGGCGCATGACGGCTTCAAGGCGTTCTTGAAAGCCCGCCAGATGACGCCGGAGCAAATTGTCGAAGAAGTGAAAACCTCCGCGCTGCGTGGCCGCGGAGGCGCGGGATTTCCGACCGGCTTGAAGTGGAGCTTCGTTCCGCGCACCTCGCCCAAGCCGAAATACATCGTAATCAACGCGGATGAGAGCGAACCGGGCACCTGCAAGGACCGGCTGCTGATGGAGTACGATCCGCACCAGTTGATCGAAGGCATTCTGATCGCCGGTCTGGCGATGGACGCGCACAAGGGCTACCTATATATACGCGGCGAGTACCGCTACCTGATCGATCACACGGATCGGGCGATTGGGGAGGCGTATTCAAAAGGCTACTTGGGCAAAAACATCGCGGGCACGGGCTTCGATTTCGATCTCTACACGCATTCCGGAGCGGGCGCGTACGAATGCGGCGAGGAGACCGCGCTGCTGGATTCGCTGGAAGGCAAGCGCGGGATTCCGCGGATGAAGCCTCCGTTCCCGGCTGTGGCCGGCGCGTGGGCGTCGCCGACGCTGCTAAATAATGTTGAGACGTTCAGCGCGGTGCCGAATATTATTCGCGACGGCGGAGCGGCGTTCGCGGCGCTGGGCACGCCCAAGAACGGCGGCACGCGGCTGGTGTGCATCTCGGGACATGTGAACAAACCGGGGGTGTACGAATTGCCGCTCGGTTATCCGATGCTCAAGGCGATTTACGAGGTCGCGGGCGGGATTCCCGGAGGCAAGAAACTGAAGGCGGTGGTTCCGGGCGGATCATCGTGCCCGCTGCTCAAAGCCGAGGAGTGCGACATTCCGATGGATTACGACACGCTGGCCAAAGCGGGCAGCATGCTCGGCTCGGGCGGCATGGTGGTGCTGGATGAGACCACGGACATGGTTAAATTCGCGCTGCGCATCATGCGCTTCTACGCGCACGAGAGCTGCGGGTGGTGCATCCCGTGCCGCGAAGGCACAACCTGGCTGAGAAAGATCCTGCAGCGCTTCGATGACGGCGGAGGGCGCAAGGAAGATATTCCGGTGCTGGGCGAGGTTTCGAAAAACATGCTGGGCCGCACCTTTTGTGCGCTGGGCGACGCCGCGGCCATGCCCACCATCTCCATCGTCGAAAAGTTCCGGGAGGATTTCGAGAAGCGCCTGGCGGGCGCGTCTAGAGCGAGCGAACTGGTCACGGTCTAAAACATTCTATGGCGGAAACGGTAAAGCTCACTATCAACGGGAAACAGATCGAGGCGGAGAAGGGCACACTGCTGATCGAAGTCGCCCGCCAAAACGGGATCGAAATTCCAGCGTTCTGTTATTACCAGAATCTATCGCTTCAGGCTGCTTGCCGGATGTGCCTGGTGGAAGTGGAGAAGACCCCCAAGCTGCAAGTGGGATGCACTCTGCCGGTGGCGGAGGGGATGGTGGTGCACACGGATTCGGAGGTCGTGCGCCAGTCCCGCAAGGGGATGGTGGAACTGCTGCTCACCAATCATCCGCTGGATTGCCCGGTGTGCGACAAAGGCGGCGAGTGCGAGCTGCAGGACATGACCTTCCGCTACGGCCTGGGCGAGAGCCGCTTCGTCGAGCGCAAGCAGCACGTGGACGAGGAGCAGTGGTCTCCGGTGGTGTATTTCGATCGTCCGCGCTGCATCATGTGCTACCGTTGCGTGCGTGTGTGCAATGAGGGTCTGGACGTCACCGCGCTGGGCGTGGGCAATCGCGGCGTGGTTTCCCAGATTCTGCCCAATTTTCACGATCACCTGGAGTGCGACGAGTGCGGCGCCTGCATCGACATCTGTCCGGTGGGCGCGCTCACCAGCGGCGCTTACCGCTATAAAACGCGGCCCTGGGAGATGCATCACGTCGGCACCATTTGCACGCATTGCGCCGACGGCTGCCGCACCACGTTGGGCGTCCGCAACGAAAAGATCATTCGCGGCAATAACCGCGACAGCAGCGGCATCAACGGCGAGTTCCTGTGCGTCAAGGGCCGCTACGCGTTCGACTTCACGGAGCATCCGGAGCGCCTGCAATCGCCGCTGATGCGCGCCGGAGGCAGGCTGGAGCCGGTCTCCTGGTCGCAAGCGCTGGAGGCGGTGGCGAAGAAATTCATTGAAGTGAAGCAGGGCAGCGGACACTTCGGCGTCATCGGCTCCTGCCACACCACCAACGAAGAGAATTTCTACCTGCAAAAATTCGCGCGCCAGGTGCTGGGAACCAAGAATGTCGATCATCACCGCAGCGGCGATCTGGCCACGCTCTTTGACGCCCTCACCGACCGCGGCAAGGTGCTGGCGACGGTGGAGGATCTAGCCAACGCCAAAGCGGTTCTGGTAGTGGCGAGCGATCTTGCGCAGCAGCATCCCATGCTCGCCAATCAGATCCGCGCCAGCCGGCGGTTGCGCGGCGCGCGCGTGTACACGGTCACGCCCGGCCCGGTGCGCGAAGACAAAAATGCCGTAGCCAGCGTGCGGGTTCAGAAGGGCGGGGAACTGGCGGGCATCGAAAGCCTGCGCGACAAGCTCAAAGCCGAATCCGATCTGACCATCGTGTTCGGCGATGCGATCCAAGGTGAGAGTCTGCGCAAGCTGATCGCGTTCGGCGATTCGCTGGGGCTTGCGGTGAAGTACATCTGCCTGGTGGATTACTCCAATTCACGCGGCGCGTTCGATATGGGATTGATCCCTCGCGACGGCGGACTTTCGCGCGAGCAAATGCTGGCGCGAGACCTGGATGTGCTGTGGGTGGTGGGCGCCAATCCGCTGAAGGAGGTCCGGGGCGAAAGCAAAGCCGGTTTCCTGGTGGTGCAGGATTTGTTCCTGACCGAGACCGCTCAACGGGCCGACATCGTGCTTCCCGCGGCATCCGCTTACGAGAAGACCGGCACTGTCACCAACGTGTGCGGCGAAGTGCAGAAGTTGAAAGCCGCGATCAATGTGATGGGCCCTAAGGCCGATCTCGAAATCATGGGTTTGATCGCCCGCGAGATGGGGCCGGCCGCGGTGAGGACCTTGGGGATGTGGCTGCCTGATAAAGTTTTCGAAGAGATTCGCAAGACCGTGCACGGCTATGACGTGCCGATGCCGGTGGTCGCCACCGGCGGCGCGGCTCCCACCATGCCTTTGAACGGAAGGGTCGCGGCGCTGCCGGGCTCGATCTCCTCGGCCGGCGACACGTTGTTTACCTCCGGAACGCTGGGCCGTTATTCGAAGGTGCTGAATTCGGTGATGGAATCTCCCGGCGCCCTGTACGAAGAGAAGGGGCGCCACAGCTAACCCATGCCCTATATCGTTTTGAGTCTCATCAAGACGCTGATCGTGGTTCTTGTGCTGATGCACACGCTGGCGTATTTGCAGTGGGTGGAGCGCAAGGTGATTGCGCACGTGCAATTGCGCGTGGGCCCGCGCCGCGTGGGTCCGCACGGATTGCTGCAGCCGCTGGCCGACGTGATCAAGCTGGTGACCAAGGAGGGCATGATTCCCTCCCACGTCAACACGCCGTTCTATTTTCTCGCGCCGTTCATCGCCGTGCTGTTCGCGCTGATCCCGATGTGCCTGATCCCCTACGGCGGCGACATCAACTTGTTCGGCATCCACACCACCATGCAGGTGACCGATGTCAGTATCGGCGTGCTGCTGGTGCTGGGGTTGTCCGGGATGGGCGTGTACGGGGTAGCGCTGGCGGGGTGGGCATCGAACAACAAGTATTCGCTGATGGGCGGATTGCGCAGCTCGGCGCAGATGATCAGCTACGAATTGCCGATGGCCTTGGCGATCGCCGCTCCGCTGCTGATGCTGAACACGCTCAGCTTTCGCCACATGGTGGACGCGCAGACGGGATTTTATTTCGGCTTCCTGCCGAAGTGGGCGATCTTCCAGGGTCCCTTTCCGCAGATCTTCAGCTTCATCCTGTTTTCGATCGCCGGATTCGCGGAGACCAATCGCGTCCCGTTCGATCTTCCCGAAGCGGAAAACGAACTGGTTGCCGGATTCCACACCGAGTATTCGAGCATGAGCTTCGCGGCGTTCTTCATGGCGGAGTACGCCAACATGGTGACGGTCTCCTGCGTGGCGACCCTGTTGTTCCTGGGAGGGTGGCAGCCGCTGTGGCCGGCCGAGTACGGATCCAGCTTCCTGCCGTCGCTGATTTTCCTGGCCAGCGCGGTGATTTGTTTTCTGCACGCGGCGCGTCCGGCGCGTCCGTTCGACCGGATTACGCTGCCGGTGTTCGGCGTGCTGTTTCTGATCATCGCCGGGGTGTTCCTGATTCCGCCGGTGCAGCAGATTCTGATTCCGCTGTTCTGGTTCGGAGCCAAGGTCGGCGGGATTCTGTTCGTGTTCATTTGGGTGCGCGCGACTCTGCCGCGCTTCCGCTACGACCAACTGATGCGCTTCGCCTGGACCTTCATGTTCCCGGCTGCGCTGATCAACCTGTTCATCACGGGCCTTCTGGTGGCCGTGAGCTAACGCTATGGACGCCGTCTTATTTCTGGTTTTCGCGGCGATCGCGGTGGTCTGCGCCGTCAACCTGGTGATTCAGACCCACCCCATCGCCAGTGCGCTGTCATTGATCGGAGTGATGGGATCGCTGGCGTTCGTCTACCTCCAACTGGGAGGCCAGTTCATCGCCGCCGCGCAACTGGTGGTTTACGCGGGCGCCATCATGGTGCTGTTCGTCTTCGTCATCATGCTGCTGAACGAAGGCAAGGAGCGTAAGGTGAAAATGCGGCTGTGGGTGCGCTGGGCCGGCCTGCCGCTGCTGGCGCTGTTCATCGCGCTGATGGCTTTCATCGTCCAGCGCGTGCTGCCCGCGCAACAGAGCGTGAAATTCGGAGCGTTCACCAGCGGCGACGCACAGTCCATCGGAACCAAGTTGTTTACGGCTTACCTGCTGCCCTTCGAAGTCACCAGCGTGCTGATCCTGATTGCGATTGTCGGCGCCATCGTTCTGGCGCGAAAGGAGATCGACTGATGCCGTTCCCCTTCTGGATCACGGGCGTCCCGTTTTCGTGGTATCTGATCCTGAGCGCCGTATTGTTCACGCTGGGCGTAGCGGGATTCCTGTTCCGCCGCAACATCATTACCGTGTTCATGTCCATTGAGCTGATGCTGAATGCGGTGAACCTGAGCTTTGTGGCGTTTTCTTACAAGCTGGGGCAGAACGACGGACACATTTTCAGTTTCTTCGTCATGGTGGTGGCGGCGGCGGAGGCCGCGGTCGGCCTGGCGATTATTCTCACGGTATTCAAGAACCGCCAAACGCTGGAGATCGACGAAGTCAGTTCGCTCAAGAACTAGGCTCACCAAACTAAACGATGCAACTTTGGCTCATTCCCATCCTTCCGCTGGCCGGATTCGCCGTGAACGGACTGCTTGGCAAGCGGCTGTCGAAAGCCGTCATCAATACGGTCGCGGTCGGCAGCGTACTGCTGTCGTTCCTGTGGGTGCTCAAGGCGCTGAGCGCTTTGGGTGCGTTCAGCGGCGGCCTCGAAAAAACTTATCTCGAGCACTACTACACCTGGATTCAATCCGGCCCGCTGAATATCAGCATCGATTTCGCCGTCGACCGCTTGACGGCGGTGTGGCTGATGATCGTGACGGGCGTGGGCCTGCTGATCCATATTTATTCGGTCGGCTACATGGCCCACGAAGGCGGATATTACCGCTTCTTCGCATACCTGAACCTGTTCATGTTCTTCATGCTGGTTCTGGTGCTGGGCGGCAATTACCTGCTGATGTTCGTCGGTTGGGAGGGAGTCGGTCTGTGCAGCTACCTGCTGATCGGTTTCTACTTCCTGGAAAAATACTGTACCGACGCGGGCAACAAAGCATTCATTGTGAATCGCATCGGCGATTACGGATTTTCGCTGGCCGTGTTCCTAATCGCCAGCCACTTCGGCTCGCTCGATTTCGGCACCGTGTTTTCGAAAGTGCAGAACATGGCGGTTGAGCCGACCTGGGGCTGGGTCACGGCGATCTGCCTGCTGTTGCTGGTGGGCGCGACCGGCAAATCCGCGCAGCTTCCTCTGTACGTCTGGCTGCCGGACGCCATGGCCGGTCCCACTCCGGTCAGCGCGCTGATCCACGCGGCCACCATGGTCACCGCGGGCATCTACATGATTGCGAGGAGCGCGCCTCTGTTCCTGCATTCGACCTCGGCTCTGGGGATCGTGGCGATCATCGGCATCGCCACCGCATTCTTCTCCGCGACCATCGGCCTGGTGCAGAACGACATCAAGAAGGTCTTCGCGTATTCGACGGTTTCGCAGTTGGGCTACATGTTCGTCGGCCTGGGCGTGGGAGCGTTCTCCGCCGGAGTGTTCCACGTGATGACGCACGCCTTCTTCAAGGCTCTGCTGTTCCTGGGCGCGGGCAGCGTGATTCACGCTCTTTCCGGCGAGCAGGACTTGCGCAACATGGGCGGTCTTTCGAAGAAGATTCCGATCACGTTCGTGACATTGCTGTGCGCGGGCGTGGCAATTTCCGGAGTGCCTCCGTTCTCCGGATTCTATAGCAAGGACGCGATTCTTTCCGCGGCTTACGAATACGCACCGTGGATTTATTGGCTGGGCGTGTTTACCGCCGGGTTGACCGCGTTCTATGTGTTCCGCGCTCTGTTTATGTGCTTCTTCGGCGAATATCGTGGCAAGCTGGAGGCGAGCGCGCACGGTCACGCGCCGGACGGTCACGGTGGCCATGCTCAGGAAGACGCGCATGGGCACGGTCACGGCATTCACGAATCGCCCGCGGCGATGTGGATTCCCTTGGCGATACTCGCCGTGCTGAGTCTGGCGGGCGGATTTATCGACATTCCCAAGTTCCTCGCGCCGATTTTCGGCGAGCCGCATGAAGGCGCAGCCTGGCTGATGTATGTATCGGTCGCATCCGGCCTGCTCGGCATCTTCATCGCCTTCCTGTTCTACGTCGTTTCTCCGGCTTTGCCCGAGGCGCTGGCCAAAGCCTTCAGCGTCCCCTACAACTGGATGCTCAACAAGTACTTCGTCGATGAGCTTTACGACAACGTCGTGGTCGAGCCGGTGCTGGACGGCTCGCGCGAGCTGCTCTGGCAGATCGCCGATGTTCGCGTGATCGACGGCGCGGTGAATGGGACCGGAGCCTTGGCGCGAGGCGCCGGCAACCTTTTGAGGCGCGCCCAATCCGGCTACATCCGGAGTTACGCGGCATGGGTGGTCGGAGGGTCGATTCTGGTCATCGTCTGCATGGGTTGGGCCTACATGGGCTGGGGCGGAGGCTTCTGATGACCATCCTCGACCTGGTCCTGTTCCTTCCGCTGATCGGCTTCCTGGCGCTGCTGCTGGTGCCCAAGAGTAATCCCGGCGCGTCGCGCATGGGCGCTCTGATCATCTCGCTGGCGATCTTTATCGTCTCACTGGGTTTGCTCGCGCCCTATTGGCAGGCCGCGCCCACCGGCTACACGATTTCCACCAACGTTTCCTGGATCAACTATCCGCCTATCCGCTATCACGTCGGCATCGACGGCCTGAGTCTCTGGCTGGTCCTGCTGACCACGTTGCTGACGCCCATCTCAGTGCTGGTTTCCTGGAAATACATCGATCACCGGGTCAAGGAATTCTTCGCGTTCATGATGCTGCTGGAATTTGGAATGCTCGGCGTGTTCGTCGCGCTGGATCTGTTCCTGTTCTTCACCTTCTGGGAAGTCTCGCTGGTGCCCATGTACTTCCTGATCGGCATCTGGGGCCACGAACGGCGCATCTATGCCGCGGTGAAATTTTTCCTGTACACCATGGCCGGGTCGGCGCTGATGCTGGCCGCGATCATCTACCTGTACAACAAGGCAGGAAGTTTCGACGTTGTCGACATCACCAACCAGATGCAAGCCGGGCGCCTGGCGCTGGATCCGCATGTGCAGATGCTGCTCTTCCTGGCGTTCTTCATAGCCTTCGCGATCAAGGTTCCGTTGTTCCCGCTGCACACCTGGCTGCCCGATGCTCACGTGGAAGCTCCCACGGCCGGGTCCGTGATGCTGGCCAGCGTCATGTTGAAAATGGGCACCTACGGACTGCTGCGCTTCTGCGTGGGACTTTTCCCCTCCGCGGCGCGAGCCTCCGCGCCGTGGGTCGCCGGGCTGGCGATCGTGGGCATCGTTTACGGAGCGCTGGTGGCGCTTATGCAGCCCAACATGAAAAAGCTGGTGGCCTATTCTTCAGTCAGCCACCTGGGCTTCGTGGTGCTGGGCATCTTCTCTTTCACGCAGCAGGGGCTGGATGGCGCGGTGTACCAGATGCTCAATCACGGCGTTTCCACCGGAGCGCTCTTCATTCTGGTCGGGTTCCTGTATGAGCGGCGGCATTCTCTCGAGATTGCGGCGTACGGCGGCGTCTCGACGCCCGCGCCGAATCTGGCCGCGGTGTTCCTGATTACGACGCTTGCCTCCATTGGCCTGCCGACGTTGAACAATTTCATCGGCGAGTATCTAGTGCTGCAGGGCTCCGCGCAAGCCAACTTCACCTGGACGGTATTCGCGGCGCTGGGCGTGATCTTATCGGCGTGCTACATGCTGTGGCTGTACCAGCGCACATTCTATGGAAAGGCTTCCGAATCCGTGAGCCATCACATGTTCGATCTAGGCGCTCGCGAATGGGCGGCGATTCTGCCGCTGCTTCTGCTGATGGTCTGGATGGGAACCTTCACGCAGACCTTCCTGCCTTCCATCAGCGCGCAGAACGCGCAAATCCTACGGCAGGCGACGCCGAACGCCTTGGCCGCGGGACTCCACGGCACCGAGCCGGGAAGCGAGGTGAAGCGCTAATGAATATCGCCAACTTCCTCCCTTCTTCCGCTGAATACGTTCGCATCCTGCCGGAAATCATTCTCACCCTGGTGGCCGTGCTCATCATGTTTTTAGAAGCCGTGCTCAAGGACAATCAAAAAGGCTTCTTCCCGGGACTATCGATTGTGGGACTGGTTGGCGCAGGTGCAGGCGCGCTGATCGCCTGGGGCGATCCCGGTCCGGCGTTTCAGAACATGCTGACGATCGACGGCTTCGCCACGTTTTTCCGCCTGCTGGTGATCGGCGTGGGAATCCTGGTGATCTTCAGCTCGGCGGATTATTTGAGGCGCGAAGGCTCTCCCGGCGGCGAATACTACGCGCTGATCCTGTTCAGCATCGCGGGCCAGTCCATCATGGCGTCGGCGAATGAGTTGATCATGATCTTCATCGGCCTGGAGATTTCCTCCATCGCTTCCTACATCCTGGCCGGTTACCTGCGCACGGATTCGCGCAACAACGAAAGCGCTCTCAAGTATTTCCTGCTGGGATCCTTCGCCACGGCGTTCCTGCTGTACGGAGTCGCGTGGATCTACGGGATCACCGGCTCGACGAATCTGAGCCTGATCCATCAGTCACTGGCTTCGGCGAGCGGTTCCACCGCACTGGCGACGGCAGCGGCGGCGCTGCTGTTCGTCGGATTCGCCTTCAAGATTTCCGCGGTGCCATTCCAGACCTGGGCGCCCGACGTCTATCAAGGCGCGCCGGCTCCCGTCACGGCATTTCTTACGGTCGGACCCAAGGCCGCGGCGTTCGCGATTTTGCTGCGCGTGTTCCTCACCGCCTTCGCTCCGATCACCGCGGCCTGGATGCCTCTGGTGTGGGGCGTCGCGCTGGCGACCATGACGGTCGGCAACTTCGCGGCGATTCTGCAATCCAACGTCAAGCGTCTGTTGGCGTACAGCTCCATTGCTCATGCCGGCTACGTGCTGGTCGCGGTGACCGCGCATTCCGGCGACGGCTCCGCCGCGGCGATGTTCTATCTGGCCGCTTACGCGCTGACCAACATCGGCGCATTCAGCGTAGTCGCGTATTTTTCGCGCAAGGGCGAGCAGTTCGTCGCCGTCGACGATTTCGCCGGCCTCGCGCAACGGCAGCCGGGCATGGCCGCGATGCTGACCATTTTCCTGCTCAGCCTGATCGGTGTGCCTTTGACGGGAGGCTTTTTCGGCAAATTCTACATCTTCAAAGCCGCGCTGGATGCGCACTTGGTGTGGCTGACGGTGCTGGGCCTGTTGAATAGCGCGGCCGCCGCATACTACTACCTGCGCCTTCTGGTGGTCATGTACTTCAAGGAGCCAGGCGAGGCGGCGGAGAACCTGCCGAATCCCGGCGCGGCTCTGCGCGTCGCGGTGTACGCTTCGGCCGTTGGCACCTTGCTGCTCGGCATCTTCCCGGGCTGGGTGCTGGATTTCGCCAGCAAAGCCGCTTTACGATGAGGCTGCCTCCCGTGGCCTCGCCCCGGGGTGACGGGCTGCGCGGCCAGGTCCAAGCGTTATACTGCAAGCAGTCGCGTGGAGGCGAAAGCCATGAAAAGCGTCTTGATCCGAATTGCTGCCTGGACGAGTGCGGGCTTTTTTGTTTCGATCGGTTGGGGATTGTATTTTGCGACCGCGAACAAGGCTATTCCAATCGGGCCGATTGTATACTTTCTCGCCCGGTTAAGTGAGCCAAGCGCCGCGGTTGCCTTATATCTACATCCGGCTTCCCCGCTGGGTCTTACTTGGGTTGCCGTTACGAATGCTGCTACGTACGCTCTAATCGGGTTAATGGTTGAGGCGGTCCGGCGGCGCCTTCGGCCGCTGCACGTTTCGAATTGCCCTACTATCGGCTCAAACTGACCCGCGCCCGTGGGGCGAGCTCCTGCATGTTACCCTGTTGGTCGGACAGGCCACGTACGCCTGTACTACTAGAAAGCGCAGGTCCAAGTCGACATGCAAAGTACCCACACAGACGCTATCGAGCGTATGCTCGAATCCGCTGACCATCACATGGAACAACATCGTGGAGGAAGGTCTCTCCACGATCCGGTTGTTCGATCGCCTCACATACCGGAGGGCTGGATTTTATACTCGGCCCAACGTGTATTGGAGGGCGCAAACCCAGGCTGGAACGTCAGGCTGATGAACACGGCCGGGCCGTTCCGCAAAGGCTCCATGGTTGACGCACGGCATCGCGTGAGCCTCGATGCGGCGCTGAGGGAAGCCAGCTCCAAGATCACTGGTTCTGGGATCACTGGCTCCCGCCGGGCGACCGCATAGGTCCGACACTGCGCCGCTTCAGGCGCAGTGCTTGTCCTAAGAAGCGCAAAGGGCGCGGCGCAAACCGCCAGAAGAGGCAACAAGTATTTCGCGCCGCGCTCCGTTTTGCGCGCGTCCTAGAAGCGCAAAGGGCGCGGCGCAAACCGCCAGAAGAGGCAACAAGTATTTCGCCGCGCTCCGTTTTGCGCGCGTTATTTAGAAGAGTTCGGTCAAGCCGGCGAACGTTTCCACTTCGAGGAAGCGCGAGCCTTCCGGGCGGCGCAGTTCTTCGCGCTCCAGCACCCAGGTCCGCGCGTGAGGCACCAGCACCGCGCCGAGCCCGGCTTCAAGCGCCGGATTGATGTCAGACTTCGGCGAATTCCCGATCATCCATGTTCGTTCCGGATCGAGCCCCCGTTGCGCGACGATTTTCTGGTACGCGCCCGCATCCTTTTCCTTGACGATCGCCGTATGAGCGAAATAATGCCGGAGACCGGAGCGGTCGACCTTCAGCTTTTGTTCCTCCGGATGGCCTTTAGTGAATAACGTCAGATCGTGCCGGGTGGCGAGAGCGGCGAGGGTTGCCTCGACATCCGCGATCAGCTCCATGGGCTGCTCCAGAATTCGTTCGGCTAGGCTCATGACGTGCGCCAGATCCTGCTCGGCGATCTTGCGCTCCGCCAGGTGCCGGTAGGCTTGCTGGAGGTTGCGGCCGAAGTTACGGGCGCCGTAGCCGTGCACGCGGGCGTTCACCCGCTCGATTTCATTCAACACTTCGCGGATTTGCGCCGCGTTCAGGGAAGAATGATCCAGAAAATCCACGAAATCGTCAAAAGCATCTTCGAAATAGATGTTATTTTCCCACAGGGTGTCATCCGCGTCGATCAGCAGGTAGTTCATTCAAGCTTGCTCCGGAAATCCTCCGTGGCCGTTGCGCGGCGCCAGGTTCCGGACGCGTTGGACGCGGCGCTGCTTTTGAAGATATCCGGGAAAGAAGCCGGCCAGATGGCGGAGGCGTTCCGCTTCGCTGCGCGTGGAAAGAAGCAGTTGCCGCAGCGCCAGGTCAGGGATGTCCTGCGCCAGCCGGAAGCTGAGCTGGGGATTCGTGGTTTCCCCCGCGGGAAGCCCCGCTTCAGACAGCAGTTGTTGCATCTCGTTGTAGCCGTCCACGGCCAGCTTAAGAATCTCGGGCGGAGGCGGTTCGGATTTTTCGTCGTCGAAGAATTCCACCGCGCCGCGGAGGAATTGCCGTTCGTCATTGAGCAGCAGGATTTCGAAGCGGCGCCGCCCGCGGGTGAGAATATCCAGCCGCCCGTCGGGATAGCGGCGCAAAACTTTATCGACCGTCGCGGTGCAGCCGGTGTTGACCACTCCCTTCTCGCTGGCCAGGATCACGCCGAACTCCTGGCGGTCGCGCAGCACCTCGCCGATCATTTCCTTGTAGCGTTCTTCGAAGATGTGCAGCGGCAGGTCCGCTCCCGGAAACAGAACCACCTGGAGAGGAAACAGCGGCAGCAATCCCTCATGCATGCTACTATTATCACTTTCGCCAGCCGCGCTTTCAGCTCGGCGTGGGCAGCTTCCGATTCCGATGATTCTCAAGCTCAAGCGCACGCCCGGCATCTATCTGGTCGGCTTCATGGGCAGCGGCAAGTCGACGGTGGGGCGCGCCCTGGCCGAGGAGTTGGGCTGGAACTTTGTGGATTTGGACGAGGAGATCGAGCGCGAACAAGGAAGCAGCATCGCTTCGATCTTCGATCAGCGCGGCGAGGCGGAGTTCCGGCTTCTGGAAACCGACGCTCTCCGCCGCTGCGTGCGCACCGTGCAATCCGGCCATCCGCGGGTGATTTCGCTGGGTGGGGGAGCTTTTCTCGAGCACGAGAATCTGGACCTGGTCTCGAATAACGGCGTCAGCGTGTGGCTGGATTGCCCGCTGCCAGTGATCGAGCGGCGCATCGCGGTCTTCACGCACCGGCCTTTGGCGCGCGACCCGAACCATCTCCGGCATCTTTATGAAGTGCGCCGCGAAGGTTACGCGCGGGCCGATTATCGCATCGAAACGGACGATGAAGAGGCCGCGGCCACAGTTGCCCGCATCCTGGCTTTGCCGCTGTTCTGAATTTATTCATGTCCCGCCAGCGGCAGCACGCGCTCCAGATCTTCCGGGCCGCTCTGCGCGCCGCCGACCCGTATCAGGCGGTGCTGAGTTGCATCAACTTCGATGGACAGATTCTGAGGATCGGAGCCAGCCGCTACCGCTTGCAGAATTTCGATCGCGTCTTCGTCATGGGAGCGGGGAAGGCGAGCGCGGCCATGGCGCACGCCATCGAGCGCGTGCTCGGGCGGCGCATCACCGGCGGACTGATCAACGTTCCCGACGGCATCGAAACACGCCTGCGCCGGATCGAGCTTCAACCGTGCGGCCATCCGATTCCGGATGAGCGCGGAGCACAGGGTGCGCGGAGGATGCTGGAGATCGCCCACGCCGCGGGCGCTCGCGACCTGGTGATCGCTTTGATCTCCGGAGGCGCGTCAGCGATGCTGCCCGCGCCCGCGCCTCCGCTGACGCTCAAAGCGAAGCAGCAATTGACGCGAGCGTTGCTCGCCTGCGGCGCGGCCATTCATGAGATGAACACGGTGCGCAAGCACCTGAGCCTGATCAAGGGCGGGCGACTCACGCAAGCGGCGTTTCCCGCGCGGATTCATACCTTGATGATTTCGGACGTGGTGGGCGACGACCCGGAAGTAATCGGGTCCGGGCCAACCATGCCCGATCCATCGAGTGCAGCGGATGCCAAAAGGATCCTCAAGAAATACGGATTGACCGCGCCGGGCGTTGCAGCAGCGCTGCATGAAACGCCCAAGCCCGGCGATCCGGTATTCGCGCATGCTCGCTACCGCATCGTCGCGAGCAACCAGCAAGCCATCGCTGCCGCGGCGGAACGCGCGCGCGAGCTCGGTTATCGCACGCGCGTGTTTTCGACCAGCGTCGAAGGCGAGACTCGCGATGTGGCCGCTCAACATGCGGAGCTCGCGCGGCGGATTCTGAAGCGGGGGTGGCGCCCCGCGTGTCTGCTTTCAGGCGGCGAAACCACGGTGACTGTTCGCGGCAAGGGATTGGGTGGGCGCAATCAGGAGTTCGTGCTGGCGGCGATTCTGGCGCTAGGCTCGGCTGGGCCGGTGACGGTCCTTAGCGCGGGCACCGACGGCATCGACGGTCCCACCGACGCCGCGGGAGCCATCGCGGATTCCTCCACCTTGAACCGAGCTGAAGCGCTCGGCCTGAACCCCCGGGCGTATCTTGGCAATAACGACTCCTATCATTTTTTTAAACCGCTGAACGCTCTGCTCAAGACCGGTCCCACGGGAACCAACGTCGCCGACGTGCGGATTTTCTTGATTTCCGCCTGAGCGGGGGTTCACTCTTCGATTTTCTTGCTGAAATTTTTGAGCACGCGCGGACTGCGAGGGCCTGTGTGCGGCGCGAAGGGAGGCTCATTGGGGACGGCCTCGCGCACGATAATCTGCCCACGATCGGTGCGGACGGTCATGGTGGGTCCGCCGCTTGAACCGCGCAGCGTGGCGCTGCGGCGCGTTTCTTCGAGCGCCAGCGGAGCGCCATATTCATTGATTACCGTTCCGATCCCGGTCGATGCCGTCAGCGCGAACTGCGCGTTCTTGGGCAGTTCCAGAGTAATGTTGCCGGTGCGGGTGTGCACGTCC
>JASHNT010000007.1 GCA_030041495.1 Bryobacteraceae bacterium | reverse complement strand
GGCGCGCCCCAACTTGGACCGCTAGGCAAAGCTGCGGACCGCTTGCGCCTCATCGTCAAACACTTCGAATACCGTGTACAGTTTGGTGATCTGGAGCAAGTCCTTGACGCGCTTGTTCAGGCTCAGCAACTTGACCACGCCGCCCTGATTGGTGACGGTGGTGAAACCCGACACCATCTCCCCGATCCCCGAGCTATCAATATAGGAAACCTCGGCCAGATTCAACAGCAGCTTCTTCTGGCCGCCTCCCACCAAACCGCGGATGGTATCGCGGAAAGTGCTGGCGCCATCGCCGAGCGTGATCCGCCCCACCGCATCGATTACCGTTACGTCGCCCACCTGCCGGGTGGTCAATTTGACACTCACGCACTCCCTCCTTTTTATTCGCTGCGCTCTCGAGCGGTAAAACCAGCCCTCCGCCTCAACTACCCCTACTCAGCCGCTTCACCATCCTGACTTCGGTACCCTTGGGCTGGCGCGGCCGTATTTGAAACTCGTCCATGAACGCCTGCATCAGCAGGATTCCCCGCCCGGAGTGCCGCAGAAGATTCTCATCCGCCAGCGGATCGGGCAACTGCGATACGTCAAAATGCTCGCCCTCATCGGCGATCGAAATCTCCAGCGCTCCGGGGCTGCGCGTCAGCGCCAGGTGCACCTTCTTCCGCGAATTGTAGCGGTTCCCATGCACCACCGCGTTCACCATGCACTCGCGCACGGAGATGCCGATCTTGTGCTCGTCGTCCTCGTCAAACCCCAACTCCTTCGCTTCCTTGAGAACCACAGCTTCGGCGGCATCCACGCTTTCCAGAGTGGAATCGAAAACATGTTCTTCCGTTCTGGTTTCCACTCTCGAAATGGCGGCGCTCCTCGTCCTCTTGAACCAGGCCCCCAAGCCCGGCCAGGAACGGCCAGCTTGGAACTCGAATCGTTAACTTAAACCAGGGAGATGGGGAAAGTCAAGGCAGTGCCTACACATCGGCTATCCTGTTTCCGGGGAGCCGTCCGGGCTGCCCGTGCCTGAGCGCCTCTAGCCGGCCCGTCTGCCGCTCGCCGGCTTCGGCTTGGGCTTGCTCTTGGCCGTGATATTGAGCAGCACCGCAGCCTGAATCAGATCCTTTAAAGCGGCCTCATTGACTTTTTGACCTTCGCGGATATCGATCGCGCGCCTGATATTCCCGCCGAGGCTGGAAGTGAAGAGACCCGCCTGATCCTGCAACGCGGCTCCCTTGGCAAAGGTCATCTTGACGGCTTTCTTGTATGTCTCTCCCGTACAGATAATCCCGGCATGCGACCACACCGGATTTTCCCACTTCCACTCCTCCACGATCTCAGGGTCCGCCGCACGGATAATGGTGCGCACTTTCGCGAGCGTCTTCCCGCGCCAGCCGCCAAGTTCCCCGATTCTCCGGTCGATGAACGCCGACGCGGAATCCACGGACGGGGTTTTTTTCATGCTCCACCTATTCTAGCCGCGGCCGGTGAGACCTCCGCGGCGTACTATGCCTGAGCTATCCAATCCGGAGACGGGCAAGGCGGGACGGACCGCGGTTCCAGTTTCACGGCTTGACGTTGTTTCGAACGGGCGCGCCGTGCGCCTCGACATATTCCATGCCAAGGGTGCACGATCCCCCGGTCTTCGCGCTCCAGACCTTCGCAAACGCCGCGAAGTCAAAGCATTCGCCCTCTTCTGCGACCTCGCGGTCCGAGCCTGCGCTGTCCCGAAGATAGCATGGATTTTGGACCCCTATACCAGCCGCGATCTCGGCGGGGTCAGGGAACCGGCGGCGCATCATAAGCAGATCTCCGGAGTATCGGCCGCCCCACATAGGGCAGTAGCCAATGGTTGTGCCGTCGAGGGCTTGAGGTGGTCCGGCCGGCAGCGTGATACTCATCAGCAGCCAGCTGGTTGCGGCGTACGGAATCTCGAAGTAGAGCGTCTTGAGATCAGGGCCAAGGCTGGGGTGTCGAAGAACGCGCCACTCCGTGCCGTCCACCACGACAGGACCCACGTTCACTCGGACTGGCCGATAATGGTCGGTGCCCATAGCGATGTAGATGCGGCTCGCCAGGATGTTTGGACCCACCGTCGTGAACGGCCCGACATGTTCCACGGGGCCCTCGTCGATCCCAATAAAAGCGATGATGCTCTCGTCCGGAGAAACCCAAAGGTCAGAGCACGGCTTGCAAACATCGATGGTCTTCCTCTCGCCGCCCTCTTCTGTGTATGAAATAACACCATCCGAGAGCGTCGGGGAGCCAGGGGCACCCAGCGCTAGCTGCGGCGCTCCTTGTGCAAGGAGCAAGACGATGAAAGCCTGTCTCATTCTCTGTACCATCGTACCGACTTCCACTATCAATGACCGGAACGACGCCTGCGATCGCAGCTTGGGCGGGGGCCCGTAAACTACGACGGGTTCCCTCAGCTCCTCGCGGCGCTGGCCGGCCAACTGGGCAGTTCAACCCCGAACTGCTTGGCGTACTCGCCGTTCAATCGCTGCCAGGCGCCGAACTTCATCGCGTCTCCACCGGCGATGCGGCCAATGGGATTCCCGCTGAGATAGCGATCCAGAACATCGAACGAAATGTGCCACCCGGCCGCGCCCATGGAGATGTAGCGGCGGTCGATGGTGCTCCACAGGGTCAGGCGCGTGCCAGCGCCATTAGGTTCGAGTTCCCACCGCATGTCCCCGTACTCGAGCACCTTGGGAGCGTCGGCCCGGGTGATCTTGGTTGGGAAACCCTTCGGCGCTCCCACCCAGGTGAGATTCACCGTTCCGACGGCGCCCAGGTTGCCGTCGACATCGAAGGGCGCCCATTCGCGCAGATGCGCCGGGTCGGTAAGCGCCTGCCAGACTTTTTCCGGCGCGTGGCGCAGTTCCCTGACCAGAATCATCGTCCACTTGTCTCCGTCTTTTTTTACCGGAATTTCGCGGGCCGGACCCGGGTCGTATTGTTCGGGGTTGGTCATCTTTTTCTCCTTGTCTTGTTTTTCGTTGATGTTGGTTTCCTGGTTGGCGTAAGTGGACCCATCCGGTCCAGGTGGCGTTCGAGAGCGTCTATGTGGGCCGACCAGAACCGGCGGAAGGGAGCCAGCCAGGCATCCACCTCCTGTAGCGGCTCAGGTCGTAGCCGGTAGAGACGGCGCTGCGCATCGACCGTGGATTCCACGAAACCGGCCTCGCGCAGCACGCGCAGGTGCTTGGACACGGCCGGCTGCGGCATACGGAGTTGACGCTCGATCTCGCCCACGGATTGTTGCGAGGAGACCAGAAGGCTCAATATCGCGCGGCGGTTCGGCTCCGCAATAACGTCGAATACGGATTCCACTCTCTTGATATACCCCACAACGCATATGCTTGTCAAGGAATATAAACCGAACTCGGCCTTCGAGGCCGCGAGCTGAATCTCAATCTTTGGCGGCCCGCTCCGGATTCCGCTTGACTATAGACTAAGTGATTAGTCATACTGTCCGGGAGGTCCAAGCGCGGTCGCTATCAGGAGGCCCCGGCGTATGCCCAACAGCTTCGTCCGCTTCGCCATTTGCATCTCCATTCTCTCCGCCGTTCCCGGCGCGCTCCCGGCGCAGCAAAGCCGCATCGCCGGGCCCATCGATGATTCGCGCCGGGCGATCCTGCGCGGAAGTCTCTCCCGCCAGGCCCAGCCGCAGTACGATCTGGGTCCGGCCGATCCATCGCTCCCGATTCCGTTTGTGACTCTGACGATGAAGCCTTCCTCCGCTCAGCAGAGCGAGCTGGAGAGTCTTCTCGCCAGGCAAGCCGACCGTTCCTCTCCGGACTATCATCGGTGGCTTACGCCGGAGCAGTTCGGCGAGCGCTTCGGCCTCTCGCCGGCAGATTACCAGGCGGTTGTCGACTGGCTCGGCTCACACCACCTGCACATCGAACAGGTTGCCCGGGCGCGTAATTTCGTTACTTTCAGCGGTACGACGCGCGACATGGAAGCTGCATTCCAGACCGCGATTCATCGCTACACCCTCGGCGGCGAGGAGCACTTCTCGAACTCGAGCGAAGTCTCCGTTCCGGCCGCTCTCCGGGATCTTGCCGGCGGAATCCGTGGACTTGACGATTTCGGCCGGCTTCCGGCTGCCCCGCAACCGGATTACACTCTTGGCAACGGCACGACGGAGCTGGCTCCCGATGACTGGGCCACAATCTACGACGTGGCTCCGCTGTATGCGATGGGCATCGACGGGAGCGGACAAAGGGTCGGCATTCTGGGCCGATCGGACATGAATCAAGCCTACATCGATCAATTCCGCGCCCAGTTCGGCTTGCTCCCGGCGACGGTGGAGCAGCACCTGATTGGGCCCGATCCCGGAATTACCGACGCGGCGTCAGAAGCGGCGCTCGATCTGGAATGGGCGGGCGCTGTCGCGCGCGGAGCGACGCTGATTTATATCTACGCCGGGACCTTCCTGGACGCCGCGCAGGGCGCGATCGACCAGAACCTGGCCACCGTGCTGAACGAGAGCCTGAGTACGTGCGAGCCGCAGAGCGGAGTGGGTACCAGGCTCATGGCGCAACAGGCCAACGCCCAGGGGATCACCTGGGTCGCCTCCTCGGGAGACTCCGGAGCCGCGGATTGCGATCCCCACGGCTTCTTCAACGTCACCGGCAACGCCACCACTGTTTCGGATGGTCCCGCCGTCGGAATACCGGCGAGCTTTCCCGAAGTGACGGCGGTCGGGGGTACCGAGTTCAACGAAGGCGGAGGACATTACTGGAACACTTCGAACCAACCGGACGGCAGCTCCGCCATTTCCTATATTCCGGAAGTGGTCTGGAACGATACCGGCGCGGGTGGCCTGCTGGCTTCGGGAGGTGGAACCTCGATCTACTTCCCCAAACCCGCCTGGCAGGCTGGCCCGGGAGTGCCCAACGACAACTTCCGCGACGTCCCGGACATCTCCTTCAGCGCATCCGGAAATCACGACCCATACATCGTCATCAACTCGATCGGCGAGGTGCCGAGCGGCGGGACCTCCGCCAGCTCGCCTTCCTTCGCCGGAGTTGTGGCTCTGCTCAATCAATATCTCGTGACTCAGGGCGTCCTGCCCGCGCCGGGCTTGGGGAATGTCAATCCCACGCTGTACCGTCTGGCGCAAACCGCCACCAACGTGTTTCACGATATTACGCAGGGAAACAACATGGTTCCTTGCGCGGCGGGGAGTCCGGGGTGCGTCAACGGCCTGCTGGGTTTTACCGCTGGTCCCGGTTACGACCTGGCGACCGGCCTCGGCTCCATCGATATCTACCAATTGGTCACGCAATGGAGCCAGCCAGCGGCGAATACGTCGATCACGTTGACCCCGAGCTCCACCAGCATTGCGTTTGGAGCTTCCGTGCAACTGACCGCGGCTGTCGTGCCGGCCGCGGGCAGCACCGCGGTTCCGGCCGGTACGGTCACCTTCACAACCTCCTCTGATCGAGGCGAACGGCGCTGCTTTCGCGACCGTTACAGTCACGGGGCCGCTGCTGCCTGCGGGAAACACGACCGTAAACGCGGCCTATTCGGGGAATCCGGCGTTCAACTCATCCACGGGTTCCACTTCGATCGCCGTCTCCGCCGCGCCTCCAGGCTCCTTCGTGACGATCAATATCACGCCCAATCCAGCGCATGAAGGCCAGTTCATCACGGTGTCGCTGACGGAGGAGGCCGGGGTGGCAACCACGATCACCGGCTGGACCATCAACGGCAATAATGACTTCCCCTTGTTCGCGCAGGACTTCGGCGGCACTGCCCTGCCCGCATACGGAACCTTGACGGCGACGATCACTTCGGCTACGCCGGCCGTGATCCCCAACCTGCGCATGTACGAGTTCACGGGAATGGACGCAAACGGCCGCGCGTGGTCGCAAACCTACCCGCTGATCCTCGACGGCCCTTTGCAAACTCCCGGCATCACCCTGTCTAGCGCTCCTCTATCGGTTCAGCAGAATCCGGCCGGGGAGCCGGGATGCCAGTGGTCGCAGCAATTGATGGTTCAAGAGAATCGCGGCTTCGCGGTGCAGCTCACGCGGCTTCTGGCGGGCGGGTCGGACTGGACCTCGCAAATTCCCGCAATGTTCGGATCCACGCAACTGGCTCCCTTGGGAATGTTGCAAGCGTCTGTGTGCTGGCCGGGCTCTACCGCGCCGCCCACCACTACCTTCGAAATGGATGGCACGGATCAAACCGGAGTGCCCGTGACTTCGACTGTGCAAGCCACCTACACGGGGCCGGCAGCCAATCCGTCCTCGCTTGCGATCGCGCAAAACAGTGTGACGCTCAACGTCGCCGCCGCCCCCGCCGTTGCGACCGCAAACGTTGCGCTGAATCTGACGGGCTCCTCATCATGGACGGCCACAGTGGTTCCGGCGAATCAATCGACCGGCTGGCTGAGCGCGACAGCGGTCTCGAATTCTGCTTCTCCGCAGGTCATGTTGCAAGCGTCCGCGGCGGGGCTTTCCACGGGCGTCTACAACGCCACGCTGTTGATTCAGGCTTCGTCTGCGGTTCCGCAATTCGTGGAAATGCCGGTAGTGTTTCAAGTCGGCGCCGCTAACGGCATCAGCATCGGCGGCGCCAGCAATGGCGCTTCTTTTCAGCCAGCCTTCGCTCCTGGCATGATCCTCAGCGTATTCGGGTCGCAATTGGCGTCGAGTAAAAACCCGGCCAGCAGTCTGCCGCTTCCCACTGAGTTGGGTGGGACCTCAGCGACCGTCAACGGCATCCCCGCACCCTTCTATTACGCCTCCCCTACCCAGTTGAACATTCAGATTCCGTACGGGACGGGAAGCGGCCCCGCCGTTCTCGGCGTGAACAACAGCGGGCAGGTGGCGTCGTTCGTCTTTCCAGTGGCTGCCTCGGCTCCCGGAATCTTCACGGATCCGAACCAGCCCTCCGAGCTGGTTCCCTATGCAAGCGGAAAACCGGGCGATACGCTGATCGCGTTCATCACCGGAGAGGGCCAGGTATCGCCCGCGCTGCCTACCGGCGCGACCCCGTTTTCCGGCACACCTGTCGAACTGCTTCCGGCTCCGCTCCAGCCGCTCAGTGTGACCGTTGGAGGAGTACCGGCGCAGATCGCTTTCGCAGGCATCCCGCCGGGATTGGCCGGCGTAACGCAGATCAACTTCGTGATTCCGGATGGCGCTCCGCCAGGTGCGCAGCCGGTGGTGGTCACGGTGGGAGGCGTCGCGAGCCCCGCGGCTTCGATCACCGTAACGTCCCCCTAGAACTGCTTGTCCTGGAGGCCCGCTCAATAATTCGCGGCTTGCTCCGGCGAATGCCCTCGCTTGTAGACCAGCATGGTCCGCTCAAAGCTCATCACTCCCCGGCCATCCTGATTCACTCCGCGAGTGGCTACGGTCACGATTCCTTGCGTGGGACGGCTTTTGGATTCGCGCTTGTGCAGTACGGTGCTTTCGGCGTAGAGCGTATCGCCGGCGAAGACCGGGTGGGTCGCCTTCACCTTGTCCCAGCCCAAGTTGGCGACGGCCTTCGCGCTGACCGTCCGCACGCTCATGCCGGTCAGCAACGCCAGCGTAAACGTGCTGTCCACCAGCATCTTCTTCCATTCCGTTTGAGCCGCATAGACAGCGTCGAAATGAACCTGCTGCGTGTTCATCGTGAGCAGCGTCATCCAGATATTGTCGGTGTTGGTAATCGTCCGTCCAGGCCGATGCTCGAAGGTGTCGCCAGGCTCGAAATCTTCGTAGTACAGCCCGGATATTTCGCGATAGCGTTTGGGGCCCACTTGTCTGTATGCTCGAACCGTCTCTTCCATGAGTCTCTCCTTGTCCTATTCGTCGGGGCCTATGCCGGCCCTTTCGATTACCAGCCGCGCCGTCCGCACCACCGCTTTGTCCACCATCTGATGGTCCACGGTCCCCGCGCCCTGCGCCTCGACGGCGATAATCTCGCGGGCCCGCGCGATCTCTTCCGCGCCCGGCGTCAGGACTTCATTGATCACCGCGATCTGCGCCGGGTGAATCGCGCATTTGGAATGAAAGCCGAGCGCGGCCGCCGCCTTTGTCTCGCGCCTGAGCCCGTCCGCGTCCGCGATGTTGAAATACGGTGAGTCGATGACGTGGATCCCGCCCATCGCGCCCGCCAGCACGATGCGGGATCTTGTGAATAGAAGCGGCTCCCACGCGACTTCGGCCCCCAGATCGGCGGCCATGTCCGCCGCGCCGAACACCAGCGCAGCCGGCTTGCCCGGAGCGCGGACAATCTCCTCGAGGGCGGCCATGCCCTTCGCGGTCTCGATTTGAACGACGATTTCCGCCGATTTTCCGGCTTCGCGCAGCCAGCCTGACACCAGACCAATCTCGGCGGCCGATTCGCATTTGGGCAATGCAAGATAGTCCGGTTGGGCGGACGAGCCCACGAATGCCTGCACATCGTCCAATCCAGCCCGGGTGCTGAGCGCATTGATCCGCAGTGCGCACGGAAGATGCGGGCCGGAGATCCCTTCCAGATACTGGAGCGCTGTGGCTCGCGCTTCGCCTTTCGCGGAGGGTGGCACAGCATCTTCCAGGTCGATAATCAATGCTCCTGCGCCGGCTCCGGCAGCCTTTCGAAAGCGCTCCGGCCGGGTTGCGGGCGTAAACAGCCAGCTCTTGATGGAATGGACGTGATTCATTCGTGGTCTCGATATTTCTTTAAGAGGTTCTTCGCGATAATCAGGCGCTGCAGTTCGTTCGTGCCCCCGCCGATCACCACCAAAGGAGCGTCGCGGTAGTAGCGCTCCACCGGGAAGTCTTTGGAGTAGCCGTTGGCGCCCAGGATGCGCATGGCTTCGAAGGACACCTCCGCCGCGGTTTCGCTTGCGAATAACTTCGCCATCCCCGCTTCCAGATCGCAACGCTCACCCCGGTCCCTCTTCGCCGCGGCCGAATAAATCAGCAACCGCGAAGCTTCGATCTTCGTGGCCATGTCGGCGAGTTTGTTTTGAATGGTCTGGTGCTCGGCGATGGGCTTGCCGAAGGTGACGCGGCGCTGCGCGTAGCGGATCGCCTCTTCGAACGCCGCCCGTGCGATGCCCAAGCCTCGCGCCGCCACATTGAGCCGTTCCGATTCCAGCCCCGTCATCACCTGCTTGAACCCTCGGCCCTCCACCCCTCCAATCAGGTTGGCCGCTGGGACAGGGAAGCGGTCGAAGTGCAGTTCGCAGGTTTCCACGCTCTTGTACCCCAGCTTGTCGATGTCCCGACCGACGGTCAGCCCAGTCGCGCCCTTCTCGATAATGAAGGCGCTCATGCCGCGGTGCGCGGGCTGCGCGGCAGGATCGGTCTTGGCAAGCAAGAGAAATGTGTTGCCCTGACGGGCGTTGGTGATCCACATCTTGGCGCCGCTGACGCGGTATTCGCCGCCGTCTCGAACCGCGGTGGTCGTCATGCTTTGTAAGTCGGTTCCAGCGCCGGATTCGGTGAGGCAGATTCCGCCGCGTTTTTCTCCGCTGGCCAACGCGGGAAGAAAGCGGCTTTTCTGCTCCGCGGTGCCAAAGTGCACCAGTACGTCGCACATCACCGAATGACTGCCGATGATTCCCGCGAGTCCCATCCAACCCCGGGAAATCTCCTCAAAAACCATCGCGAGTGTGGTGGTGTCCACGTTCGCGCCGCCGTACTCTTCCGGAATATTCAAGCCGAACAGGCCCATCGCCTGCATCTGCTTCACAAGCTGATGGGGATACTCATTCCGGTGCTCCAGTTCGGAGGCCGCCGGAATGACCTCCTGCTGCACGAACTTCCGCACCGTGCTGACGATCAGTTCTCTTTCGCCATCCGTGGCGTGGCCGGCTGCGCTCATTTCACCGCCTCCTTTTTCTATTTCATCCACAAACGCCGCTGCGGAGAAACTGCTCTATCTCGCGGTCCGTGTAACCCGCCTCGCGGAGGAGCTGGCCCGTGTGTTCTCCCGGACCAGGCGGCGGACCTTGTATCGCCGGCGGATTCCGCGAAAGCCCAATGGGAAGCCTCGGAATCAAAGCCGGTGCCTGATCGCCCAGCGCGATTTCCGCAAGCAGCTCCAACGCCTCGACCTGCCGGTCCACGATCACTTGCTCGGCGTTTTGAAGGGGATCATTTGCCACAGTATGGCGGTCGAGCACCGCAGACCAGTGCGAAACCGGCTTGGTCCGCAGCATTTCGCCGATAAGCTGCTCCAGCGCTTCCACGTTGCGCACGCGAACGGCGTTAGTCTGGAAACGGGGATCGCCGGCAAGGTCCGGGCGTTCGAGCGCTTCGCACAGCCGCAGAAACGCTTTGTCGCTGGAGACTCCGATCATGATCGACCCATCGGCGCACTGGAATGCGCCGTACGGGGCGAACGCCGTGTGACGCGAGCCCTCCGGTTTGGGATTGACGCCTGCGAATTGCCGGAACAGAAGGTGATACGACATGAACATGACGCCGGTCTGGAATAGTGACGCGTCCACGCGCTGGCCCTTTCCCGTCCGCTGCCGCTCCAACAGCGCGGCCAATATCCCCAGAGCCATCCACACGCCCGTACCCAAGTCGAGAATCGAAACGCCCGAACGTGTAGGTGTACTGTTTTCGCCGGCCCCGGTCACGCTCATGATCCCCGTGCGGCCTTGAACAACTGCGTCGTATCCCGTCCGCGGATAATCGGGTCCGGAAGCGCCGTAAGCGGAGAGCGACGCATAGATCACCTCCGGCCGCCTCCCGCGGATAGAAGCCTCATCCAATCCCAGCGCGCCGGCCTTCCCTCCGCGAAAATTTTCGAGGAATACGTCGCAGGAGGAAGCCAGGCGGAGCACGATTTCGCGGCCTTCCGCCTGCGATAGATCGATCCCGATCGACCGCTTGCCGCGGTTCAGCACCGTGAAGTACGCTCCGAACTCCCCGCGGTGCGGCCCCATTTGACGCGCCGGTTCCCCGCCCCGCGCAGGTTCCACCTTAACGACGTCTGCACCTAGATCCGCGAGGATCATGCTGGCGGTAGGCCCGGCTACGATCGTGCTGAGGTCCAAAACGCGGATGCCGGAGAGGATAGACGCACCATTCGGGTTGCGCGGGGATTCAGCGTCGTTCAAAGCGAAGAATAGTATACCCATCACAGCTATTGGCCCGCGCAGATCCAAGCCCGCTGATCTTTGGACTGGTTGCGGCTGCCGGCGAACCCGCTTGATACAATCGGCTGCTAAAGAAATCCGGTCTTCCAAGAGGAGGTCCATCATGACAGCTCCCACGCTGGCTGCAACGGTAGCGCTTGCGATGCTCACCGCCTTCGCGCAGGCTCCGGTGGGCGGACGCTTCCCCGACCTTCCACCGTCAAAAGGTCCCGCGAAACCCGCGCCTCGCCTCGCCGACGGCCATCCCGATCTCGGCAATGGCAAGGGAGCCTGGAACCCGCGGATCATCGAAAACATCGCGGGCGTTGGTCCCGGAGCGCCGCAGCGGACTCCGGTGGAGCGCGTCGTGGACGTTCCCTTTCAGCCCTGGGCCAAAGCCGTCTATGAACAGCGCTTGGCCACGCTCGAGAAAGACGATCCTGAAGGTTATTGCCTGCCTCCCGGAGTCCCGCGCATGATGGCGACGCCGTTTCCCTTCCAGATATTCCAGCTTCCAGACCGCGTGGTGTTCCTCTATGAAGGCGGCGCTCACGTCTGGCGCGAAATCTTCACCGACGGCCGGCCGCACGCCAAGGATCCCAACCCATCCTTTCTGGGTGACTCCATCGGACACTGGGAAGGCGACACTCTGGTCGTCGACGTGATCGGATTCAACGACAGGACCTGGCTGGATCAGGACGGCCATCCTCACACCGAGTCTCTGCATGTGGTCGAACGCTACACGCGCACCGACGAAATGACTCTGCGTTACGAAGCGACCATCGACGACCCCGATACCTACACCGCCAAGTGGACCACCGCCTATACCATCCCCTGGCAGCCGGGTGCGGAGTTACTCGAGTACATCTGCCAGGAGAACAACAAGGACATCCAGCACCTGGTCGGAAGATAAAATGCCGGCGGGTGATCCGGAGGCAGCCTGCCGCCTTGCGATGATAGGTGTGTGTCCGCCGTTCTCTCCATTCGCGACCTGCGCAAAACCTACGCGAGCGTCACCGCCGTCGGCGGAATCTCCTTTGACGTCGAGCCTGGCGAGATCGTCGGCCTGCTCGGCCCCAACGGCGCCGGCAAGACGACCACCATCGATATCCTTCTCGGCATCCTCGCTCCGACCTCCGGAAGTGTACAGATTGCAGGCGTAGATCTGGCCCAGGAGCGGTCGCGCGCCCTGGCGCACACCAACTTCGCGGCGGTCTACGCGACCCTGCCGGGAAATCTGACGGTAGCCGAAAACCTGCGCTTCTTCGGCATGATTTACGGCGTCACCCGCCTGACCGCGCGCATCGAGGAGTTGATCCGGCAGTTCGAGTTGGAACGCTTCCGCAACGTCAAGACCGGCGTGCTCTCTTCCGGTGAACAAACGCGTGTTTCCTTGGCCAAGGCTCTGCTCAACAGGCCGCCTTTGCTGCTGCTCGACGAGCCTACCGCCTCGCTCGACCCAGCTACCGCTCGCGACGTGCGCCAGCTCATTCGCGACTTCTCCTCGCGCGAAGGCGGCGGCGTGCTGTGGACCTCGCACAACATGCATGAGGTCGAAGACGTGTGCGGCCGCGTGCTCTTCCTCTCCCGCGGCAAAATCCTGATGGAAGGCGACCCGCGCACGCTCGCCGCCGAGCATGGCAAGGCCAATCTCGAAGAGCTGTTTATCTCCCTTGCCCGCGAGCCGCTGGCTCTGGAGGACGCATGAGCTCAGGTTCTCCTTTGCGCCGAACCGCCGCGATCGTTCTGCGGCAATTCTATTTGCTGCGCGGCAGCCCGGTACGGATTTTGCCCCTGTTTGTATGGGTAGCCATCGATATTGTTTTGTGGGGATTCATCACCCGCTATTTGAATTCGCTGTCCTCCTCCGGCATGAACTTCGTTCCGGTGTTGCTGGGCGCGGTATTGCTGTGGGATTTCTTCGTGCGCGTGATGCAGGGAGTGACCACGGCTTTCTTCGAAGACGTGTGGTCGCGCAGTTTGCTGAACGTGTTCGCGACGCCCATGCGCATCCCCGAATATCTCGCTGGCCTGGTCCTCTCCAGCATCGGCACCAGCGCGGTGGGCCTGTGCGTGATGCAGGTTCTGGCGGTGACGGCTTTCGGCCTGTCATTTTTCAGTTTCGGAGCGGCGCTGGCGCCGTTCCTGATCGTGCTGTTCCTGTTCGGAATCGCCCTGGGAATTTTCGGCAGCGCCATCGTGATGCGCTTCGGACCGTCCGCCGAATGGCTGGTATGGCCGATTCCCGCGATCCTTTCTCCCTTCGCCGCGGTATTCTATCCGCTCTCGACTCTTCCGGCGTGGATGCAGACCATCTCGCGGGTGTTGCCTCCGGCCTATGTGTTCGAGGGCGTGCGGGCGATCGTTGCGGGGCGCGGCGTGCAGGCGGGCAACCTCGCGGCCGGCGCCGCGATGGCCGCGCTCTATATTCTGCTGGCCGGCGCGTTCTTCACCCGCATCTACCGGCAAGCGGTTCGCACCGGCTTGATTGCGCGCTATAGCGCCGAGAGTCCGGGCTAAGACGGAAAAAGGGCGCTACCACTCAAGGTAGCGCCCCAACGTTTTAAACAAAATGGGCTGATTTCGTTACTGAGCTTTTGCGCCCGCTCCCTTGCTGTCCTTGATCACGATCTTCACGGTGCTGCCACCGATGTCGATGGCTTGCAGCTTGGTGCCGGACGTCTCAAGCAGCGTGTCGGAAGACTTCCTGGTGTTCTGTTCTACAGTGGCCGGAACCTCGAACTTCTGCTTGCCGCTGACGAAGGTGGCCTGGCTGCCCTCTACGGTGACTTTGTAATTGCCGGCTTTCAACTGCGTGTCGCCCGCCCACGTGTCCGAAGGCAGAGTGATTTTGTAAGTGGAGGAAGCCGCACAGGCGATTCCTAGCGCAACAGTGGCAAATCCGAGAGACAACTTTCCTAGTTTCATGCGATGTTAAACTCCTTGCTCTTAAGTGTTTGAATTTTGTGGAAGTATGACCAACGGGGTATTCGTTGCTGCAGGCCTGTCATTGCCTACGTCTCTATAGACGCGCGCACTTGGCAAAATGTAACGCTGTCACGAAAAATTGTTTTTGGTACCAACCACCGTGCAAGTATTGCGCTTTCCAAAAATAACGCAGTGAGAAGCGTCTTCACCACGCGGTCATAGCGTCGTCAAATATGTGCGCAAGATCTTCCGGGCTCGCAGGACGCGGCGACAATTTTGTGACCCTATGTTGTGGGAGCGTACCCTCCACCAACGTGGGTATATCAGAAGACGTATAGCCGATGGCGTGCAGTCCATTCGGTGTTTTTATGCGGTGCATAAACCAAATGATTCGATCCGAAAGGATCTTTCCTGCATCTATTAACGATGCGCGTGAAACATCCGCGCCCAATGCTTCTGCTGCTTCCAGGTGACGCTGGGGCCGCATGCTGCCGGTGAATCGAAAAACTGCGGGCGCATTCAGGATGACTGAGATTCCGTGGGGTACTAAAGCGTGATCCGAACGGTATCCGGGCGCGAAATAATTCTTGACGTTTCCTGAAACCGGATAAGACATGCCATGCGGCAAATGCACGCCCGCGTTGCCGAACCCTACTCCGGCATAAGACGCCGCCAGTAGCATACGGCCCCGCGCTTCGTCATCGGACGGATCTTCCACCGCGCGCACCAAATAGCGCGAGACCATCCGCATTGCCTCGAGTGACCAGACATCGCTGATCGGGTTGGAGCCTTGATAAGCCGGCCGCAGCGCGGGCCGCTCCGGGAGAGGCCGTTCGGAAAATGGCAATGCCGTGTAAGATTCCACGGCGTGACTCAAAATATCGAGCCCGCTCGACGCCGCGACTTCCGGCGGAAGCGAGCGCGTATTATTCGGATCCAGCAGCCCCAGCGTGGGCTTTAATCTGCGGCTGGCGATGCCCGTCTTCGCGTGCATCCGCGTCAAATCGAAAATACTGACACCGGTGGTTTCGCTGCCTGTGCCCGCGGTAGTCGGAATCGCGATTAGCGGCTTTAGCGGGCCGGGTACCGGAAGTCCTTTGCCAATGGGCGCGTTGACGTAGTCCAGAAAATCGGCGGGCGGATACGTGGTGTAAAGATTGACGGCTTTGGCCGTGTCGATTGCGGAGCCTCCGCCCACAGCCACGAAGGCATCGTAGGGAGACTGCTTGGCGAAGGCGATGGCGTCGTGAAACGATTCATCGGTTGGTTCGACGCGGACTCGGTCATACAACTCGAAGCGGATGCGATTATGCTCCAGCGACTCGAGTACCGTGGACACGGGCGTAAGCCGCGCCAACGCGGGGTCGGTGATCACCAGCACGTTCTTCGAGCCCAGCTCCGCCAAGTCCATCCCCACTTCGCGCGTGACGCCGGCACCGGAACGGATGCTGGAAACAGCCATCTCAAAAGCAATTTCGTGATTCATGTTTGAAACAGGCTTTTCTTTTATTGGACCGGCCAGTTCACGGCAAGGTTGCTGAAGGTGCGCACGCAAACTCCGGAAGGCCCCTTCGCCAGATGCGGCTTAGCCTCGTCAAGCCATGCGGTCCCCGCAATATCCAGGTGCACCCAGGGCGTATCGCCCGTAAATTCGCGCAGGAACCACGCCGCGCTGATGGCTCCGCCCCAGCGCCCGCCGATGTTGGCCAAGTCGGCGAAGGCGCTTTTGAGAAGGTCCTTGTAGTCTTCGTCCAGCGGCATGGGCCAGGTTTTCTCGCCCTCGGCCTTCGCCGCGGCCAGCACTCGCGCGAGCATCGCTTCGTTGTTGGTGAACGCGCCGATATTCACGTGGCCCAGCGCGACCACGATGGCTCCGGTCAGGGTCGCGGCGTCCACCAGGTGCGTGCAGCCGAGCCTCTGCGCATACGTCAGCGCGTCGATCAGGATCAGGCGGCCTTCGGCGTCGGTATTCAGCACCTCCACCGTTTTCCCGGAAAGCGACGTTACGATATCTCCCGGCCGCTGCGCACGCGCGCCCACCATGTTTTCGACCGCGGGAACCAGAGCCGTCACCGGAATGGATGGCTTCAACTGCGCGATCGCCCGCATCGCGCCCAGCACGGCCGCTCCGCCCGCCATGTCGTACTTCATCTTCTCCATGCCTTCGGCCGGCTTGATGGAAACGCCGCCGGTGTCGAAAGTCACGCCCTTTCCCACCAGGCCCAGATGGTCGCCGCTCTTCGGCTGCGACGCCGGCCGGTAGCGCACCACGATCAGCGCGGGCGGCTCCGCGCTACCCTGCGCGACGCCCAGCAGGGAGCCCATGCCCAACTGCCGCATGCGATCCTGATCCAGCACCTCGCATTCGAGCCCGGCCTCGGCTGCCATGGCCCGCGCGCGGTCGGCCAGGATGATTGGCGTCATCAAATTCGCCGGTTCATTCACCAGGTCGCGCGTGAAATTCTGCGCATTGGCCAGAATCTTGCCGCGTTCGAAAGCCGCCTGCGTTTCGCCGGCGAGCGACGGAACAGCCAGCGAAAACCGCTCCAATGATTTGGATTCTTTCGAAGAGGTCTTGTGCACGTCGGGCTCATAGTTGCCCAGGATCGCCCCTTCCACCGCGGCTTCCACAAAAGCCGCGGGATCTGCTGGCGCCAGCCACCATGCCAACGTTTTCACTCCTTTCTGTTTCAGCGTGCGCACGGCGGAGCCCACCCCTTTACGCACAGCCGCGGCGTCGAAGGCATCGCGCCTCCCCGCCCCCACCACGGCCACCCTCCGGGCGGCGATGCCCGCGGGCCAGGCGCCAAAGGATTGGTGCAGCACGGCCAGCTCACCCGGTTTGCCGGCAAATTCGCCCGACTCCCGCAGTTCATCCAGCCACTTCGAGAACGATACCAACTCCGCCGGCGGTGCTTCCTCCGCGAATACCAGGATCGCGAGAGCATCTGCCGGAATTTGAGAGAAAGGTTGTGAAATTAATAGGGATTCCATTTGATTTGTGATCTGAATCATTCCTTGCGTCTGCGAATCATTCCTTACGTTTGCGGCCGAGGGCGGCTTTGGCTTCGGATTGCATCTCGCGAGCCCGTTCACTCTCGCGCTTGTCGTGCAACTTCTTGCCCCGGCCCACGGCCAGCTCCACTTTGATCAAGCCGTTTTTCAGATACAGCTTGGTGGGGACCACGGTGAGGCCCCGCTCGCGCGTTTCGCGATCGAGCCTTTCGATCTCCTCGCGGTGCAGCAGCAGCTTGCGCTTGCGCACAGGCTGATGATTCATGATATTGCCGTGTGAGTACTGGCCGATGTGGGCATTCACTAGCCACGCTTCCTTGCGCTCGATTTCGCCGAAAGCCTCCTTGAGCTGGATTTTGCCATCGCGAGCCGCTTTGACCTCCGTGCCGGTGAGCACCAGGCCGGCCTCAACGCGGTCTCCCAGGCTGTAGTTGTGGGCGGCAGAGCGGTTGTCGCTCAGGATTTTGATTTTGTTGTCCACGCTTTCCGTCCGGGCCACGTCAAGGCTTGGTGAGGGGTTGCCTCCCGGATTTCAGTGTAACACGCAAGATGATGAACCGAAAACACTTACGCCCCATCTTCACACTTGTTCTGATGGTCTTTCTGGGTGCTGCGGCGATTCAGGCCAAGAATCGCAAGGCGGAGCAGTTCTACAAGCAAGGCCAAGCGGCAGAGCTGAAAAACAACTGGGATGCCGCCGTGGATCTGTACCAAAAGGCCGTGGACGCAGACCCGACGGATCCCTCCTATGAGATCGCCATGCGGCGGGCACGCTTCCAGTGCGGGCAGAAACATGTCGATGCCGGCGTGAAGCTGCGCAGCGACAACAAGCTGGCCGAGGCGATGGGGGAGTTCCAGAAGGCCCTCATCGCGGATCCTTCTTCGGAGGTAGCCTTGCAGGAGATCAAGCGCACCCAGCAGATGATGCTGAATAAGGGGCAGAAGGAATCCTCGGCGGGTCTGACGGAGACCGAGAAGATGAAGCAGGAAGAGGATGAGCGCGTGGCATCGCTCGAAGCGCCTCCGGAGATCAAACCCACTGTGCCTGTGCTGAAGCCGATGAAGATGAACAGCACCACGCCCACCATGCTGTTCCGCACCGTGGCGGCGGAAGCCGGCTTGTATGTTTCCTTCGATCCGCAGGGCCTGGCAAGCAACAAACCCATGGACGTGAATCTGGATGGCATGACGGTGGAGCAGGCCCTTGACTATCTGGCCTTCGTGACGCACACCTTTTGGAAGCCCATTTCCTCCAACACGATCTTTGTCGCGGATGACAACACGCAAAAACGCCGCGACTACCAAACCGAGGCGGTGCGCGTTTTTTACCTGCCGAACGCTTACACCGTACAGGAATTTCAGGAGATTGCCAACGCCTTGCGCACGGTGGCGGAAATCCGCCGCGTATTCACTTACAACGCTCTGCGCGCTCTGGTGGTGCGCGGCACTCCGGATGAGATCGAGTTCGTGGAGAAACTGGTGCACGACCTGGACAAGCCCAAGGCGGAAGTGATCGTCGATGTGATGATCATGGAGACCAACAGCTCCTATTCCAAACAACTGGCGGCCACCATCGCCTCGGGAGGAACGGCCGGGTTGAACGTGCCCATCGCGTTCACGCCCACGTCCAATATCGCCATCAGTTCCACCGGCTCGACTTCCACTACCACTTCGACCACCACCACCACCACGCCAACCACGTCCACCACGGGTTCCACCTCCACTGGCAGCACCTCCGTGGGATTGAATAGCCTCGCTCATCTTTCTACTTCGGATTTTTCCACCAGCCTGCCGGGCGCCTTGATCAACGCCATGCTCACCGACACCCGCACCAAGGTCTTAAACCGGCCGCAAGTGCGCGCCTCCGACGGCCAGAAAGTCGAGCTGCAAGTCGGCCTGCGCATTCCTTATGCGACGGGCAGTTTGGGCTCCGCCGTGGGCGCCACCACGGTGGGCGTCAGCCCTCTGGTGCAGACGCAATTCTCCTACGCGGATACCGGCGTCACCTTGATCATCCAACCCACGGTGCACTCCGCCGATGAGCTGTCGATGCACGTGGAAATCACGGTGGCTTCCGTGCAGGAATATGAACAGTTGGGTGGAGGCATTTCCCAGCCCGTGATTTCGCAGGAAAAGAACATCACGGACGTCCGTATGCGCAACGGGGAGGTGAGCCTGCTGGGCGGATTGAATCAGAGCACAGATTCCAACACGCTAAGTGGCATTCCGGGCCTGACCAACATTCCGGTTCTGGGCAAGTTCCTATTCGGCAGCACTTCGGTGCAGAAAATGTCAGATCAGATCATGATCGCCATCACGCCGCATATCGTCCGCACGCCCAGCTATACTCCTGACGATTTGCGCACGATTTTTGCCGGTTCCGACCAGAATATCCACATGATTCATGAGCAGCTGCCGGATGCCGAGCCGGTGATTCTTCCGGCCGCTCCGGCCAAGCCGGCTCCGGAACCCGCGAAACCGATCGCGTCGGCGAGCCCTGCTCCCGCAGCGAAACCGCCCGCGGCGAACGCACCCGCGGCGAACGCGCCTGCGGCGAAGCCGTCCGCTGCTGCGGCGGCCAAGCCGGCTGTTCCGGCCACTCCGCCCAGCGACGGCGTGCGGTTGAGTTTCCTGCCGGGCCCGGTCGAGGTGGCGCAGAACGGATCGTTCAAGCTCACGCTTCAAATGGAGGGGGCTTCGGATATCCACGCCCTGTCGCCGCTGCACATCAAGTTCAATCCCGCCGAAGTTCATTTGAATGACGCCTCCGCCGGAGACATGCTGCTGGGCAATGGAATCCAGGTGAACAAGACTCAGGACATTCATAATGACACCGGCGAGGCGACCGTGACCCTTGCTCGGCTCGCGGGACAAAAGGGCGTGTCCGGCTCCGGTGCCGTCGCTACGTTGTCTTTTTCAGCGGTGGGCAAGGGTACCGGCGACGTATCCATCACCGCCGCCAGCTTGAAGAACTCGCAATCGCAACTCGTCCCGGCGGAGCTGGCCAGCGTGCCGGTGACCGTTGAATAATGGAAACAGCAGTGCACGGAGCAAGTATGAGGAAGCGCGGGCAGCGCGGAATGACTCTGGTGGAGTTGATCGTGGCCTTCACCATTCTTTCGATCCTCACCACCATGGCCGTTCCCCTGGCGCGCTACAAGGTCCGGCGGGATAAGGAGCGCGATTTGACCGAAGCCTTGCGCACTATTCGCAAGGCCATCGACAATTACAAGGACGCCTCGCTGGCCAACAAGATCCAGACTAAGCTGGATGCCGACGGCTACCCGGAGACCCTGCAGCAATTGGTGGACGGCGTGAAGCTCTCGCAATCGGCCGACGGCAAGGTGGTGAAGTTCCTGCGCAGCATCCCGATCGATCCGATGACCAACAGCCGCGACTGGGGGATGCGCAGCGAGCAGGACGATCCGCTGAGCACCGCTTGGGGCGGCCAGAACGTTTTCAACATATATACCAAGAGCACGGAGACGGCGCGGGATGGGACTCCTTACTCTACTTGGTAAGCTGCGCGGCCGGCGGAGCCGCGCTCACGGCTATACACTGATCGAGCTGATCGTGGTTATGGCGATCATCTCCATACTCTTGTCGGTGGCTGTGCCGATGTATCAGAAATCTCTGCGCCGCACCAAGGAAGCGGTGCTCAAGAATAATCTGTTCACGCTGCGCAACGTGATTGACGAATACACCTTTGACAAAAAGAAGGCTCCGCAGACGCTGCAGGACCTGGTGGATCAAGGCTACCTGCGGCAGGTGCCCATCGACCCGATCACCGGCAACGATCAGTGGCGCACCATCATGGAGGATGCCTACACCATGGTCGACCAGACCCAGCCCGGAATCGTCAACGTGTGCAGCGCCTCGGACCAGAAGAGCTTGGAAGGCACCACCTACTCCTCCTGGGGCTGCTGAGGCAGTGAACTGATACACTGATACGAGATCGTCGTTCCCACTCCCCGGTCGTCTAATGGTAGGACAGCGGCCTTTGGAGCCGTGAATCGTGGTTCGAATCCATGCCGGGGAGCCACTCACTCTAGCTTCGAACTCAATCCCCGGTTTTATTGACAGCATCAGCGTAAGTCAGAACCGCAACTTCTATCCGAAACATTTCGCAGGAGTTGCGGTTTTCGCGTTTCTCCACACGTCCGCAAACTTTCAGCCACCGGCGCGACGATCCGGGCCCAGAACTGGTTCGAGTGCGCCGGTTTCTCCGTTTTCTCCAGTTGACAGGTCCCGTTTGTTGACAGGGTCGTCCACGCCGGGGTCCCAAGATCTAACGTGAGCTTTTGAG
>JASHNT010000102.1 GCA_030041495.1 Bryobacteraceae bacterium | reverse complement strand
GACGAAGTCCGGCATGCGGTTCAGCACCTCCGCGATACCCTGCTCCTCATTGAGACATGGAATGATGACGGTGATTCTTTGACCCTTGTACATTGAGCGAATCAACCAGCATAACGTGTGTATGATGGAAGCATGAAACTGCTTGCGGTATTTTTCGCACTTAGCGCGTCGCTTTTGGCCGCCGATGAGTCCGGCGTCAAGGCCGTGTATGTGATGCCGATGTCCAGCGGGCTGGAGCAATACCTCGCTGTCCGGCTCGCGAAAGATAGTGCGTTTCAGGTGGTCACTGACCCTCAAAAGGCCGACGTTATCTTTACCGATCACATCGGCGAGGGGTTTGAGCAGGCCCTGGCGGATTTGTACGAAGGCAAGAAGCAGAGCGACGGTAAGCTGTCGGACGACGTCATTGCCAAGCCCGTCTCGCAGCCCTTCTCACACGGCAAGGGATCGTTCTTCCTGGTCGACCGCAATTCCCGTGTCGTGCTCTGGAGCACCTACGCCGTCGCCAAGAGCACCCGCTCGCAGGACTTGAACGATCTCGCGGGGAAAATCGTGGCTCAACTCGACAAGAGCCGCAAAGCCAAGCAGTAGCCGCTTCAGTTCGGGCGTTCGCGCATCCTCTCGATCTGCGCTCGATAAGATTCCACCAGCCGCTCGGTCATCACGCGCATGTCGCGTTTCGCGGTGACGTCCTGGCGAGCCCGCGTCGCCATGGCCGCCGCCTTTACCGGATCGGAAAGCAGATCAAGAATCGCTTGCGCGAAGTGTTCAGAATCATCGGCGAGAGCGCAGATTTCGCCATCCGCATTCGCTAGGCCCTCCGCTCCGATACGCGTGGATACCACCGGAATCCCTGCCGCGAACGCCTCCAGCAGCTTGACGCGTATCCCTGATCCACTCAGAATCGGGCAGACGAAGACGGCATAGCGGCCCAGCGGCTCGCGCACGTCTTCCACAAATCCGCGCAACTCGATCGCATCGTCCTCAGGCAAGGAATGCCTTGGTGGCGGGTCGGAGCCGATAACGATCAATCGCGCGCGCGGCTCGGCGGCGCGGACCTTCGGAAATACATTCGACAGGAACCAATTCAGAGCCTCCTGATTCGGTAGATGGCGGAAGCTGCCAAGGAAGAGCAGCGTGAACAGCTCGCGTCCGCTGCACTGAAAATGGTAGCGCGAGGTGTCGATGCCGGCCCGATTGTCCGCATCGATTCTGCCGCTCAGCTCTGGCAGGAATGTGCGCAGATATGCGGCCGCGTCGGGTGTGCAAACCTGTACGCGATCGAGCTTCGGCAGGAGCCGCAGCTCGTAGCGTAACCCGCGCAGATATTCCCACCGAGCCTGGATCTTCTCAAGCGCATTCGTGATGTGCGGCAAGCGCCGGGCGATGGATTGAAAGTAGACGTCGTGCTCGAAGAGAATGCTGGGAATGCGGCGGAAGCTGCCGTGATATTGGCCCAGGGGCGTGTACTCCAGTTGCAGCACGTCGATCTTACGCAGGTAGATCTGGCGGTGGATCAGCCAGGCGAAATCGCGATTCCTAAACTCACGCACCGCGTGCGGCTCCATCGCCCCAAACGCCTTTTGCCGTCCCTCCAGGCGAACCACGTATTCGGTAGAGGCGCAGATGGCATCCAGTTCGCGATGAGCTTGGCGCTGCTCTGCAAGGTCCAGGCTGATCAGCAGGTGCAATTCGCAGTGCCGCGCGAGCGCGCATATCGTCTGGTACATGAACACGCCGCCGCCATGGGTTGGCGGGCAGATGGGATAAGGCGAGACGAACAGCACCCGTAGCTTATCGGGCTGAGCGGGTAACGCCGCGAAGCGATCGCGAAAGTGACTGCCCAGTGGCCGCTGGAATGCTTCGGAGTCGGAGATCGCGGCCAAGCGGCGCGCCCGGATGCGCGAGGCCATGGCTCGCGGAAGGTGCAGGCCCGCGCAGGTGATTCCGGCGAAACTGGCGCGTTCCGGCGAGTCGCCGAACCACCAGCTCAACATGGCGTTCGCCCAAGTGAACCAGAGGTGCGGAATCAACCTGCGCCACGTGTGAATGTTCTTCCAGGTGAATAGCAGGAAGTTTTTCTTAAGGACGTTTTGAATGTAGGCATCGCTGAAGCGCTTTCCGATCGTCCCGCGGTGTTCGTGATAGACCACGCTGGCTGGCTGATACAGAACCTTCCAGCCGCGCTTCCATGCCAGGTAGCCGAGATCCGTGTCTTCCAGATAGAACGGTTTCAACAGCTCGTCGAAGCCGCCTAGCTCGAGGAACTTCCTTCGATCGAATGCGCACGACCCGCCGCCTCCATAAAAACATGGATACAGGTCGCGGACCTCCGGTTCGATTCGATGGCGCACTCGCAGCGACCCTTGCAGCCACCATCCTTCCGTGAGCCCGGTTTCTTCGCGCTTTTTGGCGGGATCGGAGAAAAAGATCTGGCAGGCAACCGCGAAGGTCTTCTCGTCTTGAAATCCGGCGAGCAACGGCGCAAGGAAATCGCGCTCGACGCGCATATCGCTATTCAGCAGGAGGACGATGTCGTTCTTCGCGGCCCTGAACCCGGCGTTCGACCCGCCGCCGAAGCCGAGGTTGACCGGCAGCTCCAGAAGCTTAACGTGCGGGAAGCGCTCGCGCACGAAAGCAACGCTACCGTCGGTCGATCCGTTATCGACGACGATTACTTCACTGCCCGGATGGCTCTCAATGGATGCAATGACCGATGGCAGATATTTTTTGAGCAAGTCGCGCCCATTCCAGTTGGGGATAACGATGCTCGCAGCATCTGGAGAAGGCTTGGTGTCGCGAGCTGGAATCTTGCTTCGCAATGCGGCAAGCAGGTCTGCGAGTGCCAACCCCAGCGCGGCAAGCACGAGAATCACAGGCGCCAGTAGCGCCAGCGGCAATTGTTTGAGAATGCGCCAGAGACCGGCGACGAAGCGTTTCATCTCAGGCGCTCTAATCCAGCCGCGGTCCCAAGCCTACCGTGCGTCCGAGCTTGATCCAACGCGATTGACGGATCATGGCCAGTTGCGCACGAATTTGATTGAGCTCGCCATCCAGCCGTTGCGCCCACTCCGTGCGCTCGACCACGGTTTGTTCAGCGGTATCAAGGAGCCGGACCGTTTCGGCAAGCTGCTTCGCTCGTGCCGCGAGGTCCGCGGTGAGTCTGGTTTCGATGTCGATTGCCCAAGCGGTTTTCTGGCGGTTCTCCTCTTCAAGCTCAGCCACTTTGGCCTTGTAGCCGGTGGCGACCGCAGCGGCTTCGTCCTGCAACTGAACGATTCGCGCTCGCGCCGCGGTCAACTGCTCTTCCAGTTCCAGCGCCCAGCGATTCTGCGCGGCGAGATGCTCGGTCTGCTTTTCGTGCGCAAGCTGCAGAGCATGATGGTCCGCGATGCTCTGTTCGAGCCAGCACTTGCTCTGATCGAGCTCTTCTTCGAGCTTATGGATGTGATGCTCGCGCTCGCGCAGAACGTTTGCGGCACGGGGGACGTAAACGAACGGTTCGATGTTCGGGAGCGGGCCGTTGGCGCAGAGCGCGAGGAAGAAATGCGCGTTGTCCGGTTCATCGGCGGCGGCGTCGAGTTGCACGGCGGCCGAAGCGCCGGCCGCGCTGCCGTGGAACGCAAAGGCCTCGACGCGATTCTGAAAGAGGATCGTGACGTTGGAGAAGAACTCCGCAAGCGCGTCGCGGAACTCTTGGAATTCGAACTCGTGCATGTGGTACGGATTTGGACCGTCCAGGCGGCGGGATTCGGCGTAGTACAAGCGATTAGGGGTCGACACCAGAAACAGACCGCCCGCAGCAAGCAGGCGCCGGGACTCTTCAAGCAGCGCGCGCCAGTTGCCGAGGTGTTCGATCACTTCGAACGCCGTGATCACATCGAGGCTGGCGGTCGCAAGCGGTACGTTGGTAGCCGAGGCCTGCAGATATACGGTGTTCGACGCGATCGAGTGCTCAGTCGAGTAGGCGATGGCTTCGGGCGCGACGTCTACACCGGTAACCGAGGCAGCACGCATGGCGAGCGCGGCGGTGCCGTAGCCAGTCCCGCAACCGGCATCGAGCACCCGCTTTCCGGCCGTAAAACGGGAAGCAAACGCGTAGCGCGCCAAGTGCTCCGCCCACAGATCGTCATTCACCTGGCCCGGAATGACGCGTTCACCGGTGAACTCCTTCACGAAGCAGTCACTCCGGCGCCAATCTTCGCGTTCACTTGTACCCGGCAGGGAAAATGGAGCTGGCCGTACACCGGGCCATCGGCACGTTCCATGGGCAATACCAGCGCATTATCAATCCAGTCGCAGATGGTGTAGTGTTCCAGCGTCCCGTCGGCGATCGCCGGCGAAAACGAAAACAGGGAGGCATAAATGGCCGGCAGATCTATGTAGAAGTCTACGGTGCAGGTCGCGCCCATGGGCAAGGGAGGCAGTTCGTAACCTTCGCGCGCCGTGTTCGTGCCTGCGAAATCGACTCCCAAATGGTTGCGGAACATGAAGCCGACGATGGGCTGGTCCAGGTTGGCTTTGGCGCGCACGCTGACGCGAACCACCAGCGTGGAGGACGGTTGAAGTGAGGCCAGCGCAGCTCCTTCGAGGGAAAATGCGCCGATGCCAAGAACCTCCCCGCGGCCGTCGCCAAAGCGATGGTCGATGTTCGGAATCGACTCCAAGAGTTCCGGGGGAGCCATTTGGGCAGGCTCCTTGAAGGCCACGGGTTCGTGCGACCGATACGCAGTGTCTTTCGCCGTCATCGCTCCAAGATATTTAGATACAACAAGATCCGTGTCTCCGAGCGCCATGACACGCCCGTGCTCCAGCCACATCGCGCGATCTCCCAG
>JASHNT010000101.1 GCA_030041495.1 Bryobacteraceae bacterium | reverse complement strand
GGCGCGAACCCAACGTCATAATCATATGACGTGCTCCGCCTAGTAAAGGATACTTACAGACAGCCTACTAGTAGGGCCGCGTGGGCGCCGGAGAGCGGCCGAACAGGTAGACCAGCAGGGCGGCGAGGAGGACGGCGGCGAGGGAAAACTTCATCACTACGGGCGTGGCGGTGGCGGAGAAGAAGCCTTCGATGGTTCCGGCGACCAGGAGCATGGGGATGACGCCGAGGAGCAGACGCGAGGCTCGGTGGCCGGCTCGCGCGAGGGCGTCTTTGCGAGGGAGCATGCCGGGGAAGAAGACGCCGCGGGCGAGCTCGAATCCGGCGGCTCCGGCGATGAAGATGGCGGGCAGCTCCAGGACGCCGTGGGGCGCGACGAAGCTCCACAGAGACAGCGCCATGCCGGCGCGGAAGGTGGCCGCACCGACGACGCCGATCAGCAGTCCGTTGAACAGCATCAGCAGGATGGTTCCGGCTCCGGTGATGCCGAGCGCGAACATGGTGAAGGCCACGGTGAGATTGTTGGTGGTGATTTGCGAAGCGGCGACAGGTTTGACGGCGACTACCGATTCGGTCCACATTTTGTGCTGATCGATGGTGTCCATCATCTGAGGGCCGAGGATGCGATGGGCGAAGGCGGGGTCATGCCAGGTGACGGCCCAGCCGGCTACGGCTGCGGCGGCGAATAGAACGATTGACAGCAGGACGGTAGCGAGGCTTTCGCGGAACAGGCGCGGGTAGGTGTCGCGGTAAAAGGAAAGAACTCCGCTGGCGCGGGGACGGCGGCCGAGATAAATAAGGTTGTGGCTTCTGCCCAGGAGCTGGTTCAGGTAAGCTGCTAATTGGACGGTGGAAGCGTCTTCGGCCACTACGGCCAGGTCCGCGGCGATTTGACGATAGAGGAGGGCAAGCTCGCGCAATTCCGCATGGCTCAATGCCGAGAGTCCGCTCTGAGAGCGGCGGACCAGTTGCTCCAGGCGGTCCCAATGAGGCTTGCGCTTATCGATCCAAAAGTTGGAAATCATGCAACCTGAACCCGCACCATCGGTCTCCGATCAACATACTATCGAAACTCCGGAGCAGATGCCGCTCAGCTTCGCGCTTGCCGGAGTGGGTAGCCGGTTTGTGGCGTTGGCGATCGACACGGTGATTCAAGTCGCGGTGGGAGTGGCGGTTTTAATCGTCGTTCTGTTTAGCGGGGGCGCGCTGGCGGGGATCGGCGCAAGCGTTTCGCAGTTATGGGCGGCGGCGATATTTGTGGCGGTGATCTTCCTGCTGGTCTTCGCGTACTTCGCGGTGTTTGAGATTGTGTGGAATGGGCAGACTCCGGGCAAGCGAGTGGCGGGGATCCGGGCGATTAAGGAGTCCGGGCGTCCGCTAACGGCGGCTGAGACTATTGCGCGGAATTTCCTGCGCATTGTGGATCAGTTGCCGGGATTCTACGGCATCGGGGTTCTAGTCGCGCTGCTCAATAGCAAGAACAAGCGGTTGGGCGATTTTGTGGCGGGGTCGATCGTGCTGCGGGAGACTCCGTTTGAGAAGGTCAAGCCGGTGTGGACGAGCGGGCGTTCGACCAATCCGCTCGTGGCGCCGGTGCAGGTCGATGCCGTGACCCCGCCCGCGCTGCAGGGAGCGGGCGCGGGGATCACGATCGAGGAACTGGCGCTGATCGAGACGTTCCTGCACCGTCGTTACGATCTGGCTCCGGAGGTGCGCTCGCGGATGGCGGAGCAGATTCTGGAACGGGTCAAGGACAAGGTTCCGGCGGAGGCGGCGAGCGGGTTATCGACCGAGACTATTCTGGAGTCCCTGGCGCATGAGCGGAGGAACGCTGGTTATTCCTGAGCGACTGCGTGGTTTCACGCAGGTGGCCGACGGGTTAGCGTTCAAATTCCCTTCCTTTTGAAGGGCGAGGCGCGGCATTTACCGTGCTGAGGACTTTCGGGGGACATCTGCATATGGAATACCCGGTAACCGGACTGCATCACATCACTGCGTGCGCCAGCGGAGCGCAGGAAGATCTCGACTTTTTCACCAAAGTGGTGGGCCAGAGGATGATCAAGCAGACCATTCTATTTGACGGCCGCTACGCTCATTATCATTTCTATTACGCCAACGGAAACGCCGAGCCGGGCACGGTGATGACGACGTTCCCGTACAAGCGCCTGATGGGCCGGACTGGCTCGGGGCAGGTGCAGGCGACGGTGTACACGGTGGCGAAGGGCGCGCTGCCGTTCTGGATCGATCATTTCAACCGGCACCGGATCGTGCACCGGGGCATGCATGAGCGGTTCGGGCAGAAGTTCGTGCAGTTTAATCATCCGTGCGGATTGCAATTCGAGGTGATCGAAGACGCGGCGGAGCGGCGCGTGGGATGGAGCACGGAGGAGATTGCTCCGGCGGAGTCCGTGCGCGGGTTCCACGGGCCACTGCTTTCGGTGCGGGAGATCGAGGAGGAGGAACGGTTCTTCATGGAGGCGCTCGGATTCCGCAAGACCGGAGTGGACGGCGTGTATCACCGGTACGAGATCGGCAGGGGCGGCGCGGGCAAGACGATCATCCTGCTGCATGAGCCGCAGAGGCCGGCGGGGAGTTGGACATTCGGAGCTGGGACGCACCATCACGTCGCGCTGAGCGTGGCGGACGACGAGGCGCTGGCGGAGCAGAAGGGAATCTACGAGGAGCTGGGCTACACGGACTGCTCGGAGATCAAGGACCGGAATTATTTCCACTCGATTTATGTACGGTCGCCGGGAGGAGTGCTGGTGGAGTGCGCGGCGACGGCTCCGGGCGGCTTCGCCAAAGACGAGGCGTTCAACCAGCTTGGGTCCCACTTGCTGCTGCCGCCGTGGTTCGAGCACCGGCGCGAGGAAATCCTGGCGATGCTGGAGCCGATCAAGCCGCCGGAGTTTCACGCTCCGGTGCCGGTGGAGGCGATCGGGGCGTCGCGCCGGACGGAGGCGACGTTTGTCGCAGTGGATCGCGAACCTGCGGATCGGGAGTACGTGCGCGAACCGGTGACGCGGTAGCCGCGCTGCTTCCCCGGCGGCGCCCTTCCCGGCAAGAGGCTGAAGCAGACAAAATAGGAAGGTGCGAATCCGGGCTTTAAGGCGCGCCGCGCTGGCTTGTGTGCTGCTTGCGGGCACCGCCTGCCACAAGCCGGCCAAGCCGGTGGTGGTTTTGCGCGGGCGCCAGGATGTCTCGGCGTACCGATTGACATTGGTACGGGGGCGCCGCGACGGCGATCGACTGGTCGCGCATGCCGTGTTTTCTGACGGACAGCGCACGTTCCTGCTGGATATGCAATTCGCCATCGATACTTCAGCGCGCCTTCAGTCGGGGCGATGGCAATGGGTGGCCGCGGGAACCACTCTGGATGCGGGAATGGTCGAGGCGAAGTCGGTCATGTTCTTTGGGGGACAGAACGATTCGCCGAGCATCGGAGGGACGTACGATCTGCTGGACCCCAAGGGCACGCCGGCGTTCCGGGTGACGATTCCAGCGAGTCTGTTAGCAGATCGAGCGCCGAGGCTGCCTCAAGGAACACATTAAGGGCCACCGATAAACGCAGGTGAACACTGCCGTACTAGTTGCACCACGGCATAGCCCGCTGCCTGCGGCGACGGCTTCACTAAGGTCGTTCACCAACACGTAAAAGACGCGTAATCGAGGTGCAACGCACGGGTGCTACTTTTGGCGAGACCTGGCGTCAGGCGCTGTCCCTTGCTCCATAGAACAAGTCTTCGTCTAGAAGATCGCGGTTGGGCAACGCCTCCGTTTGGGCCTCCGAATCCAATCCGAAGCTCCAAGGAGACAAGCGAATGAGCGAATGTATTCTAAAAAAGTTCGGCCGTTGCCTCACGGCCAGAACGTTGCTGGCGGGTGCAGCACTGATTGCCTGCGCCGCGGCTGCGCAGGCGCAGGACAACGGGCTTTCCCTGCTTCCCGGCAACCTGTTTATTCCAGGCAACTTGGTAGTCACCCGCAGCGTGTACACGAACGGCAACAACATTACGCCCCAGGTTACTAACCTGCCGCCGGGTTGTACGCCCGTGACCACCAGCAACCCCACGCCGGCTGATCCGTGCACGCCGGCGGTGACCAGCAGCGCCTACCCGTACGTGTTCAACAACGATAGTGCTGATGGCAGCTTCGGTATTACCTCCAAGATTTATATCGATCAGCTCACGCCCTTCGGTTTCGTTTTCACCTCACTGGAGGTGCCCAACAGCACTCAGCCGGGCGTAACTGCAACCAGCGATCAACTGGTGACCAGCTTCTCTTCAAAGTCGGAGCTGGCGTTGAATCTTTCGGTTGACGGCAACGCCCTGACATTCATGGGATACTACGCGCCGGTGAGCGCCATCGACGTATCCAATTCGAATACGCCCGGAGAAGCTGACCCGACCAATCCCGTGGGCCCAGCCTATTACCGCTCGGTCGGGCAGATCGAGACGTTTGGCAGCTTTCACTTCACCAAGACCAACGCCTTTACCGGCGACAACGGCCGCGCGGCTATTCTGAACGATAATTCCGGAGCGGGCGTTTACTACATGGCGGGGAACGCCGGTAATGGCACGGGAAAGGTTCAACCGGCGAGTACGATTCTCAGCACGGGCGCGCAATTCCTGACGCCGGCCAACGAAGCGGAGTCACTGCAAACGCCCGGAACTCCCACGGCGGTCGGCAGCTTCAACGTTACGCAGTTGGGCGACAAAATCGACAAGGTCGGCAAGGACACAAATTTTCGCGGCATGACCGTGTATAACAACGTGCTTTACTACAGCAAGGGGAGCGGCAGCAACGGCGTCAATACAGTTTACTTTGTGGATCCCACGGGCACAGTTTGCACCGACACAAACGGCGTCGGCCTTCCCGTTTCCGGCGCGATCCTTCCGTTGTCGCCGCTGGCGTTGGTCAGCACCAACCCCACTACGATTCAGGCAAACGGCCTTCAGCCCGACAATATGTGCGTCCTCAAGGGATTTCCCACCACACTGGCGAAAGCTTCGACCGGCGTCAGCTATCCGTTCGGGATGTGGTTCGCGAGTCCGACGGTGCTCTATGTTGCCGATGAGGGCAGCGGCAACACCGGCAGTACGGCCACGGACTTTTATTCGGCCGCTACTCCCGCGCAGAATCCCACGGCAGGACTTCAGAAGTGGGTCTTTAATGGAACCCAGTGGAACCTGGCATACACTTTGACCAACGGCTTGAATCTTGGCTCGCCCTACACGATTCCGGGTTATCCGACGGGCCTGAACAATGGAACCGGGGGAACCGGATTTCCTTGGGCTCCGGCAACGGATGGCCTGCGCAACATCACCGGTAACGTGAACTTTGACGGCACGGTGACGATTTACGCGATCACTTCGACCATCAGCGGCAGCGGCGACCAGGGCGCCGACCCGAATAAGTTGGTGGCAATTACCGACAAACTGGACGCTACCACTCTGCCGTCTTCGGAAAGCTTCATCACGCTGGAGACGGCCGGTAACGGCGAGGTGCTACGCGGGGTCGCGTTGACGCCGGGTACGCCTAAACTGTAGTTCCGTCATCCAATCGACCCGCGAAATTGGGCCTATCCGGCCCATTCGCGGGTTTTTTGTTTGGCATAGGACGGCCCGAGCGGGCGAATGGATCGGTGCATCATCTGTGGCTGGATTTTTTTGCCCGCATTATTTTTTGCCCGCATTATACTGGGAGACGGTTTCTCCCATGCGTGCACATAAAACAATTCTGGTATTGGCCGTGGCGGCCGGGACGATGGCGGCGCAGGCTCCCAAGAGGGTCGGCGATGCGGCGCTGCGCAACTCCGGCAAGAGCGGCGAAGAGTGGCTGGTCAACGGTCTCAACTACGGCGAGACTCGCTACAGCCCGCTGAAGCAGATCGATTCGGCCAACATAGGGCGGCTGGGCCTGGCGTGGTCGTACGACATCGGCCCCGGAGGAGGCACGCAGGAGGCGACGCCGCTGGTATCGAACGGCGTAATGTACAGCGTGACCAACTGGAGCATCGTGTTCGCGGTGGACGCTCGCACGGGCAAGGAGAAGTGGCGCTGGGACCCGGAAGTGAATCACGCGGCGGTCGCGCCGAAGATTTGCTGCGGCATTGTGAATCGCGGGCTGGGGCTGTATGAGGGCAAGGTGTTCGTGCCGGTGATCGACGGGCGGCTGGTGGCTCTGGACATCGAGACGGGCAAGCCGGTGTGGGAGAGCCGCGTGGCGTACCCGCAGGACAGCTACACGCTGACCATGGCTCCGCGGGTGATTCGCGGGCGGGTGGTGATCGGGGTGAGCGGCGCGGAATATCCGGTGCGAGGATTCATCGCGGCGTACGACGCCAACACGGGGCGCGAAGCGTGGAAGTTCTACACGGTTCCGGGGGATTTCTCGAAGCCCGCGGAGAACGAGGTGATGAAGCGCGCGATGGCGACGTGGGACACCAAGGCGACCCAGCGCGGCGGCGGCGGGACGGTGTGGGATTCGATTTCCTACGATCCGGAGGCGGATCTGGTGTATTTCGGAACGGGCAACGCTGGGCCTTGGCCGGCCGATCTGCGCAACGCACGCGGCAAGGATAATTTGTACGTGTGCTCGATTGTGGCGTTGAAGGCGGATACGGGCGAATACAAGTGGCATTTCCAACTGGTGCCCGGCGATTCCTGGGATTACGACGCAGTGCAGCAGTTGATCCTGGCGGATATCAATATCAAAGGGCAGAATCGCAAGGTGATCATGCAGGCCAGCAAAGACGGGTTCTTTTACGTGCTGGATCGCATCACGGGAAAATTCATTTCTGGAGCTCCGTTCGTGAAGGTGAGTTGGGCGAAGGGGCTGGACGAAGCCACGGGCAGGCCGATCGTGAATGAGGACGCCTATTACAGCAAGACTAGCGGAGCGGTGGTCGAGCCGGGGCCGAACGGCGCGCACAACTGGGCTCCGATGTCGTTCAATCCGATGACAGGCCTCGTGTACGTGCCGGCGACCTCGGGGACGACGTTCAGCTATGCGACCGATCCGGAGTTCGAGCTGAAGCCGGGGCAATTGAATCTGGGCATTGTGTTCGCGAATCCGAATCCGGGCCGTGGACGCGGCGGGGCCAATAATGGTCAGGCCGCGACCGGCGGCGAAGTGGCGACGGCGCAGGCTCAAGCCTCGGAGGCGGCGGAGAAACCTCCCGCGCCTCGGGCGCCTAACAAACCCGAGCCCCCGACGATTGGTCCGGACGGACCGCAGGGAGGGATTTTGACCGCGTGGGACCCGGCGGCGCAGAAGCCTCGGTGGACGGTTTCCGGAGGAGGCTCGACCGGAGGGGGAACGGTGACCACGGCGGGAAATCTGGTGATCCAGGTGCTTTCGAATGGCCTGCTGCGGGTTTATAGCGCCGACAAGGGCGAGAAGCTGCTGGAGATCCAGACCAATTTGCGAACGGCGATGGGTCCGCCGATGACCTACATGCTGGACGGCAAGCAGTACGTGACTCTGGCGGGCGGACAAGGCGCAGCGGGCAGCGGGTTCGGAGGCGGAACGGCTTCGCCGATTACGCCAAAACTGCTGACATTTGTTTTGGACGGGAAGGCTCCGCTGCCGGAGGCTCCCGCGCGGCAGGGGCGCGGACGGTAAGGCTCGGGCGCTGGCGCTAAAATAGAGGCGATGATTCGCGTTGCCCGTATTGTTTGCCTGACCGCGCTGCTTTGCTTGGGGGCAGGCGCTCTACCGTGGAACAAGCATGCACTGGAGGCTCCGCTCGATCCTTATAAAGCCGTCAAGCTCGCGAGCCGGATCCCCTGCGACGGCGCGACGAATCCTGAGGACAACGTCGTACTGAATACCGCGTTTTCCTCGGTCGGATTGGCGCGCGAGTTCCGGATCTCGGTGTTCGAAGGCAACTACTGCAAGCGCGGGGATCTGGGTTGGGCGTGCGTTCAGCCGGGGCATTCGCTGTGGAAGACGGAGTGGGCCGCGGCGAGCACGGAATCGCACGCGGCGGAACGGTACGGGCTAAGCTCGTGCGAGGCGTGGGGATCGAAGGAAGCTCCGCAGATTCTGCTGACGGGGTGGTATAAGCAACCCGCGGCGGATAAGAAGGACGCCAAGAAAGAAGTCTGGATGCAGGTGCAGGTGAATAAGGTTGAGTCTCGCTGGGAGATTTACGAGTTCAGCGATCCGAACGGCGGCACGGCTCGGATCGAGATTGGCCGGCGCTGACTCGTTGTTGCTGTGCACCGTGCGCGACTGCCGCGAAGCGCTCGAGCGCGAAGCGCAGCGCGTGATCTGTCCGCGAGGACATTCCTTCGACATCGCGCGCAGCGGCTACATCAATTTGTTGCAGCCGCAGGACCGGAGGTCGAAGCAGCCGGGCGATACGAAGGAAGCGGTTGCAGCGCGCCGAAGGCTGCACGATCTGAGCGTCACCGCACCGCTTGCCCATGCGATCGCGGAGTTCGTCAAGGCGCAGCGTGGCGATGTGATTCTCGACGCGGGCTGCGGGGACGGATTCTATCTGGGATCGATGGCTCATGAGACCGGATGCGACGGGCACGGGATCGATATCTCGATTCCGGCGGTAAATGCGGCGGCGAAACGATTTCCCAACTGCGAGTGGATTGTCGCCAACGCGGACCGGTTTGTGCCGTATGCGGATGGGTCGTTCGATGCAGTGCTATCGATCACGGGGCGGATGAATTCGCCCGAGTTCCGGCGAGTATTGCGCCAGGACGGGAAGCTGCTGGTGGCAATTCCCTCCACTGAAGATTTGATCGAGCTACGCGGGACGGGACGCGACCGGGCGCCGCGGACAATCGAGACGTTTGCGGGCGAATTCAAGCTGGTGGAGCAGCGGCGCGCGACGGCGCAAGCGGATCTGGACGCGGCGGCGGTCGAGGATGTGCTGGTTGCGGTGTATCGGCCTTTGCGAGCCAAGCCGGCGGAGGCGATGCGGCTGACGTTCAGCCTGGACCTGTTGTTATTCCGCCCGGTCTGAGATTGGCGACAATAAAAGACGATGAAATTCACCACATTGGGCAAGACGGGAGTCACGGTTTCCAGGTTGTGCCTGGGTTGCATGAGCTATGGCGGCGGGGATCTGCCGGCGTGGGCTCTGGGCACCAAGGGCTGGCACGTGAATGAAGAAGATGCGCGGGAGCACTTCAAGCTCGCGCTCGATTCCGGGATCAATTTCTTCGACACGGCGGATGTTTACTCGGTGGGCAAGAGCGAGGAGATCACGGGAAAATATCTTCGCGAGATGGCCGATCGGGACGACATCATCGTTGCGACCAAGGCGCACGGGGTGATGGGACCAGGGCCGAACCGGCGAGGCTTGAGTCGCAAGCACCTTATCGAGGCTTGCGAACACTCGCTCAAGCGCCTGGGGATGGATTACGTGGACCTGTACCAGATTCATCGCTGGGACTCGCTGCCGGCGATCGAGGAGACGCTGGACGCTCTGGATTCGCTGGTGCGGTCGGGGAAGGTGAGATATCTGGGCGCGAGCAGCATGGCGGCGTGGCAGCTCTCGAAGGCCTTGTACACGGCGAAGGAGAACGGCTGGCACCGGTTCGCCTCGATGCAAAATCACTACAACCTGGTGTATCGCGAGGAGGAGCGGGAGATGATTCCGCTGTGCGTGGATCAGGGTCTGGCGGTGATTCCGTGGAGTCCGTTGGCTCGCGGATTTTTGACCGGGACGCGGAAACGAGACGGCGGATCGACGGCGCGGAGCGAAGTGGACACGTTCGCCAAGGACATGTACTACACGGAGGCCGATTTCCAGGTTGCGGACGCGGTCGCCGAGCTTGCCAAGCAAAGGGGGGTGACGGCGGCGCAAGTGGCGTGCGCGTGGGTGCTGCAAGCCCCGGGGGTGACAGCGCCGATCATCGGGGCGACCAAGGTGCAACACATCAAGGACCTGGTGGCGGCGGTGGATCTGAAGCTGACCGCGGAAGAGATCGCGGCGCTCGAAAAGCCGTACCAGCCGCACCGCATTCTGGGACACGCGCAGCCGAAGGCCAAAGAGATGGTCAAGACGGCGTCAGCGTGACTGCAATGGGCGGGATGGCGCAGTTTCGCCCCTACGCCATCCGGGGCTGAGCCGCCGTGGAAAGCGAGTGATCCACGGCGTCGACCCACGCGCTTAACTGGCGGATGCGCCTGCGTAGCTGTTCCTTGCCGCGAATGGACCGTTTGTCCAGGGCACTGGCCAATTCCTGCTCCAGCATCCGGATTCCGATCAGTTGGTTGAGGATCCACTGATCATTCACGCTAGTGTTTCTCGGCATCTCTATCTCCCTTAGGTTTCCTTTTGGCACACGCCAGAGGTTGCGAACAGTCGTAGAGCACGCGGGTTGCCAACCTGGATACGAGGGGTGATGGGGTGGAGGATTTGATGGGGCGCGGGGTGGTCTTATATACTGCGGTTCTTGTGAGCGTTCTGCAATAAGCGCGCCGAGTGACCACGTGCACGTTCGCATCCTACTGCCGACATACAACGAGAACGAAAACATCGAAGGCATTGTGCGGCGGATTATCGAAGTGGTTCCACAGGCGAGCGTGCTGGTGATCGATGACGATTCGCCGGACGGGACTGGGCGGACGGTGGCACGGCTGTCGAAGGAGTTCGAGAATGTGGGGCTGCTGTCGCGGGCGCGGCGGGAGGGGTTGGGGAAGGCATACATCGCGGGGATGGCGGAATCGCTGGAGAGGAGCGGTGGCGATTGCGCCGACGCGATCGTCACGATGGATGCGGATTTTTCCCACGATCCGGCGCATTTGCCGGAGATGATCGAGACGGCGGAATCGCACGATGTGGTGATCGGCTCGCGATACATCCGGCGGGGAGGGGTTGCGGAGTGGGAAGCCTGGCGGCGGGCGCTGAGCGCGGGTGGAAACCTGTACAGCCGTATGATCACGGGGATGCCGGTGAGGGATGCGACGTCGGGCTTTCAGTTGGTGCGGACGGAGGCTTTGCGGAGCATCGGGTACCGGAAGATTGCGGCGTCGGGCTACGCGTTCCAGATCGAGCTGAAGTACCGGCTGTGGCGGAGCGGGGCCAGACTGGTGGAGACGCCGATCACGTTTCAGGCGCGGAGGGGCGGCGAATCGAAGCTCAGCAGCCACATCGTGCGGGAAGGGGTACTGACGCCGCTTCGACTGCGGTTCGGGAGTGGCCAGTAGCTCACGGCCGGCAACAAGCCGGTGACGGTCGAGTAACGCGTTGCCGGTGGGATAATTTGGTATGTCCACGATTCAAACGTGGGATCCGATCGCCTACGCCAAGAATGCGCGGTTTGTTTCCGATTTAGGCTCGCCCGTGGTGGAGCTTCTGGCGCCACAACCCGGCGAGCGGATTCTCGACCTCGGCTGCGGAGATGGGGTACTGACCAAGAAGCTGGTTGAGCTCGGGTGCGAAGTGGTCGGGGTGGACTCGAGCGGGGCGCAGGTGGAAGCGGCCAGGACGCTCGGACTCGAAGCTTACGTCGTGAATGCGGAAGAGCTGGCTTACCGCGAGGAGTTCGACGCCGTCTTCAGCAATGCCGCGCTGCATTGGGTCAAGCGCGCGGACGCGATGATCGAGAGGGTGCATCGGGCGTTGCGGCCGGGCGGACGCTTTGTTGCCGAGTGCGGGGGCCATGGGTGCGTCGCCAAAATCCGCACGGCGCTGGTTCAGGCGCTGGAGCGCAGAGGCATCGATGGCGAATCGCGCGTGCCGTGGTATTTTCCCACTCCGGGAGACTACGCGACCCGGCTGGAGCACGCGGGGTTTCGCGTCAATAGCATCGCGCTGATTCCTCGGCCGACTCCGCTGCCGGGGGACATCATCGGGTGGTTGGAGACGTTCGCAGGCAGTTTTGTGGCGGGACTATCCGGCAAGGAGAAGAACGAATATCTCCAGGAGGTGCGTGCCGGATTGGAAGCGCAACTGGTCAATGCGAACGGAGTGTGGGTTGCGGATTATGTCCGGCTGCGGTTCTCGGCAACGAAGGAGTAGGTGTAGTTCCTATCAGCAGGTACAGGTTCAGTGCGGAGAGCTAAGCCGTTCCTCTTACGTTCGGCGCGCGGACCACGTTGATCTCGCACGAAATTACACAAGTCTTACAATTCTCCGGAAGGCCGGCTGCTAATTTGGATTGTCAGCACTTTTTTCTGGAGACTCCGTGACTACTACTGTTCTTGCGCTCCCTCGCCGGGAGAGGCCTAACTTCTTTACTGCCCTAGTTTTAGTGGTTTTGCATGTGGGCGCGGTCGCGGCCCTGTTCACGTTCAGTTGGAAGGCGGTGTTGATCACCGCCGTTCTATATTGGATGACCATCGGTTGGGGCATCAGCCTGGGTTATCACCGGCTGCACACGCACCGTTCGTATCAGTGCCCGAGGGCGCTCGAATATTTCTTTGCGGTGTGCGGAGCGCTGACGCTCGAAGGCGGGCCGATTTTCTGGGTGGCGACGCACCGGATTCATCATGCGAAGTCGGATCAGATGGGCGATCCGCATTCGCCGCGCGACGGGGCGTTCTGGGCGCACATGGGCTGGATTCTGTTCGGCGAGACCAATCACAACAACACCAAGATGATGGCGAAATACGCTCCGGACCTGGCCAAGCACCGGTTTTACGTGGTTCTGAACAATTACCACTGGCTTCCGACTATCGTGCTGGCGGCGATCCTGTATGCCTTCGGCGGGCTGCCGCTGGTGCTGTGGGGGGTGTGCATGCGCGTGGTGGTGGGGCTACATTCCACGTGGCTGGTGAACTCGGCCACGCACATGTTCGGCTCGCGCCGGTTCGAGACCAAGGACGATTCGCGTAATAGCTGGTGGGTGGCTCTGCTGACCTTCGGCGAAGGCTGGCACAACAATCACCACGCGCATCCGACCTCGGCGCGGCATGGGCTGGCGTGGTACGAGTTCGACATCTCCTGGATCTCGCTGAAGGTGATGCGGCTGGTCGGATTGGCCAAAGGCGTTCGCGTGGCGAAGCTGCCGGGCCGGGAAGCCGCGCGGGAAGCGGCGTAATTCCTTCCTCCAACACGCGAGAAATCGGGGAGCGAGTGTACTCGCCCGGGTTTTTGTAATCTGGAAGGAGCATGGTCGATGTCAGCAGGCGCAAGTCGGTAGCGCTGTTTATTGCGCTGGGCGGAGGGCTGATCTCCGTCATCTTCCTGCTGTACGTGGGGTGGGTGCTGTTCCAGTGGCGGTCGGGCTGGCTGCTGGCGCTGGGACTGCTACTGCTGCTGACGCTGATCGGCGGGGTGATCGTCAACACGTTCTTCCTGGTGCGCGAAATCCGGCGCAATGAACAGCAGGACGCGTTCATCAACGCGGTCACGCATGAGCTGAAGACGCCGGTCGCCTCCATCCGGCTGTACCTGCAGACGCTACAAACTCGCGCGATCGACGAGGACAAGCGCAAAGACTTCTATGGAGTGATGCTGGCCGATAGCGACCGGCTGCTCGAGACCATCGAGCAGGTGCTGCGCACCGGGCGCATCGGCTCGCGCAGCCGGCGGCCGAACTTCGTGCCCATCGATTTGAACGGGGTGGTGGAGGAGTGCGTGGACCGGACGCGAGCCTTGTACCACATCGCCGCTGACGCATTGTTCTTCCGGGCAGGTCCGGAGGTAACGATTCGGGCGGATGCGGATGAGGTGCGCGCGGCGCTTTCCAACCTGATCGACAACGCGGTGAAGTATTCCGGCAACGACGTGCGCGTAACGGTGGAGACCGCGCCGGTCAACGGTAACTACGTGGCGGTGCGGGTGCGAGACCGTGGCGCAGGGATCCCGCGCACGGAGCTGAAGCAGATCTTCAAGCGCTTCCATCGCGTGCCGGGCACGGGCGGGACAAGGATTCCGGGAACGGGGTTGGGCTTGTTCATCGTCCGCTCCGTCGCCAAAAGGCACGGCGGGCGAGCCTGGGCCGAAAGCGAGGGTGTGGGACGCGGAAGCACCTTCGTGTTACAGCTCCCGATCGCCCGATGATCCGCACCCTATCCGAATTGAATCGAATCCTGGTGGTGGAAGACGAGCGGCACCTGGCCGAGGGGCTGCGCTTCAACCTGGAGGCCGAAGGCTACCAAGTAAGAGTGGTGGAGACGGGCGAGGAGGCGCTGGATCTGCTGGCTCCGGCGAACGGATCGGCTCCGGAACCCTTCGATGTCCTCATCCTCGACGTGATGCTGCCGGGCAAGGACGGGTTCCTGGTGATGAGCGAGATCCGGCAGGCCGGGCAATTCATCCCGACGTTGATGCTGACGGCTCGGGGGCACCCCGGCGACGTGCTGCGAGGGTTTGCGTCGGGCACGGACGATTATCTGTCGAAGCCCTTCGATCTTCCCATTCTGGTAGCCCGGATTCGGGGATTGTTGCGGCGCAGGGAGTGGCAGAGGAGATCCGCGGGCGAGACTGAGGTTGCGGCGTCGCCAGCGCCGGCGAAAGACACATACACGTTCGGCGAGAAGACGGTGGATTTCAACCTGCTGCAACTTCACGTGCGAGAGCAGGTGTTTCCGCTGACGCTGATGGAGGCAAATGTTCTGCGGTACCTGATCCAGCACGAAAATCAGCCAGTGCCGCGGAAGAAGATGCTAGAAGAGGTGTGGGGATTGCACGAGGACACCGATACGCGGGCGATCGACAATTTCATCGTGCGACTGCGGAAGTACATCGAGGACGATCCGACCAAGCCTCGGCACGTGCTGACGTTACGCGGCGTAGGATACCGGTTCGTGGCGAATCCCACGAAGGCGGATTAGGGGCCGAAGCCGCGGTTCATATCCCAGGCGGGAAAGTGCGGCAGAGCGGCGGCGGGGGTATCGACGAACAATTTGGTTTGAGCGGCCGAGTCGCGCATGCGCTGGCGCGCGGCTGCGCCGATATCGCGGCGGCCGAGAGCGGGAGCGATATCGCCGGCGCGGATGGTTCCGGGCGGAGGGAGCAGGCCTTGCGAAAGCAGGAGACCGGTTGCGTTACGGCGCTCGAGGAAATCCGCGAGTGAGGCGCGCAGGCCGCGGATGACGTCTGCGGCGAAGCGCGATTCCCAGCGTTTTTCGATTTCGGCTGCGAGGCGACGATAGATTTTTTGCGCGGCCACTCCGCGCGGGGAGAGCGCGACGACTTTTCCTCGTTTGGCGGAGGGGTCCGGAGTCACGATGACGTAGGGCTTGAGCTGCCAGCCGATGTCACTGGTTTCGGGAGAGCAGCCGGTGAGGCGAGGGAGTTCGGAGAGGCGAATGGGCGCTTCGCTCAAGACGCGGAGTGTATTGGCGCAGAGCACCAACGGCGCGGGTGAAGCTTGGTCGAACTCCCGTTGGAATGCGTCCAGGTGAGCGCGCAGCAGATCGGGCAAAGCGATAGGCTCGCCGCCGAGAATCCGTTGAGACGCGCGACGCAGGCGATTGACGCTGGTCTCGCCGAAGCGTTGTTCCCAGCGGCGTTCGATCAAGGGAAGGAGCGGCGGCCAGATTTGGCAGGCGACGATCCCTCTGGGAGCCAGGCGGACGGTCCAATCCGCGCGAATGCCGCGGCCGCTGCCCCACCCGTCGCGCCTGACCAGCGGGTGGTGACCGCCGGAATCGAAGTAGATGAAACCCCAGCGCTCCAAACATCCGAGCTGAAATTTGATTGGGTCGATGGGCGAGGCTGCTTGCTGTGCGAGACTGCCCACCGAGATAGCGCCCTGGGCCAGGAAGCGCACGACTCCGCTCCAGACGATGAGCGACAGGCGCGCGCCGGGGTGCCCTGCCTGGCCGATCTGAAGCTCGAAGTGGTTGTCGAGTTCGACGGTGAAGGCGACGAGGAGTTGCGAAAGGAGGGCGTGGAGGTACGTACATCGAGAGGATAACAGAGCCACGGCCCTGGAGGAGGCGGCCGAGCGGCTTTCCAAAAGTGACCCTGCCGAGTTCTCCGGTTTCAGTCCTCCAGGTTGAACTTGGCTCCGAGGGCGGCCTTGTAGTCGGCTGGCGTCCAGTCTTTGGGCGCCGGATGCAGTTCGAGGAGAGCATCGGCAGCCTCCCCCGCGCGGTACCTGACTTTGGGGCCGTCGAGCATCGCCCGAAGCGTGGGGAGAACCCGCAGGTCATGTCGCTTTCCGAGGCCCACGGCAGCTTCTTCGCGGACGTCTACGTTAGGGTCATTCAGGCAGCGAAACAGAGCTTCGCGTATCTCGGGTGAATCGGAATCGCCCTGCACCCCAAGGCCGAAAACCGCCCAATCACGGACCTCGGAACAGGGGTCTGTTGTGAGCTTCAATAAACCGCTGATCGACCGCGGATCGTTGGGAAACGAGCCGAGAGCGACTGCCACGGCAAAGCGGACATCCCGATCTGGGTGACCCTGATAGCCAAGGATGATCGGGATGGCTTGCGGGTTATTGAGATGACCCAAGGCACAAATGGCCGAATCAAGGACCAACGGGCTCTGCTCACCCGTAAGCATGTTTGTGATGAGCTCGTAAGACTCATCGCGGAACACCCATTCCGGCCAATGCGGCGTATCGGGCGGCTGAGCGCGACGAAGCTGGCATAGGATAGCCACCGCACGTGCCCTCTTCAGGGGCTCCTCGGCATGGCACCAACCGGCGGCATACTCGAAAATCTCACGGCTTCCGTCCATGCGCAGTTCAGATACGGCGGCCCATCCCACCTCGTCATCGTAATTGCCCAGGCGGGTTTGCGCAAAGAGGTTTTGCATCTTCTCGAAATCCATTGGCAAACTCACCTGAAGTATCTCCCCATGCCGGGCGGCGCTGCAACTCGGTGGGCGTTCCTTATGTGGGTCACGCTTTGGGGGCGAGGAGGGTCCGTAAGATGGAAGCTTGGACTTTCTGATTTTAGGTTGCGGATTTACAGGGCGGAGGGTAGCGCGGCGGTTGGTGGATCGCGGCGTGCGGGTGCTGGCGACGAGCCGGAGTCCGCAGAAACTTGAAGGTGTGGAATGGATGGAGCTGGCAGATGTTCCGGCGAGGCTCGCCCGGGGCGCTCTGGTTCTGCATTCGATTCCTCCGGAGGGTTCGCGGGGGGTGGTCGAGTTGCTGGGAGATAAACCGGCGCGAGTGGTCTATCTTTCGTCGACGGCGGTGTACGGAGCGGCGACGGTGGTGAATGAAAGAACGCCAGTGGACGCATCGAGCGAGCGGGCAAGGGCGCGTTTGGAAGTTGAGAGCGAGGTGCTGGGCGGCGGATGGCCGGCGCTGGTGTTGCGGCCGGCGGCAATTTACGGTCCGGGGCGCGGGGCCCAGGAGCGGGTGAAGGGCGGCGAGTTCAATTTGAGCGACGCGGTGGTGAGCCGGATTCACGTGGAGGATCTGGCAACCCACGTGGAGGCAGCACTGGTATCGACTGTGACGGGAGCATATCCGGTGGCGGATGAAGAGCCATGCAGCTCACGCGAGATTACCGAGTTTTGCGCGGGGCTACTGGGTGTACCCCTGCCGGAGCACAGCTCGGCGACAGCGCGGGTGAGCGGGAACCGGAGAGTGGACGGGTCGGCGATCCAAAGGCTGCTCGGCGTGAGACTGAGATATCCGTCATACCGGAGCGGCATTCGGGCCGCGCTGGGCGCAAGTTAGGCTTCGATGCCGAGTTGGGCGGCGACGCGGTTGAGAGTCGCGATCAGGCGCTCAATGTGAGCCTCGGTGTGCGCGGAGGTGCAGGAGATGCGCAGCAGGTTCTGCGCGGCGGCGGGCTTGAGCACCGGGTTGATGTAGATGCCCTCGGCCAGCAGAGCCTTGCACAGACGGCACAGGTCGATTTCCTCGCGAATCACCACCGGCACGATTGCCGTTTCTCCGTCCAGAACGCTGAAACCTTGCGCGCGCAATTCCTCGCGCAGCATTTGCGCCATGGCGAGCAGATGCGTGCGGCGCTCCGGCTCCTGCTTGATGATTTCCAGTGCGGCTCCCGCGGCAGCCACCGACGCTGCCGGAAGGCTCGCCGAGAATACGAACGGCCGCGCGGTGTGTTTCAGATAGTCGATCACCACTTGCGAGCCGGCGATGAAGCCGCCCACGCTCGCCAGAGCCTTGCTGAAGGTGCCCATGACCAGATCGACGTCGTCCAGCACTCCCTGATGCTCGGCTGCACCCGCGCCGGTGGGGCCGAGCACGCCGAGGCCGTGCGCTTCGTCGACGTAAATCCTCGCGCCGTAGGGTTTCGATTTTGCGACCAGGCCGGGCAGGTCTGCCAGATCGCCCTCCATGCTGAAGACGCCTTCGGAAACCACCAGGATTTTCTCCTCCGGCGGGCAGTTGTTGAGGCAGCGGCTGAAGTGGTCGAGATCGTTGTGGCGGAAGCGCATCACGTGCGCGGGCGAGCGCAGGGCGCCTTCCACCAGGCTGGCGTGAAGATTGTGGTCGCAGATCATCACGTCGCCCTTTTCGGTAAGAGCGGAGAGCGTGGCGTAGTTGGCCTGGAATCCGGTCCCGAAAATGATTGCCGCTTCTTTACGAACAAAGGCCGCGAGCTCGGCTTCGAGCTTCACGTGCAGATCGAGAGTGCCGTTAAGCAGGCGTGAGCCGGAGCAGCCGCTACCGTATTTATGGATGGCGCCGGCGGCGGCTTCGGTGACGCGAGGGTCGGTGATCAGGCCCAGGTAGTCATTCGACCCGAACATCAGGACGTTCTTGCCGTCCGAGCCCAGACGAACTTCGCCGGGGGCGCACCCTTCGCGGTCGCCGAAGGTCTCGAAATACATGTACAGGCCGGCCTGCTGCAGATCGTGCGGGCGCGTGAAG
>JASHNT010000100.1 GCA_030041495.1 Bryobacteraceae bacterium | reverse complement strand
TGTGGCGGGTCCAGCCGCCCGCCCACGTCACACGCCAATCACCGAAGTAGGAGCCGACGGTCACGGGCATCTTCAATCGCACAAACCTAGTTTCGAGCTGCATGGGCGCACCGCGCTGTGGCGGTCGTCACATCCATGGCTCCGTTCGGCGGAAGCAGTCAAGGCCGTGGTTTGGTGCCTGTTATGTGGTGTTATCGGCACCTGAACCAGACCGAACTTTTTACGAGTCTTGCGTGATCCGACTGAACCACCGGCAGGTCGGCCGCTCGGAGAATCGGTCTTCTGCCATCAGACGGATTCTCGGAAAACAGCGCCGTCAGCGAACGGAAACGCGTCTCCACGACGGAATCCCTTCTTCCCATTTGTTGTGCGTCAGCCCTAGGGTAAGCCATCTCGGATTCAGTATGCGTACAGTTCTCCATAACTTTGTTGAGCAAAGGTAATTCGGCGCATCTCTCCCGGGCTCCCGTCGGCCTTTAGGTCTAACAGGTAAAGGTCGTAGACCAAAGCGACTGTAGGGTGCCGCGAACGAACACGAGACATCCGGGAAATCAGTGTCCAACAGCCTCAGCCGTTTCTGCGTAGCCGTCAATCCGATACCGTTTCTTAAGGCTCGCGAGCTGTGCCTTCAGGCGTTTTGTTTCTTGATCGCACCGATGCGCTCCCTCGTGATCGAGCGTAGTTTCGTAGTAGAGCTCGGCTTGATCGATGAGCTCGGCAGCGCGCTCGAGGTGGGCGGAGCGTTTCGGTCCCTGCCAATTCGAGTGAATGATGCCTTGAACTTCCGCACCCATAGCCCGACGCCCGGGATCGCTCCTAAAACCAGCATCGCCAACGATTCTGTCGGTGGTCCTGACGGCCTCCTCCACTAGGCTCTGAAGCCCTGTAAGCTCACCACGCTCTGCTCGTTCTCGGGCCAGCAGAAGTGTGGTGATGGCCCAGGCATTAGCGTCGCTTTCGCGCGTCCGGTACTTTTGCGCTTCCACGAGCAGCGACTCCACTCGGGCCAGGGTCCTGGCACGGTCGCCCGAACGACTCTCAAGAAGCGCATGGGCAAGGTTGGTCTGCACCGCACCCAGGGAGTAGCAAAAGCCCGCGTCGCGATCGCAAAGGGCTCGGAACAAACCCTCAGCTTCTTCGTAATAGGGAAGCGCCATGCCGATTCGTACCGAGTCGCCTTCATCGGTGGCCACGTACGTCATCGCCAGCATATTGTTCAACGCGCCACGAGCGCTGTAAGAAAGCGTAAGCGGCTGCCGGCGCACGGCCAATTGAAGATCCGTCACGCACCCAGGCAGCAGAGGACGGCGTTCGACAGCGGAAAGGCCGCTGATGAATAAGCACCTGTTCACGTTCGTTTGGATCCATTGCGCTGGATCGTCCTCGAATGCAAAGTTTTCAAGTGCGGGCGCGAGGGTCGCCAGAGCGCCGGAGGGATCGCGCATCGAAAACAATAGAAGCGCCTTCGAGTTCAGCATTGAGCGATATTCGGACGCTCCTTGCCTCGCGCGGTAGTCGTTCACTGCGAACCGAGCACGGGCGCTACGAGCACCGGTTTCTTGAAGAGGGTGGTAACGTGCGCGCCGACCACCCCTATCGCCCCACAGATTTAGAATCGGCCGGTCTAACAGAGAATGGAGTGCCCTCCAAGTGACCACAACGGGATATGCCGGCATGGATCTCCTGGTTGACGCCATCCCGTTCAGGCGACAATAGTCCGCAGCCTATAATCCAAAACATTTCCTAGACCACAGCAGCCATGACCTTTTTGCCCTCGACCGGAGGTAATGTTCCTCTGGACAGGAGGAGTGTGGCGCGTCGACGGCTACAGCAGAAAGGTGATCTTTACCCCAGCGGCGGCTGGTGGAAGCTCCGTTGGCACGAGGATCAAATCGGATCGGACGGGCAATTCAAGCGAGGCTGGAGTAAGTCCGTTACGATCGGGCCTGCGGAGGGTCCCGGCGCTCTTACGAAGAAAGAGGCGCAGCGTCTCGCTTGGGACAATTTCCTCTCCAGGCTGGACCACAATAACCGCACGCCGCAGTCGGTGATGACCGTGCGCGAGTACGTCGAGCGCCGCTTCCTGCTGGACCAGGTGGTCTACTTGAAAAAAGCCGGGCGTGAACATTACACTTCGCAACTGCCGTTCGTGCTGGACGGTATACCCAACCAAAAAGGGAAACGAGGAGGGAAGACAAGGTTCAAAGACGGTGAGGAGCGGCCAGTCATCGGTCGAAAGTTCGGCATCGGGGACATGCGTCTTCGCGACGTGGGCCGCGAAAACGTCCAGCAGCTCATTGGAACGATGCGACTCCGCGGCTATAGCACCCAGTCGATGAAACACGTCAAAACCGTGGTATCAGCAATCTACACGCATGCGGAACAGGGCGGATGCTTCGCGGGAACCAATCCTGCCCGGTTCGTCAAGCTCCCGGAGATGACGCGGGCCACCGCCCACGCATTGACCTTCGCCCAGGTTGCGGCGCTGTTACAGCTCCTGCCGAGGGTGCCACGGCTGATGGCATTCATGGCGGTTATGACCAGCATGAACATCGCCGAAATCTGCGGGTTGAGATGGAAAAGGATCAACTTGACTGCTGACCTGATAATGATGGACGACGAACTGCTGCCCGTTGGCATGGCTGGCGTGAGGGAGCAGTACTACAAATCCGAATGGGGCTCGGTGAAGGCGAAGGCACGACGGCGCTACGTCCCGCTGCCGGGATGGGTCATTCAGGAGCTTGGGGAGCTGCGGCAACGGAAACAGTGGACTGAACCTGAGGATCCGGTGTTCGCCGGTGAAAGCGGCAAGCCGCTGTGCGAGAACGCGATCGTCCAGCGCTATCTCAAGCCCGCTGGCCAGAAGCTTGGTATACCGTGGCTAGCCTGGCATGACCTCCGACGCACGTTCGCTACGCTGGCCGATCAGGAAAAGCTCTCGATCGGAGAGCGCAAAGAGTTGATGGGACACGGACGCGCGGAGATGACACTGCAGTACACCCACGTGCCGACTGAGAGGGCCTCGGAAGTGCTAGAGAGGCTATCCGAAAAGCTTGTCGCCGCTGCGAAGCTGAAGCCGGGAACCGTCAAGGTGATTCCCATCAAGACGGCGGTGGGAAATGACTGAAGAGCGGGTTTCTGTCCACGTAGCGTCCAAAAAACGCATGCAAGTGTTTGATAAGACGACTGCGGTCTTTTGCCTCCGGAGCAAAAGGTCAGAGGTTCGAATCCTCTCGGGCGTACCACTTCTCAAAGACTTAGCGGCCTCTCGGCCCTCGAAAACCCTGCGCAGACCTTTTGCTCGCGAAGTTTCTGTCCACTTAATGTCCATATGGTCCACGTAGCGTCCACGGACGACGGCAATCCGGCCCCGTTCGACCCCTTCTGGCCGATCATCTAAAACGCGTCTTTTGCGCCCACTTCACAGCCAATTTCGATGTACTGGTTTCGAGTGCCCGACGACGAGCAAATGCTTATGAGCTTGTCTCCGGCTCAACTGCGCTGCTATCTCGTCGTCATTCGACGTATCCAGCGTCTCCGTGAGCCCGTAGGAGTACGGGACTGTACTCTTACGGGAGTACAACACTTAGAGTCTTCAGAGTCCGCTTGTTCGGAGTTCGCTTCGGGAGGAAAGGCGCATCAGGCGGATTGCGGGCACAGTTCGCAAAAAGCGCGAACCGGTGCCCGTGCGGGGTGTGACATTTCTTTGAGCGAAAACGCCAAAGGCAAAGCCGAACACCCAAAGCCGACCGCTTCACGGGGAAGTTCCTCGCACGAGGCTCCGACCCCGCGCGCGTGGACACCACACGAGTTGGCGATGGTTCGCAGTCGCCTAACGGCCTTTTGGGAACAGGAGCCATTAGAAGAGTTTGAATTGGGTTGTCCCCTGTGGTTCACTGGCCAGCCGCGGTCACTCAACTCGCGCGTGATACGCGGCCAGCAGTAGTAAGGAAACTCCAGCGCGATTCGCTGGATCCCATCACGCAGGTCCAGATCCCGATCCGCGGCTTCGGGAGCATGCGCCATCGATAAAAGCCTGCTCGGCTGACCAGCGCCAGCCGGCGGAGCCGCTCCACAGGAATGGGCGTCGCCAAACTCATTTCCTTTTGGAGTACGGGTAGACCAGCTGCGGGTATTCAACGCTTGCAGCTTCCGCTGCTCCTCGACATGCTGCAAGCAACGCCGCAAAAAATCGATCTCCAGCGCCTGGCGGCTGACCTTCCGCTCCAGTTCGGCTACCCGGCCTTCGTCCGCGCGGCGCAATCCGTTTCCGGTGAAAGCCTTCGCACCGTAATCCTGGATCTCTCGACGCCACTGGTGCAGCACATTCGCATTGAACTCGCAGGCCCTGGCCACCTCGGCCACCGACACCCCCAGGCCAGATGTCTCACCGCCTCTTCCTTAAACTCTCTGGTTGAACATCCGTCGTGTTCCCATGACACAATTCCCCATTCGATGAAAATTGTGTCTTAACCGTCTGTCTCTTTTAGGGATACCTCCATCGGCGAACTGCGGATCGTTGTTGACCTGAAAGTTCCACTTAAATGTGGCTTGAGCCCATGCCAACGCCAAATGCGGCGCACGCTGGCTTCGCTGACACCTACGGCCTTCGCCATGCTCCGCGTGCTCCAGTGAGTGGCGTTGGCCGGTTTCTCTTGCGTGGTTCGGCGTACAGCCTCTTCGGCGTCCACTCTCGGCGTGCGCCCTGGCCGGGGCGCGTCTTTTTCAATGCCGACAGTGCCTTGTTCGGCAAACCGTTCCCGCCAGCGGGCCACTGTATGCCGGCTGAGGCCCAACTGGGCCGCGATTGCCAGGTTCTCTTTGCCAGCAGTCGCCATCAGGATGACCTTGGCCCGTTCCACGATTCGCTGCTCGACTCGACGCCCGAGGGCGTAAGCCTCCGGTTGTGCCCGTTGATCTTCCGAAAGACGAATGACCCGAGCGATCCGCACAGTTTGCCTCCTACTATGGCAAACACAGCTCCCGCTGATATGTCTCTCTCTTTCTGACGCACTACACAAGAATCCTTTTGCGGCCGGAGATGAGAGGCCGTTGAACGTACCATCCTTGCTCCGTGCCGAGTGCGTTCGGTGTATCCTGGAAAAGAAAGCGGTGGAGTTCGCTTAATGCCGTGTACGTGCGGCCAATGACTCCTGTCGGCGGAATCGCCTCAGGAGGCTCCCTGTTCAGTCCCTCCCCGGTGGTTCCTACCTCGATTACGATAAGCCGGCACAACCTTCGGCCCGCATGGGGATGAGCGAATCGAAGAATGCTGGGATCGCAAAAACACGCGGAGTGAGGAACTGAACATGTCTTTGGAGGTCTCGACTTGGATCGCTACATTATGGTGCTCATCGGCGGTGCCGTTGGCTCTTTAACCCGCTTCATGGTCGGTACGGCTATTGCAGCGAGACTAGGTGCCAGGTTTCCTTTCGGCACCGTTTTCATCAACATTACCGGCTCTTGCCTGATTGGATTCGCCATGACGTTCCTGACGGAGCGACCGCACGTGAACCCCAATTGGCGACTCTTAATTGTGACTGGCTATCTGGGTGGATATACGACATTTTCCAGTTTTCAATGGGAAACACTCAGCCTCTTCCGCGATGAGGGTGAATGGTTGGGACTTGTGAACGGCTTGGGTAGCCTGGTCGTTGGATATTTGGCCGTGTGGCTTGGCGCCGTCCTCGCGGCAAAGCGATAGTCATGCCAGCAGATTCATTACCTGGCTCGAAGGTTACTCCGCAGGAAATGGGGCGATCGTTCCCCCTGATCGGGCGGGCCAACGAGTATGAGCGCGTGGTGGCCGGTCTTCGAAGGCGCGAGCCGCTCCTTATTCTGGGTCCGGCAGGATCGGGCAAAAGTAAGCTGCTCGCCTCCGCCCTTGCGACGCTGCCAAAGTCTGAGGGAATTGTTCTGCTTCAGTACTCGTCAGTCCTCCATAACTTGCTGATCGATTTGGCGCGCGCCTTGTTGGAAGGCGGACATGGGGCCCTTCGCAAGCGGGCGCATCCTAGCACCGACGACGAGAAATGGCTCTCGGAGCAAACCAGCATTCATTTGAAGGGCATTCTATGGGCCTCGCTGGACGCTGAGCCGCGCGTGATCGTCTTGGATGGCATAGAAGGTGCTGGCTTTCCGACATACCGCTTCCTTCAGCGGCTCTATTTCCTCAAAGGCATGGCACTGCTCGCCTCAGCGAGGGATCCGGCGGCTCTCGGCACCCTCGCCCGCCTTTTCTGGGACCCGCGGAATGCGATTCATCTCCACCCGTTGAAGGAGGGGGAAGCAAACCGGATTTTCGATCTGGCGGTCGCTCGTTTCGGCATCAGCCATCTCGATATTGAGGAGTTCCGACTCAAGGTGATCGAGGCGGCAAATGGCAATCCCGGCCAAATCATCGAGATGTGCAGGTTGGCTTCGAATCCGATCTACGTCTCCGGCCGGCACATAAAATTCGCTCCTCTTCGAATCGACGTTCTAATGAAGTTTCTCTGAGTTCCGCAAAGGTGATTGCGGAAGCGGCGCCAAGGACGCGCCGGAGGACGTGGTGAATTTGAGCATCTCTACGCACCTGCAGGTCCAATAACCCCACCAGCGCAGTCCAGCGCGGCCTCGTCGCTCGCGGTCCCGATTTCTTTCTGCCAATCGATTTCAACGCCCGCCTCGGGCCCATACCCACCAAGTAAGATAAGGCCGTGGTCGCCGCGTCTTGCTCGGAAGCCAGGAATCATTGGGGGTTTGATGAGTCGTGAATTGCTCTCGGAAGCGCGAGCATTTCATTTCGGTAGTGAGCCAAATCCAAAACCACACACGTGACGTTGTCCGGCGCACCGGCTTCGATCGCCGCCGCCAGCAGCGAACGGCACTTACCCTCCGCCGACTGGGCCGAAAGCATGATCCTTTGAATGTCCTCGCCGGATACGACATCGTGCAGTCCATCTGTACACAGCAGTACCTGCATATCCTTTGCGATCGGTAGTGAGTAGGAATTCACACGAAGAGCTTCAGCCACACCAACGGCAACCGTAAGAACATGCCGGTATGGGTGCTGCTTCAAATCGCCATCCGGAATTCCCAGCTTTCGACCCACCTCATTGATCCAAGTTTGGTCCGCGGTCACCTGCTGGCAGGCCCCGTGCGCAAAAACGTATCCTCGACTATCGCCAACGTTCGCGAAAAACAGCATCATCCGGTGAATGAGCGCGGCCACAAGAGTGCAACCCATCCCCTTGCGGTCTGGTTCGATGCTTTCGGCGGCTACACGGTTATGCGCCGCGTTGAAAGCGGCGACTAGTGTTGCAGCGTTCCGCGAATCGCTCTGACGAACATGCGAAACAACTGCGTCGACAGCCAACTCGGCTGCCGCCTCACCCCCCTGAGTGCCGCCCATTCCGTCGGCAACGACATAGAGCTGTTCGTCCGCGGCAAGCACGAACAAGTCCTCATTGTTCGATCGCGTACAACCAATATTTGTCAGACCGAACGCTTTGAGCATACAGGGAACCCCTCACTCGATTCTTCGTGCGGCAACTAAATTCCGGCGGCTGACTAAGTGAGCCAGGCCCACCGTCGCCGCATCCCCCTCGGCATTCGTCGATAGATTGCGACGCAGAGCTTCATGGTTTAACACGTAGTTGCGCATGTCCTCGGCGAGACGATCAAACATCCCGGCCTCTCGCAGCAAGAGCGCCGCAGCCGCCTTCAGATCCGGACTAGCGATCAACACAGCGTGGAGGTGGAACGCGCAGAGGGCAGGCTGATCCGCCGCATCCTGCTTAGGGAGCTGCCGAGCTTGCTCGTGAGCCGCGGTGACTTCCGTCGACGCAATGAGCTGGCAAACCTCACACGACTTACTGGTAGGAAGCATACGCTGGAGGCCGGTCGCCATTGCTTCCACGGAGGGGCAATCCCCGGCCAGTATACGAATCCGCTTCGCGTAGAGACTCAGCAGCTCCGCGTAAGACGCAGAAAGGCCATGCGGAGATGAAATCGCTTCATATTGCCAGCTGTGGAGCGGGCAGAAGCCCGACCTTAACGCATGGTTCCGCTGTTCAACCTCGTTTATGCTGAGTTCGTATTGGCGATGAGCCATGAATTCGTCGAGGGCCCTCTCAATGCGCAGGCAAATCGAGCACGGCCTGATTTCGGCCCGATTGTCAGTTCCGGCTAGATTTGAGAACGTCCGCAGCTTGTCCGGGGGGGCTGCCAAGGACGAGAGCGCCTTTTTGAATTCGAGCACGCGATCCATTGACCGCCGGATCTCAACCAAGTCTGCGGACGCCGGCTCTTGATGCAACAGGTCAGTAATCTGTTTTTTCGCTTGTACCTCCCGAGCCTCCAAACTTCGACCCACGCCGTTGATCCAGTCAGTCATCGCTATTTCGAGCGCCTCGGAAGCTGCCTGGCGGTACATGGGGCCAAATTCGCCGGCGTGACGGCTCCAGCGGTGGACAAAATAATTGCGCCACCGCCCGGGCGGAATCAGTTCGTACCACCAAGGTACGGCCACGTTCCCAAATGAGAACTCAATCTTAGGCAGCAGCAAAGGATGCGAGTTAAGTGGCCAGGCCGAGGGTGAGCTGGCTTCGTTTCCCAGAGCGTTTTCGTTTTCCAGAGCACCTGAGGGCAGATATGCGATCCTTTTCGCGAGACCACCTGCGGCCTTACCTTCGTTGTTGGTGAGTTCCTGAAAAATCCGCTCGATCTGATTTCGGTGGACAGACTGCCAATCCGAAAAAATCCGCTGCAGCAAAGTTTCGAGATAGCCTTGAAACGTCTTGCCGAGCATGCCGGCGTTCTCGCGGGATAGCCAACCTTCGATTTCGCGTCCAAACAACTCTTCGTCCGTGTCCGCCCACAGCGGCGCGACGGCCGCACAACGTTCCCAAAACAGATGGGGGAGCCGTCGCCTCATAGAGAAGATCATTAGTTCGCGGTCGCGAGAGATGCTTAGGGAGAGATCTTCGAGACGCTGTTCGATTGCAGCGGACTCCTCAGGATTATGAGCCCGTTCCGATATCAAAAGTGATCGCTCCACCTGCTGGGCAATCTGCCCGGCACGTCCTGCTGCGCGAAGTAGAACCTCCCGAGCCTTGTCCTTTCGAAGAAAAGTCGACAACGAGTCTTCCAAGGCCAGGATGCCGCTTTGAGCGACTTCTTCAACCGAATGAGTTTGTTTTCCTCGAAGTGCCGATTCCGCGGAGACTGCAAAAACCGCTGCTTGCCCATCTGGGAAGATCTCGCGAGCAGTACGGCTCACCGACTCCAGCACGACTGGGCATTCTTCGTCCCCAGCCAAATCCAGCTTGTTGACGACGATGAAAACCTTCCGAACGTGCTCGCGCAACTCGTGGAGGAAACCTATTTCAGCCGCCGTCATCGGAGATTCGAAGCTCGTAACCAGGATGGCTGCATCGATTTCTGGCAAGAACCGCCGCGTGGTCCTGGTGTTTGCTGCGATCGCCGAAGCGATACCCGGCGTGTCGATAAAGTGTAGGCCCAGGCGGAGAAGCTCGTGGGGGAGTCGAACCTCCGCCAAGATGATGCGCTTTTCATTGCCTGGATTTTGCGGCTGCGTGACGTATTCCGGGAGCTGATCCAGCGTGATCTCCTGGGGCAGCGTCCAACCTTCGCGCTGAAGCAGCACTCTTTCGGCTTCCCCGTAGGCAACTGTTGTGATCACCGAAGTCAGGGGAAGAATTCCGGTCGGCAGCTTCTCAGAACCGAGCAGAGCGTTCACCAGGGAGCTTTTTCCTCTGCTGAATTGGCCGACGACTGCCAGGTTAAATCGGTCTTCCGCCAGTCGAGCCAAGAGGCGGCGGCAGTCCTGGACGGAGAGGTCGTCATGACGGCGGTCCGCGGTATGGAGAAGTGCGCGGATTATCGCACCAAGCTCTAGCTTCAGGTGCGTATAGTAGCGAAGAATATCCGAAGCCGGGGCCATTGCTGCTGGAACTCCATTCGAATGATTTTCCGTCGGAGTTGAGTTTGGGACAAGAGAATCAGGCATACATGTACTCGCGGGTAAGCCGGCGCAAAGTCGTGGGGCGCCGCTTGGCCATCAGAATCTGACACACATCCGTCGCGCCGCTTTCAAAGCTGATGGCCGATCCGGCGAGGTAGAGCAGCCATGTGCGATAGGCTTCGCGGCTGACGTGCCTGAGACATTCTTCGACGTTTTGCTGAAGCCGTTCCACCCAGCGGTGGCAGGTTAGGGCATAGTGAGGCCGAAGGTTCTCAACGTCGAGGATTTCGAATCCTGCTCGTCCTGCTTCTCGAATCACTGTCGAGAGGGTCGCTAATTCACCTCCAGGGAACACCTTTTTTTGAAGAAACAGCGTCTCGGGACCGTCCGTGGCTCCCTCTGGACGGACGATCCCATGGTTCAGAAACAAACCATCGTCTCTGAGAAGAGTAAAAACTTTGCGGAAGTATCGCCTCAGGCGGCGACGGCCGACGTGCTCGAACATGCCGACCGAAGCGACCTTGTCGAATTGACCACTGAGCTTGGCATAGTCAGATTCAAGAATCCGCACGCGATGTTGCAGCCTCCTCTCGGAAATCAGATTCGCCGTGAACAGATCCTGCCGGAGGCTAAGCGTGCAACCGGTCGCGAACGCTCCATATCTTTCAGCCGCGCGAACCGCCAACGCCCCCCAGCCGCATCCTATATCCAGGAATAGCTCGTCCGGTCGCAAATCGAGCTTCCGGCAGATATGATCCAACTTGGCCAGTTGTGCGTCGTCCAGGCTATCTTGCGGACCATTCTTGAAATAAGCACACGAGTAGACCATCCTCGAATCGAGGAAGGCCCGGTAGAACTCGTTTGAGCGGTCATAGTGGAAGCGGATGTTTCGTGCCGCCCGGTGCGGTGACCGAATCCACGACTCAATACATAAGGCCTCCAAGCGCGCAACGAGGCACGCCAGTGAATATCTGAAGCCTCGCGTTGTAGTCGCCGTCTTGAATCGAATCGCAGCGATGATGTCGCCGCGGATGTCGACATCTCCCCGGATGAATTTAACTGCGGCAGAGTAGATATCTGAATCGAGAAATCGCTCAAGTTGTCCCGGATCCTTCAAGAGTAGTGTGAATGCGGGGCGTTCTGCGCCTTTACGGAATGAGGTGCCATCCCTGTAAGTCACTTGATAACTGACGGAAGCTCCGCTATCGCGTCGCCGATCCGCCGATCGGGACGGCTCCGGTGAATGTAGGGCGTGAAAAGTTCCTCTGGCGTTCTCCCGCACGTAAGCCTCCTCACCCTCGCAGGGCGACTGGATCAATTTTTGCAGGGCTTCCGCGGGGAGCGCATTCGGATGATGAGCTCTACCAGAGAAGCGGCCCTGGTAGGAGTCATCTTCCCCCGGGATGGGGGCATTTAGAGGCGAACTCCAACGCCTGAGTCATTATGAACGCGTTTCTCGATGGTAGTCAATGGCTTTCTTCAAATACCTTGACAAAGAGCCTGGTCGTGAGATAAAGAATATCGAGGCGTTGGAGTTCGCCGCTAACCGCCCCGCATTGGGGAAGATGACTCCTACCTGAATTGGTCCCCAATGCCCAAGGTCCATACCGGCCCCTCCGGCCACATTGAGATCGTCCAATCCCACGGCGCGGGAGCGGCGGGCTCGCGGATTGTGGAACCCATAATGTGTGGTGAGCCACCACTCTCGCGATGAAAATGCCGCGACCTGTGCGCCCGCCGAAACCCCTGCCAGAGGCCACAACTCAATTGATGCTGGCCGTGATGGCGGCCTGCCTGATCGCATTGGTTGTGCTCCTCGCGCATGAGGGTAGGTTGCTGGCTCTCGCGGTCTTGTTCATCCTTCTGACGAGCACCTGGGCGGCCGTCGATTCTGTGTATATTGATCTTCAAGCTTATAAAACGTGGATCGCCCTTCATCCGATGATTCTGTTCAACGCAATGTACGTTCTCTGGTTCGTTATGTTTCCTTGGTATCTCGTGGTGCGCAGCAGGATCAAGGCGGGCACTGTGCCCAAAAGACAGACCGGCCTAGGTATTTCTTCGCGCAAGCGCCGTCGCTGAGCTACCCCGATTCCGTTCTCCGGGCGAGTACCCCGACGCAAGACTCTTCTCGTTGCGCGCCTCAAGCGCCGGAGAGACGACAATAATGCATGGACCTTTGGACAGTTTGCGAGAAAGGCCATGTCCACTGGGGAAGACTCGGCGGAGCAGGGCTTCTGTTCCGCTATAGTCCCGAACAGGGTGAGCCGCGTTATCTTCTGCAACAACGGTCGAAATCGAAGGACTACGCAGGCAGATGGGGCATGCCCGGCGGGGCCATCCGGGAAGGAGAAACACCCGAAGCAGCGGCGAAAAGAGAAGCGAAGGAGGAAATCGGCCCGCTTCCGCCGTATCGGGTGACGGACGTCCAGGTGCAGGACTGCGGCGGCAACTGGCAGTTTCATGTCGTGATGGCCGAAGTCGACCGCCCGTTCCCTGCCTACTGCGTGCAGGAAACAGAGGCAACGGGATGGTTCACGCTGGAGGACATGTATAGGCTCTTGCTGCATCCGGAGAGTATGTGCTTCCCAAGGGCCCGGCCAAGAAGGTAACGATGTACCTCAATGAGGACACTCATTATCACGGCAGATTACTGTGGAGCGCCGTCCTCAACTTTCTTGAGCACAAGCGCGCAGCGGGCGCGACTGTGTATCGCGGGATTCTTGGCTACGGTGCCAACGGTCAGACCCATAGGTCACAGCCTGTGTGCTTCCATCACGACCTGCCCGTAATGATCACAGTAATCGATAAGCCGGAGAAGATCGACTCTGCGATCGATGCGATCAGGCCGACGCTTCAGGATGGACTCGTGCTCTCAGACGCCGAAATCATTCGACCGGTGCACAGGCTGCCTGAGAATGCTCCTCCATCACAGGCGTAGGCTTTTGCGGACTTTGAACGAAAAACACTAGGAGGAAGAACCGTGGACAAGCAATTGAATCGCTATAGCTCGCGCATCACGCAGCCGAGATCGCAGGGAGCTTCGCAAGCCATGCTCCACGCCATCGGACTTCGGCCGGAAGATCTGGATAAGCCGCAGGTGGGAATCGCCAGCGTTTGGTTCGAAGGCAATCCGTGCAACATGCACTTGCTCAATCTAGCCGCCAAGGCGAAGGAAGGGGTCGCCGCAGCTGGCTTAGTCGGTTTGCGCTTCAACACTATCGGCGTGAGCGATGGAATTTCGATGGGCACCGATGGCATGAGTTTCTCATTGCAGTCGCGCGATTTGATTGCCGACTCAATCGAGACCACCATGGAAGCGCAATGGTACGACGCGAACATCTCGATTCCGGGGTGCGACAAGAACATGCCTGGGTGCATTATGGCGATGGGCCGCGTGAACCGGCCCGGGCTCATGATCTACGGCGGGACGATTCACGCGGGCTCGTCCGGCGGGAAAAAGCTGGACGTAATCTCGGCGTTTCAGAGCTACGGACAATATCTTTCAGGCAGCATCGATGAAGGTCAGCGAGCCGAAATAGTTCGTCACGCTTGCCCCGGCGCAGGCGCTTGTGGCGGAATGTACACTGCGAACACGATGGCATCCGCCATTGAGGTCTTGGGTATGTCCCTTCCGTACAGCTCATCGACGCCAGCCGAAGACCCCTTGAAGCTCGAAGAATGTTTCCGCGCGGGAGCCGCCATCAAGAATCTGCTGGAACTCGACCTAAAGCCGAGGCAGATCATGACCCGCGAAGCGTTCGAGAACGCGATGGTGCTGGTAAATGTTCTGGGCGGCTCTACGAATGCCGTGCTTCATCTTATCGCGATGGCGCGCTCCGTCGACGTGGAGCTCGGCATCGACGATTTCCAGCGGGTGAGCCAACGAACTCCGTTGCTCGCCGACTTCAAGCCGAGCGGCCCCCACGTCATGGAGGATCTCCACGCGGTCGGCGGTATCCCTGCCGTGATCAGAATGCTGCTCAAAGAGGGTCTGTTGAACGGTGACTGCTTAACGGTTACGGGCCGGACGCTCCGGCAGAACGTGGAGAATCTCCCGGATCTGAAGCCAGGACAAACGATCGTGCAGGCGCGTTCAACACCCTTAAAAGCGACTGGACACATCCAAATCCTGAAGGGAAATCTGGCGCCGGAAGGCGCCGTTGCCAAGATCACCGGAAAGGAAGGGCTGCGCTTTTCAGGACCCGCACGAGTATACGATTCAGAAGAGGAGATGCTTCATTCGCTGGAGCAGCGGGAGATCGCGAAAGGCGACGTCATCGTGATCCGGTATGAAGGCCCCAAGGGTGGGCCTGGCATGCCCGAAATGCTGACGCCTACGTCCGCAGTGGTCGGAGCTGGACTCGGGAAAGATGTTGCCTTGATCACGGATGGCCGATTTTCAGGCGGGTCCCACGGCTTCATCGTCGCCCATGTCACACCAGAGGCGCAGGAGGGCGGTCCGATCGCATTAGTTCGCAATGGTGACCGGATCACGATCGACGCTACCGCGAACCTGCTTCAGGTGGAGCTTTCGGATGGCGAGATTGAGGAGCGGCGAAAGGACTGGGCGATGCCACCTTACAAGGCGAATCGTGGAACACTCGCCAAGTACATTCGGCTGGTCAAGAGCGCGAGCCTCGGCTGCGTGACGGACGAATAGCGGACCGCTCGCGGTTATGTGAGCCGGTACAAGAACAGGATCAGCACAAGAAAGCCTACAAAGTAGCTCACGTAAGCATTGAGCCTGCCATGGTGCATCGCGGCCAGGGAGCGCGCCACCCAGCTGATTGCGTCGCCTACAGGATGCAGAAACAAACGATCGACCAGATGGGTCTCATCGCGCCGCCGCAATATCGCGGTCCGGAAATGGACGCTGACGGTCTCTCGGGTGTCTTCCACGATGTTGGGACGGAAGATCGCCTGGAAGACAACGCGTACCGGATTCGAAAAACCGGTCGCCGTGTAACTCATTTCCGGCAGGAGCCGTGGGATGCCGCCCGCCCAGACTTCACGCCTTGAGGTGACGCGTTGACGCGTCAGATGGCCGACGATAAACCAGGCCAGCAGTAAGAGAGCGGCTAACGCAATGAGGCTGTACGATGGTGACATCGCGAACACAACCGGGTTCTGTTCGGAGCCTCGCAAAAGAATCACGAGCCCCCGGCCTGGAATCAGACCGGCTCCAGTCTGAGCGCCCAAATTGTGGAAGTCTTGTAAAAACCCGGTCGGCAGTTGTTGGTTTTCAGAAGTGGCCGTAAAAAAGGGCGGGACCAGGGCAGCCGTCGCACTGGTGCCTGCCAATGGTTGAACCGCGCGATCCAACACCGGAATCACGTGCGTCGGCAGGATGCCCAGCAAAAAGCACGAGACCGCCAAAATCGTCAAGGAGAAGCGGGGCTTGCGAGCGGGAAGGATAGTGTTGGGCGTCCACGCTCCGCGTCGAATCCCAAGGAACGTCATCGCATACGTCTTGACGAAACAGGTCACTGCCAGGGCCGCCGTCAACGCCAGAATCGCGCCACAGAGCGCAAAAACCACCTTCACTACAGCCGAAGGGAGCAGGGCGCTTCGCAGGAACGTCTGCAAGGTCATCCATTCGCTTACAAAGCCGTTGAACGGCGGTACGGCGGAAATTGCCAGGCAACCCACCAGAAAAAGCACCGAGAGGGCGGGAAGCACACGAATGAGCCCGCCCAGCCGGTCCATGTCGCGCGTACCGGTCGAGGCTTCGATGTGCCCGGCTCCCTCATACAGGAGGGCCTTGTAAACGGCATGATTCACCATATGGTATAGTGCGGCCGTTAGAGCAATCGCCGCCGGAACGGCGTCGCCGGAATTCCGGAACACGAGAAATGCTCCGAAGCCGGCCACGATTATGCCTGCGTTCTCGATGGAACTATGGGCAAGCATCGTTTTCAAGTCGTTCTCCGTTGTGGCGTAGAGAATACCGACCAGGGCCGTAACGCTTCCGACAATCAGAGCCGCCAGACCCGCCCCCAGACTGTGCCCGGGAGCCAAGTCTCCATTCAGACGAACAATTCCGTAGAGACCGAGGTTTAAGGTTACTCCCGCCAGGACCGGAGCGAATGCAGACGGCGAAGCGGTGTAGCAGCGGGGCAACCAGAAGTTCACGGGCACCAGCCCTGCCTTGACTCCAAATCCCAGGAATCCGAGGACGAAAACGCCCCCGCTGCCCGAGTTGGAGAGACTAACCGAGGCTGCGCGGAGCGCCGAAAACGAGAAGCCATCGGCGTGTGACGCGACGATGAGAAAAGCGATAACGACGGCTAAAAATCCCGCCTCGCTCATGGCCAGCATGATGTACCCGGCATTTGAATCGGTTTGCTGATGCTGCTCATAATTCACCAGTAGGTAGATGAGGAGTGTCATGCATTCCCAGCACAACAAGAACGTGAGCACGTCTCCTGCGATTAGAACCAGTACGACCAGGCCCATCAAAGCGAAATGCAGCGCACCGAACCGGCCGGCAGGATAGCGTCCCTGGAAATAGTTCAGAAAATAGTCCGGCGCAAACAATGAGCATGAGAGGTATACCAGCCCGGCGGTGAAAAGAAAGACCGCAGATAATGCGTCGAGATGAAGAGACAGCGCTCCCCAGCCATTCAACGTCCACAGCGACGCATCGAAGTCCTGTCCACCGATCAAGCGAAGTGCAGCGGCGGCTATGAGCAACATGGAGCACAATGTCCCCAGGCAAGCAATGATGACGGCCGCACGGCGTTTGCCAGCTTGCGATAGTAGCAGGCCCAACCCGCACAGCACGAAGAAGGAGAGAAGAGTATCCCCTATGGCAGCAGTCACTTCAGCGCTCCAGCGGCTAACATGCCGTGCGGGACCGGTTGCTTCCTCCCTGTGACGACAAGCAGCCCATGCAGAATGGCGAGCGGTGGAGGGGGATCGCCCGGAACGTCCAGATCGACCGGAAGTACCGATCCAACTCCTCCCGCAGACATGAACGTGCGCTCAAATACTCCCCCGGTGATCGCGCACGCACCTACGGCAATTACGCGCTTGGGATTTGGCATGGCTTCGTAGGTCTTAAGCAGCGGTCCGCGCATGTTCTCGCTAACCGGTCCCACGACGATAAGGACGTCCGCCGACCGAGGCGTGGGGGTGAAGAAGAACCCAAGGCGATGCATGTTGTAGAGAGGATTGTTGAGCTGCTTTACCTCGTTCAAGCAAGCTCCGCAGTCGCCGGCGTCCACGACTATGATATGGAGCGACGCAGAAAAGTCACGCGGGAGCGGATCGTACCGCGCTCTGATGGAGTGGGGTCGAGTCCATTCAAAGCTTGAATCCCAATGCACCCGTTCGGTCCCGCCGAAATGGCAACGCTGGCAATAGACGCATCGCTTGTGTTCAATCTGGGCCAAATCGTCTACAGCCGTTATTGCTTCGACCGGGCAGGCTGCGGCGACTCGTGCCGCGTCGGTCGCACTTGGGAATCGCGTGCTGAGCGGATGCCCGGGAGAAACGCCTGCGGCTGACTCAGAAGTATGGGGGTACCGCGTCGACTGAACTCCGTTTCGTAATCCGTGCCAGAACCAAAACGCCATAAATTGCCCTCGTTAGCGATCGCACTCGGTTGCCGACAAACCGAAAGTAGCCAAAATGATTGGAAAATCTTGAAATGCGAAGTCCTCCACCGCGACGTGCAGCCCAAGCCAATTCCGAAACGATGGTGGAAGAATCCTGTAGCGGTCAATCCGGCCACCTTCCCCAAACTTCACATAATGTAGGGCGGTGCCGAGAGGAGCTTCGACCCAACCCAGAGCCGAGCCTGTGACGGAGTCGATCGCCTCCGCGCAAATCTCCCCAGGCCGCAGCGACTCAATCGCTTGCCGGATCAGACTCGCCGATTGCTTCGTTTCAGCAAAGAGGATCCGCAGACGGGCGTACCCGTCGCCTTCCATTTCGCAAGGTACCTCGAACCGGAACCTCTGATAGCTGGCATATGGACAGATGGCCCGCAAATCCTTCGCGAGCCCTGACGCACGCCCAATCGGTCCGACCAGATCTAAATCAAGCGCGGCTTCCGGGGTAATGACGCCGACGTCTTCCAGACGGTCGAGAAAGCTACTGGTATACCGCAGCCGATCTTCGAGCCGACACAATTGCTCTACCGCGCGGTTGACAGCAGCCAAGCAAGCGCTGCAGCTTTCGGCATCGAAGTCGCGCCGCAAGCCTCCCGGAGTGTTCAGGCCAAATAAGTACCGGTGACCAGTGAAGACACACGAGGCGCGGAGCAGCTCCTCTTCTATAATTGCGGCCTGCGCCTCCGAGACACTTAGAGCCGTCGATTGGCAGATGCCTTCAATTGCTCCGGCGTGATGTCTTAGACGTTCGAGCTCACACAAGATGACGCGCAGGCGTGTGGCTCGCGCAGGAACGTTTATTCTGGCGGCCCTTTCGACAGCCTGGCAATAGGCGAGAGAATGAGCAAACGCCGATTTGGCCGCAAAGCGCTCAGCGAGAAGGATTCCGCTCGAAACGGTTTTGCCCTCGGCGAGCTTCTCTACGGCGCGATAGTTGTAGAACAATCGAGGAACGGCTCGAATCACGTCTTCACCCACCGTTTCCAAAAGGAAATGGATCGATTCACCAAGGCCACCATCATAGATAGGGCCGACCGGCATCGCGAACGCCCCCGGATCTTTTACGACCAGCGTTGGCCGCCATTCCTGGTTCGGCCGGCGTTCCAGGCGCGGCTGTCTCGGATCAAACGCCAAACGCATGGGCGCGAGATCTTCCTGCCAGACCTGATCATGCAGGATGAAGTCGCCTAGCCTCGGATGACCCTCGAAGCGCAATCCAAATAGATCCTCTGCTTCTCGTTCGTACCAATCCGCGGCATGAACCTCCGCACTAATGCTAGGCAGAGTTCGGGTTTCGACCGGAAACGCGAGACGGAGGTGAATCCACCCTGCGCCGGGCAAGAGAAAAAGATAAAGCAGGTTCCATTGGTCTTTTTGCTCTTCGGCGACGATCCCGCCGAATGAACATCCGGCCTCCCAAAAGAGGTACTTGCAGAGCGTCGGCAGGGCGGAAGCACGTTTTACGACGACCAGCGTATCCTCGCCAGGACCTTCGGACAACGTAATGACACTACCGAACCGGGTCGCCACGTCCGCGCCCAAAGATGAAACAGTGCGGCCAGTCGGCGAGATGGGCGTCGTGATCATTCTATTGACCTCCTAACTGCTGCGCGGCGAGCCGCAGAAGCTCGTGCACAGGCGCCGGGATGTATACCCCCAACAGCATTACCGGAACCGCGGCTCCGAATACCGCTACGCGACAACTGATTGGCAGGGATTCGACCGAGTCATGTGTTCCAGCGCGTCCGAACACCATACGATTGACGTTCCAAAGGATCGCGATGAACGCAATCACGATGAGCGCGGCCAAGATGGCTACCGTGGCGTGCTGGCCTCCGCTAACTCCCGCCGAGAGGATGGAAAACTCGCTCAAGAAGATGGGAAATGGTGGAGCGCCGGCAATCGCGAAAGCGCAAAACAAAAACGCGGCTCCCTCAAAGGGCGCAACCTGGAGTAACCCCCGAATGGATTTGATCTCACGCGTGCTCAGAGTCAGCAGGATGGCGCCGGCGACATAAAAGCAGAGCGACTTGGTGATTGCGTGGTTCATCATTTGCGACACCGCGCCGAAATCCGAAGCCCTGGTCCCCAAGCCCGCCGCCGTTAGAATAATGCCCATGTGTTCCACCGTTGAGTAGGCGAACATCCGTTTGTAATCGCGAACCTGAAGGAGTAGGAACGCGGCGATTCCCACGGAAACCAGCCCCAGCACGATCATCCAGTTCCCGACTCGCGCGGCGGGCGACGCAAGGACAATCGAAAGGAATCGGAGGATTGCATACAGAGGCACAGTCGTTTTCACTCCCGACAGGACCGCGCAAACCGGCGAGTGAGCCTGGCTATGAGCGTCCGGGAGCCAGGTATGCGTAGGAGCTAGACCGGACTTCGCCCCGAATCCCACAAATACGAGGAGAAAAGAAAGCCTCAAAAGGTTTGGGCTGATAGAGGGAGCAGCGGCTTGAAGTCCCTCCCACGTCTCCCGGCCGCCTCCGGCAGAGCGGTATGCCCAAAACAGAACGAAAAGCCCAAGCAGTGCAATGGGGGCTCCCATGACGGTCAATACCGCAAATTTCCAAGCCGCCTCGAGCGCGCCCTTGGTTTGCTCGAAACCGACCAACAGTACCCCGAAGAGGGTCACAAGCTCGATTCCCACCCAGACAAGATTGGGATCGGCAAGCGCCGGCACCAGGAGCAGTGCAAATGCGAAGAGATTGTAGTTGCAGTAAAACCACCATAGGCGGGAGTGGTCGTGCTCCCGCCGCCGCATGTACCCACCGGAAAACACGGCCGCAAGCGCTGCGACAAGAGCGACAAGGGTGAGCACAAGCGCGCTTAACGCATCCGCCTCGATCCAGCCCCGGACACTGATGACCCTGCGCCCAGTCAGTACATTTGCCGCCACAAAAAATGTGAGCGGCAGAACGATCCACGCCGATATCACGGTCACGACCCATGCTCTGTTTCGCAGAGGAGGCAGCCAACAAAGCAACGCCGCAAGGAGGGGAATCGCGACCACTGCATCCAGCACGATGGGATTCAACGCCATGTCGTCGCCTCCTCCTTCAGTTCGCTCAGCGCCGCTGCCTCGGTGGTTCCGAGTTTCTGACGAATGTTTCGCGTGAGAAGTCCAACGACGATCGCGATGAGCATCACACCCACAGCCACGCCCAATTCCGCGATCAGGGGGAGGTCGCTCGCGATCGCGATTCCAGCGAAGAACGCTCCGTTTTCCATTGCGAGGATTCCGATCAACTGCGGAATCGCTTCGCGGCGGGCAATCAAAGAATATGCCCCGATCAAAACGCCTGCCAGGCCAATCGGCAGGTTCGTGCGAACCACCTGATCTGCGCTACCCGCGGCCACGGGACCCACGAGGAACTCGGACACCACTACCAGGAGCAATGAAATCAACAGAGATGCCGGAATATTGACCGCCTGGGAGATTTCGCGCCGTTCGTAGTACTCTCCAGGGAGAAGGCGCCGCAGAATCAGGGGAATTGCGATCACCTTAGCTGCCAGAGTGAGGCCACCCAAGGTCCAGAGATGTTCCGAGCTGCGGCTGTAGCCGATCAAAAAGCAGGAGGCCGACAGAAGTAGAGACTGAATCACGAAGGATCGCACCACACCTTGCACTTGCCGGGTGGCGACCATGGCGAATGCTGAGATGAGAACGAGTCCGGCGCTCAGCGTGTTGAGCGCTTCCGGTACTGAGACCCGCGGGTCGGCCATAGTTCAGGCTCCAGGAAACACGCTCGTGACCATCGCGGCCACGGCAGTAATGAATGCGGCTCCCAGAAATTCGCTGATCCGGAACAACCGCAACTTCGCCAGCGACGACTCGATCACCACGAGCGCGATCGCAAATAGAAGAATCTTGACAAGGATCAGCGGCACCGCGGCAAGTACGGCCAAAGGCGATTGACTGTCCGCCAATCCCCACGGCGCCACCAACACGTTCAGGAAAATGCACGCTAGTACCAGAAACTTCATCTCTCCGCCCCATTTCATCAAGGCGGCGCCGCGCCCGGAGAATTCCAATCCTTTCGACTCATCGATCATCGCGAGCTCGAAATGTCCGGTTGGGTTGTCGACGGGAATTTTTCCCCCTTCCGCCAGGATCAGCATCAAAAATGCGATCAGCAAAAGGATGTGTGCCGGCGAGAAGAACGCTGCCGGATTGGCGATCCACTTTTGTTGCACGATAAACGGAATCGTCGATTGAGCGACAAAGGAAACCGTGAAGAAGACGATCATGAACACAGGTTCCGCGAGGAAGCCCACCATGCGTGTGCGGCTTGCGCCCATTGGTCCATAGGGGTTTCCTGTGTCGACGGCCGCAAGCGCAGCGAAGAATCCGCCCAAGGCGAGGAAGAAGCCGCCGGCGAGCATGTCGCCCATGAATGCAAAGATGAGGGGATAATCCGTAAGGACCGGAATCAGGATCGCGACAAATATGGGAACAGCGAAAACAAGATAAGGTGTCAGGCGATAGATCCACGTCGTCTCCTCGGAAAGAATCTGATCCTTGTGAAACAGCTTCCAGATGTCCCGATAAGGTTGAAGGATGCTTGGCCCTCGCCTGCTTTGAATAATCTCCTTCAACCTTGAGAGCACGCCCGCATACAACGGCGCAAATGCCATGATGAACAGCACCTGCACGATGTTGTAGGAGACCGTTCGGATCATCGAACGCCTCCGTGGGATTGCTCAAGGGAAGATGTCTGAACAGGACTTCCGCGCCCCACTACAGTTCGATGCTTTTTTGCCGCTCCTCCCATGGTAGATCCTTCAGCTCCAGGCTTTCGGTCTCAGGGAGGAGTTATCAGCCGCAGATCGCGGCAGTTTTCCCGGTCCAAACCGGGACGGTAAACTCCATTACCAACTTAATTCAAGCACACGTCAAGGGGCGTGGCAAGGCCCTGTTCATTGGCAGAGTGTACGGAATTAGCCAGCTCTCCCCCCACGCGCTCGAAGGCGAAGCAGCACAATGAGAGCGCCGTCCGAAGCTCGGACATTTGACGGCTTTGTCAAACGCCGGGCGATCTCCTGCTCAATCAGGTTCGCGCCAAAGGAGTAGAGAGAGCCAAGGGAGCTGGCCGCGTCTTCCCGCAGGTACCATTGAGCCTCAGGCAAGACCCGCAGGAGTGATCTTAACGCTCGCTGCTTATCCTGTTCAGAGCTAGCAGTTACTGCAAGCCTCGCGGCATGCACGACGAGTTCGGGATCGCGCTCATCGAGCAACACCCGCAACTCGGGCCAGGATTGGCGCCCCAGCCCGGTATCTGCGAGAATCTTGACGGCTGCGCGCCTGCGACGGAGACTGGACGGCGACTCCTGCTCCTGGTTCATTCTCTTTCGAAGCGCGGATGAGACTAATGTCTCCGCAGCGACGTGGCCAAACTTCAACAATGCTTCCTCCGCCGAGGGACCTGCGACATCGTCCTCCAATGCCCTGTCCAGCACCGCCAGAGCTCCCGGTCGCTGAAACTCGCCCAGCGCGAATATTGCACCCGGCAGGAGACGCTTCTCGCTGAGCGTAAACAGGGTCCGGAAAACATCCTCAGTCTTCCAACAAGAAACGAGCCGTGCCGCGGTGTTGCAAACCGCGTCCTCTCCCTCCCGGATGACGGGATCGGAATTACGATCCTCACGCGCGAGGTACTCCAGAAGGACCTCTTTTGCGCCCAGAGACGCTAGCGCCTGAACAGCCCATTGTCGCGGCTGGTAAATTCCACTGGGCCGTCCCGACAAGAGGAAATCGCGCAAGGCTGGAATCGCAGCGTCTCCAAAGAGGATCAATTGGCGGCTGGCATCCTCGCCGTCAATCAGTGAATTCAAGCGGGCGATCCAGAATTTCAATTCCCGTCGCGGACTTTCAGAGCTGTTCTTACCGCACGTTGGTGGATTCTCACTCATCCCGTGCCCCTCAATCCGCGGAACCGGAGCGTTCGGTGCTAAACGCTGCTGGTTCCAGTTTCAACTGCGGACGTGGCGGAATCGTCACCAGCGCCGCCGCGCCGGCTAGCGTGAATACGGCGCCGTAGAGAAACCCGGCGGCCGTCGAAACGTGGCTCCATAGAAATCCAACCACGACACTTGAGCACAGATCACCAATTGAATTTGCAGTGGCCAACAAGCCATAGCCGGTGCCAGGTTGTGAAGGGGATGTAAGATCAGCCGCAAATGCGCGCTCCATCGCGTCGACGATCCCGATGTAAATACCGGCGAGCACAAAAAAGAACGTCAGCAGTATGAGATTCGCGCCGGCTACCAAAAAGCCGAGGCAGAGAATACCGAATAGCGCGTACCCCACCCCCAGCAGTGATCGCTCGCTGAGGTGATCTCCCAGAGCTCCCACCGGATACGAGACCGCAGCACAAAGCACATTGTGCAGAAGGTACAAGCCAAGTCCGATCCGTTGAGCGGCTACGCTACCGCGCGACGGCGTCAGGACGGCTACGGTGTGAAGCACCAGCAAGGTATGGGCGAAGTTCCCGAGCCCAAAAATTGTGACGGTGCCAACAAAGCGGCGGAATGATCTCGGCAGTGAGGCAATCGATGGCAGCAGAGTCTTATGAGCCTGCCGGGCTCGCGGCCGCTCCCGAAGTATGACGGCCGCGACGTAGACAGTGATCGCTCCGGAAAGGAATGAAATCAGAAAAATGTGCCGCAGCGACGCAATTCCGACCAGGGCCAGCGCAATGGCGGGACCGATAATCGCTCCGAGCGTGTCCATTGCGCCTTCGAAGCCGAACGCACGGCCGTAAACCTCCGCTGGAACGCTTTCTGAAAGGAGGGCATCGCGAACCGGTCCACGTGCTCCGCGGCCCATCCACCCCACGGTTCGAATCGCCAGTAATTGCCACCAGGCAGTTACGAACGCAAAACCGCCCATCAGCGCCGTCGCCAGATAGCCGGCAGCGAGTATCGGCTTTCGCTTCCCGATTCGATCCGAATAGTAAGACATCCACAGTTTCACCAAGCTCGACGCGCCATCCGAAACGCCCTCGATGGTTCCAAGCGCCAGAGCTCCGCCGCCGAATGTGGCTAGGAAGAGAGGCAGCACGGCTGTGGTAAGCTCGTGCCCCATGTCGGAGAACAGGCTGAGCATCCCAATGGCAATGACGTTTCTGGTAAGCCAGCGATGCGTTTCTGGTTTGGACATAGAGAAAAGGCTGATACGAGGTTATTTCCGAACTTCGATAGCGGTGTTGTCCGCGCAAGCGGGATCTCCTCCGGCAGGCTGTTCTATCTCCTCCAGGGCTGCTCGAATCGCAGATGCGTCCTCTGCAGTACTCGCTCCTCCCGAGAGGCGAGCAAGTTGGCTCCGGTGCGAGTCCGCGTAGCTGTTGAACCACAGTTGCAATTCTGTTGATACACGCCTGCTCCAGGCATCGAGCACGCTTGCGAAGATGCCGAACGATTCCCTGAGCTGATCGCCAGCCGACGCGCACAACTGATTTTCAACTTCGCGTCGCGCCAACCGCACGCTGAGGTTCGTCATCCAAGGCCGCCTTACAGTCAACTCACCAGACCCGAGATCTATCCTCGGCATCTCTTTGACTACAGATGCCAGCTCTTCGGAAGCGGCACCGCTCTCCTCTCCCAACACTTCGGCGACCGCTCGTATCGTTTCCGAAAGCTCGCGAGCCAAGTCCTCGAACAATGTGCGAAGGGGCTTTGCCTTTTCCGCCACCATCGTTGTGGCAAGTTCGCTCAGTGACCCCCAGGTGACGGGAAGCGCGGAATTTTGAGAGCGCCACGTGTCAATGATATGTGCCGCTGCTTCGTGCAAGAACCTCGGTGTATATTCGCGAATCTCCAATGTGTCGCGGTACCATTGGTCGCGGATGTCCTCAAACCGGCCGGTCACGCGCCGCAACCGGCTTTCGGCTTCGCTGAATTCCGGATCTGATCGTTTGGCGGCAGAGGCTGGACGCGCGTTTCGATCCAAACGTCCCCGAAGAGTGGCAACAACCGAATCCCGCAGCCCACCTATCTTTCGGCGAAGCGATTGTTGGGTGAGTTCGCAGTGCCGCTGATAGAGCGGAGCGAGTTCATCTGCGAACCATTTATCGAGGAGCTGAGTGAACCCCGGCTTGATGCTGACCGGATGGATGGGGAGATTCAGTCGAAGATTCGTACGGATCTGCTGGGAGATATATTCAGTGGCGTGCCCAATATCCTCGCACGCAAGAAGGTCCGCTTTGCTCAGCAGCACGGTGGTCTCAATGGCTGCCCGGTTGAGCGATTCAAGCGTCGAGAGATCCTCCGAAGTGAGCGTGGAACCTGCGTCAATCAGTACCACTCCTAAGTCGCAACGGGGCAGATAAGCGAGCGTTTCGGCTGCTCCGGCGCTGGCGAGAGACCCGAGGCCGGGGGTGTCGACCAGCACTACACCGTCCTTTAGCCGGTCTGACGGAAATTCAACAACCAGCCGCTCGACCCGTCTTCGGTTAGAAGGATTCCGCCGTTCGGTTACGAATTCCGGAACTCGCTCAACTCCGAATGTTTGTGGCTGCTGACCTGCGATGTGCACCAACAAGCGAGGCTCGCGTCCGAAAACAATTCGAGTTGGCACCGCCGTGATCGGATTGACCCCCACCGGTAGGACGTCGAAACCGACGATGTGATTCAATAGCGATGATTTCCCGGAGCTGACTCGGCCGAATAGCGCGATTTCGAAACTCGTCGATTCGACCCTGTCCAAGATGGCGGACAGGCGGTCGCGGTAATCCACCAAGCCCTGCTGCGAGATTACCTGCTCCAGTTTCTTCAGCAACTGGACCTCGTCTCCCGTCTGCTGGAGCCGACGCAGCCGTTCTCCAGGGTCCTGTTCAAGATTCTGCCCGAGATAGCCGCTGAGCTGATCCAGGATGGCTTTGATCTCGTTCACGAGACCGTTCAACTCCGGAGCTACCTCCGCGGGGACCTCTCCATACCCTCGCATCTTCTCGGCCGTACACTCTTCGAGGGCGATGCCCGCGAAGGTTAGTGTGACGCGAAGGGAACGAACCGTCGGAAACGGCGGCTCTGGGATCGCGATGTCCTGGCTTTGGAGGGCCCGCACGATTTGAGCGCGGATTCGTGCCACGTAGTCTTCGACCACACGGACCTGGGCAGGGGCCAAAGTGCCGGCATACTTTGGGAAGACGGATTTTGAATGAGCGGCGTGGAGAATCGCTTCGACCTCCAAAAGCAGCTTATCCGCATACTGGCAGCTTGCAAGCAGATGGTGCTTTTGCGGATCATTGAGTCCGGCTGAGTTCGCCATGCTGAGGGAGCCTTCGGCCCACGGCCGCTCAGGTGTGTTGGTCCGGTAAGCTTCTTTGGAACCTCATCACCTCGACGTCCGAAACCGACATGAGTCCGGTGTCGAGCATGTCGTCAAGAATCGGAATCAGCTTGCGGACCTGGGAGTCCGAATCGACGATCGTAATCAAAATCGGTTGATCGTGGCCGATCAGGTGCGAACGGTGGATTTCAGCGGTTCGTCCGTAGCCCTCCAGTCCTTTGAAAACCGTTGCGCCGGCGATTTTCATCTCACGGCACTTTTGCACAATCGCTTCATACAGCGGCTTCCCGTCAAACCGGTCATGCTCAGACACGTGTATGCGGAGAAGCTTACCGCGCTGCGTTTCCGGCATCTGCAACCTCCATCATGGGCGAAGGATGCGCCAGGCGAATGATGTCCACGTCCGAAATGACCACCAATCCATCTTGCAACATGCCTTCAGCAATTTCTACAGCTTGTTTGATTTTTACAGCGGAATCAACAACCGATATCATGACCGGACTGTCATGCGCGAGATGAAGGAAACTCTGTCCCTTGTGGGTATGTCCCTTTGCGCCGTACCCGAGGATTGCTTTGTACACGGTGGCGCCGGCAATGTCTTCCATCCGAAGCTTCTTCACGATGGCATCGTAGAGCGGCTCTCCGTGCCACTTATCCGCCTCTCCGAGAAAGATCCGTAGCAGACGAGCCGCGCCAGCCGTCCTGCTATGGGGCACCTTCGCCTGAGGCTTCTTCTCCTTCTGGGCAACCTTGACGATCGTGGTGTCCTGAACGTCGATCATTCCGTCGGTGACAAGGTCGTACAACGTGGGGAGCAGTTCCTCCACCTTCTCCGGCGCATCAATGAATTCAATACGAACGGGAAGATGCTCCATGGTCGCTTCCATATCGGGGGAATGCACCTTATGGTGGCTCCCAAAGCCCATCGCTGGCCGAGTCACACTCGCCCCTGCGGCGCGCTTGTGTACTAGCAGGTCGAAGACTGCTCGCCAGAGCGGCTCTGTTCCATGACGGGTGTCCTCGTTCACGAAAATTGTGACCCTCTTTGCAGGACCTTTAGAAAGCATGTGAGACTCCTTGGCTGTCCAGTTGCCTGCAACGCTTCTCTCGAAGCCGATGCAGCGCCGATGCGTTCGTGGCAAAAGCGGTCTGACCCATAGATCAGAAACTCTCATCCAAGTTGTTTTGCGGGAATTACTGCTGGGGGGGCTGCCCACACTCCTACAGTAACCACCGTAGGAGTTATTGGCCGTTTCCGGCGGTTAAGCGAACTCCACCGCTGCCCGAAGCATACCATAAAGAGGCGTCCGCGAGATCCTCCAGCAACCGGATCTCATGCTGCATTTCGTTTTAGCGCAGCGGCAGCAAGCTACCTACTACTAGCGCGAAGAACGCCCCTGCCGCCTCCGCGAAGGTTTGGCGGGTTACCGACGCTGCGGGCTCGGGTCGATTACGATAGCGACTCGCCTCAAGGGCCCGATACAGGCAAGAGCCGCAGTAATCGCAAGTCCCGCGTTCAAGAACATCTCTTTCAGCTCAGGCGCGACCCGAGCGGCAAGGACACTCCCGAATATGACAATGCACGCCCATGCGGCTCCGACGCCAAACGTCAAAGCTGCTGGCCGAAGAGCGATCAGCTCATCTCCGCAGTCGCATCGGCCTTCAGTGGCAGCAAGCACATGTTTACTGCGCGAAACGAACCGGTTGCACTCCCGGCACACGTAGTGGCCGCTGCTAGAAATGAGGAACCAGTTGGCCACCGGAGCCTCCTTCGCGACTCCGAACCAGGGGATCATGCTGGCCGGCCGCTCATTCAATCGAAATCGCTATCAGAAGGAATGCCGAGCCGCAGGCCGAAGACACGTGCGAGAGCCATTCCTCGTAGGAGTCATCTGCCCCAGGGGGCGGTTAAAGGCGAACCCAACGCCTCAGGATATTCTGCAGGCATCTTTCGTCCGAGTCAAGGTGCTATTATGTTGGCGGGTAGACCGGCAGCGGTGGAGTCCGCTTAACGTCGCGACGCGGCCAATGACTCCTGCAGTTGGGCACAACTGTGGGAGCGGGATAGAGCTCCCAACAGCGAATTGGGAACTCGGAGTGAGAACAAACTTCCCCAAACATTACCTTCTGGTTTTAGGAGCCACTACTGTGTGGGACCGGGGGAGCGCCGCTTGATCGAGAAGTCTGACTCGATCGCGCTGGTGGCCGAGTTGGCCGAGCGTTATCAGCTTGCTTCAATCCGTCCCCTCCTGGAAATCTGTAGGGCCGGGGGAGATGAGCGCGGGGACTTAAGCATCGCGGTGCTGGGCCGGTTCAAGGCAGGCAAAAGCAGTTTTTTGAATCATCTGCTCGGCCGGGAAGTGCTTCCCGTGGGCGTCATCCCCGTTACGGCCGTCATCACTGAAATAGGCTTCGGTGAAAGGGACGCAGCCATTGTCCGGTTTACCGGGGGCGGCGAAGCTCCGATTCCGATTTCCAACCTTCGGTTGTATGTGACGGAGGCCGAAAACCCGTTGAATCGCAAGCATGCCGACACAGTTATTGTGCGCGTTCCGCAACTGGCGCGCTGGCCCAATCTCCGGTTCATCGACACGCCTGGGCTGGAGAGCGTGTTCGCGCACAATACGGAAGCCTCCCTCGGATGGGCGCCAAAGGTTGACATTGCCGTGATTGCCATTGGAGTCGATCCCCCGCTTTCGGAACGCGACATTTCCCTAATTGAGATGCTCTTTCGCTATACGCCACGCGTGGCCGTGCTACTCACGAAGGCTGACCTCCTGGATGCGGCGCAGCTGGAGGAAGTGATCCGCTACGTGTGCAGTCAACTTGCGGCGCGGTTCAACCAGAGCATACCGATCTATCCGTATTCGACGAGGAGCGGATCTGAAAAACTGAAACACGACTTCGAGGAGGGTCTCCTGGAGAAGGTCGCTGGCGATGCCGCAGCGCAGCGGCGCGCTATTGCCGATCGCAAACTCAACACCCTGCTCACCGACTGTGAGCAATACATTCGCCTGACACTCAAATCTGCCGAGATGCTCGATGCAGAGCGGGTACGGCTCCAACAGCAGTTCCTGGCTGAGAAGGAGGCTCTCGCCGACACGCATCTGGAAGTGCGACTGATTGCGCAGCACTCAGCTGCCGGCACGCGTTCCTCCATCGAGCGTGCCCTGGCGCCTTACGACAGCGCGATCCGGCAGAGACTGCTGGCGATGTTCGAAGAACAAGCGGATCACTTCCCGCGCGGGCTGGACAAACTGATCGATGCTTTCAGCGATTGGCTGCAAGACGCGATCTCCAGCGAACTTCAGGCGCTTTCTGCATCCAAACGAAGCGAAATCATTCAGCCGCTGGTAGACGTGCAGCGCCAGTATCAGCGCGTTCTTCAGAATTTTCGCAACCGCCTCTCCGACCGGACGTTCGCTTTGTACGGAGTCCCGCTGAAAACTACGGAGCCGGATATCTTACCGCAGCCGCACAAGATGCCGGACGTGAGCATCGGTAAGGCTTTCGACCACAACTGGGAACTCCTTTCGCCCGTCCTGCCGATGTCTATTCTGCGCGGACCAGTGCTGAACCGTTTCAGATGGAAAATCGAGGACGAGACCTTCAAGAACCTCTCGCGTCTCACCTCGCAATGGGAGGGGATCGTCAATTCTGCGATTTTTGAGCTCCGGCGCGAAGCTGACCAGAGAATGGACGAGTTGCTGGCTACAGTCCAGGGATTAGTCTCCGCCAGCTGCGAGAGCGCGCCGCAAATCAGAGCGGATCTGAGGCGTCTGCAGCTTCTGGCGGGCGCAAGCCGCGAAGCGAGTCGAGTCGAAGGCTACCCTTTATGAGAATCGCCATCATCTCAGACATTCACGGGAACATGGAATCGATCGCTGCGTTCCTGGAGCAAACCGCGAAGGAACCGTATGACGAATTGTGGGTACTGGGCGATCTAGTGAACTATGGGCCCGAGCCCGGCGCCGTCATCGATTTCGTGCGTTCGCACGCCACGGTGGTGGTGGGAGGGAACCACGACCATGCGGTGGGCCTCGACCGGAATCCGTGCTGCTCCGCGCCGTATCGAGAAATGGCGAAGGAGACAATGAAATTCACGCGTGCGGCCTTGTCCTCTGACCAGATTCAGTATCTGGCGAGCCTGCCGCTTACCGTCGAGCGCGTGATCGACGGAACGCAATTCGTCCTCTGCCATGCCGCTCCCTCAGATCCGCTATACAAATACATGCCCGCCAATTCAACGGAGTGGGAGCAGGAGATAGACGGCCTTGGCACTGATTTCCTACTGGTGGGCCACACTCACACGCCGTTTATTCGGGGGGTCGGCACGTCGGTGGTCGCCAACCCGGGGAGTCTAGGCCAGTCGAAGACGGGCGAGGCTAAGATATGTTGGGCCATCTGGGATCAAGGGGTCACGCTTCATTCGGCCAGTTACGATGTGGATCGTACTCTAGCGAAAATCGACCGGATGCCAATCCCGGAGAGCGTTCGAGAAGACTTAAAAGCTGTGTTGCGTTCGGGTGGACGTTTGACAACTGTCTAAAAGGAAACCATAGATGACTTTGATCACGCATGTAACGGCTCGCGAGATTCTGGATTCTCGCGGCAACCCGACGGTCGAGGCCGACGTCAGGCTCGACGGTGGGGCGATCGGTGTTGCTGCCGTGCCATCCGGAGCGTCTACTGGAGAAAAAGAAGCGGTCGAGTTGCGGGATGGCGATAAAGCCCGCTACAACGGCAAAGGCGTAAAGAAAGCGGTCGGCCACGTCCGCAATGAAATTGCAGCAATCGTTGTTGGACGCGACGCTTGCGATCAGCGCGCCATCGACGCGGCTATGATCGCGGCGGATGATGCCGACAAGAGCAGGCTAGGGGCCAACGCCATACTCGCCGTTTCAATGGCCGTTACGAGAGCCGCTGCGAACGCGCATTCGCTGCCGCTGTACCGGTATCTGGGCGGCGCCAACGCCGCGACTCTTCCTGTCCCCTGCTTGAATGTGCTGAATGGCGGCCGGCACGCCGACAACACAGTCGACTTTCAGGAGTTCATGATTGCGCCCCATCATGCTCCTTCGTTTGCCGAATCGATTCGCATGGGCATCGAAACATTTCACGCTCTCAAGGCCGTGTTGCACAGCCGTGGGTACAACACCTCCGTGGGCGACGAAGGCGGTTTTGCTCCGAATCTCAAGTCCAATGAAGAAGCTGTGGAAGTGATCCTGGAAGCGATCACGAAGGCCGGCTACAAGCCATCGGAAGACGTTTCTTTGTGCATTGATCCTGCGGCCAGCGAGATGTGGGAGGACGGAAAATACGTCTTATTCAAATCGACAAAGCAGTTCCTTCCTTCCGATGAACTGGTACGCCTGTGGGAGTCCTGGGTGCGCCAATACCCGATCATCCTGCTTGAAGACGGGATGGGCGAGAATGACTCGACAGGCTGGCGGAACCTCACCGCCGCACTCGGGTCAAAGGTCGAGCTCGTCGGGGACGACAACTTCTGCACCAACCCACGGCTTTTGGAACAAGGTATTTCGCAGGGCATTGCCAACTCGATTCTGATCAAGCTCAACCAGATCGGAACGGTGACGGAAACACTCGATACGATGCGGCTCGCTGAACGAAACGGCTACCGATGCTTTGTCTCCCATCGCTCCGGTGAAACGGAGGATACCTTCATCGCAGACCTCACCGTAGCGACCGGGGCTGGCCACATTAAAACTGGCTCTGGATGCCGAAGCGAACGCGTCGCCAAATTCAACCAATTCCTGCGCATCGAAGAACGGCTGAACGGAGGCTCACGATTCGCCGGCCGGGAGGCCTTTGCGCGGTAGGCAGGAGAGCAGAATTCGACCCCGTGGCCCGCTTAAGTGTCCTTTTCGATGAATCCGAACCTCTGGCCGGCACCGAAAAGCGCGAAGCGCCTGAATTTTTCAAAGACCTAAATCTCGACCAGGTGGTCGCATCGATCACGGCAAATCGAGACGAGTACAACCTAAAGCCGATCTTCCACACGCCGCTCGATCGGCTCGAAACGGTCGATTATCGCTACGACACATTCAGGGACCTCAAGAGCGAGGCTCTGCTTGCTTGTGTACGCTCATTCGCGCAGCAAATGCGAAATATGCGAGCTCATCTCGCGCAAGCTGAGAAGCTTTACTACAATCGCCAAAAGCAAAGCTGGTTCCTCGACGCGGTCGGAATCTATTGCGGAGCGGTGCGGGAACTGATTCATGATCTGAAAGCAATCGACCTCCACGCGCGAGCCTTCCTTGCGCTACGCGAATACGTTACCCAGTACGGCGATTCGGCCGCGTTCGCTTCTCTCACCAGCGAGACGCAGAAGCTCAAGGCAGGACTGGCTGAGGTCAAATACTCTATCTATATAGAAGGAAGTCGTATCGAGGTCTCCCGATATGAGTCCGAACCGGATTACGGCGCGGAGGTGTTGCAAACGTTCGAGAAGTTTAAACGGCAGGCACCCAAGGAGTATCGCTTCACATTTTCTGCTTCGCCGGAGATGAATCACATCGAGGCGGTGATCCTCGATATGGTAGCGCTGTTGTATCCGGAGCTGTTCTCCTCGTTGGAGCAGTATTGCGCTGGTCACCGCGGATATCTCGACAACGTCATCGAAACATTTGACCGGGAGGTGCAGTTCTATCTTGCCTGCATCGAACACATCGAACACTTCAAAAAAGCAGGATTGCCTTTTTGCTACCCTGCCGTCGGCGACCAATCCAAGGATGTCTCCGCCCGAGATACCTTCGACCTTGCACTCGCCAACCGGCTCATCCGCGAGGATGCCGCCGTTGTGACTAACGATTTCTATTTGCGCGATCCGGAGCGCATCATTGTTGTTTCCGGACCGAACCAAGGCGGCAAGACGACCTTCGCCCGTACCTTCGGGCAGCTCCATTATTTGGCCAGCATCGGATGCCCGGTGCCGGGCCGTGAAGCGAGACTGTTTCTGTTTGACAAATTGTTCACGCACTTTGAGCGCGAGGAAGATCTTCAGAACCTGAGCAGTAAGCTGGAGGACGAACTGGTCAGGATACACCGCATCCTCGAATCGGCCACGCCAAGAAGCATCCTGATCATGAACGAAAGCTTTCTGGCGACGACTCTGAGCGATGCCCTGTTCCTCAGCAGAGAGGTGATGCAGAGGATCATCCAGCGCCATATGCTGTGCGTCTCCGTAACGTTCCTGGACGAGCTGGCCTCCATGAGTAAGACCACTGTGAGCATGGTGAGTACGGTCGACCCCAGCGATCCGGCACTTCGTACGTTCAAAGTAATTCGAAGACCTGCCGACGGCATTGCGTATGCCGTGGCGATCGCGGAGAAATACCGCCTCACCTACAACCAAGTAAAACGGCGAATTGCATCGTGAACGCATTCCTGCTGTATAAAGATCGAGATGCTGGCCTTCAAGAGGATCAGCCCCCGCATGCGGCGAACCTGATGCAGGATCTGGAGTTGGAGACGCTCTTCAAGGCAATGTCTGGGGGCGATGGGTTTTTGCTCGACGTAGCAAAGAAATCGGTCTTGGTAAGTCTGCGCGATCCGGAGGCGATCGTCTATCGCCAACGGATACTGTCCGACTGCCTGGATCAGCCCGAAATTGCACGGCAGATCTACGGACTTGCCGTGGAGGCGGTCGAGCGCGAACGCAAGGTCTGGGGAGGGATGTTTGCCCGATACCCGGATGGGCTGCTGCACCGGTCTCTGGAAGTGCTCCAGCTATTCGTGGGGTTACTGAAGCGTCTGAGACGTATCGCGGAGGAGCACGGGGGGAAATTCGATTCCGAAGGATTTACGCGATTCTTTCGCATGCTGACCGCCGAGCTGACGGATGAATACCTGGGCGAAGTGCAGGAACACATCTGGCAATTGGAATTTCGCAAAGGTGTCCTGATGACTGCCGAACTCGGCAAAGGAAATAAGGGAGTCAACTACATCCTGCGGAAGCCAATCGAAACAAAGAAGACATGGATCGATCATCTGCCGAACTGGATGCATCTCAACCCTAAAGGCCGCTCCGCGTATGCTTACAAAATCCCAGACCGTGATGAGGCCGGCTTTCGGGCGCTGTCGGAACTCCGCGGGATGGGGATCGGACACGTTGCCGCTGCCCTCGCTCAATCGACCGAGCATATTCTGAATTTCTTTGGCGCCGTCCGGCTGGAACTGGGCTTCTATGTCGCCTGTTTGAATCTGTGGGACAGATTGGCGCAGAAGGGCGAACCCATTTGTTTTCCCGAACCGTCGCCGATGGGTAGCGCGGCGTTTTCGAGTTGTGGCTTGTACGATGTCTGCCTCAGTCTGAATTTGGAGGGCAGGGCGGTCGGCAACGACGTGGCCGGCGATGGGAAGCTACTCGTGATGATCACGGGCGCGAACCGAGGGGGAAAATCCACGTTTCTGCGAAGCGCCGGACTCGCGCAG
>JASHNT010000099.1 GCA_030041495.1 Bryobacteraceae bacterium | reverse complement strand
AGTGGAAACCGTGGCCACGCCGGGCTACGCTAAACCGGAAGCCGGCGAGTCTGTTTCAGGCGCTCACCCGCGTACTGGATCGCCTTGCTCTCGGCTTCCTCGCGCGTCACCCCGCGCGTACGGGCCAGACTTGCGCCCGGCGATATGTTATCCGCGGTGCAGTGGAACAATTCGCCGATGCGATAACTGGTGAGACGAACAGGCCAGTCTTCGATTTTAAGTTCGCGCTGTTGATGCTCTTCCACTCTCATCATGTTCTGTGCGTTCGTGTCCATTTCCAAAACTAAGCCGCGGCTTACGCCTTCGCGGCGTGAGGCGCCGCTCCGCGTTCCACCGGAGCGCCAACCAGATTGCCCCACTCAGTCCACGAGCCGTCGTAATTGCGGACATGATCGTAGCCGAGCAGATAGCGCAGCACGAACCAGGTGTGGCTGGAGCGCTCTCCGATGCGGCAGTACGCGATGGTGGGCTTCGATCCGTCGACACCCTCGCCGCCGTAGAGCGCCTTGAGGTCGTCGTAGGATTTGAAGGTACCATCGTCGTTGCAAACCTTGCCCCAAGGGATGTTGCGCGCGCCGGGAATGTGGCCGCCGCGCTGGCAGGTCTCCGGAAGTCCGGGGGGCGCCAGGATTTCCCCGGTGAACTCGGCTGGGCTGCGCACGTCGACCAACGCGGTCCGTCCGCCCTGCATCGCCGCCTGGACCTGATCCAGAAATGCGCGCAGTGCGTTGTCCGGCCCGGAGGCGGTGTAGCCGGCGGACGCGATCTTGGGAACGCCGGTGGAGATCTCGCGGCCTTCGGCCAGCCACTTCTTGCGCCCGCCGTTCATCAGGCGCACGTCCTTGTGGCCGTACATCTTCATCTGCCACAGAGCCCACGCGGCGAACCAATTGTTGTTATCGCCGTACAGAACGACGGTGGTCGAGTTGGAAATGCCCGATTCCGCCATCAGCTTTTCGAAATGCGACTTGGAAAGAATGTCGCGGCGGACGGTGTCGCAAAGTTGCGAGGTCCAGTTCCAGCCGATGGCTCCGGGAACGTGGCCCTTGGAGTATTCGGAGGTGTCGACGTCGACTTCCGCAACACGGACGTTAGGATCGCTGGCGTGTTGGGCCACCCAGTCGGTCGAGACCAAAGCTTCGGGATAAGCGTATTCTGCCATGATATTTGTATTCTCCGTCTGGCTTCTATGTTAGATCACTTGAGAGGGTCTTGGTTGCAATGAAGAGAATACTACTCCTGGGTGCGGTTTTGGGGATGGCTCTGTTCGCGCAATCGGATCGCGCGCCGCGCTATAGAAATGACGGCAAGCTGCTACTGCCCGCCGATTACCGCGAGTGGATTTTCTTAAGCTCCGGAATCGGCATGCGCTATTCGACGGACGGCGCCGCCAATCCGAATCCTCCCTTCGACAACGTCTTCGTCAATCCCGAGGCATACCGCGGATTCCTGAAAACCGGAATCTGGCCCGACAAAACCGTGCTCGTGCTGGAGGTGCGCCGGTCCGAGAGCCAGCTCTCGATCAACAAGGACGGCCGGGTGCAGACCACCGGAGGAGCCGCGGAAATTCACGTGAAGGATGCTTCGCGCGGAGGCTGGGCCTTCTACGAATTCCCGCGCGGCGCGAAAGAGGGCGATTTGCTTCCCAAGGATCGCGATTGCTACTCCTGCCACGAGAAGGACGGAGCAGTGGACAGTACCTTTGTGCAGTTCTACCCGACGTTGATCGACGCAGCCAAGGCCAAGGGAACATTCCGCCAAGGCGTGGAGCAATAATATGACGTTCACGCCCGATGAGAAAGCCGTCAATCACCTCAATGAGACGGCCCGGCGCCTATCCAAGCCAAAGAGCGAGATCGTTCGCGATGCCATCGAGGAAGCGTACAAGAAGAGCGACCGCTTGAGCGATGAAGAACGGACCAGAATGCTGGCTTTCCTGAAGGAGTACGCGAAGCGGAAGCTTCCGACGCGCCCCTCTGGAGATGCCGCACGGCAGATTGAAGAAATTCGCAAATCCCGGCGCATCGGCTGGCGTCCAGGTGCGCGTTGAATCTCCGTGGTCCTGCTTGACACTTCAGTCCTAGTTGACGGCCTGACTGAAAATGGGCGTCTACTGCCCCAGATCGTCGACGCGATGGGCGGGGGCGAAAGACTGGCGATCTCCACGATGGTGCTGTTCGAGTGGTTGCGTGGACCGCGCGCCGCAGCAGAACTGGAAGCGCAAGAAACTCTCTTCCCGTCCCACGCAGCCTTGCCGTTCGAGACCGCCGACGCAGAGATCGCCGCGCGGATCTATCGCTCCGTGAAACGGCCCCGCGGCCGCGAAGCCGCTATCGCTATCGCGGCCTGCGCCATCCGTCACGAGGCCGCGTTATGGACGGTGAACACCGGAGATTTCGGCGACATCCCCGGGTTACGTCTATTCAGCCCCTAGCAGACCTACGCCAGGTCGAACTTCTCGTTGTGCAGCAGCGGGTCACCCTTGACTAGCACCGGCCGGCGCAAAACCTCTTCGAGCTCCTCCAGATACTTGTTCTGGTGCGATTTGAGCACTTTTGCTACATCGGGGTGCGCGCGCAGGACGACTTCTTTCCCTTCGACGCTGGGGGCCATCTTGCGCGCCTCGGTTAGGATCTCGCTTACCACCGTAGCCACGCTCTTGATGTAGCCGCCGCCGTCGCAATGCGGGCACGGCGAGCACAGCGTCCGCTCCAGCGATTGCTTGACCCGTTTGCGCGTGATGGCCACCAGGCCGAAATCATTGAACTGGAGAATCTTGTACGGCGCGCGGTCGGCACGCATGGCTTCTTCGAGCGCCAGCATCACCTTCTGGCGATTTTTGCGCTCCTCCATGTCGATGAAGTCGATGATGATGATGCCACCCAAATCGCGCAGCCGGATCTGGCGGACGATTTCCTTAATCGCCTCCGTGTTGGTCTTGACGATAGTGTCTTCCAGGCGGTTGGACTTGCCCACGTACTTGCCGGTATTGACGTCGATCGCCACCAGCGCCTCAGTCTGGTTGATGACGATGTAGCCTCCGGATTTCAGCCACACCTTGGGCCGCAGGGCTTTTTCGAGTTCCTGCGTGATGCCGAAGGCGTCGAAGATCGGAGCCTCGCGCGTATACAGTTTCACTTTGCCCACCAAGGCCGGCTGGAAGCGTTGCACGAACGCCACCACGCTCTCGTACAGCTCCTCGTTGTCGATCCAAATGGATTTGAAGTTGTCGGTCAACTGATCGCGCAGTACGCGCTGAACAATGTCGAGATCGTGGTGCAACAGGACCGGAGCCGGTTTGCGCTCCGCCTTGGCCTTGATGTCCTGCCAGAGCTTGTACAGGAACTCCATGTCCGCTGCGATCTCTTCTTCGGTGCGGCCCTCGGCGGCAGTGCGGGTGATGAATCCGCCTCCCACGCCCGGACGCCGGCCTTGCAGGATGCGCTTCAGGCGCAGGCGCTCCTCGTCGCTGGCGATCTTTCGGGAGACGCCCATGTGTTCGAGCGTTGGCATGTAGACGACGTAGCGTCCCGGGAGCGCGATATGCGACGTGATGCGCGCGCCCTTCTGCCCCAGCGGCTCCTTGGCAATCTGAACGATGATCTCCTGCCCTTCCTTGAGCAGGTCGCTGATGGAGGGCTGGCCCTGATTCCCAGAGGACGGACGGGCGACGTGCCGCGACTCTGGTGGCCGCGGCCCTACTTCACCGCCTTCGGGACGGCCTTCGCCGCGCTCGCGTCCTTCTTGCGCGCCGCCACGCCCGCGCCTCCGCATGCGGCGGGAAACGCGATGAGGATAACGGCCTCCGCGCTCGCGCACTTCCGCGCTGCCGCTCTCGGCTTCGGGCAGCGCCGCCTCCACGCCTGGTTCCGAGGACGCCACGGAGGGTTCTTCCGGTCCGGCTTCGCCGTCCTCATCCAATCCGTCCACCTCACCCAGAATCATGGCTTGAATATCTCGATCTTCGTCTTCGTCCAATCCGGGTGCGACCGCGGGACCCGATTCGGCGTCGGCGCGGCGCTCGTCGTCTTCTTCCCCTGCCTCATCGGCGCCGGCCTCAGCGGTGGGCTCCGCCGATTCTACGACCGCCGCGATTTCTGACTTCGCCGGCACAGGCGGCGGCTCGACTCGGGGTGTTGCCGGAACCGGCGCAGCCCCGGCCGCTACCTCAGGCCCCTCCGGTCCAGCAACCGGAGCGCGATGAACCGGCGCGTCGGGTATGGTGTTGTCCGGCGGGTAGTGGATCGGTTCGTCGTACTCGCCCTCGCCGATTTCGCTGGTCACGCCTTCAGCGGCCCGCACGGCCTCACGGGCGAGTTCGGGTTCGGGGGAAAGTTCAGCTTCAGATGAGGGTTCGGTTTCCGGTTCATGCGCGGAACGGTATTTGCGCAGCGACTCTCCGGGCAGAATCAGAGGAGCTTCCACTGATGCCTCGGCTTCCGGTCCCCCCTCAGGCGCCGGCCCCTCGGCTGCAGGAGCCGCTTCGGGAGCCGCGGCGGAAGAGGTATCGGCGTACTTCGATTCCGGGAATCCACGCCCGCGATGACGCCGGCGGCGGGAGCGCCGTCCGCGGCGATCTTCGCGTTCTCCCTGGTCCGGCCCGCGGCCAGGGGACGGCGCTGGCGCGGCGGGCTGCATTGGCGCCCCCGGTTCGCCCGAGGGTACCGGCAGCGGCACTGACGCTTCCGCTTCCGGGGCGGGTGCGGCTTGAGCGGGGGCGGGCAATTGAGCTTGCGGACGCCGGTCCCGATCCCTCCCGCCCCGGTCTCGCGGCGCCCGTTCTTCGCCGGTGATGCGGTCGATATCTTCGGTCTCCTCCAAAAAGTCCGAGACGTAGAGGAACGTATCGCGCTCCAGGCCAAGGTCGACGAAGGCGGATTGCATTCCCGGCAGTACACGGGTCACACGTCCTTTGTGAATGCTGCCGGCTAAAGAATATTCATTCGAGCGCTGGAAATGCACTTCCACCAGTTGGTCGTCTTCCAGAACCGCGACGCGAGTCTCATGCCGCGTGGCCGAGATCACCATCTCCTTACTCATGTTTGCCTCCCTTCCCGCGCGGATTCAGGCCGTGCGGGGCTAGCCGGAGATGGAAGCGCAAAGCAAAGGCGGGAACTACAACAAGGCGGCTCGGCCTAAAGGGCCTGCGGCGACCTGGCGCCGGAATGGAGTTCTCCCCTGAGAACCGGTTCACACTCCAGCCATCCAATTCGCCAGCCGGTCAACACCACAACCGGCGGCAAGCACCGCGGAACTCACCGGCAGAGGGCCAAGTTGGAGATCGCTCCACCAACTCCACCGGCTGGTCCGAAAACTTGAAAAACCGAATTCGCCCCGCTCCTCCCGCGCGATTACAGCGCAGCCGATCGCAGGCTCAAATCTCTCTGGACGCCGGCGCGGCGAGGCGCCGGAATCGAATCAACTCAAAAAAGCGTTAAACCGAAACCTCTCAACTGACAAAGCGGCGGAGCCGGACGTTGTTCACCAGCCCCAGCATCATAAATACCGAAATCATGTTCGAGCCGCCCGCACTCATGAGCGGCAACGGAATTCCCGACACGGGCACGTAGCCCACCACCATCCCCACGTTCACCAGAATGTGGAACAACAACAAAGTCGCCACTCCCATGCAGATATACACCCCGGCCCGGTCCGGAGCCGTCTGCGCGTTCTGCACGATCTGCATGAGCAGCAGAAAATACAAACCCAGCGCCACCACCACCATCACAAAGCCGTGCTCCTCGGCGAAGGAAGCAAAAATGAAATCCGTGTGCGGAACCGGTAGAAAACGGAGCTGCGTCTGGGTGCCGTGCGTCACGCCCCGGCCCCACATGCCTCCGTCGCCCACCGCGATTTTGGATTGAATCACCTGATAGCCGCGGCCTTGCGGATCGAGCGAAGGATCGCGGAAGGTCAGCACACGCTGCTTCTGGTAATCCTTGAGCACGAACCAGCCTACCGGAGCCGCCAGGGCGCAGGCCAGAACGATCGCGGCCACGTGACGCCATTGAATGCCGGCCAACAAGACTCCGACGACCAGGATCGGCACATAGGTAGCGCCGGTGCTAAAATCCGGCTGCAGCACCACCAAGGCCGTCGGAATCCCGACCAACCCTCCTAGTTTGAACAGGTCCCGCGCGCTCAGCTCGTCGCTCTTCAGCTCCGACAGATACCGCGCTACGACTAATATTATCACCAATTTTACGAATTCCGAGATCTGCAGATGGAACAGCCAGCGGCGCCCGCCCGCGACGCGCTTGCCCAACAGGAAAGTCGCCGTCAGAGCCAGAACCGACAAGGTGTACAAGATCGGCGTCTGCGCCATCAGCGTGTGGTAGTCCACCGAAGCCGCCAGCCACATCAGACCCAGGGCGACCAGAATGTAAAGAACCTGCTTCCACCACGCGTCGCGATAGTCGTGCGTCGCGGTATGGTAGTCGTGCGTGGCCGAATAAATCTGGAGCACGCCCAGCGCGCAGATGATCAGGGTGATGATGAGCAGGGGCCAATCGAAATCCCGGATGCTGCGGTAGCGCGCCATCGGATCTTAGTGTAGCGGACCTTCGTCTAGCGGACCGGCCGGGCCGGGCCGCCGGAACCAGGCGATCTCCTGCGGCTTGAGCTGCGCTTGGCGAGCCTTCTTGTCGAAGTACGCCTTGATCACGTCGCGCACGATGGGCGCGGACAGCGCGCCATGCTCGCCGCCCTCCCACAAAGCGGCCACAACGATTTCCGGATGTTCGCAAGGAGCAAAGCCGACGAACCAACTGTTGTCCTGCAATTCCTGCGCGAGAGCCCGGTTTGCCTTGGCCAATTTGTTGGAGATGCGCTGGGCGCTGCCGGTCTTGCCGCATACCTCGATGCCCGGAATGCGCGCGGAGGTGCCCGTTCCTTCTTCCTCCACTACGCCGCGCATCGCTCCTACGATCGTGTCGATATTTTCCTGGTGCAGATTGCCGCGAGTCGGTTGGTTGGGGACCGACGGGTCGCGCACCAGGTGCGGGCGGTACCAAACACCGCCGGAAGCCAAGCCTCCGATTGCCACCGCCAGTTGAATGGGCGTGATCGCTACCGCGCCCTGTCCGATCGCCACCGAGATGGTCTCGTCCGGGTACCACCGGTCGTTCTTCACGCGCAGCTTCCATTTGGTCGAGGGCATAATACCCTCGGCTTCATCCGGAAGATCGATGCCGGTCTTCTTTCCGAGCCCGGCCATTTGCGCGTACTGCGCGATGGTATCGATGCCCAGCCGGTTGCCGACGTTGTAGAAATACACGTCGCAGGACTTTACGATCGCTTGATGCAGGTCGATAGTGCCGTGCTTCGCGTCACATTTGTGCGTCACCCCGTAGAATGTGGCCGAGCCCGGACAATAAAAAGTCGTGCTCGGCTCAATGGCGCCGGTTTCCAGTCCGGCGAGCGCCACGATCGGCTTGAACGTCGAACCCGGCGCGAACTGCGCCTGAATCGCCCGATTGAGCAGCGGGCTATCGGGATCGTTGATCAGAGCGTTCCATTCCTGCGTGCTGATGTGCCCTTCAAACTTCGACGGATCGAAGGTGGGCCGGCTTACCATCGCCAATACTTCTCCGTTGCGGGGATCCAGGGCCACCACCGCGCCTTTGCGCCCTTCCATGCTCAACTCGGCGGCGGCCTGCAAATCGATATCCAGCGTGGTTTGCAGGTTGCGTCCAGGCGTAGCGTCGATTTTGTCGAGCACCTGCCGCTCATGCGCCATGTTGTCCACCACCACGCGCTTCTGTCCATCCACACCCATTAGAATGTCGTTGTATTCGCGCTCCAGTCCGCTTTTGCCCACGATTTCGCCGGGCGAGTACTTGGCGAACTCCGGCGAATCCAAGTTGGCCTCGCTCACCTCGCCCACATAGCCCAGAACGTGCGCGGCCATTCCGTCCTGTGGATACAGGCGCGTGCTCGAATCCTCTTCGACTTCCAGTTCGGGAAAGGTTTGTGCGTCCGAATGCGATTCGACAAAAGCCAGCTCTGCGCGCGTCAGCTCCGTCTTGATCGGAACCGCTTCATATTTGGGCCGGGAGCTGTAGCGCTTCACGCGGCTCTCCAGCTCGGCCAGATCCAGATGCAGCCCTTCGGCGATGGCCGGAAGGTGCTCGCGGTTCAGGTTCTCGCGCGAAAGCAGCGCGCGATAGGACGGCCGGTTATCGACGATCACGCGTCCTTCCCGGTCCAGGATTTTACCGCGCGGTGCGACAATCGGGTCGGTGCGGATGCGGTTGCGCTCCGCCAGTTCGCTGTTGACCTCATGATCGCGCACCTGCAGCACCCAGAAACCGCTGAGCAGGAACAGAAAGACCGCCACCGCCGCGTACTGAAAAACGGCGATGCGGCTAAGGGCGAATTGCGTATCGTCGCGCAACAGCCGGTTGGCCGGCTCTTGCGGGCGCCCGCGCTCAGGATGACGGGGAGACAAACGGTTACTCCGTTACTCGGCTTAACAACGGTTACTCCGTAATCTTCAGTTTATCCAAGACGTGGAACAGGGGGACTGCGACAATCGCGTTCATCACCGCCAGCACCAGCGTCTGCAGCAGCTCGAATCCAACCTGCTCGCCCAGCAACGCGCGCGTCAGGAACCAATAGAAGAACTGGTGAAAAAGGAAGAAGAACAGCGCCAGCACCAGACGCACCCCGGAGCTCTCCACTTCGAAGCGCTGGCTGACCATGCCCGCGAAATATCCCACCAGGGTCTTGGCGATGCCGAACATGCCCAGAGGGTGCTGCGGCGAAAGCGAATCCTGCGCCAGTCCGATGCCCATGCCAAACAGCACACCGGCAACCGGTGAGCGCCGCGCCAGGGAAAAATACACCGTCACCAGCAGCGGCAGCTCAAGATAGGAAAGATACCGGACAAACCGCGATACCACCACCTGAAACAGAATCGCGGCCAGAGGGATGCACACGATCGAGATCCAGTTGAACTTGGAGACGCGGGTTTTGCGCAGCTCGTGGAGCCCGGCGGGAACGTCACTCATGGATGCTGCGGTGCAACGCCGGAGGGATCGGAGCCGCCAGAGGGAGCGTTTGGCGGCGTGCTCCCGGAACCAGCGGCCGGAGGCGCAAGATTGTAATTCGGCGCGGGGCTGTTCTTGTCGCCGAACGCGTGATGCTGCGCTTCTCCGATCGCGCGATATTTCTCGGTCACCCGGTCCAGATCCGTCAAGTGGGCTCCGCTCTGCGCCGGAAGATCGGCTGCGGGGGTGGAATCGTCGGGAGCCGGAGGCTGGAGCAAATGTACCGCTTCATCCGGGGCCGCCACGGGAGGAATGGATCCATGCACTCCGTCGGTCACAATCAGCACGTCGTCCAGACCGTTCTGAAGGCCGGTGGGTGTGAGATAAATTTCCTTGTGACCCCGCCCGTCACGGACCACGGCGACCTGTCCGGCCGGCGTGCCGCGCGGAAAGATGAGATCCTCCCCCGAAGCCAGGAACATCTCGCCCACGTCGACGGTTTCTTCATTTTCCACGTGATCGACGATCACTGTCCCGTCGCCACTGCCCTTGAGCGTCCCATGCACATGATGCTTCTGCGAGACCACGTAGGCCGCAAAGGACGGATCGGTGATCAACAGGACGTCGGAAGTCTTGGGAAAAACGTTGATGACCTTGCCGACAAGCCCTTCCGGCGTGATCACGGCGAACCCTTTTTGAACGCCGTCCGAGGAGCCGCGGTCAACATAGATTACTTGCGAGCTGGAGTCCGTGGTCCGGCCAATGTTGTGCGCGGCCAGAGTCTTGGAGCGCGAAGTGGTCTGAAAAATGGCCAGTGCCTTGGCGTTGTCCGCGGTGGAAAGCTGGGAGCGGAGATACTGGTTTTCCATCTCCGCCTGCTCCAACTCCGACTTCATCTTGCGATTCTCCTGGCGGACGCCCAGCAGCAGGAAATAGTCCTGCAGGAATCGTGAGCCGCCGGCGCGGCCGGCCTCCAGCACGCGCGCCAGAGGAGTCATCGCGCTCACCGCCCAAACGCGAACGAGACGGACGTCCTGATTGCTCCGGACTTGGTAGGCCAGCAGCAGCAGTTGCGCAAGAATCGCCGCCACCAGCACCGACAAGTTCCGGAAGCGATTGAGAAACTCCATACAGGCAACAAAAAGTTCCGCGTCAGTCGATGGCGATGCGCCGCAGCAGTTTGAACTCTGTCAACATTTTTCCGGTTCCCAGCACCACCGAAGCCAACGGATCCTCGGCGATCGATACCGGCACGCCGGTCTCCTGGCGAATGCGTTTGTCCAATCCCTTCAACTGCGCTCCTCCGCCGGTCAGGACAATACCGCGGTCGCTGATGTCGGCCGAGAGCTCCGGCGGAGTCCGTTCCAGCGCGACGCGAATCCCGTTCATGATGGTCGCGACGCTTTCCGCCAGCGCCTCGCGAATCTCGGCGTCGTCGATGGTGATGGTGCGCGGCAGGCCCTCCAGCACATTATGGCCTTTGATCTCCATGCTCAGGGGTTTGTCCAGCGGGTAGGCGGAGCCGATTTGAATCTTGATCTGTTCCGCCGTTCGCTCGCCCACAAGCAGATTGTACTTGCGTTTCAGGTATTGCGTGATCGCGTCGTCCATGGCGTTGCCGGCCACGCGCACGGAGCGCGAATACACGATTCCGGAAAGCGAGATCACCGCGACGTCGGTGGTGCCGCCGCCAATGTCCACCACCATGTTGCCGGAGGGTTCCGTGATCGGCAATCCTGCGCCGATGGCCGCCACCATGGCCTGCTCCACCAGGTACACTTCGCTCGCTTTGGCGTGATAGGCCGAATCGATGACCGCGCGCTTTTCCACCTGCGTAATCTCGCTGGGAACTCCGATGATGATGCGCGGATGCACCAGCATCTTGCGGCCGTGCGCTTTCTGAATGAAGTAGTTCAGCATGCGCTCCGTGACTTTGAAGTCCGCGATGACGCCGTCTTTCATCGGCCGGATGGCGACGATGTTGCCGGGAGTGCGGCCGACCATCTCCTTGGCTTCCTTGCCCACCGCTTCCACGTCGCCGGTGACCTTGTTGATGGCGACGATGGACGGTTCGTTTACGATGATCCCCTTCCCTTTGGCAAAAACCAGTGTGTTGGCGGTACCCAAATCGATGGCAAGATCGGAGGAGAAAAGACTAAA
>JASHNT010000098.1 GCA_030041495.1 Bryobacteraceae bacterium | reverse complement strand
GGCTCGGAGATGGCTTCCACTTGTGAGGGCCCGCTGGCGCAAGGCCGGCCCGCTTCCAGAACGCTTCGAGCACCTGACGTTTCATGCGCAGATTAGTGGTGATGTATCGGCTGGTGGTGTTGACTGAGGCGTGACCAAGGTAGTCGCGAATGACCGTGACATCCACTCCTGCCTGCAGGAGGGCGACCGCGCAACTGTGGCGGAGCGTGTGCGGAGTTACGCGGCTCAGCCGCGGCACCGAGGTGCTCTTGGCGGCAAGGCGAACGTATTTCCGCAACAGGTAGGCGGCGCCATCTCGAGTGAGCGGCGTGCCTCGACGGTTTTGAAAGAGGATGTCGTTGCTGTCAATACTCCGGACGAGCTCACGGTGCTTGTCAGAAGCGTAAAGCGCTCAACCACCGCTCCTACCGGACACGGCGGGGGACGCCATGGCGGCTCGAATCGGTGGCGCGAGTGCTTAAGATCGAGCGCCGGGTGAGCCACCAGAGCGCTCAGTTTCGCGCAGGCGCGCCGCCATAGTAAAGGGTCTGTTGGCGCAGGACGATCTTGTGGAACGCCATGACCAGCGCCTCGGCACGATCCGGCGACCTCGATCCGCGCGCGCGGGCTTCGTCCTTGTGCTCTATTTCGATCTTGCCGTTGGGAAGCTCGCGGTACCGTACATCGGAAAGCTGGGCTTGGCAGTCCTCGTCGAGGATCCCGTGAACAAAGCCGTCCCGCATGTGCTCGCGCGTCCGCCAGTATGCCTCCGCCTTCGCATTTGCGAACAGAACCGGGTCCAGTGGGGCATGGCCGGCCACGAACTCGCGAACATCGAATCCATCCCGGGCCACGGCCCGAGCGAAGTGATAACCGACGCCCACCACATCGGCCATGATGATGATCGGGACCCCGGGGAGGCGCCGTCGAACTGCACCGAGGAATGCGCGAACCTCATCCAGCGGATCGGCTTTCGACCAGGCGTTTTGCGCCAGCACGTAGCCTCCGATGCGCGCGCAGATGGCTGTCTCGTCATCACCGGGCCCAGCAATATCGAGCCCGACCTGGATGCACAGCCTGTGAGCATTGCGGCTCAGATCGGCCAGGAAGGTTTCGTCGTCGTAGGGGAGCGCGGCCTTCTCGATCCAGTCCAGCTGAAACACTGCATCGTTTGCTTGGGTGGGAAATTCGCCCAACACACGCGATTGAAACCGCGGGTTGGTTGGCCCCACTTGTAGTACATCTCCGGCTGGTGGATCTCCATGCCGAGGGGGTGCGCAGTTACATCCCCGAACCCGATCGCGGACGACGGAACTGGGAGGGCAAGGAGCAACAGCAGGCGCAAGTCTACGGGAACCGGCGACGCATGAGCGGACGGCGGGGCAAGGATCTACAGAAGCTGCGTTCGGAACGGATGGAGCGCAGCTTCGCGCACATGTACGAGACCGGGGGCATGCGGCGAACGCACCTGCGCCAGCACCACAACATTCTCAAACGGCTGCTGTTTCACGCCGTGGGGTTCAACCTGGCGCTGCTGTTGCGGGAGCGCTTCGGCATCGGCAAGCCCAGGACCTTTCAGGGAGCAGGTTCCGATCCGACCTTGTTTCTGCAGCTGTACTGGGCCGCGATTTTCGTCGGATGGGCCGAACCAAGTGAATTCCCTGAACCCGACATCCAACCTTCGCCCCGCTGGCCATCCATTCTGTCAAACGAAGCTTTGTCGGTTTCTACCACGGGCTGCTAGACACTCCAGGCGCGAAAAGTAAGTGACGCGACCGACCGGTCGCATCACGGCCTGATCCGGATTGGCCACATGCCTGCCGGGGATGTTCGTGGCCAGATACTGCGAGTTCGACGGCTGGCCCGCTGTAACTGTCCGAGTTTCGCGGGGTTGCCGATTTCACCGCCTGAGTCCCGGAATGCGCGCGACCATCGCCAGATACGAAACCCTCCCGCGTGTCCATCTTCAGCGGACACCGAACGGCCCTTCCCCCGCGCAGTGAATACCTCGCGCCGGCACATACAACCATGCTTCATCCTGCTCTGAGTCCTGCATGCCGCGCCGCGGACTCTTCCGAGGACCACGGGGCCTTTGGGGTGGTTTGTCCGGACTCGAAGCTTTCGCCACTGCCTTTTTCGCGGTAGGCTTCTTGCGTTGCACGCCCAATCCACGCTCCAACATCGCCGCGAGCAGCTTCTTCTCCGGAGCGGTCATGGCGCGATTGAAGTTTTCGGGACGCCTCCCTAATAATGAATCCAGTTCCTGCAGCCATTCGAGCGGCGCTCGCGCAGGGTGATTCTCCAGTTGCTGGACCAAGCGCAACGCCGCTGCGAAGTCCGGAATCGACCGGTAGCAACTTAGCGCCTTCTCCCGATCTTCAATCTCCAGGTAAATCGCGGCGGCTTTGCGCAATTCTCCCAGCTCTTCGTAGCATTCCGCCATCAGCTTGGGTCTTGCGGTTGGTAGCCGCTCCAGGATCGTAAGTGCCTGGGTATACCGCCGGTTCTTCATCAGAATCTGCAGGGCGCGCTCGGCCAGCCGCTCCTTGCGAACCTGTGCGTCGGGCATTCTCAGCGCGTCGAAGAACGGCGGAAGGATCTTCTGCGCCAGAATCGGGTTGTCGCCGGCGTCAAGATTGCGGTCGAGTTCCTCCAGCCAAAAGCGGGCGTGAGGCTCGATTTCAACAATCAGCCATGACGGCAGTTGCTCATGAGCCTCGGCCACATGTTGAATAGCGGCGGCGATCATGTTCAGGCGCTCCGCCCCGTGTCCCGGCGGAATCGCGCCAATCGCGCGAATGGCATTCGCAAGACGGAATTTTCGGGCGCCAAGAGCGGCCGTGGCGGCTTCCTCATAAAGATCCGGGCGGCCCAGTTCTGGCGATAGGTTCTGCTTTCGGAATCCCAATTGAAAGCACACTTCCGCCAGGGTCATGTAGGCTGCTTCACGGGCAGCGGGATCGGTTACGCCCCCGCCGTCTCCGGCGAAGCCCAGCAAAGCGACTGCCTGTTGCGCTCTTGACCATGCCAAATCCGGCTTCACCGCCGTGAATTGCCGGGCGTCGCGCTGACAACGCTGAACGCGCTCCTCGACGTCCAGTTCTTCTTCGGCAAGACAAGTGCGCAAGGCCTCAACTGTGATGGGAGGCAAATAGGATTCACCGGCGGGACGGAGCAAGCGGCTCACTTCCTTTACGGTCCCCGCATCAGGTGCGATGTCCAACCACAGCAGGCGCTCTCCCGGCCGCGAGAGGGCCACGCGAAGCTGGTCGATCGCCAGCCGCTTGTTGAGTGCTTGAGCTGGTCCTGCGGCCCGCTCGTCCACAACGCGCCGCACCAGCGCCCCGCCATTCAGCACGCAGACGGAATGGAAGTCGAGTCCTTTGGCTTCCGCCGGAGAAAGCACGACTCTTTGTGTCTGCTCCGGCAGGGCAGACTTGTCGAAGGCAATCACTGCCAACCCCCTCGCGCTGGCTCAACTCCTGAACTAATGCCAGCAATTCCAAAGCCGGCGCCGTCGCATACAGGATCTCATCCGGAGAGTCGTCGTCGATTTCGGCGTAACTGTTTCCGGACGGGCGGTCCCTGCTTGTGCAGGTAGTCGTAAAAGTCCCAGACGCGATTCACCAGGTCCGCAATGCGGCGGGGGCTGCGCAGGTTGACCTGAGTTTTGAATTCCTGGGGCTGGCCCAAGGCCCCGTGCAGCATATCGTTGAGCCATGCCCATTCGAAATCCGTGGCGCGGACCGTCTGAGCCTCATCTCCGGCGAGAAGCAGCGGCACGCGCCCGCCGCGGGCATTGAGCCGTTGCGCCAGCTTCAAAACGACAAAGAACTCCAGGGGTGTCAGGTCCTGAACTTCGTCGACCGCAATGCAGCCAACGTCGCGGAAGGCCGCAAGCTCCTCGTCCTTGCATCGCGCGATTGATTGCGAGGCTCTCCACGCAAGCGCCAGATCGGGATAGTAGCGGTCCGCTAGAGGTTCCTCACTCCTCTCCAGTCTGCGCACGGCCTCGATGACACTGTTTGCGGCTGACCCGAGGTACCGTTCTCGTTGCGCCAGGTAGGCTTTCTCGGGCAAGCAGATTCGCTCTGCCTTGATGAACCTCCCGCACGGCTCCGGCAGCGCCGCACCAACGACGTGTGCGTGAATTTCGTCGTACAGCGCATCCGGGTCCGAAGACCACGCTCCGGCCGAGCGCTGATAATGCTGAAAATCCCTTCGGAATCGTGTCCGCATGGCGACTGGGTCCTGATCGCGCTCCTGCGTACTCGCCTGAGTTCCTAATATCTGGATCAGGAAAGTAGCATAAGTGGAAACCGTGAATATCCGGGAATTGGAACAGAATCGATCGAAATAATCCCGGGCGAGCACAGCCAGGTCTTGCGAGAACGTCAAATACAGAACCCGTTCCGCGTGGGAGGCGTCCGCCGCGTGCAGCAGAGCCGTAGTCTTACCCGATCCAGGATGGCCCTTAAGAATCCTTGCCAGGGAGTGGCTCCGCGCAAAGCGGCTTTGCGGGGCAGTCCACGGTTCCGGAGCGTACTCCGCGGTGCGCAGGTCAGAAACATTCAAAGATAAATAATCGCTCGATAGGGCGCCGCAACCGAGCGGCGTATGATCGTCGTGGTGACGAATGTCGCGGAAGAACACTGCATTGTTCGGAGCAGCATCAAACGACGCCTCGCCCTTCACCGGCGCCGCGAATGGCGCCCACCAAGCGTAGAAATGAGAGCCGGAACCACCCCCGAGCCGCGACCGCCGCCAGCCGCGATTGATTCCGCTTGTGCCCTTATAATGCAGCCGCGCGATATCCACAGCCATGCGTTGTAGTAGCAGGGACACCCGTTTCGCGACTGGATCATTCCGCCGCGCGGCGAGCTTGTCCAAGACCTCCTGGTGGCAAAAAATCGGACGGGATGGACGCGCGGTGCCGAAAGAGTGTTCAAACAGCGGAGCGGGAGTTGATGACACGGCCTAACTCAAGCCGGCCTGGCACCGCACGCGCGGCTCTGCCGGACAACGTGAGCGAGTGTTCTGCTGCATCGAACAAGAAGTATAACGCGGACAGAGGCCAGTTAGCAGATCGACGCCCGCCGTAGCTTTTTGAGTTTCACGGGGTTGCGGATTTGACTGCGGTTATGGCTCACGAACTCGGGGCCGTCAAGTGGCGGCACCTGACACAGCGGGTAGTGTTGCAAAAGTTCCAGCCCTCAAAATTTGACGAACACCACGCAAGGGAGCAACACGGGCGGGTGCATTGTTGGCCCGCCGCACCCTCGCGGGCTACGAGGTGATGCACATGCTACGTAAAGGCCAGGCGGACGGGCAGGAACGGGCGACGTGATGGCGCAGGCCGAATTCGTTTACGGGCTACTCGCACTTGCCGTTTGAAATGGGGAACGGTAAGGTGTGGATCAAGCCAGAATCGATTTGCAACACTACCGTTGACTTTAAGGGCGCTCCAGAGCCGTCATGTCCGTCATGGCAAGGAAGACGGAGGAAGGGGCGATTTACGAGTCGCTGGTGTTGCGATGAGCTGGAAGCTCCGATCAGCATCCGCCGGCTTCAACTGCTTCCTGCTCGGCGCGTGCGAGCGTAGGAAGATGACGGCTGAACAGTTATGCTGCCAGAGGCTCACGGCGCTAGGGCTCCGCGCTTGCCCGCGATTTGGTCGAAGCTTCGTCCGTCCTCAGCGTGCATGGCTTGCTTGCCGCTGAGCGCCTGCCAACGCTGGACGACCACATCCACGTACTTGGGATCGAGTTCCATGCCGCAGCAGACCCGCCGGGTGAGTTCCGCGGCGGCGAGCGTGGTGCCGCTTCCGAGGAACGGATCATAAACCAGTTCGCCCCGTTTGGTGTGATTCAGGATGGGCCGCCGCATCAGCTCCACCGGTTTCTGCGTCGGATGATCGAATTTGGCCTCGTTCGAGGAACTCATAATGAACTTGGGAGAAGGCGAGCCGGGGACGCCACGGATGAAAGGAAATGAAAGGAAATGTAATGGCTTTGGCGCCCTTTGACTAAAACCCCTTCATTCTAGCCACGCCAGTTGGTGGGGGCAATGCCGGCTCGATTGGTTAGGCGAGCACCCGAGTTTGAACGCGGGCTCCGTCAACTGGGCACTCCCGCTTGAGTACTCGCGCCACCGATTCGAGCCGCCAGGGCGTCCCCCGGCGTGTCCGGTAGCCCGCGCCGATTTGGCCGGCGAATGGATAGACGACGTTTGCCACCCGAAGCTGTTCGGAAATCTCCCTCGCAATCTTCTCTAAAACTTGGCCCGAGCAGTGTGACTTGAGTTTTTCTAATCCGGCAGTGCCGACGAGTAGATCGTCGAGCGTAAGAGTAAGCTCAGGAGCGGCATCCCAAAATCCGAATAGCAAGACGCGGCCATTCGTTGCCATTATCTGCGCGCATGGATTCATCTTCGATGGAAATTTCTGATTCAGATGCCGTGCGTAGAGGCTGGCTTCGCGATAACTTCCTCCGGCGCTACGTCGGGGGCCTTGGCCTCTACGATCATAACGGGCACCCCGCGCAACCAAACCGAGTAATCTGGAAAATACCCGGAGAGTTTGCCAGCGGCCTTATCAAGAGCGGCGGGGGCAAGGTATTCTTTTGTGTGAACAGCGACGGTGGGAATAGACAGGAGCGGTGCATCCGTTAGCAGCGGCATTATCAACTTCTGCTCGACGTCGCTCTCGGTCTTAAGTGTTAGTCCTTGACCAATAGGCATTCAAAACCGTTCAATCAGCTTAAGCCCCTTTCGGCTTGTACGGTCCTAAGAACTTCGGACCGTTGAAATGAATCATGTGATCCGGGTTGTCTGCGATCCACACTTCGGTTTCCCACGCGATGTCGGCAGCGTACTTGCGGAAACCCTTGATGTCTGCAAACGCCGTGATGTAGACGCGATCTGCGGTGCAGCGCGCGAGCATCTTCTCCAGCTCCCGGTGGCGCTTTGGCGAAACCGGGCCGTGGGAAGTAACGGCTTCAATGAGATACAGCCATTTCTTATCGTGCCGATACAGCACGACATCGGGCAGCTTGTCATGTTCCGTAATTGGCAAGCCGATTTGCTTCAGCTCGGCCTCGGCATAGACGACGTGCTTGAGCGCCGTGTCCCCGACGTAGAGAACGACAGCGCCCGGAGCGAATCGCGGCCCGAGTTCCTCTACGACGGCGACCTGTAGGACATTGTGCTCACCTGGCGAAAGGTAAACGATCGACTTGTCAGGCAAAGTCAGCGGCACTTTCAGGCCCTCGCGTGACCGGCGATAGGCTTCCTGCAGCGAGCCGAAACGGGCGATGAAGGTGCGCAGTTGTTCATCGAATGCCGGTGTCTTATACGCCTTGAGTAATGGCACTACTTCGTTGGTGAGTTGGTAGACTGTCTTCCCGCTGTTGGTGGGCCGCGTCGGGTCGTCCGGGTTGCGGTTGACAATCCGGGCCTGCTCGAACTGGTGGATCGTCTGGCGGCGGATGGTCTCGCGCGAGTTGGCGGCATAGTCCTTGTCATAGTGCTCACGCATGAAGCCCATGATGTCCCAGATGCGCACCATCGGCTGGGAAACTTTCTTCCATGATGCTTCTGGACTGATACCGGCAAGCGCCAGCAGCGTGAGCGCGGATCGCTCGTTCTGCTGGCTGCGGGGCAAACCGAGAGAAGTCAGGATGTCTAATGCTTCATCGATCTTGCTCACAAATCGGCTTCCATGAGGTGCTGCCCCAAGGAACCGTTGATGCTGAGTGAGTTGAGCACAATCTGCTCAACTGCCCTACCGTCCAGAGATGATAGAGCCTGGACCTTTCGCCCGATGGCGGCAACCGTCTTCAATGTGGGAAATGGCATAGTGCGAAGTTCCGTGGCGTTAACCTGCGTATTTCCGCTTATAGTGCGGAAATAACGGTCTAGCAACGCAGAGTTGAATAACGCTGCCAGGCCGTAGGCTTCGTCAAGCGAAAGCCCGCGCTTCGCGTGATAGACGTAATTGAGGTGATTTTCCAAGGCGACATGGGGTCCGGGCTGGGATGCGCCTATCAAACAACTCGCCGTGAGCCTGCGCCGTTCTTCTTTCGCACTGAATCGGCGCAAAAGAACGTAATTCTGAGAGGGAAGCAAGAGCTTCATTGATGCCGGGCAGACCTTGAAAGCATCCGGGTGCTTTTTCTGCGCGGCGGGCCAAACCGTTTCAAAGGGCTTGACGTTGAAGGTGGAAAGGAGCGGGGCGGCGTTGTCCTTCAAGCCGTGTAAAAGGAATTCACGTGCACGGAAGGTAACAACTGGCCCGGTCGAGACGCGGAGGTTCAAATCCGAGAAACGATCAGGCCAGGATTCCACTGCTTCCAAAATGGCGCAATCCTCGTCGGAAGCGGGCACGCGGATCACGCGATCGCCCGTGGAACTATCCACGATGTCTTTCGCCGGGAGCCTTCGTTCGTGCATACTTTCTTGCAGGTTCCGGCCATAGCTCGTACTAATTGTGATGCGCGCGGATGCCCTGCCAAGCCGATGCGAGCGCGTAATGATGCTCTCCTGCAGAACGTCGCGGAAGGTGTCAGTGCGCGACTCAAAAAGGTGAATGTGATCGAGCGTCATTCGGTCGAAAAACCAATGGCGGAATCCACGAAAATACAAGCCATTGCAGAAACTCCTTGGTGTAATTGCAACCAGCTCTCCTTCGGGCCGGAGCATCTGCGCTGCGGCGGCGAGGAAAAAGGCATATATGTTTGGCTGGCCGTGCACTACCGCTTCCATCACCCTGGCGTAGTCGGAATTCTTGTTCAGCTTGAAATAGGGCGGGTTCATGATCACCGCGTCCACCTCCCCTACCCTCACTTGGTCATCGAACAATCCCGGAGCCCTCTGGAGGGACGCGGCGGCATCGAGAATGAAATCATGCTCATGCAGCGAAACCGTCAGGCGGTGCCCTGCCCGCTGCAATTCCTTGCGGCAGTGCTCCATCGTCCGATGAAGATAGGGCAGTACCTCCCGGTCGTTCTCAAAGAGGATAGCCTCGATGTGGAGAGAATGCCTGCTTCGACTGAGGTGCTTGCAGAGCGCTGCGCTTAGCGAGCCGACGCCCGCGCCCGGATCGAGGAATCGGTAGTGTTCACCCTCGGGTTCCGAAAACAGCCCGGCCATGAATGAGCAGACTTCTTGCGGCGTGAAATACTGGCCCTTGGCTTTGCGTCGCTCGACTGACGTGCGGCCTTCGTATTGATGCTGGAGATTGAGGGCTACGTCGAGTAGGTCGGTAAAAGGCTCCTGTACCGCGGAATCCGTGAGTGCGCGTGTTGTGGCGGCGGCTCTATTCACGGCTCGTCCCCGCGTTGCTGGCGAACAGCGGCCATTTCTCGGCAACGTACTTTTCCACTGCGTCGCGGACTACCCATGCGATGGAAACCTTGTGCTGTTTGGCGATGTCTTCGAGGGTTTGATAGAGGTCGCGGGGAAAGGTAATGGAAGCGCGCGGTTGCATGCCGTCTTTTGCCTTTACTTTCTGATTCTTGGATGCCATCAATCCCCTCATGCACCACGCTACACCGTGGCGGTGCAAGACGCAAGCCCCTACCCTTCATGCGCGGCTGCGCTCCCGGCGCGCGACAGCGGCGGCGGCGTTATCCGCCGTCATTTGCGCGTAGCGCTCGCCGTTCTCGCGGGCCTTGGCGCTTTCTTCCATTAGGCGCTCGGCGGTCGCCTCGATGCCGTGGCCCCAACTGATGGCCGTCATGCACCAGGTGAAATCCGCCCTGGAGATGTCCGGGCCGCTCTTGTCGTGATTCAGCGGCGCGTCGTTCACGCAGCGCTGGTAGCTCGGCCATTTGTCCGTGCGGATGCGATCCGTGCGGGAAAGCCGGAAAATCGGCGCGGAGCCGGTTTCTCTGGTTCGGCCACGAGTCCCATGCTTTCGAGCTGGTTGGTGGTCGCCATCAGGCCGGGGGCGCTGTGGGCGATTTGCACGGTTGGGAAGTCCGGCGCGTACTTGCTGCCCATGGCTCTGAAGCTCGGTACCGGCAGCGAGCAGTACGCTCCCCTGGCTCGCGCGATCATCGGAGGGCTGACCGTCTCGGTGATTCTGACGGTGTTTATAGTCCCCGCGGCGTATTTGATTGCGTACCGCGGCCATGCGGGCTTCCGGACAAATTGAGTAGCCTTCGGCGGCCGGCCACTGCGCGGGCCCGTGACTTGATTTTGGCAACCCTATAAAAAGCAGCCGGGAAGCCAAAATCGCGAGGAAAATCGTCACCACCGGCTCGGCAGTCATGGCGATGCATGGCACCATGGGGCGCAAGCCGATGGCGGAGCGCCGTGCTAAGCCGGCGTGATGTCAGTTCGTATGGCTTGTTGGCTTCCTTCATCGCCGCCGCGAGCGTCCTGCTTGGTGATAAGCTATAGTCGTTTTCAGCCTGGAAGAAGAAAATCGGAACTCGCGCATTCTTCACTGCACTCGTCATGAGCTTTTGCAATTCCGGTGCCCGCGCCCAGCTCTGTGCACCTCCAGCCGAATCCACGGCCGCGCAGAATTGGCCCCGCTCAGCTCCCACCTCCACTTCGATGCCCCGAAAGAGTTTCCAGCCACCGCTATCTGATGCGGGCGAACAAAATCCTGTTTGCTCAGGCAGCCAGAGATTTTGGCGGCCTATATAAAAAGGCGCGCCGGCCGACGAATCGGTTCCAGACTTGTCCAAATTAGATCTTTCGTCGGACGGCTTGGACAGCATCCGGCAGGCGGTAGATCGAGAGCATCGCAACGGAGTATCTCCGTAAGGGTTGTAGAATCAGGCTCATCGGCCTTTTGGTGTCCCGGAAATCGCACTGGAATGGGCCCAGGCGTAATTTGGACAGCACTTGGATTCGGAAGGGGGTCTGGATCCGGCAACGCCGATCGCGCCGGCGAAGTTCGGCGTGAACCGGATATTACCGGGGTTGTTGTTGCGCTGGCAGAGCGTCGGAAAGCCTTCGCTTCCCGGCATGGCCTCCCAGCCCTCTTTGCGTAAATTGGCATTTAAGTGGTTCTATCAACCCCATTAGCCGCCGCACCCGGTGGCGGCCCACTCCGTAGCCCTGATCGTGGAGCCACAACCTCAGCTTCCGGCTGCCGTAGAACGGACGCCGCGTGTACTCCTCATCGATCATCCGCATCAGCTTCAAATTCTCCGCGCTCTCGCCTAACGGCTGGTAGTACAGCCCTGACCGGCTCACTCCCAGCAGCTCACACGATTACATCCAGATGCCCGTGATCGAGGCCTTCCGAGGTGCCGAAAGCTTTCACGCCACGCTCGGCCATGAGGCTTGCCATAATGCCGAGCGCAGGATTATGCCGCCATGGACAACCGCGAGGGCGGCAATTCCAACCATTCCAACGCGGGTATCGGCATAATTTGCACTGGCTGGGCGGACTTCCCGAGCAACGTCCGGTTTGTTATCCTCGCATCAGCATGCCGAGAAATTGC
>JASHNT010000097.1 GCA_030041495.1 Bryobacteraceae bacterium | reverse complement strand
TGTGGCGGGTCCAGCCGCCCGCCCACGTCACACGCCAATCACCGAAGTAGGAGCCGACGGTCACGGGCATCTTCAATCGCACAAACCTAGTTTCGAGCTGCATGGGCGCACCGCGCTGTGGCGGTCGTCACATCCATGGCTCCGTTCGGCGGAAGCAGTCAAGGCCGTGGTTTGGTGCCTGTTATGTGGTGTTATCGTCGCGGCGTCTCTGGTTCAGAGAAGGTCGGGATGGAAATTGCTTGGGTCGTGCGATAGGACTCGTCGGCCAGAACGAAGCGCACCAGGTTAGGGTTTGGGGCGATCGCGCCGAATATTCTCGGCCTGTAGATGCCTTTGCTGAGCTTCCTCGGTCTTTCCGAGCTTGCGTAGAGCCTCTGACCACTGCTCCAGGTGATCCGCGTCCTTCGGATCAATGTCGTAGGCCTTCTGGAAAAACGTTACAGCTTCCCCACACTTCCCTTGATGACATAGTGAGTTTCCCAGACCAGCGTAAGACGCCGCTCTTTGGGAATCAACGGCGATCGCTTTCTGATAGACGGGAACCGCCTCCCCGAACTTGTTCTGGTGCTCTAGTGCGCTCCCCCAGCTGATGTATGCGTCGACGTATTCAGGATCAATTTGGGTCGTTTTCTGATATAGAGCGACAGCGTCGGCGTATTTAGACTGCAAAACCAGCGCGTCTCCCCAGCTGTCGTAGGCGTCCGCAAACGTCGGATCAATGCTGATCGTTTTCCGGTATCCTGATATCCGGAATGGCTTCTCCTACTCGCGCTCTCCCGTTTGATCCGAAGAGGGACGCCGACTACGTCTTCTACGAACTCACCCGCAGCATCTGCCCCGAATGCCGCCGCGTTATCGACGCCAAGATCCTGATCCGCGATAACAAGGTCTACATGCGCAAGCGTTGCCCTGACCATGGGCCATTCGAAGCCCTCGTCTACAGCGATGCCGCGCTCTACACCAGTTCCTCGAAGTTCAACAAGCCAGGCACCATCCCCCTGGAATTCTCCAGCCGGGTCGAGTCCGGCTGCCCTCACGATTGTGGTCTTTGCCCGGACCATCAACAGCACGCCTGCCTCGGCATCATCGAGGTCAATAGCGCCTGTGACATGGCCTGCCCTCTGTGCTTCGCCGAGGCCGGCCCCGGCTTCAGCCTCGCGCTTGAAGAAGTCGAGAATATCCTCGATCACTACGTCCGCGCCGAAGGTAATCCACAGGTGGTCCAGTTCTCCGGTGGCGAGCCTTCCATCCACCCGCAGATCATCCCCATGATGAAGGCCGCCCAGGCGCGGGGAATCCCCAACGTGATGTTGAACACCAACGGCAAGCGCATCTCAGAAGACGACGGCTTCCTGGCCGAGCTCGCTCAGATCACTCCCAGCATTTACTTTCAGTTTGACGGCTTTTCCAGCGAGACCTATCGCATCATCCGTGGCGAGCCGGACATCCTGCCGAAGAAGCTCCGTGCGCTCGACCGCCTCGCGCAGATCGGCTGCACGGTGATCCTGGTGCCGGCTATCGAGCGTGGTGTGAACGATCACGAAATCGGCGAGATCGTCCGTTTCGGCATGGGCCATCCCGCTGTCAAGGGCATTAATTTCCAGCCCGCGTTCCACACCGGCCGCCACAGTGCCCACGATCCCCTGCAACGTATCACCAACCCCGACGTGATCCGATGCATCGAAGAACAAACCAAACGTCTGTTCCGCGCTACCGACTTCATCCCTGTGCCGTGCTGCTTTCCCACTTGCAATTCCGTCACCTACGCCTATATCGACGAACAGAAAAACGTCACGCCCCTGCCGCGCATCCTGAACGTTGACGACTATCTCGACTACATCACGAACCGCGTCATGCCCGACCTTGGGGGTGAGATCCGCCGCGCTCTCGAAGGTCTGTGGTCCTCCTCGGCCGTTCTCGGCTCCGAAAAAGTCGCGAGGGAGTTTGCCTTTTCGTGTTCCGCCTGCGGTCTGCCCGATGGCGGCCTCGACGTCAAAGGCCTGGCGAACTTCATGTTCATGATCATGCTCCAGGACTTCATGGACCCCTGGACCTTGAACCAGAAGAACCTGATGAAGTGCTGCAAAGAATTTCTGCTGCCCGGCGGCAAGCAGATTCCCTTTTGCGCCTACAACTCGGTCGGCTACCGCGAGCAGGCGCGCGAACAACTTATGGCTCAGGAACGGCGCCGTGTGGAGGCCCGTCGCGTCGGGGTGCGCTATGAGATTCAGCCGGTGACTTTCTCCTTTCCTAACGACGGAACGCGCGATTTGGTGAAGCTGGACTGAGTGAACGACGACGTTAAAACCTGCTGCGCAACGCTGTACGAAAGCGACTTCGCCCGCCTGCTCCTGGGCGATTCCTTCCATCCTGGCGGTATGAGCCTCACTGAACGGCTCGGCGAGCAGCTTCAGCTCGACAGCGATTCACGTGTCCTCGACGTCGCCTCCGGCAAAGGCGAAAGCGCGATTTTTCTGGCCCGGCGTTTCGGCTGCCGCGTCACCGGAGTCGACTTCGGAGCCGTCAACATTCAAGAGGCCACGACGCGAGCGGCAAATTCGGAGGTCGCGCAGCTTCTCTCCTTCCGCCAAGGTGACGCCGAACGCCTCCCTTTCGCCGACGCGAGCTTCGACGCCGTGATCTGCGAATGCGCCTTCTGCACGTTTCCCGACAAGCGCTCGGCCGCGCTCGAATTCACCCGCATTCTCAAGCCTGGCGGCAAAATCGGCCTGAGCGACCTGAACCGCTACGGAGAGTTACCCGACGATTTACAGGTCTTGCTTGCTTGGATCGCCTGCATCGCCGATGCTCGCCCCACCGCCGAGTACGTCTCCTATCTTGAATCCGCAGGCTTCACCGGCATTAACGTCGAGCCGCAAGATCAGGCCTTGGCCGAGATGGTCCGTAGCATCCAGGGCAAGCTGCTTGGGGTCGAGCTTATGAGTAAGCTGCAGAAGCTTGATCTGGCCGGGGTCGATCTAGCCCAAGCTAAGTCCCTCGCTAAGGCCGCCAGTGAAGCCGTCCGCACCGGATTGCTCAGCTACGCCATTGTGACCGGGGAGCGACTGTAGCCGTGGCGCAGCTCTCCGACCTTCCGCTCAAGTACCGTGTGCTCATCCGCGCGTACCCGTTTCGTCGCGTCGAGTGGAAACCCGGAGCTTGCTTGACGAAGGCTCTTAGCCAGGCCCGCATCGCCTTGATCACGACCGCCGGTTTCTATCTGCCCGGCCAGCAACCCTTCGATCAATCCTACCTGCACGAGGATTGTTCCTTCCGCGAGATCCCCTGGGACACGCCTGTAGAGGCGCTACAAATCGGCCAGAGCAGCGACGCCTTTGATCACCGCGGCATCGAGACCGATCGCAATCTCGCTTTGCCGCTCGCGCGACTCGCGGAGCTTCTTGCAAGGGAAATCGTCGGAGAACCCGCACCGAGGCATTTCAGCATTATGGGCTCGATCATCGCCCCGGCTCGCCTGATCTCGGAGAGCGGCCCGGAAATCGCCCGCCGGCTCGCACAAGACAAGGTCGACGGTGTGTTCCTGGCGCCGGTATGCCCCTTCTGCCATCAAGCCGCGGGATTACTGCAGAGCGTCATCGAAAAATCCGGCATTCCCACTGTTTCCATTTCACTCCTAGCCGATGTGACGGACCGCGTCGAGCCGCCCCGCGCGCTGAGGGTGCGACGGCCACTCGGATATCCGCTGGGTGAGCCGAACAATCCCGACTTGCAGAGGCAGATTCTGCAGACGGCTTTGGGGCTTCTGTCGCGGCCGGTTTCCGATCCGCTTGTTGCCGTCTACGAGGGATAAACACGACTGAGTTCCGCGCTTAAGATGGAAATGTAATGCGGAGCTACTCCACTTACGGACTTTTGACTCTGGCGGGAGTCAGTGCGATGGCGATGCTGTATGTAGGCACGTACCAGGTCCGTCTCGTTCAACACCTCTGGTGTCCTAGGTTCGGCCACGGTTGCGAGGCGGTGGCGGATGCGCCTTTCGCGCGGCCATGGGGAATTCCGGACGGATTTTTGGCTGCAGGATTCTACGCTGCCTTGATCGTAGCGGCGTTGTTTACGCCGGAGCTTGCCTGGCTGCGCTACGCAGTAAGGGCGTTGGCGATCCTTGCGGCCGTGGCGAATATCGGAGGAGTAGTCGACATGCGGCGCCTGGGTGCGTTTTGCTTTTACTGCTTGCTTACCACGCTGCTTTCGCCCTTCCTGGTCTGGCTCGCGTTTCGTATATAAGGGTCCCGCCGCGTTCAGAGTACCGGCCCGGCGATCTTCCTCGTGAGCTGATTTCCCGCCAACACATTCCGCTTGATGTCCCGTCGAAACCGGAGGTAATGTGCTCAATGAGATAGAGGGCGTTAATTGGTCTGGGCGCTGGATCGCTTCACTCGCGAAGGTGTCGCCGAAACCTTCGAGTACATCAAGCGGCTGACCTCCAACGGGGTGGAGTTCGTCAGTTTCACTGAAGAGCACTTCCGCACCACGGGGCCGCCGGAGAACTCATGATCGCCGGTTGCCGCCTGGATAGCCAAGCAAGAGAGGCTCCGAATATCCCAACGCGTGCACGCCGGGCTCGACCGGGCGCGTGCTCATGGAACCAGCAGCGGAAACCCGGTAGGTCGGCCTAAGGTGGTGTTCAACCGCCAAACCGTGGTTGAACTTCGACAGCAAGGAAAGTCGTGGCGCGAGATCGCCCGGACGTGCCGCGTTGGCGTGACGACGGCGCGCCGGGCATTCCACTTGGCTAAAGCCACGTCGGAGGAGCCAAAATCGTAGAACTAGGTTTTGGCACCCCCAATGGGGACGTGGCTTCCCTCTGAGCTGCGTGTGTGACATCGTCCTTTATAACACTCGAAAGAGAGGCTCCCATGACGCCACGAACCGGAACCGAAATCGTTCTCTCCCCTGCCCCGCCCGTGTTTCTTCCGGCGCTGTTCGCGCCGACGCCGAAGGCTGGCAAGCGCGTGCTCGAATTCTTCACCGCCCAGATCAACAACGACCATACGCGCAAGGCGTATATGAACGCCACCCGCCGCTTTGCGGCCTGGTGCGATCGCCACCGCATCGCCCAGCTCGCCGACGTGCAAGCCGTCCACGTCGCGGCCTTCGTCAAGGAGCTGCAGGCGGAGTTCACCGCGCCGACCGTCAAGCAACACCTGGCCGCGCTGCGGATGCTCTTCGACTGGCTGGTGACCGGCCACGTCCTCGATGTCAACCCGGCCCACGCCGTGCGTGGCCCGAAATACGTCGTCAGGAAAGGCAAGACGCCGGTGCTCACCGCCGAGGAAGCGCGCGAGCTGCTCGACAGCATCGAGATCGTGAGAAGCACGGCGGGGAAGGATGGTAAGCCGGAGGGACAGCCCGACCTGGTCGGCTTGCGCGATCGCGCCTTGATCGGCGTGATGGTCTACACCTTCGCCCGCATCAATGCGGTGCTCCAGATGAAAGTGAGCGACTATTTTGTGCAGGGCCGCCGCGGCTGGGTCCGGCTCCACGAAAAAGGTGGGAAGGAACACGAGGTGCCTTGCCACCACAATCTTGAGGAGCTGCTCGACGCGTACATCGCGGCGGCCGACATCGCCGGCGATCCCGAAGGGCCGCTCTTTCGCACGGCGGCCAGGAAAGACCAACGCACTCACCGGCAATTCGATGTGGCAGCAGGACGCCTACCGCATGATCCTGCGCCGCGCGTCCGACGCCGGCATCAAGACGCGCATCGGAAACCATACCTTCCGCGCCACCGGCATCACGGCGTACCTTAAGAGCAGCGGCAAGCTAGAAGTCGCCCGGCACATCGCTAACCATGAAAGCCCGCGCACGACCAAGCTCTACGACCGAAGGCAGGATGAGATTTCGCTCGACGAGGTCGAGCGCATTGCGATTTGAAAAACCCGACTATTGTTTAAATCAGGTTATTGTGGTGTGCCAGATTGGATGCAATGCCCGACTTTTCGCAGCCAGGCGGTGATGGAGCCGTGCCGTTCAGCATGAGCGAATGGCGTCGCGGGACGGTGTACACCGTGCGTCCTGAAATACTCGCTGCATTTGAACGCGGCCGAGAATATCGATGCACGGCAATCGTCCGACGCAAAGGTGATGATTTTGGCGATTACGCGACCTTGTATCACAGGGCATCGATGCTCGCTTCTGCCCGCGCGGCCGCAGCGCGTTGCTCAACCTCTGGAGAAGCCTTGCACACCTGGATCAAGTCGCATTATTGGGGAACCCTGCAGATCGGTCAGCTGAAAACTCGAGCGGCTTGCGTTTCGACTGCCCTGCTATTCCCCAACGCTGACCAAGAACGACCTATGGGCGAGATCCCGCCCACCGCAGAACAGCTCCTCGTCCCCGGTGGGGCCTCGTTGGAATCATTTTCGGCCCCGCCACCTAACGGCGGGTTTTCGGGCGGAGAACTCTACAACGATTTTGATTATGCGCTGACACCTGGCCCCGGAATGTTTTCCTACGGAGAGTATGTTTCGTCCGCTGACGATGTCGATTTCGAATCCTTCATCGAACGAGCGGAGGCCACCGCGAAAATTGGCGGCGCAAAACACGGCTTCGTCGCACGTGAATGGTACTGTACCAGGGACCCCGCTTTAGCGGTCGTCCATCTGTACTACGAGTGAGCTGAGAAGCTCACAGATAGCGCGGCATATCGTCCTTTATGTTTGAATGCATAAGTCAGGGTTAGGTCCCCCTGGTGTACAAAAAGCTGAGCGCTGGCGAACTGCCGGCCTCAGAGTCAAACCCGAGGAGGACCCGTGAACAGTATGCATTATGTGGGTTTGGACGTGCACAAGAAGACCATCAGCTTCTGTGTGCGCCAGGCAGATGGAACGATGGTCAAGGAAGGCGTGATCCAGGCCAACCGTGAGGCTCTCGACCGGTGGGTGCCTCAGTTGCCCCAACCATGGACTATGGGCATGGAGGCAACCATGTTCACCGCGTGGATCTACGATCATCTGGTCACTTTTCAGGCCGAGCCCGGAAGAGTGAAAGTGGCCCATTCAGCGATGCTGCAGGCCATCGCCGCAGGCAAGAAAAAGAACGATTGAGTGGATGCTCAAAAACTGGCCGACCTGTTGCGCTGCGATTATTTTCCGGAGTGCCACATGGCGGCCCGCGAGATCCGCGACCGAAGACGCGTGCTGCGCTACCGCAATCTGCTGGTGCGAGAGACAGTGCGGATGAAGAACAAAGTGAGCGGGCTCCTCATGGAGACCGGCATTCCCTACAACCAAAGCAAGCTGCACCAAAAGCGGTATTTCGGAGACCTGCTGAAGGAACAACAAGCGGAGATGCCGGAATCGCTGCCAGAGTTGTTGCGGCTGAGCCGATCGACCATCGAAACCCTGATGGGCATGGACCGGCAGTTGATGCGTGTTCTGGAAAAAGACCGACTGCTCCGGGATCGGGTAACACGGCTGGCAACCATCCCGGGCGTGGGTCCCGTAGTGGCGCTGACCTGGGCGCTGGAGATCGGTGACATCAGCCGGTTTGCCTCAATCAAGCATGCGGTCAGTTATTGCGGATTGTGCGGTGCGGAGCAGAGTTCAGCGGGAAAGCAGCAGAGGACACCGCTTTCCAAGAAACGCAACAAGCATCTGCAAAGCATCCTCATCGAGGCGGCCAAGCTGGCCCCGCGATGGCATCCCGACCTGGCCCTGGTCTACGAGCGGGAAAAGCAAAGGGGAAACCGGAACCAAGCGACTTTGGAAGTGGCCCGCAAACTGGTCGCCTATTTGATGGCCGTGGATCGCCGCCAGCAGCCGTTCGACCGGGAAGGCAAGCCCCGACCGCAGCAGAGCAAAGAAACCCAGGAAATCACACTTCCTCCAAGCCCGCCGCCTGCGCCTGCGCTCCGCTCAGCCAGGCTTCGCTCCGGCTCCGGCGGCTCAGGAGTTCGCTCTACGGCTGCCCGTGCGAAAGCAGCCATGTAAAAAACGAAAGGAGGTCATCGAAAATTCTGTAGCTATTTGCAAGCGCGACCTGCCAGGCCTCGTCCTAGCCGCACTGGGCGACGGAAGGAACTTCCGAAGACTCCCGACTTTATGTTTCGAGGCTGGCAGGTGAATCCAAACTCAATCTTCGGTGACGGCGCTAACCCGCCCGAGACCGCTAATGGATGTCTGGTCCTGCGCCACGCAGGGATCTTGCCGTGAGGCTTAATGCTCTTGAAACTGGCTACGACAGAAAAACCAGGGCCGCCCTCGCCCGGCGGAAAGCGGATCTCCGTCTCCGCTTGACAGAGACTTATCATGGATGTGCGGCTAAAGGCAACTGGCTCCGCAGACCACTCAATAATGGAAATCCGACGCGCCCACCGGAAATTGCTCGTCAGAAACTTACTCGATCCGCAGCGTGGCCATGGGATCGACCCGCGTCGAACGGTGCGCCGGGATGTAGCTGGCTGCCAAGGCCACCACAAGAAACAACAGCGCGATGACCGCGAAGGTTGCAGGATCGGTGGCGCTGACGTGGAACAGCAGACTATCCATCACTCGCGTGAGCGCGACTGCTGCGCCTATCCCAAGCGTCACGCCGCTCAGTGCGAGGCCGAGGCTATGCTTCAGCACCAGCCGCACAATATCGCTCGACTGCGCTCCCAACGCCCTTCGTATGCCAAATTCCTGGGTGCGCTGCGCTACCGAATAAGCGATGACCCCGTAAATCCCGATGACGGCGAGCAGCAGGGCAACGCCGGCGAACGCTCCGAGCAACAGCATTGTCAACCGTCGTTGTCCTATCGAAGCGTCTATGATCTCGTCCATGGTTCGGACGGCCGAGACCGGCTGACTGGGGTCGATAGCCAGTACCTGCGCGCGGACGGCGTTGACAAAGCCGAGTGGGTCTCCCGTTGTCCGAACCGCTAAGTCTGCCGCTTGCAGAGAGTCGTGTTTTATCGGGGCGTATACCTCCGGGCCGCTGCCAGCGGCGAGGCTGGCATCGTGTACATCCGCGACAATGCCAACAATTTCCAGCGTGGCACCACCGATAAGAAGATGCTGACCGACCGGGTCCCGGCCGCGTGGATACGCCGGCCAGAACCGGCGGGCAAGGCTTTCATTGATTATTGCCACCAACGGCCCAAGACCATCGCTCTCCGTAAATTCCCGCCCTTTCCGCAGCGGAATTTCGAGCGTGTGAAAATAGCCGGTCGTGATGCCCTGCAAACGAGCCACGGGCCATTCGTTACGATTCACGGGAGGAAGTTCCGCCACATAAATGGGCGATGCGTTGCCGGTTGTCATCGGAAGCGCCTGGGCCACTGCAGCGCCGCGTACACCGGGTAGCGCTCCTACGCGGCGCGCCAGTTCCTCGAAGAACGTGATCCGCGTGGCGACGTTATAGCGCGCCTGCGGCAGCGAAATGTGCATGGTCAGCAGATTCGCAGGCTGAAATCCCGGATCAACGCGGTACAAGCGAACCAAGCTCTCCATCAGCAGCGTTGCGCCGATCAGCAACACAATCGACAGCGCCACCTGTCCCACTACTAATAGGACACGCGGCCTCAACCAGGGCATGATCCGCTTCGAGCTGGACGAGTGTACCGCTGCGCCACTGGACCTCAGCACGGCCGCGAGATCCTGACGGGATGCGCCGAGCGAGGGAACTAACCCAAAGAGCACTCCCGTAGCAATCGAGAGCGCCAAGGTGAATGCGAGCACCGTGCCATCTAGGCTGATTTCCCCGGCGCGCGGGAGAATGGGGGCGTAATAATTAGAATTGAGGGCGATCAGATTGGTGACTGCGCTCAAGCCCCACTTAGCTAGAAACACACCCAAGGCCCCGCCGGTAACCGCTAGTAATAGGCTCTCGGCCAGCAGTTGTCCGATCAAACGCGGCCGCGCGGCCCCGAGGGCCGCCCGCACCGCGAACTCGCGGGAACGGGAGGTCGCTCGCGCCAGGAGCAGGCTCGCTACATTGGCGCAGGCGATCAGCAGCACGAAACCCACCGTGCCAAAAAGCATCCACAAAATGAGGCGGACGTTTGCCACCAGTCGATCCTTCAGCGGGATTACTCGCATGTTTGCGCTGGGGTCGGCATCGGCCGTTCCTGGTCTGGGGTGCGCGGAAGCAGACTGGCGATTCAAGACCTCCAGTTCGGCGCGCGCCTGCTCCAGACTCACACCCGGCTTCAACCGCGCCAATCCAACCAAAATTCCGGCAATAGCGCGGTACTGGGGCTGCATCGCGGAATATTCCGCCGGTCTAGTGACCCACACATCCACGCCGACGTACGGGAACTCGAAGCCGGGCGGCAACACTCCGACGACTGTATATGGCGTCGCGTCCAGCATCATCGTCTTGCCGGCCACCTGCGGGTCCTCGTTGAACCGGCGTCGCCATAATTCAGCGCTGATCAGCGCGACTGGCCGGCCGCCAGGCATGTCTTCTTCCGGAAGAAAGTCGCGCCCCAATATCGGCTTCACGCCCAAAACGCGAAGAAGGTTCGCTGAAATACGTGCTCCATTGAGCGCCTCCGGCTCCCCGCTGCCGGATAGCGCCATATTCTCCAGTCCGATAAAGAATGCTCCAAACTCGGTGAAGGACTGGGCCGTGGCGCGCATGTCCTCATAGAGCACACGCGAGAAGCCCACATCCCGCTGATTTAGCCTTGCGTTGTCCAGTGACACCCGCACCAGTTGGTCCGGATCACGATAAGCAAGCGGCTTCAGTAGCACTGCACGAATCACCGTGAACATCGCGGTAGTGCCGCCGACGCCCAGTGCGAGCGTCAGCACAGCCGCTACGGCGAAGGCGGGGCTCTTGCGCATCGTTCGCAGCGCGTAGATCAAGTCCAGCCAGATGGTTTCGAGAAATTCGAGCCTGGGCACGGGACAGCCTCCTCCCGGATGAAACCAGTCTAACCCCACCCTTCGACTTACGGACTAGCGTTGTGTCCGCCAGAGGGGGGCCGTTCTCGGCGTTGCCGATAATGACGCGTTTTGTAAATACGCCGTTTCTTCCCCTCGCCGGCGCGAACGCTGAAAGCGCGCTGCCGAAACGCAGCCGGTCGCGTTTAGCTCGATTCACCGGAAGAGTCCGACGACTCGATGCTGAGGGCACCAGAAAGCATCGTCTGCAGAAAGCGCTTTAGCCTTCGGTATTGTTTATCGTCGGCCAGGAATCGGATTTGCACCCATTTGACTGGACGGCCTGCGAGTTCCAGACGGAACGTCGCCCGGCTCAGTTGGGCCGTCCGGAGTCGGAAGTGCCCGCATAGTTCGTCAACTCGATCACTTTCGAGATAGACTCGTCCGTCGTCCGGGGATTCGAACTGCCTTTGGAGCAGGAAGTACGCACCCTCACTCTCCGCGTTCTCGCCGTTGGCCTCCCTCTCTTCGAAGGAGACCTGGAAGTAATCGCCCGATCTCGCAACAGAAACGTGGGGGAGCAACAACTCCGTCATTGGAACACCACTTAATGGATTCTACGCGCTCGAAATGAGATTTGGAGCCTCGCCCTTGCCGCAACGTGAACATGGCCGATTCTTGGCAATTGAGGTACGGCGCGGCCCGCTTGCGGCGTCGCCCCCTCACCGCTTGATGTTCTGGCGGGACCGGAGGTAATGTCCTCATGACGAAGCTACCGTTAATGCCCAACAACAGGCAGCAAAAAGGACCGAAAGATGAACGACTTGATTGCAGTGCAGAAGATCGCGGGGTGGGAGAAACTGAAGGCGATGGTGCTCGACAGCGTCTCCTCGCCGATTACGAAACGCGTCTACAACATGGCGCTGAACGAATTCCTGGTATGGTTCCGGCAGGCTCCCCGGCCCGGCTTCACCAAGGCCACCGTGAGTGCGTGGCGGGTATCCCTGGAGGAGCGCAAGCTTGGGTCGTCGTCGATCATCGTGCGCATGTCGGCGATTCGTAAGCTGGCGGCGGAGGCCGCGGACAATGGACTGCTGGCGCCCGAGCTCGCCGCCGGGATTGCACGTGTGAAGAGCGCGAAGACGGTGGGCGTTCGTGCGGGCAACTGGCTCTCGGCGCGCCAGGCGCAGAGCCTGCTCAACGCGCCGGACACAACCACGCTGAAAGGGCTGCGCGACCGCGCCATCCTGGCAGTGCTGTTCGGGTGCGGATTGCGGCGGTCCGAAGTGGCGACGCTCACGTTCACGCACATCCAGCAGCGCGACGGGCGCTGGTGCATCGTCGACCTGTTTGGCAAGCACGGCCGCGTCCGTACGGTCCCGATGCCGAGCTGGGTGAAGGTCGCGATTGACGCCTGGATCGCGCCGGCCGGGCTGACGGACGGCCATGTATTCCGGCCCGTGCTGCGAGGTGACCGCGTCTCCGGGGAGCGACTGGGCGAGAAAGTCGTCTGGCAGATGCTCCGGCAGCACGCGGAGGCCGTCGGCCTTCCCGGCATCGCACCCCATGACGCACGCCGCTCGTGCGCGAAACTATGCCGCGCGGCAGGTGGCGAACTGGAGCAAATCCAGATGTTGCTCGGCCACGCGTCGGTTCAGACGACTGAGCGGTACCTGGGCACGAGGCAAGATCTCGTCCATGCCTGGACTTGTCTGGTGATTTGAGACAACCGGTTAAGACTCAAAATCCATCCAAAGGAGAATTGAGTCATGGGATTGTCGAGAAGGACGTTCACCAAGGAGTTCAAGCTGGCGGCGGTTCGCCGGCTGGAGCAAGGGGTATCGATCGGGGAGGCAGCCCGGGCGCTGGAGGTTAACCCCAACGTGCTGCACCGCTGGCG
>JASHNT010000096.1 GCA_030041495.1 Bryobacteraceae bacterium | reverse complement strand
AACAAGAGGCGGTCGACCACACGCGCCAGGCTCTCGAAGCAAACGTCGTCCGCGCTTGGATTCTGTTCCAGGCTCAACAACAGTTCGTAGGCTTTGGACTTGCGCGCGGCAAGTTCCCGCACGTGCTGCGCGCCGATCGGGCTGCTCACCAGGTCTGCACCCTATCTCTTCTTCGCGGCGGTAGTTCTGGCGACAGTGGGAGCGAAGATCGCCAAATTGACAGCATCGGCCATGGCCTTATAGCCCGCGTCATTGGGATGCAGGTGATCGCGGATGTTGTACTCCGGGCGAATCTGCTTGGGATCGGCAGGATCTTCGGTGGCCTTGTCGAAATCCACCACGGCATCGAAGGCTTTTCCGGTACGGATCCATTGGTTATACGCTTCCCGCATCTCTTCACCCTTGTCGCTGTAATAGGCGGCGCCCTTGTACGGGGTCAACGTACAGCCGATCACCTTGATTCCATGCATATGCGCCCGCCCGATCAATTGATTCATTCCGCCGATCAGATCGTCAACGGTGAGGGCGTTATCCGGCGAAGCGTTTTCCCTCGCGCCCTGGCCGATATCGTTGATGCCCTCCAGAATCATCACCCACTTCACGCCCGGCTGCGCGATCACATCGCGGTCAAAGCGCGCCAGCGCGTTGGTCCCGGTGCCGTCCCGCAGAACCCGGTTCCCGGAAATGCCCTGATTCACGATGGCTAGATGCGAGGTCGCCGGATTGGCCAGCAAACGCCCGGCGAGTTGGCTTGGCCAGCTCTTGTTGGCGTCGTTGGTCGACGTTGCGCCGTCGGTGATGGAATCGCCAAAGGCCACGATCAAGCCGTCGCTGGCTGGTGCCAGTACGTCCACGCTCGACAGGAAATACCAGGAATTACTGGTGGGAACCGCAGACAGACTCGCGATCGAAAGGGTTTCGTCCGAGGTGATGTAGGTGGTGTGCAGGCCGGTGTTGTGCATGGTCAAGACGCTGACTTCCTCCGGCAGGTAAACACTCACTGCAAGCTCGCTCAGCTTGGGCACGGATAACTCGACCGGATCGCTGATGGCGACGGCTCCCGGTGGAATGGAAAAAGACGCACTCCCGCCGAATTTCAGTTCGCGGTCTGACTTGGGATCGATGACTCCGGTGCCGACGTCGAGCGCAACATGCGCGCCGCCGATCCTCAGCGCCTCCGTTCCATAGGCGTTGGAAAATTCGACCCGCACGCTGGTACCCGCGATGCTGACCGGCACGGTCATGCGAATCGTCTGGTTATGGAAGCCGGTGATCTGCGCGGGGGCATTGGCCCTCGCCGGAGCGTTCGCGGGAGGATTGCCTTTGAGCGCACCCGTCGACTGAATCGTGCGCGGAGGCCCGCCCGCTCGTGGCTGAGGTGAAGCTGCCCAAGTGGCCACCCAGTGCTCGCCGGCAGGCTGTGCCGCGAGGTTCGACGCCAACGGAGCCGCCATTAAAGCCACGGAAAACAGGACCGTGGCTCGATGCCGCGCAGCGCGTGCTTGGATGCGCATGCCGTTCCTCCCAACCTTAGAAATCGCGACGCTGAATTATGTTAACATGCGGGTGCGAAGTGCCGATACATAGATCTGAAAACATGTTGGATTCCCTGCCCGACAGCGATGCGGTTCTGGCTCAGTTTAATCGCCTGATCCAGGAATTGCTGCGCGGTAATATGCACCGCAACACCTTCCGGCCGTGGGAAGTGGAACTTCTGCTGGACATCGAGGCCTGCAATCTACGCGAATCGGCCAAGCGCGAAACGCTCAAACGCTACCAAAAGGCAGTGCAGCGGCAGATGGAAAAAGGCGCGCGGCTGCCCATGAGACTTTCCGAATACCTGGAAAGCGTCAAGGCCAAGCGGGCCGCGCAGGTCCAGACGCAGGCCGCTCCGCCCCTGCCGCAAACCCATTAGCTCGCCAAGGGAGCTATCCTGAAGACATGGGTTGCGGCAGCGGTCCCATCACCCCCAAGACAGAAGAAGCCAGCAAGAGCGGGCACATGGTTCACTGCGTTAAGTTCGGGCGCGAAATGCCCGGCCTCGACGAGGTGCCTTTCGACAATCATCCCCTGGGCAAGCGCATCTACGACAACGTCTCCAAGGAGGCGTGGAAGATGTGGCTGGAACAGATGAAGATGATTATGAACGAATACCGCCTGAACCTCGGTACGCAGGAGGCTCAGGAGTTCCTCCTCAAGCAGATGGAAGAATACTTCTTTGGCGCCGGCGCCGCCCTGCCGCCGGGCTACGTCCCTCCGAAGTCGAAGAATTAGGCTGGAGAAGAGTGACCAAGACCTTGACCACTCCACTCGTCGTGCCCGAGGCGATACGCCGGAAGGCTGGCTTGCGCCGAGGAGAAGAAATCGAGTTCCGCGTGTCTGGTCACGCAATCACGATTCTGCCTCGGGCTCAGAGAGCAGATCCTGAATACACTCCCGCTCAGCGTAAAGTGATCGACGCCCGCCTCAGGGAGGCGGAGCACGACATCGCCTCAGGGCGAACGCACGGACCGTTTACGGCTAAAGAGGCGTCGGATTTTGTTGAGCAACTCGCCGCCGAGCGAGCAGCCAAGAAAACGAAGCGTCTCCGGCGTTGAGGATCGTCTTAACTCGCCGCGCGGCGGCGTCGATCGCCGATGCGCCTCCCGCAATTCGGAAGGCGTTCTCAAAACGATTGGCGTTCCTGGAGCGCGACCTGCACCATCCCTCGCTTCGCGCTAAGAAGTACGATGAAGCTCGCGACATATGGCAGGCTCGCGTGAATCGAGACTGGCGATTCTATTTCAAAATTGTCGGCGACTCGTACATAATTCAGGACGTCATCGCGCATCCGAAGTAGCCGCCCAGGATTTCGGTCACTTGGCGCGATAAGCTAAGGGTAGCGTGGAGCCGGCTATTGCCCTTACGGTTGGAAAAGCGTTATACGCGAAGTTGTCCGCCTTTCAAGAAATCAACGGCAGCCTTCTTCGCGAGGTTCGCCACGCTTGGGCTCACGGAAACTTGGAGCGAGTGGTTCTCGACTTTGGGGCTGGTGTCCTCATCGTTGACGCCGAGGCGCACGACGATTCGATCAACTTTAGGTGCGAAGAAGCCAACTGCTCCACAGACGCCCAGCTCGGGACCTCGGGTGGCTTCTGGCAGGACTTCATCGGCCGGACTTTCGGCTGGGGTTGGATCACGGTTAACCAACAAGGATATTGCGACGGGCTACTGCTTAGCTTTGACGGAATTGAGCCGCAGGTATCGATGAACGTCGTCGCCTCGTCCATCAAGCTGCGCCGAATCACTTAAGTTGCCGCGTGCATCGAGGCGCACTGTGGCTCGACCGCCTACTTCGGCCGATACGCCACGCAGTCGATTTCCACCAGCATCTCCGCGTTGTGGAACTTCGCCTCGATGGTGGTCCGTGCAGGGCGATTCGTGGGGAAGAATTCGGCGTAGACCTCGTTCATCTCCTTGAACTCGCCGGCATCCTTAAGGAACACCGAGCACTTCACCACGTCCTCCAGCGTCGCGCCGCAAGCTTCGAGGATGATCCGAAGGTTGTTCAACGTGATGCGAGTCTGCTGCCGGATGTCGCCCGGCCAGATCTTGTCCGTCACCGGATCCACCGGCCCCTGCCCGCTGACGAAAATAAAATCCCCCGCGCGGACCGCGGGCGAGTAAGGCCCGCGGGGTGTGGGAGCATGATGCGGGAAAATGCGCTCGATCGGCATCGTACTGCGAGATGACCGCGATTACATGCCTTCGGGCTTCTTGCGCCGCGGCCGCCGATTCCCGCCGCCTCCCGACGGCTTCGCGGCGCGCTTCCGAGCCGGAGCACGCTTGGGCTTGGGCGGAGGAGGATTGGGCTCGAAGATGGTCGGCTGGCCCTCCACGTAGGGCTGCGGCTCGTACTCCTCTTCTTCCGGAACCTCGGCGGCAGGCGCGGGCGCGGACTCAGGCAGCGGAGCGGGTGGATAAAACTCCGCACCCAGATACACCGTCATGATGCCCTGCTCCTCGTTCGGCTCCATGCGCACTACGGTCTTATCCTGCGCGTAGTTCAGAAACTCGCTGAACTCCTGGAAACCGTAGGCGCTGATGTCGAAGTTCGGCTGCTCGGCCTTGAACCAGGAGGCTAAATCCTCCAGCGGGCACCCGTTTTCGATCTCCAGGCGATGATTCTCCAGCACGTCACGCAGCGGCGGCAACAGATCCTCGGGCTTGAGCGCCGCGCGTTCCGGCTGCGCGGAGCCTTTGCGTTCAATGATGTAGCGCCCACCGGTGCCGCTCACCTGCACCAGGTCCGCGCGCTTCAGCTTCTCCACAAAATCCGAAAAGCTGGAGGCTCCGTAGGCCCTCTCGTTGAACGCCGGGTCGAGCTGCAGCATGGTCGACTTGAGCAGTCCAAGCTGCGGCTGCACCGCCCGCCTTTCCAGCACTTGCAATGCCCGCTCCACCAGAGGCATCGACAATTCGAGCTCCAGCGGCGCAGGGCGCTGGCGGCGATCGCCGCGGTCTCCACGGTCTCCGCGCTCTCCACGTTCCCCTCGCTCGCCGCGTTCCGGCCGCTCGCCCTTGTTGCGAGGCACCCGAACCTCGCCCGGCAGCGTCACCGGACCGGTGGGAACGTCGCCGATCAGCGACTCAAAGCTGATGAACTCGTGGCAGTTCTGCTGCAGGATGGTCGAGGTGAACGCCTTGCCGCCCACCACGAATACCGTCTTGCCGTATTCCTTCAGCTTGTTCACTAGCGGAATAAAATCGCTGTCGCCGCTGACGATGGCGAAGGCGTTCACGTGCGTATGTGTGAAAGCCATCTCCAGAGCGTCCAGGGCGAGGTTGATATCCGCGCCGTTTTTGTCTCCGCGCGGGGAGGGGATGCGCTGTACCATCTGCACCGCGCTTTCCGCCATCTGGCGCGTCGCGCCGTCCTGACGGCCCCAGTTGGCGTAAGCGAACTTGGCGACGATGTCGCCGCGCTCCTTCAGTGCGTCCAACACCAGGGACACGTCAAATTCGCGCCGCAACGTCGATTTGAGACCAATTTCAATGTTGTCGTAATCGACGAATACGGCGATGTTCAATTTATCTTGCATTCTTTCTCTTTCTCCATCGCTGGTTTCTCCAGCGTGCGCTGCCAGCCTCCCTCGCATGGCGGGTTACGCGCTTTTAAAAGCCCGGTCAAGCCGTCTGCTGGACCGAGTGGCGGATGAACTCCACAATTCCTTCGAGCGAAGCGCCAGGTTGAAACACGGCGGCTACACCCAAGCGTTTCAGGTTGTCGGCATCTCCATCCGGAACGATGCCTCCCACCAGGACGAGTACGTCGTCCATGTGCTTTTCCTTGAGCAACTCCATCACGCGAGGCACGATGGTGTTGTGCGCTCCGGAAAGAATGGACAGGCCGATAACCTGCACGTCCTCCTGCAGCGCTGCGTTAACGATCATCTCCGGAGTCTGGCGCAAGCCTGTGTATATGACCTCCATACCGGCATCCCGCAGCGCCCTGGCGATTACCTTCGCGCCGCGGTCATGTCCGTCGAGGCCAGGTTTTGCCACCAGTACCCGGATTGGTTGATCCATATTCCGATCGAAAGACTGTTTCCGTCCCTCCTCCATGGACTTAGGACGGATTCTCTTGACTGAAAATACGCCGCAGCCGCCTTCTTAAGGCAGAGCGGTGCATCTGCCCTTAGTATAGCCCTAATGCGCGTCGGCCGGATTGTCGAGTAGCCGGAAGGTCACCTCAATCTGGGCCTGGATCGCGACCGGGTTCCCGTCCTTCATGCCCGGCTTGAATTTCCACTGGCTCACGGCCTCGATCGCCTTTTGATCGAGCCCCGGATCCAGCGACCGAACAACCTTGATATTACGTGCGTTCCCGTCCGGATCGACCACCAGCGAAACCAAAACCGTACCGCTGATCTTCGCCCGGGTAGCTTCCGGCGTGTACGCCGGTTCAGGCATGGAAATGGGAGCCGGAGCCGATACGCCGTTTCCCGGCCGCACCACTGGCCCCGTGTAATCGGCGATCTCGGCAGGGGCTTGCGCCGGTGGCTTGGGCGCCTGTGCCAGCCCGGCCTGCGCGGATTTCGTCAGCTCCTGGAGTGGAACCTCCTGGTATCCAGCGGGGATCCGAAACTCCTCGTCCGAAACCGAACCGGTGGACAGATCCGCGACGTTCATATCCATCTCTACCAGCGGCGCGGCGGGATCGCCCGCGAGCGCACCTGCTTGCGATTGCATTAACTGAACCAGCGCCGGGACCGAGATCGCCAGGTGAAGCCGCAACACCGCACCGCGAGAGGGATCGGCTAGGGCCTTCACGGCGTCAGTCAGTTGCCCCGAACCCCCGGAAAATTGTTGCAATAGCTTTTCGAGCATCGCCGTAGGGTCCATGCTCCCGCCCAGAATGGTGGCGCAGCCGGCCATTTCCCTTTGCAGGGCAGCCCATCCAGCCTGCCCTTCCGCAGCAAACCACTCATCGATGTCCATGTGGACCACGACCGGGGGACCCGTGGGATCGGGCACCTCCAGCAAAGCGTTAATCAGCGTATCTTCGGCCTGGAATCCCTGGATGGTTTCAGTTTGCCCGGCTTTGCTGGACTTGATATCCAGCTTCATACTTCGGAATAGCGCAAGCGCCTCAGGCGGGAGCTGTTGCTGACCAATGATCTGGTCAAAGTAGTTTGCCGCCGCGACGCTGGCAAACTTCTTCGAAGCTGGATTGATGAGCGTGATCTGGCCGGCCTCGCCGTCCACGATGGAAGTGAACGGTCCGAAAGAGCTGAGGCAGCGCTGCCCCTTCACCCGCAGCAGCATGCCGTTTCCCAATGCGCCTCCGACCTGCTGCTTCACTGCGGCAGCCGCAGCCGGTGGTATGACCGGGCCCAACTTCACGTCAAATTGATACCGGATTGTAACGTCGGCCCGGGCGGCCGGTACAGCCAAAAGGGCCAAAATCAGCGCGAATTTCTGGCGCGGCATTTGCCTCAGTATATACGCTTTGCGCGTTAATGCAATGCTTCAGTGGAGTCCGTGGTGATGCGGCGCACCAAAATGCTTTCGAATCCATCCACTCCCACCGGCACGCTGAAGCGCGTCACTCGATGCACACCCGGAAGGACGAAATACATCGGCCATACGCCATCGCCGAGATGCTTGCGGAAACCGTCCACAAAACCGACCAACACGTATACCGAATCAATCGTGTAGGGACAGGTGTTGCTCCAGTCGGCCCAATAGTGGGTTGCGTCGGTCTTCAGCAGCCGGTTCACCTTGAAGCACTCCGGTACGGCGGGTTGGGCCGCGCGAGGCTGATGATCCGCGGCCGAGGCGATGCCGCCCAGAATCACAAGCGCCATCCATAAGCGACACATCTTAGGCAAATCTTCGGCCGCGACCTTAGAAAACTGTAGGGATTTTTTAAAGCCGCCGGCTAGAGAACGGGCGTTTCCCGATGGGCTCCGAACACCTCGCGAAATACGCCGCAAATCTCGCCGACCGTTGCATTCGCGCGCACGGCGTCGAGAATGCGGGGCAATGTGTTTTCCGATCCTTCCGCGGTGCGCCTGAGCTGTTCGAGCGCATCGCCAACACGTGCGTTGTCGCGCGTGCGGCGCAGTTCGGCCAGGCGCTCTACCTGTTGTTTCCGCGCGGCGTCCCCGATTTGTAGAATCTCGATGGGCCGGGTTTGCTCTCCTCCGAATTTGTTGACGCCGACAATGACGGTTTCCCGCTGCTCAACGGAGCGTTGATAGGAGTAGCTCGCGTTGGCAATCTCGGCTTGAGGAAAGCCGCGCTCGATGGCCGCGATCATCCCGCCCATTTCGTCGATCCGGCGGATGTAGTCGCTTGCTGCGGCTTCCGTCTCTGCGGTCAGCTCTTCGAGATAAGCGCTGCCACCGAAAGGGTCGGGCTCGCGCGCGATTCCGGTTTCGTAAGCCAACACCTGCTGCGTGCGCAGCGCCAAAATTGCCGCCGATTCAGACGGCAGCGCGAACGCTTCATCCAGCGAATTGGTGTGCAGTGACTGGCACCCGCCCAACACCGCCGCCAGAGCCTGGATCGCCGTGCGAACGATGTTATTCCGCGGCTCCTGCCAGGTGAGCGAGCACCCGGCGGTTTGCGCATGGAAGCGCAGCTTCCAACTGCGTTCATCGCGAGCCCTGTAGCGGTCGCGCATCAGCCGCGCCCACAGCGCCCGTGCGGCGCGATACTTGGCGATCTCCTCAAAAAAATCGTTGTGCGCGTTGAAGAAGAAGCTGAGCCGCGGCGCGAAGGAATCGATCGCAAGGCCACGCTCCAGCGCCCAATCCACGTATTCGATTCCGTCGCGCAGCGTGAACGCCAGCTCCTGCACCGCGGTCGAGCCGGCTTCGCGAATGTGATAGCCGGAAATCGAAATCGGATTGAAGCGCGGAACGTACTGCGTTGCGAACTCGATCGTGTCGGTCACCAGCCGCATGGAAGGGCGCGGAGGGTAGAGGAATTCCTTCTGCGCGATGTACTCTTTCAGGATGTCGTTTTGCAGAGTGCCGGAGAGGCTCCGCCAATCCGCTCCTTGCCGCTCCGCCGCGGCCAAGTACATCGCCCAAATCACCGCCGCCGGCGAGTTGATGGTCATCGAGACGGTGATCTCGCCCAGCGGAATCCCTTCAAAAAGGGCTTCCATGTCCTGGAGTGACGAAATTGCGACGCCGCATTTGCCCACTTCGCCGAGTGCGGTAGGGTGGTCGGAATCGACTCCCATCAAAGTAGGCAAGTCGAAAGCCACAGACAATCCGGTCTGCCCCTGCGCCAGCAATTCGCGGTAGCGCGCATTGGTCTCCGTAGCCGTGGCGAAGCCGGAAAACTGGCGCATGGTCCAGAGCCGGCTACGGTACATGTCGCGGTGAATGCCGCGCGTGTAGGGAAATTCGCCGGGCAAAGGTTCGCTCATAGCAGGCTTGAGTCTCGGGCTAAGGGTTCCCCAGACAAATTTCAGTTTAGGGCACGGGCTTTTGCGTTGTGGTTTTTCTCTTGAAGGCACATCCGGTGAGCCGCCTCCCACCGTAGTCAAGAGTGGAAAGGACATCCTCAGCCATGACAAAACGTTTCACTCGCTCACTCTGGGACGGACACGACGCTCCATTTCAGATTCTCGGCGTTCTCACGCTGGCGGCCGCTCTACTCGCGCCCGCCGCCGTCGCCAAGGAAAAGACGCTCTACGAAAGACTCGGAGGCAAAAAAGCCATCACCGCCGTAGTCGACGAGTTCGTCGGCCGGGTCGCGATGGACAACCGCATCAATCATTTCTTCGCGCAGACTGCGGCCGATCCCGCCCGGCTCAGCGCCTTCAAGATGAAGCTGGTGGACCAAATCTGCCAGGCTTCCGGAGGGCCGTGCAAATACACTGGCAAGGACATGAAGTCGGCGCACGCGGGCATGGATATCTCCGGCGGCGATTTCACAGCGCTGGTCGAAGACCTCACCGCGGCCTTGGACAAATTCAAGGTCGGTCCGAAGGAGAAGGGCGAGTTGCTGGGTGCGTTGGGGCCGATGCAAGCGGACATCGTGACCAAATAGGTCTGCCGTCAATGCCGGAAGTGGCGAATGCCGGTGAACACCATCGCCAGATTTAATCGGTTCGCGGCGGCGATCACCTCGTCGTCGCGCACCGATCCACCGGGTTGAATCACCGCCGTGACGCCGTGGTTGGCTGCTTCTTCCACCCCGTCGGCGAACGGAAAGAAAGCGTCGGAGGCAACCACAGCCCCTTTGAGCGGCAGCACCGCCTTCATCGCGCCGATCCGCACCGAATCCACACGGCTCATCTGCCCTGCGCCCACGCTGATGGTCTGATGCTGGCGCGCGTAGACGATGGCGTTAGACTTCACGTGCTTAACCACCTTCCAGGCGAACTCCAGCGCCTCCCATTCTTCGGCCGTTGGAGCGCGTTCGGTTTTCACGCGAGCGTCACTCTTATGAAAGGCGTGTACGTCCGCGGTCTGGGCCAAAAACCCTCCGCTGATGGACTTGATCACCAGGCCGGGCGAGCCGGGTGCAACCTGCAGCAGACGCAGGTTCTTCTTCGCTTCCAAAACCCTCCGCGCCTCACCCGAATAACCCGGCGCGGCAATGGCTTCGACGAACGTCTTACCGATTTCTTGAGCCGTCTCGGCGTCGACCTCGCGATTGAACGCCAGCACTCCTCCGTACGCCGAAACCGGATCGGCTTCGAACGCTCGCCGATAACTATCGGCAAGCGCGGAGCCCTCCGCGCAACCGCACGGATTGGTGTGCTTGATGATGGCCGACGCCGGTTGCCCGAATTCGCCGATCAACTGCCAGGCCGCGTCCAAATCCACCAGGTTGTTGTAGGAAAGCTCCTTGCCCTGAAGCTGTTGCGCTCCCGCGATCCCCGCCACTCCGGACGCGTACAAAGCCGCGCTTTGATGCGGATTTTCGCCGTAACGCAGAACCAGCTTGCGCGGCGCATGGACGTCGAGATTCACGGGCAAAGCTTTGCCGGTCGGCGGAATTTCGGCTAGCCGCGCCGAGACGGCGCGGTCATAACCCGCGGTCAGTTCAAAAGCCTTCTTCGCCAGGCGCCACAGAGTCTGGGAAGAAAGAGAGCCCCCGCGCTCGCGCAACTCGGCGAGAATCGCTTCATAATCCTCTGGCGAAGTCACTACCGCGACGTCCTGCCAATTCTTGGCCGCCCCGCGAATCATGGTCGGCCCGCCGATGTCGATGTTCTCGATTAGTTCCTCCAGCGTCGCGTCCTTCTTCGCCGCCACCTTCGCAAAATCGTAAAGATTCACGGCGACAAGATCGATGGGCTGGATAGCTTGCGCGGCCAGCGCGCGCATGTGCTCGGGATTCGAGCGCACCGCCAGAATTCCTCCGGCGATCACCGGGTGCAGAGTCTTCACGCGCCCATCCAGCATCTCCGGGAAACCGGTAGCCTCGGCCACTTCCGTGAGCGGCGCAATGCCCGACTCCTTCAGCAGGCGATACGTGCCGCCGGTAGAAAGAATTTCGATCCCCGTCGAGGACAAGCCGCGCGCAAACTCGACGATCCCGATCTTGTTGGTGACGCTCAGCAAAGCGCGCCGGACCACCGGCGGAGAGTGTTGAGGCATGGACTTTTCATTGTCCCACGCTCGCGAAAAAGAGCGAGAATGAGAACATGAAGACGCTGGGCGAGGGGCGGAAGTGGAAAAGATGGTTCGCGATGGCGGCAATCGCGGCAGCCGTCTGGTCCACCGGCCTCGTAACCGCAAGCGCCGACGAAGAGTTGGGCGGGGGAACGCTCCTGGTCGCTGACAAGAAACTGACGGACCCCAATTTTCAAAAGACCGTGGTCCTGCTGATGACCTACGACGATCACGGAGCCGTGGGCCTGGTGCTTAATCGGCAGAGCGACATTCAGGTTTCGCAACTCCTCCCCGATGTGAAAGAGGCGCGCGGGCGCACTGACCCAGCCTTCAGCGGGGGCCCGGTCGAGCCCAAAAGTGTGTTGGCTCTGCTGCGGTCGAATAAAGGACCGGATGGCGCGCAACACATCGTGGGCGATATCTGGGCGATCCTGGATCAGGATCTTCTTCAAAACACCTTGGCGTCGCACCCCGGACCCGACAAACTACGCTTCTATCTCGGCTACGCTGGCTGGGGGCCTGGACAGTTGGAAGCGGAGACCGACGCCGGCGCTTGGCGCGTCATCCGCGCCAGTTCTTCCACGGTCTTCGATGAGTCGCCGGAATCGCTGTGGGATCGCGTGGTGCAGGGATTGGATCTGCAACTGGCGCTTGCATCGATGCCGCGCACATGGGGTCCCAAAGCGCCTCGCGGGCTTCTGAAAGACTAGACCGTCTTGTTGTTCCGCAGGCCTTCGAGTAACATTCCGGCGATCTGCCGGCCGTGATCGTAAGCCTCTTCGTACACCGCGCGGCGTTCCTGGCGCGTGAAGCCGTAGCCCAACCGGTACAACCTTTCCAGCGACAGTCCCACCGCGAAGGTTCCGGCCCACGCGATGCCCGCTTTCGGAACCAGGCCTCCGCCGAACGGAATTTTTCCCACCAGCTCGCGAGCCAATGCGCGCCAACCGAACGCCCCTGCGATGATTGAGGCGATCTCGGAGCGCTGCTCACGGTAACCGGGAGTCCGATCGCTGAGCGCGGCCAGCAGGAACCCCATGCGAATCTGATTCACGGTCAGGAATGCTGCGTCCGAGCCGAATTCGCCGACGGCCCAGGGGACCCAAGCGAGAAACGGAACCACGTCCGGAAGCGCCGTGGCCAGGCAGAACAGCGCGTTCTCTTTGGCGATCGAACGAATCACGTGATGCGCCGCGGGCTTGCGGAACGGATAGAACTGGCGCGCCAAGGGCAGCAGCAGATCGTCGCGCTGGCGCAAAATCTGGCGCAGGCAATCCTCCGGAGACTCCAGATCCAAAGAAAAGGCGTGCCGCGGGCGCAGCAGCGAGGATTCGTAGATCTCGATGTCGCAGTGCTCGGATGCGCCGCTGCCAAGGTGATGAATCAGCGGCAACGATTCCAGCCGCCTCCGCGCAGACAGGTGCGGCGGCACCAGCAACGCTTCCATCTGCGCCAACGATTCGTGCGAAGCCGCCGCCAGCCCGATATGGACCGGCCGCAGCGCGGATTCACGCACTTCGCCGGGATTCAGATTCGCCAGCGCCTGCTTTACTTGGTGGAGAATGGGGACGGCCATACCAGCGGCGAGCTCCGAAACATAAGCCGAAGCTCCTGTCTCCATTCTATCCCCACTCCGACCCGTTCGACTTCAACGTCCCTGCGGAGGAAGCGCAGCACGGTTTCGTTAGACGGATGGAAATCGAGCGCGGGAGCGACCAGGTAGAGGCGCGGCGGATCCGCGCGCAGTTCCACTCCAGGGAAATATCCGCGCCCGCCGAACTCGCCGCGCTCCAGATGCCATTTGACGCGCATCCAATAATCCAGCGCCTGCAAAGGAAGGTGAATGTCCTCGGTCGCTTTTACTTCGACGATCGCCAGCCTTCCAGCGCGGTCCACGGCCAGGATATCGAGCACGCTCCGCGCTCCTCCGGCGAATTGCGGAACCTGGCCGTAGAGCGGCTGGGGCAGTAAAGCCGCGTCGATGCGCTCGATGCCGGCGCGCACTTGCGCTTCCAGCCAGGCTTCCGGGAGCCGCGCGTAGAGTGGGTGCCGCCGGTCCATGCGTGCCGTGCGGCGCTCCGCCAATCCGCGCGCCAGCGCTTCGATTTCGGCGGTGTGCAGTTCACTCGAAGCTTCGTGCTTCTCGTCAAGACCGAAGATCATTCGCGCGCCCACGGCCCTGGCGAATTCCAAGCCGTTGACCGCGAGGCTGACCGCGCCATCGGGATGGTCGCGGCGGGTGACGCCTTCGATCCCGGACATCCGCTCGACACAATCGGTAATGTGCGTGGGGCTTTCCGCCAAGGGCCGGCGGCAGGGGTCGAGGCGCGTGTCGAAGTTGGTGTAGTCGCGTGGGTCGACGGCTTGCTCGGAGCCGTCAGGAAAATGTACGAATATCGCGTAGGCGGCCGAGGCAGCGTCCAGGTGCCGGACGCGATGGCAGGTGACCGCTTCCCTTCCGGCGGGAACGAAGATCGCGAGGCCCCGCACCGGCAGATGCGTTTCCCGCCGCCGGACATAATCCAGCCAAATCAACCCGAACGTCAGCGCGCCGTCCACTTCCAGCGAGTCTTCGGCCGCGCCGATCGCCGCCAGCGCCATGCTGCCTTTGCGCAACAGCGCCCGCGGGTAGCTGGGCGAAAGGCTGTGATGCAAGTCCGCTTCGCTGCTTAGTTCCGCAATGCGCCAGCCGGGAAACTGCCGCAGAAGCGATCGCCGGAAACGCTCGCGATATTTGAGGCGAGCTCCGCGCCGGGAAACGTCGCGACTGGCGGGATGCGCCAGGTCCACCAGCTCCAGCCGGCCTTTCTTTCCCCCGAAGCGCTCTACTTCCAACTCCAGACGGGCCCGGTGCTCGGAAAGAACCGCCGACAAGCGCCGCACCAGATTGCGCGTCTCGTTCCAGACTTCCAGTGTGACCGTTCCTCCGCGCTGCTCCAGTTTGAAATTGTCAGGACCAATGGGAATCGGATCGTCGCCCGGGTCAAGGACCGCCGGCTTCTTGCTGGATTTGAGGAATCTCCCGACAGCTAGATAAGCGTCAGACGGCCGTCCGGGTTTGGAAAGTTTATTGGGGGATGCTGCAGAGCCCACACCTATAAAGTGTGTGGCGCGGAGGGGAATATCAGGATTTCTGCTTCAGCGGCCTTCGTCGTCGATGGAAATTTTGAGCTGCCGCAGAAACTTCTGATCTTGGGACGTCAGTTTGATCTTGCCGGCGCTGCGCCGGCCGCCCTCGGGACGCGATTCGAGTTCGATGACCTCTCCGCCTTCCTCTTCCTCGACCGCTTCCTCGCGCTTGTTAAATCCGATCGTCGCTTCCAGCACCAGGAAGACGTCATAGCCGGCTCGCTTGATCTCGCCTATGGCAGCGGCGATGCGATCGGAATCCGACAGCGATTCGTTGATCGCATTCCCCAACTCTTGCATGAGCTCCTTCAATCGGTCGTCCAAGGAAATCCTCTCTTTTCCTCCCGCAGGTTGGCTGTCCCCACCAAAGGCACCTTCAGCATATCACCTGATGCCGCGCCCGGCTATCCGTTTTTCTTCGGTCTCCCTAATTCTTTATCGGCCGCTCGCGCGTGCTCCTATAAGCCGCTTGCTAAGATGAGTATACAGAAGCGTATGAGCGGAATCGTCCGCCAGTTTATGAACCACGTGCTGCCTGGAGTCATGCGGCCGCTGCGGATTTTATGGAACGAAATCATCGGCTTCTTCTTCCTGGTGTTCGGGGTCTGGTTCGGCGGCTCGGCTTTTCGCGGCTTTCGCAACTTGAACAAACCCGGCGGCCAGGGTTGGATGGGGGTGCTGGCGCCAGGCGCCGGCGCAGCGATCATGCTCGGCTACGGCCTTCATTCGTTCCTCAAGGCCCGCAAAATCGGCCGTTCATGAGTGGGCCAGAGAGGGAAAAGCCCGGCGAATTTCCCTTCACCCGCGGCATCCATCCCGAGATGTACCGCACGCGGCTGTGGACCATGCGCCAGTACGCCGGCTTCGGCACGGCTGAAGAGAGCAACCGGCGCTATCGCTACCTACTTTCGCAAGGCGTGACCGGCCTCTCCGTCGCTTTCGATTTGCCTACGCAGATGGGCATGGATTCCGACCATCCTCTGGCTGCCGGCGAAGTCGGCCGAACCGGCGTGGCCATCTGTTCCCTCGCCGATATGGAGCGGCTGGTCGAGGGCATCCGCCTGGATCAGGTCACCACCTCGATGACCATCAACTCCACGGCGGCGATTTTACTCGCCCTCTACGTTCTGGCCGCCCGGCGCCAGGGCGCGGATGTGGGCAAGCTCTCCGGCACCGTCCAGAACGACATTTTGAAGGAATATATCGCGCGCGGCACCTACATCTATCCGCCGCGTCCGGCGATGCGCATCGTCACCGACCTGTTCGCGTGGGCCCATGCCGAGGTCCCCGAGTGGAACATCATTTCCATCAGCGGCTATCACATTCGCGAGGCCGGCTCGACTGCGATTCAAGAGGTCGCCTTCACGCTGGCCAACGCCATCGCTTACATCGAAACGGCTCTGAAAGCGGGCCTCGCGATCGATGCCTTCGCCCCGCGGCTGTCCTTCTTCTTCAACGCGCATAGCGATTTTTTCGAGGAGATCGCCAAGTATCGCGCCGCGCGCCGCCTGTACGCGCACCTGATGAAGGAACGTTTCGGCGCGAAGGACCTCAAATCGATGATGCTGCGCTTCCACACTCAGACCGCCGGTTCGACGCTGACCGCGCAGCAGCCGGAGGTCAACGTGGTCCGCGTCGCCATCCAGGCTCTTGGCGCGGTGCTGGGCGGGACGCAATCTCTGCACACCAACGGCGCGGATGAAGCGTTGGGATTGCCGACCGAGGAATCCGCGCGGCTGGCTCTTCGGACGCAACAAATCATCGGCTACGAGAGCGGAGTCACGCGCGAGCCGGATCCTCTCGGCGGCTGCTACTACGTCGAGAAGCTCACCGACGAAATCGAGAGCGGCGCCCGTAAGTACATCGACAGAATCGATGCGATGGGAGGCACGCTTGCGGCCATTGAAAAGGGTTTCATCCAGGGTGAAATTCAAAATGCCGCTTACGCTTATCAGCAAGCCGTGGAGCGCGGCGAAAGAGTGGTGGTCGGTGTCAACCGCTTCCAGCAAGGCGAGCAGCGCCTGCCTCCGGTGTTCCGCCTGGATCCGGCTGTAGAGCGCCAGCAAATCCAGCGGCTGCGGGATCTGAGAAGTTCCCGCTCGGCGGAGCAGGTCAGCAGCCGGCTGTGCAATCTGGAACGCGCGGCGCAAGGCTCGGACAATCTAATGCCGAGGATTGTCGCGGCCTGCGAGGCGCTCGCGACGCTCGGCGAAATAGCGGATACCTTGAGGAAGGTCTTCGGCGAGTATCGTGAGTCGTGAGGTGCACATCATCGGCGGCGGTCTGGCCGGGTGCGAAGCCGCATGGCAAGTGGCGCGCGCAGGCGCTTGCGCCGTGCTGTATGAGATGCGCCCGCGGCGCCAGACGCCCGCGCACAAAACCGGTGCGCTGGCTGAGCTGGTGTGCAGCAACTCGCTCAAGAGCGAACAGGTAGACACCGCTCCGTGGCTGCTCAAGGAAGAACTGCGGCGGCTGGATTCGCTGCTGATCGCCACGATCGCACCAAAGGCGCGCGTTCCCGCGGGCCACGCCCTTACGGTCGACCGCGAACTCTTCGCCGCGGAAGTAACGCACGCCATCGAAAAGGATCCAGCCATCGAGATTCGCCGCGAAGAAGTCGCGAATCTTGATCCCGAGAAGATCTGGATCGTCGCCAGCGGCCCTCTGACTTCGGACGCCCTGGCCGGCGAGATTGCGCGGCTGACCGGCTCCGCAGGGCTCTTTTTCTACGACAGCATCAGCCCGATTGTCGATGCCGAATCGATTGACCCGTCCATCGCCTTTGCTGCTTCGCGCTATGGAAAATCGATCGACGGCACGGACGACTATTTGAACTGCCCGTTCGACAAGCCCCAATACGAAGCATTCGTCGATGCGCTGCTCGCCGCGTCCAGCGTTCCTTCGCATATCGAAGACGATCACGTCCGTTACTTCGAAGCCTGCCTGCCGATTGAGGAGCTCGCGCGGCGCGGCCGCGACACATTGCGCTTCGGGCCGATGAAGCCGATGGGCCTGACCGACCCACGCACCGGCCGCCGGCCTTACGCCGTCGTGCAACTGCGCAGCGAAAACGTTCGCTCCGGAAGTTACAACCTGGTCGGCTTCCAGAATCACATGCGCTTCGGCGAGCAGGAACGCGTCCTGCGCATGATTCCCGGACTGCAACATGCCGAATTCCTGCGCTACGGCCAGGTGCATCGCAACACGTATATCAACGCCCCGGCGCTGCTCGAGGAAACGCTGTGCTTGCGTTCGTCGCCGAATATTTTTTTCGCGGGCCAGATTTCAGGCGTCGAAGGATATGTCGAATCGATCGCGACCGGCTTGATCGCGGGACGCAACGCATCCACGTTGGCGCAGGGGCGCTCCCCGCGCGCCTTGCCGCGCGAAACCGCGCTCGGATCGCTCTGCGCCTACGTCTCCGGCGCGGATCCCGGGGATTATCAACCCGCGAACATCACCTTCGATTTGTTGCCGAAGCTGGAACATCCGCCGCGCGACCGCAAGCAGCGGCACGCGCTGGTGTGCAAGCGAGCGCTCGAATCGTTGGAGGAATTTCTCCTGTGCCCAACTCTGAGTTAGGCGGCGCGGTCCGCCGCTACCTCGACGACCTGCGTCTGAAGAACGCCTCGCCGCACACTTTGCGCAACTACGCGAGCGATCTCAGCGAGTTTCTCGAATATTTCTCGCCGCCGGGTGGCCATCCTCCCGCACCCGGGGCTGTGACACCGCTAGATCTGCGCGAATGGCTCGGATCGTTGTATGAGCGCGGCTTAGACG